>DATFHD010000029.1:0-24321 GCA_035248785.1 Pyrinomonadaceae bacterium | reverse complement strand
AGGCCCTCGTGAATGTCCACCTTCTTGAACTCCGCCTCGTCGAGGCGCGAGAAGGTGCGGAGGTTCTGCACCACGTCGCGTATGCGCTCGGCACCGTCGCGGCAGTCCGCGACGATCGAGCGGAGGTCTTCAAGCGTCCTCTCGTAATCTATCTCGTCCTTGATGGCCCGCGCGCGCGCCGCGTCTTCGCCAGCGAGCGGCACGGTCTCGTAAAAGAGTAGAAGGCGTTCGAGACCGCGCACGCACTCGCCCAGAAGCTCCATGTTCCCGTAAAGGAACCCCGCCGGGTTGTTCAACTCGTGCGCGACGCCCGCGGCGAGCTGCCCTATCGAGGCCATCTTTTCGCTCTGGACGATCTGCGACTGTAGCGACTCCAACTCCGCCTTGCGCCGCCTCAGTTCTTCGTTGCGGCGTTCGAGGTCTACCTTGTAGTGGCGCGCGGCGCGCAGCAGCGCACGCCTCTCCAGCGCGCGCTCGACCGTCATCGAGAGCACGTCGAGGTCGCAGGGTTTAATCAGGTAGTCGTAAGCGCCGAGTCGCACGGCGTCGAGCACGCGCTGCGTGCGCGCTATCCCGGAGACCATGACGACCATTGTGTCCGGGTGGCGCGCGGTTATCTCGCGCAAAAGCTCGATGCCGTTGCGCCCCGGCATCACCACGTCCGCGATGACGAGCGCGTGCGGCTCGGCGGCGAGAAGCTGTAGCGCCTCGTCGGCCGAGGCCGCCTTCGAGCAGGGGTAGCTCTCGCCCAGATAGCTCGACAGAAGGTTGCGCACCTGCTCCTCGTCGTCCACTACGAGGATGCGGCGCTCGCTCTCGTCCATGAACTCCGACGAGCCGTACGTGCCGACGGCGCCGGACTGTATGAAGAGTGGATAAGCCATAAGCGGGAATGTCAGGGAGGGTCACGCGGCGGCCGAACGGGTCGAACGCCGTCCGCCCGCCTCGGGTATAGGTCACGCCGCTGCTGAGTCGTTCAAAGTCTACACGCGGCGGAGCCTACTCCCGGCCGCACAGGCGTTGAGCATCCACCGTGCCAGTTCGGTTCGACGTAGACGACCAAAGAAAAAACGTCGGAGTCGGCAGGGCTGCCGCCGTTGAACGGCAAACTGCCGGAGTCAGCGGACAGAAATACAGGGAGGAATGACGGTCTCTGTCGGGGCGCAGACCGCTTGGCATAGGAATACGTCCGGCGGGCGACAAGGCACGCGTGTTGCCGTTAAGGCCGCGCGGTCGAGTGCCGCGGCCCGCTACGCCTCCGTCGCGGCCGCAACGACCGCCCGCGGCGAGTAACCCGACACTCGCCCCGGGGCCGCCGCGAAACTTTTCGCGCGGCCCACATAGCCTACAACCAACACCCAAAGAACCTTTCAATCAGGAGAAACACTCGAATGACTTTACGTTCGCCTCTTCGTTTGCTCGGCATGCTCGCCGCGCTCTTCGTCTTCGGCGGCGCGGCCTACGCGCAGGGCCCCGTCGTAAACGCCTCGTCCACCACGGCAGAGCTTGGGATGTCGGCCACGGTTCAGACCGCTGTGCAGCTCAACATCTCGACCGGCGCGGGCGGCGCGACCGTCTCGGGCAGCAACGCCACGGGACTCTTCAGCGTCAGCTTCGGTAACGTCAACGGCCTCGGCCTCGGCACACCGGCCGCAGGCGTCTCGGTCGTCGCCGACGGCTCGGGCGCGCTCTACAAGACGCCCATCAACCTGACGCCGGTCTACTCCGGCTTCACGACTGAGACCGCGACCATCGAGGTCGAGCAGGACGCCGCGGGCGACACGCAGGTCGCGCGCGAGGGTAACTCGTCCATCTCTTCGGCCTCTACGGTGAGCACCTCGACCCCCGCCTCCGTCGCCTCGGGCGCGGCGAGCGGCGTCGCCATCGAGCGTTACGTCGGCGTCTACGTCCCGCGCACGGAAGCCGCCGGGGCCAAGAGCGCGACGCTCATCTACACCATCACGGTCGAATAACTTTCGTTCGACCGTGAGCGGGTTCGCCCGCTTGTCCCGCCGTCGAATCTGGGGTTTCGACCGGCGAGCGCCTCGGGGGCGGGGTAGCTCCTGCGGGGCAAGCGGGCGTTCAAACTTTACGGATAGGAAGAAGAAAGATGTCTTCAAAAAGAATCTTCATCGCGGTGACGTGCGCGTTGCTGGTCGCATTGTTCAGCGGCCAAGCGCGCGCGCAGCAGACGGCGGCCGTCGCGCCGCCCGCGGGCCCGGCCGCTGCTTCGGCCCTCGGCATCGCTCCCATCTCTATAGACGCGAAGGTGAAGCGCGGCTCGACCTACACGCAGACCTACACGCTCTCCAACAACACGCCCGCGCGCCTGCGCTTCCGCTGCTCGGTCTCCGACTACTGGTACGACGAGCAGAACCGACGCGTGACGGACAGGCCGGGCACGCTCCCGCGTTCCGCATCAACGTGGGTGCAGCTCACGCCCTCGGAGGTCGTCGTCGAGCCTAACAGCTCGGCGAGCGTCAAGGCCGTCGTCAGCGTGCCGCTGTCCGCCGCGGGCGGTTACTACACGATGCCCGTCTTCGAGGCGACGCCGGACGACGCGACGGCCATGTACACGACAGGCTCAGGCGGGACGACGGCCACCGCCTCAATCGGCTTCGGCTTCCGCGGACTCATAATGCTGACGACGGAAGACGCGGCCGAGTACAACGTCGAAATCATGGACGGCGGCGTGCGGCCGCCAACCGCGTCCGCGCCGCTCGAACTCTCCTTGGACGTTCGCAACCGCAGCACGACGCACGCGCGCGTTCGCGGTTCCTTCGTCATTCTCGACTCGTCGGGCGCTCCGGCCGGGCGCGGCCGGATACAGGAGAAGAGGTTCATGCCGGGGCAGCGCGGCGAATACAAGGCGGAGTGGGCAGGCGCGTTGGCCGCGGGTCGCTACACGGCCGTGGTCACGCTCAGCTACGACCGCGTCGGGATGGAGCCGGCGACACTCGTCTACGAACTGCCCTTCGAGGCGCGCGACGTTTCGGCCTCGGCCGCGAACAGGTGACGCGGAGTTGATACGAGCGTAGACCGGTTCAGGATGAGGATGAGAGAGCGCCCCGCAAGACGACTGTTAGCCTCACGCAGTTGCGTGAGGCTTCTCTGTCTGGCCGCGTTGTTGTGGCCGACGCTCGCGGCCCTCTCGCCGTCTGAAGCCGCGTCGGTCGCCGCGGCCTTCGTCAAGGGTGTCGTCTCGCGAAGCCCCTTCGCGCAGGCGCTCTTGCCCGCGCGCGACGCGGCCGCCGAACGACGCGGCAAATACGCACAGCGAATCAAACTCACTGTGCGCGGCTCGCACGGAATTTTCTTCTACGAGCCGGTCGTCTCCGCAACGGTCGTTGACTCGCAGACCGCGTCCGCCGAAATCCGCGACGGCCACACCGTATTCGTCACGGGCCTCGCGCCGGGCGAAACCATCCTCGTCGTCTCGACGAGCGAAAGCCGCACGGCCTATGCCGTCGAAGTCGCGCGCCAACCTGCCGCGCGCAAGTCTACGACGCCGCAGCCAGCCGAGCGGCCCGAGTCGTACGCGGGAACATACTCTCTAACCTTCTCGCCGCCGTCCGGCGGCGGGCCGTCGCTTCTCCGACACACGTTCGACTTCAGCAGAAAGTACGACGACGGGCGCGTCCTGCGCGCGGGGGCAGACCTGTCGCAACTCTTCGGGCGCGGCTTGCGTGAATTCGGCCGTCCGTTCGATTTAGGCGTCGGCGCAAACCGGCTCACGCTCGGTTTCGACTCCGCGGCGGGGACGCTCGACCTGCTCGACAGCGACCTGAACCTCTCGCCGCTCGGCCCGAACGGCTTCCGCCTGCGCGGCCCGCACCTCGTCGCGGGCGGCGCGTCGCCACTCCGCGGCGCGGAACTCTTCGCGGGCGTCGCGCGACCTTCGCCCGCGTTCTTCGACGGCGGAGAAGGAAGGCTCGCGGGCGTCCTCGTGCCCGTCGTAGACCGCGGCGCGTTGCAAGCGAGAGCTGGCGTCGTGTGGGTATCGCCGCGTCGCGAGTCGCGAGGCGAGCGCGGCGGTCTCGTCTTACAGATGGACGTGCGCTACAAGCCGAGTGAACAGTTGAGCGCGGAGGCTGAAGCGGCGTATGCCAACGGAGGACTATCTCTGCGCGGCCGCTTCGACGCGGAGGCCGCCGACTTTAAGGTTTACGGCGAGGCGATGAAGGTAGATAAAGATTCGCCTTACGTCTCGATAGGTGCTCAGCCCGGCGGACGCGCTCTGACTTCGTTTGGGCTTCGCTGGCAGCGTTGGCAGCGGCTCACCGTCAGCGCGAGCTTCCGGCGCACGACGACCGAGTCGCCTTCGGCGCTGCGCCGCACGCCGCTCAACAGCGCCATGCTCTTCGCTAGCGCGGCCTTCAGGGCCGCACGCGGCACGCGCTTCTCATTCAGCCTCACACGACAGCAACTCGAAACGAACGCGCGCGCGGCCTCGGACTTCACTTGGCACCTTCAAACTACAGCCGCGACCTTCAAATACTCTCAGCGGCTCGGCCGCCGCTGGTTGAACGACTTCGAGGCGCGGCTCACGTCGAACACTGAGACGGAGGCCGGCGCGCAGGTGGGCCGCGGGCTGCAAATCCGCGAGCAGCTACGCTTCAACTGGCGCGGCGGCTCGGTCACGGGCTATCTGAATCGCCTCGAAAACTCGCCGTCGCTCGCTGGCTTACTCATACGCAACCCCGCTTTACTGCCCGAGGCCGCGCGCGAGGCTTTCGAGGCCGACCCCGTTCGGTTCTTAATCACGAACCGCTATCTTCTCCCGCAACTCGTTCCGGACGCGGAGTTGCCGCTCACGCGCGGCAGCGAAGTCGGCGCGCGCTTCCAGACCTCTTACTCGCGCTTCGACTTCAACGGCGAGGCTCGCTACGGCGCGGGCGAGTTCTCCGCACAGGAGAGACGCGACCTGTTCGTGACCGCGGGTGTGACCGCGCGGCTCGACGCGGCGAACACGATTCAGGTGAGCGGCTCGCGCCTGTTCGGGCACGAAGGCGTTGGAGGACAGACGGCTTTCACGGTCTCGTTCTTTCACCGTTTCGGCGCGGCGTCGGGCGGAGGTATGAGCCTCGCGAAACTCCTCGGCCTCGACCGAGGGCACGTGCGCGGGCGCGTGTTCTTCGACCTCAACACGGACGGGCAGGACGATGCAGGCGAGCCGGGCGTCGCGGGGCTTCGCGTCGTGTTGGACGGCAACCGATCTGCCACGACCGACGCGGGAGGCAACTTCGACCTCGTTGCGTCGGCGGGCGAGCACACAATCGCACTCGACTCCGAAAGGCTGGGCGTTCAGTTCCGAGCCGGCAGCCCGACGGAGCAGCGTGTCTACGTCGCCGCGCGAGAGAGCGTCCGGCTGGCCTTCGGCTTAAACGACTTCGGCTTCGTCTCGGGCAGAGTCTTCAACGACCTGTCGCTCGTGGGCAATCAAGCGTCTGCGGACAACACACCCGGTGTCGGCGGCGTACTCGTCCGACTGCGACCCGCGGCCGGCTTCAACGGCCCCGTTCTTTCACAGACGGTCGGGGCGGGCGGCGAGTACGAGTTTCGCAACGTCCCGCCGGGGAGCTACACGCTTGAGGTTGACCCGGCGACGCTGCCAGCAGACTTCCGCTTGCACGCGGGCGCGTCGTGGCCGCTCACGGTCTCGCCGCTGCGAGGCGTCTTCGCGAGCGTTCCCGTCGCGGCGCAGCGCGCCGTCGCGGGGCGAGTCTTCATAGATGGGGACGGAGACGGGAGCTTTGACCCGCAGCGCGACGGCGCGCTCGCCGGGATACGCGTCTCGGCCGCGGGCGTCGAGACTCTGACCACGGCGGACGGCTCCTACTTACTTAGAAACCTTCCGGCGGGTCGCGTTGTTGTGCGGGCCGTGCGTGTCGGCGGCGACTCGCGCGAGGTCACTGTCGAGCTTGGGGCGGGGCCGAGCTTCGTGCGGAACCTGAAGCTTATTTTCTGACGCGGCCGTCGTGGAGCTTGTGCCGCTTGATCATACGGTCGAGCGTCTTCGGGTCAACGCAAAGCAGGCGGGCCGCCGACTGCTTGTTGCCGCCGGTGTGCGCAAGCACGCGCGCTACATAGCGACCCTCAACCTCGTTGAGCGAAGGCCACGCCCCGTCGCCCGCGTCGGGCTGCGCGGAGTCTGCGCCGTCGAGTGCGGCGTCGCGTTGCCGTATATGCGTGGGCAGGTCTTTGGGGCGCACGGTCTGGTCGCAGAGGGTCGCTGCGCGCGCGACGACGTTCTCCAACTCGCGCACGTTGCCGGGCCATGGGTAGGTTTCGAGTAAGTAGATTGCTTCCCGCGCAAAGCTCAGGGGCGGGTCGCTCGGCGCGCGCAATCCCGCGGCGAAGTACTTCGCGAGCGGGAGAATGTCTTCGCGTCTCTCCCTGAGCGGCGGAAGGTGCAACGTTACCGCGTTCAAACGATAGAGCAAGTCTTGACGGAAGCGCCCCTGTCGCACCTCCTCTTCAACATCGCGGTTCGACGCGGCGACGACGCGCACGTTGACGCGTATGACTTGGTTCGAGCCCACGCGTCGGACTTCGCCCTTCTGCAACGCGCGGAGCAGCTTGACCTGAAACGCGAGCGGCGTCTCCGTTATCTCGTCAAGAAAGATCGTGCCGCCGGTGGCCTCCTCGAAGAGGCCGACGCGGTCTCGCTCGGCACCCGTGAAGGAGCCGCGCACGTGTCCGAACAACTCCGACTCGATCAACTCGGCCGGGAGCGCGCCGCAGTTGACTCCGACAAACGGGCGGCCCGCGCGCCGACTGTGCCTGTGAATGAGGTCGGCGACGACCTCTTTGCCCGTCCCGGACTCGCCCGTGACGAGCACGGGCAGGTCGGTCGCCGCGACGCGGCCGACGAGTTTCATAACCTCGACGAAGGCCGGGCTGTGCCCTATGAGCGAGGCATCCGAGACGTGCGGCTTCACCCGCGAGTCGTCGTCAGCCGCGTGGTTAGTTTGTCGTTTAAGTCGCCGACTGACGGCCGACGCGAGCGCGCTTATCTGCTCGGCACCGAAAGGCTTCAAAAGGTAGTCGTACGCGCCCCCGGCCGTCGCGTCGAGCGCGCCCGCGGCCGAGCCCTGCCCCGTCATCAGCACCACGCGCGCTTCGGGCTGCTCCTCCGCGAAGCGGCGCAGCACCGCGTAGCCGTCCGCGCCGCCCAGCACCACGTCGCAGAAGACGAGCGCCCAGCCGCCCTCGCCCATCTTCTCGAAGGCGCGCTCGGCCGCCTCTGCCTCGCCGACCTCCCAACCCTCCTCCCGCAGCACCTCGGCCACGAAGCGGCGGACGCCCGGCTCGTCGTCAATCACCAGCGCTTTCATCACTCGACATGCGTGGAGACCGCGCGTTCCAACACGCGCAGCAGCTCCGCTTCCTTCCAAGGCTTTACGACGAAGGCTTGAACGACGCCGGCCCCGACCTCTTCGAGCGCGTGCCCGACCGTGATCGCGCCCGTAAGCAGGACGCGGTAGCTCGATGGGTAGAGGGATGCCACTTTACGTAGAAACTCTTTGCCGCTCGTATCAGGCATCATCTGGTCGCTGATGACTACGTCGGCGGGCCGTTCGGCGAGCATGCGCAGCGCCTCGGCCGCGCTCGCGGCGGCGCGTACGTCGTACTCCCGCGTGAACGTCTCGCGGAATACGTCGAGGCAGCCGCGTTCGTCGTCGAGATAAAGAACTGATGGCTTCACGCGACCCGCTCCTTCCCTTCGCGCAACAGCTTTTCGAATGCATCGGCCGGCAGGGGGCGGCCGAACAGATAGCCTTGCGCCTCGTCACACCCGAGTGCGCTCAACAGTCTCGACTGCGACTCTTCCTCCACGCCTTCGGCCTTCACGCTCAGCCCGAGGCTGTGTCCGAGTTTAACCACGGCGCCGACAATCGCTTCGTCGTTCGTGTCGGTCGCGAGGTCGCGGACGAAAGCGCGATCAATTTTCAGGGTGTCTACGGGCAGGTGCTTGAGGTAACAGAGATTTGAGTGGCCCGTGCCGAAGTCATCTATCGCCACCCTGACGCCGACCGCCCGCATCTCGCGGAGCGTAGCGACGGCCGCGTCGCGGTTCGACACCACGGAGCTTTCGGTTACTTCCAGTTCGAGGCTACGCGGGTCGAGACCGGCTTCGAGGAGCGAGCCGCGCACCGTTTCTACCAGACCCGACTGTTGAAACTGGCGCGGCGAGAGGTTGACGGCGACCCGCAGCGGCCCGAAGCCTAGCTTCTGCCAGTCGCCGCATTGACGGACGGCGGTGCGCAGCACCCACTCGCCGACGGGCACGATCAACCCCGTCGTTTCAGCCAGAGGGATGAACTCGGCCGGCGGCACAAGACCCAACCGCGGGTGGTTCCAACGTACGAGCGCCTCGGCGCCGACGAAGCGCCCCGTCGCGAGCTCGACCTGTGGCTGGTAGTGAACGACGAACTCCTCCCTTTCGAGCGCGCGCCGCAGGTCACACTCAAGGGAGAGGCGCCTGAGCGCCTCCTCATTCATGTCGGGCGAATAGAAGCGGTAACAGTTGCCGCCCTGCTCGCGCGCGCGGTACATCGCCGCCGCCGCGCGACTCATAAGGGTCTCCACGTCGTCGCCGTCGTGGGGGAAGAGCGAGACCCCTATGCTGGCCGTAGCGTACAGTTCGCGTCCGTCAAGTTCGATAGGGCGTCCTATCGCCGCGAGGACGCTCTGGGCCACATCCGCTATTTCGCCCGCCCCCTCGGCGGAGTTAAGCAACAGTGACAACTCGTCGCCGCCGAAACGCGCGACCGTGTCTCCCTCGCCGACGCATTCGCCGACCCGCTCCGCCACGGCGCTGAGCAGCCGGTCGCCCGCGGCGTAACCGAGCGAGTCGTTGACGACCTTGAGCCGGTCTATGTCTATGAACATGACCGCGGGCGTCTGCCCACCCTTTCTCGCGGCGCTGACGGCTTGGCCGAGGCGGTCGTTGAAGAGCACGCGGTTCGGCAGCCCTGTCACCTCGTCGTGGGAGACGGCGTGGTTCAACTCCTCCGTGCGGCGGCTTACGAGTTCCTCCAAGTCTCTCTCGTAACGCCGCTTCGCTTCGAGCAGGGCGCGGTGTTCGAGGCCGCGGCGCACGGCGGCTTCCACCTGCCTGAAGTCGAAAGGCTTCGTCACGTAGTCGAAGGCGCCGGCGCGCATCGCCTCGATGGCGCTCTCGATGTGGCTCTCGCCGCTGACCATGATGACGACGGTGTCGGGCGCGAGCGCGAGGACACGCGGGATCATCTCAAGGCCGGTGATGCCGTCCATCATGATGTCGCTCAGCACGAGGTCGAACTGGCGCCTACCTAAGAGGTCGAGCGCCTCCTCGGCCGAGCCCGCCTCGGAGCACTCGTAGCTCTCGCAGAGAATGCTACGCAGCAGCCACCTTATCTGCCGCTCGTCGTCTACGATTAGAATGCGCGCCCTCTCGCCGCTCGCGGGCATGGTTCAGACTTCCTCCTGAGCAGACTCGGCCGGTCTCCCGAGAACTTCTCTTACCTTGCGCGCCAAGTCGTCGGGCGTGAAAGGCTTCTGTATGAAGTTGACGCCTTCGTCGAGCACGCCGTGGTGCACGATGGCGTCTTCTGTGTACCCTGACATGAAGAGCACTTTCATCTCCGGACGCAGCCGTGTGAGGCGGTCGGCCAGCTCGCGCCCGCTTATGCCCGGCATGACCACGTCGGTGAGGAGCAGGTGGATCGGCCCCTCGGTGCGTTCGAAGATTGACAGGGCGGCCGCGCCGTTCGCCGCCGCCTGCACTTTGTAGCCGTGGTCTGACAGGATGATGCGGGTCATGTTGCGCACAAGCTCGTCGTCCTCCGCCAGTAGGACGGCCTCAGTGCCCCGGAGTTCCTGCGCCTGCGCCGGCGCCGGCGACTGCCTGTACCCTTGTGCGCCCTCGTCTACGCGCGGCAGGTATATCTTGAAGGTCGTGCCGCGCCCGACCTCGCTGTAGACCCAGACATAGCCGCCCGACTGCTTGACGATGCCGTAGACCGTCGAGAGCCCGAGCCCCGTGCCCTTGCCCGCCACCTTCGTCGTGAAGAAGGGCTCGAATATGCGCGCCTTGGTCTGCTCGTCCATCCCCGTGCCCGTGTCTGAGACGGCCAGTATCACGTAGCGGCCGGGCGCGACGGTGACGTGGTGAGCGGCGTACTCTTCGTCGAGGTAGACGTTCTCTGTGCTGATGGTGAGCTTGCCGCCGCGCGGCATCGCGTCGCGGGCGTTGACGGCGAGGTTCATTAGCACCTGCTCCATCTGTCCGGGGTCTGCCTTGACGCTGCCGAGCCATGGCCCGAGCGAAGCGCGCAACTCTATGTCCTCGCCGATGAGGCAGCGGAGCATCTTCTCCGTCTCCCTGACGACCTCGTTGAGGTCTATCACCTTCGGCTGCAAGACCTGCTTGCGGCTGAAGGCGAGGAGCTGTCGCGTCAGCGAGGCCGCGCGCTCGCCCGCCTTCCTTATCTCTTCGACGTTGAGTCGCAGGGGGTCTTCTGCCCGCAGCCGCTTGGCGAGGAGGTCGCTGTAGCCGTTGATGACGGTCAGCAGGTTGTTGAAGTCGTGCGCGACGCCGCCCGCGAGGCGGCCGACGGCCTCCATCTTCTGGGCCTGCCGGAGCTGCTCTTCGAGCCGCTTGCGCTCGGTCATGTCGTTGGCGAGGACGAGCTCCGCGCGCCGCCCTGCGAACACCAGTTCGTGCGACGTGACCTCCACGTTGATACGGCTGCCGTCCTTCTTCAGGTGCCTCCACGTGCCCGCCTCGTCGAACCCGCCCCGGACGTTCGCCACGTTATCCATCAAGGCCGGAACGTCTTCCGGCGGGCGAATGTCCTTGACGGTCATCGCCAAGAACTCGGCGCGGGAATACCCGTAGTGCCTTATGGCGGCCTCGTTGACTGCGAGGAACCGGAGCGTCTCAAGGTCGTAAACCCACATCGGCTGGGGGTTGCTTTCGAATAGCAGGCGGTAGCGCTCCTCGCCCTCCCTCAGCGCCTCTTCGGCGCGCTTGCGCTCCGTTATGTCGCGGGCGATCCACAAGACCGAATCGTGCGACATGGGCGAGACGCAGCCGTCGAACCAGATTCCCTTCCCTTCTATTTGGAGCAGGTATTCGACGTTGTGCTTCCGGCCTTCGCTCAACGCACGGCGGACGTGCGCGAGGAAGAAGTCTGCCTGCTCTTCAGGAAACACCTCGTGCATCGTCTTGCCGACGAGTTCGTCCGGCGGCCGGTACAGGTAAGAAGGGTTGGTCGGCGCGACTTTCAAATACCTGCCGTCGGCGTCGAGCACGATGACCACGTCGGTCATCGCCGCGAAGAGGGCGCGCATCTCCGACTCGGAGGCACTTAGCGCCTTTCCCGCGCGCTCGCGTTCGATCAGCCGGGCCGCCTTGGCGGCCAGCCTCAACGAGTCGTAAGGGGCCTCCAAGTAATCGTCCGCCCCGGCCTTTAAGCCCTCGACCACGCTCTCGCTGTCCCTGCGCGCGGCGCTAACCAAAAGGACGGGCGTCGTACGCAGGCGCGTGTGCGCCCGGATTAGGCGACACATCTCGATGCCGGTCAGCCGCGGCATCACGACGTCGGAGATGATCAAATCGGGATCTTCGGCTTGAGCGACCTCGTAGCCCTCGCGACCATCAAAAGCGGTTAAGACTCGGAAGCCGGCATTGCGTAGCTGAAGACTCATCAGCTCCGCCACGTCCGGCTCGTCGTTTACTACCAAGACGGTGTGCTCCGCCTGCCGCTCGTCCGTGGCTCCGTCCCGTCCGACGGCCTCGCCTCGGCCGGCCCTATCCGCCCCAAGCTGCGAGAAGGACATGTTCGCGGGCACGCCCGCCCCGTAATTAACTTCCGGCATCGCTCCGCCGTAAGGACTCATACTTACTCTTCCTACGGACAGCCCCGCGGCTCAGACCTCAGGGCCCGGCCGCGCCGTCAATGTTTTCGGCCATGGCCGCCGACAATTCGGCGCTCCGCAGCCCGTGGCGGCACACATCTCCGGGGGTTTTGTCGGGGTTCGAGATGAGGGGGAGGAGGTGGGGCTGCCGAGATTCCTCCCGGCATCATAATAATTGGCGTGGGTTCCGGCGGGTATCTTCGCAGTTAAGATTCGCGTGTCTGATTTTTTAAGACAGCCCTGTCGGTCTTTGTCTTACACGCGAGGCGCCACCGAGGGCGGGCGGGAGATTCGACACTGCGCGGGTGTGAGCGTGCGAGCCTCACGGGCGAGGGTGCGGCCCCTCTTCTTATTCCACCAACCCATTCTGGATGGCGTAGTAGGTCAGCTCCGCGTTCGTCCTCATCCCCATCTTCTCCAGAATCCGCGCCCGGTACGTGCTGATGGTGCCGACGCTCAGTGAGAGGATGTCTGCGACCTCGCCCACGGTCTTCCCCGAGGCGATCAGGCGCAGCACCTCGAACTCGCGGTCTGAAAGGGACTCGTGCGGCGGGCGATCTTTCCCTTCTCTGAGGTCGAGGACGAGCTTCTCGGCGAGCGAGGGGCTGACGTAAATCCCCCCCTTGATGACTTTTTCTACGGCCTCCGCCAGCCCGGCTCGCGGGCTGCCTTTGGTGACGTAGCCGGCGGCGCCCGCCTTCAGGGCGCGCCGCGCGAAAAGCTCCTCCGAATGCATGCTGAGGATGAGCACGGGAAGCCGGGGCCGGAGCTGCTTGATCTCCTTCAACACCTCAAGCCCGTCCCTGCCGCCCAGCGAGATGTCGAGCAGCACGACATCCCAGTCCTGTTCCCGCACGAGTTCAAGCGCCTCCGGCGCCGTCCCCGCCTCGCCGAAGGTGGTCGCGCCGGGCTGTTTGTCGAGGATTCTTCTGACGCCATCGCGGACGACCTCGTGGTCGTCCACCAAGAGGATCCTTTTCATCGCCGTGATCTCGCGTGGGGCAAAATACTATGCCGTGAGAGCGCCCTCCCCAACAGGGGGCGGCTCTAGGCCACTTCCATTGTCGAGGGCCGGGACGCGCAGGGTCACGTCAGTTCCGCGGCCTTTGACCCCTTCTACGCTTACCTCTCCGCCCAAGAGGTGCGCCCGCTCCCGCATCCCCAGCAGGCCGAGCGACCGCGGCCCCGCTTTTTCGGCTTCCGTAATCCCTCTCCCATCGTCACTGACGGTCACGACGTAATGCCCCCCCTCGTGCCTTATCTTTATGTCAACCCTCGTCGCCCCCGAGTGGCGGAGGACGTTCGTCAGCGCCTCCTGAACGATGCGGAAGACGGCCGTCGCCTGCTCCCGACTCAGCCCGACATTCTCCGGCGGGCAGTCGCAGTGGACGGTGATGCCGGTACGCGCTTGGAACTGCTGCGCGTGCCAGCGGAGCGCCTCGACGAGACCGAACTCCTCCAGCGCCGTGGGGCGCAGTTCGGAGGCGATCCTCCGGACGGCGTCCACGGTGGCGTCGGTCAGCGTAATCATGCCGCCGACCTTTTCGCGCAGGGCGGTGAGTTGAGAAGCGTCCGCTGATTCGGAAATGATTTCGCCGACCTCCTCCAAGTCCCACTTCAGGCTCGACAGCGCCCCGCCCAGCTCGTCGTGGATCTCGCGGGCGATGCGCGCGCTCTCCTCCTCCCGTACTGAGTGCAGCCGCGCAGAGAGGGCGCGCAGATCCTCGTTGGAGCGTTTGAGCTGCTCCTCGGCCAACTTGCGCTCTGTGATGTCCTGCACAGTGCCGAACATACGGACGGGGCGGCCAGACTCGTCGTAGGCGATCTCGTCCCAAGCGTGCACGAATCGCACCTCGCCGTCCGGGAGGACGATGCGGTATTCGTAGTCGTAACGGCGCTTTCCTTCCAGCGCATCCTGTAACGCGCGCTCTTTCTGTTCGCGGTCATCCGGGTGGGTCATCTCTTGCAGTTCAGCCTGCGTAAACACCCGCCGCGACAAGCCAAAAATCGCCGCAGTCTCTTCGGACAAAGTGATGCGGTCATCTAGAAGGTCGCGCTCCCAGTAGCCGATCTTCGCGATCCGCTGGGCCTCTTTTAGCTTCGTCTCGCTCTCCCTGAGCGCCTCCTCGGCGCGCTTGCGCTCGGTGATGTCCTCGACAATGATCGTGACGCCGACGGGTTCGCCGCGGCCATTGCGCTGCGGCGCCGCGGAGACGCTGCAATACAAGAGGTCGCCACCCTTCTTTTGGCGGTAGTGCACCAGACCCAGATGGGTCTCTCCTTGCATCACCCTGCGAATCATCTCTAAATAATCTTTGGCCTCCTCCGGTGGGATGGTCGGGCACACATCCCCGACGGCCTCCTCCTCAGTCCAGCCGAACAAACGTTCCGCCGCCTTATTCCAACTCGTTATCCGCCCGCCGGCGTCGGTGCCCGTGATGGGGAGGGGAGAAGTGTCCACGATCAATTCGAGTTTCGAATTGGTTACCCGCAACGCCTCCTCCGCCCGCCTGCGCTCGACGATCTCCCCCCTCAGCCTTTCGTTGGTCGCCTCAAGCTCCCTCGTCCGCTCGACCACCCGCCGCTCCAGCCCCTCGTTCAGCAGCTTGATCTCGGCCTTGGCCTGCTTCAGCTCGGAGGTCTCGACGACTTCCCACTCACCCCGCCGCCTGACGATTGCAAGCTGATGCGTGTTCACCACGTCAAAGATTTCAGCCGCGCTGGAACTGGATAACGGGTAGCTGCACAACACGATCATCCGCTGGCCGTCAAGCTTTTCGTCGAGCGTCTTTTCGAACTGAATAAAATCTTTCCGGTTCACTTCCAGCCACGCATCAACACAGTTGACTCTCAATCCGGCGTAGCCATTTGCCAGGGCCGCGGCGAGCTTTTCATTCAAGCCGTTGATTATCCGCTCGGCAACGAAAGCGCCGCCTTTGAGATACCACTCGGTGTGGGGAACGATTTCAATGCTGCCCGCCGGTGAAGCTTGTTGCCGAGAAGCGGGGAAGGAAGTATGCGGAACGATCTCTATGTGGCCTGCACCCAAGTACCGGTCGGCGTCAGGGATGGCTCGGCGCAAAGCGTCTCTCGCCCCTTCCTCGCCGAGGGGGTCGGTAACCACCCACACACAGAACTCGTTATTTTCCAAGCCCGCCTTGAAGTACGGAATCAAAATGTCGAGCAGGTCTTCTCTGGTCTCGTAGAAGTGGCAGAAGTGTGCGCCCCATGGTATGTCACCCACGACGCTGATGCCCGTCTTCCTCAGTTCCGTTGTCATGGCAGCGACCTCCGACAGCCGTCTCGGCGCAGGGCAAGATTCTACTCTATTCCCGGCGACGCGGCATCGCCTTACAAAGCGCCGCCGGGCGATAGAATCCGCCTGCTACCCGAGCGGCCGAGTGAGTCTGAGCCGGAAGAGCTCGTTTCTGCGATGCGGGTGAGCTATGAGCTGACAGAAGCCGGTGAGAGACTGAGGCCGGTGATTGAGAGTCTGATCAGGTGGATGCCTGTGCCATTACAGAATTGCCGTTCTCAGACACGAAAGGCGCTCCTTTAAAGGAGCGCCCTTTCGTTTATAGCGAATTTTAACGGGACGCCATAACTGTATTGTCCCGTTCATCAGTACAGCACGCCGCTAAACCACAGTGCAGGGAAGTATAAACTTTACCTGTAATGTCCCGTTGGATTTTATTCGGCCGGGTTGTTAGTACCTGATTCGGGGCTGCCATTCCGGCCTCCACGCGCCACTGTGGCCGTGATCCTGACATCTGAAGCCAATAAACCAACTCTCGGCCTCCACGTTATAGAGGAGCCACCCGGTGCTGCTCTCCCACTGCCGACAGTAGGGTATGTTGCAATCGTCGCGGAGGCCGAGCAGTTTCTCACAGTAGAGTATGGCACCACAGGGTCGGTCAGGATTTACGTCATCCATCTTATGCCTCACTCGACGCTGAGAGAACCGAGTACCCGGTTAAACACGGAGCACCTAACGGTTGAGTTGACGCGGCGGCGCGAATTCACGGAAGCCTCGCCGGATCATGGATGATGCGAAACACGCTCCCAGCCGCTCGCGTCCAACGATTTGTTATGCGGCGTTCGCCCGGCATGAGAGATCCGGGATCCATGCCAAATATCAACTTCGCGGCGCGATATAACTCCGTCGGGCTTTGATGACCATTTTGCCTTGCGATTTCTGTCGCGCGGGATCGATGTCGAGTTTCAGTTTACGCGTCGTCCCGTCCCGCTTTTTGTTCGTTGAGACAAACGCCATGTTGTAGCGACTGCGCAGGTGATCGATCAGCGTTTGAAAGGTCGTGTCCAGCTTGTCAGGTTTGTCCGCGATCACTTCGCCGCCGGTTTCGTTCGCCAAATGTTCCAAGTCCATGTAGTCGGCAGCGACAACTCTGTCCACGCGAGTAGCAAAGGTCTGGAGCCCATTTTCGACACGCCCGACTAGGGCTTTGGGCATGATGGCGCAAACGACCGCCCCTGATTCGTAAACCGCGTTGGTGGCTTCTCGATTGGAAGGTGCGTTCGTGCAATCGAACAGACGCGTCATGGACGTAATTACGATTATGACGCGACGTCCGGCCGGATTGCTTGCCTTGAGCATGTGCTCCGCGGCGTCCGCGAACATGATGTTGAAGCAGTGTGCGACGTTTGTAGTTTTTGCCTGCGCCGGAATGTTCTCCAGCGCATTCCAGAGCAGTATTCGGTTACGCGTGAACGGCTGAATTAGCTTAGCGGTATCGGTGAAGGCCATCACCGCAACCTCATCGACAGGTTTGAGACGCTCGATTGCTTCACGCGCGGCGCGATGTGCCTGATAGCTCCAGACATCGTTCGGATGCGGACAGGTGGGCCCGCGGTCGATAGCGACCACCACTGAGAGCGGCAGCTCATCCTGGCTGAAGTGTGTGATCTCCTGTTTGATTCCATCTTCGTAAAGCAGGAAATCTTCTTTGTTCAAACCACCGACGATGCGCGCAGTGTTCTTCTGCAACACCAGCGCATCGATTTTGACGAGATCGACATCGACCTTGACGACGTCCTCTGACGACTCGGGGGTGGGCGTCGGCACGGGCCTGGGCGGAAGCTGGATCGCCTTCCCGGTCGGGCGTCTGATGTTCGCATTCAAGTTCTTATTGGGCGTCTGCGAAGTGACAGGGCGCGCCGAGTAGGGGAGCAGGGCCGCAAGGACGGTCGAGGTGACTAGAAACAGCGGCAGCAGGATGGACCGTTGATATCTCATTAGCTCTCTCATTCAGATGCAAGTGAGCCGCCTAATTCGGTTATATCCGTCAAAGGCCGCACACCCCGGCCCCACCATCCAGAAGCTGCTGGGGCATAAGGACCTCTCGACGACCATGATCTACACCCACGCTTAGAGCATTGAGTGTTTAATGTAGGAGCTAGGCCAAAACGTAGGTTGAATTTTGTCGAACCCTATAACAGAGGGGCGCGGTTTCCAGCTAAGAGTTTTTAACCACTTCGTAGAAGAGGAACGGGGCGATTGTCTTGTTCTTCCCGAGCTTCTCGCGTAGCGCCAAGTGGTCGGTCTTGCCGGGGTCAATTAATTCGCCCATGTGAATTACGAAGCCGACCACGTCTTGGAGCGGGTTGCCGAGGTCTATGTCGAGGTCGGCGTAGTAACGGCGGGTAGGGTCTGAGGGGACGGCGACGACGGCCTGCATGCTGTTCCTCCCCTCTTGGCGGAAGCTGCGGAGCCGATACTGGTCGATGTTGCCCTCGAAGGGGGAGATGCGGTCGAGCAGCCGGCGGTGGCCGGCCGAGGCGGGCGAGCCTTCGTCGAAGAAGGGCTTCGAGGGGTCGCGCGCCAGCGCGTCGAGGCGCGTGAAGAGTTCGCCGTCAACGCGAGCGTAGATGCGGTCTACGTCGGCGAAGAAGACGTGGTTGACGTTCCTGAGCAGGTGGTCGGAGACGGTCGGGGCCGTGCGCAGCTTGGCGAGCAGGTTGAGGAAGCAGGCTTTGCGGCGCGGGCGCGGCGGCCGGCTCGTGAGCCAGTCGGCCGCGGCCGACCCGTCGAGCCTCGACGCGGTCGCCTCGACCACGCGCTTGATGTCGCCGTCGAAGGCGGTGACGGCGGAGGTCAGCCGCACGTCGCGCTTGTCCTTCTTGACCTTGATCTCCGTCTCTTTCGCGTCGCCGTCGTCGGGCACCTCAATCTGGATGCGATCCTGCGGCAGGTTGAGGTCGGCGATCTTCAGGCGGAACCAGTAGCGGCCGCCCGGCAGGGCACGCGGGTCAACGCCGGTGATGACGAGCTTCCCGTCGAAGAGCTGAACGTTGAGTTTGAAGACAAACGGGTCCCAGCCGCGGAGTTGGCGCACGCGTTCCATCCTGAACTTGGTGACGGGGCTGTCCTGATCGAACTCGATGACGAGCCCGCGGGGCGTGGCGTCCGTCTCGTTGCGCAGCGTGACGCCCTCGTCGCTCAGGGTGTTGATGGGCAGGTTCTTGCCGTCTTCCGTCAGCCGGATGATGATTCGCTCGTTCATACTCGCCTTCCCTCAACTCTTGACGTTCGGGCCTTAAACGCGGCCGCCGGCCGGGCGGATTCTCGGCCGGCGGCGCTGTGACGAGCCTCTGCCTTCTGCCGGGCGCCCTGTCGTCGTTACGGCAGCGCGGCGTTGATAGACCTGAGTGCCTGCGCCGCGATGGTCAGAGTCGGGTTGATGGCGAGCGCGCCGGGGATGGCCGAGCCATCAACGACGAAGAGGCCGGGGAGAACGTCCTTTGAGCCTTTTGGCTTGCTGCCGTCGAAGACGCGGCCGAGTTCGTCCACCACGCCGTCGAAGCTCGTCGGCGCGATGGGGCAGCCGCCCAAGGGATGCGTCACGACGAGCTTCTTGTTGCCCAAGCCCTTCCAGAACGGGAACGGCACGTAGCGCCCGCCCATGGACTCGGAGAGCGATTGCAGCAGGCGCTCGATCTTGTCGAAGATGGGCGTCTCGCCGATCTTCTTGTCCCAGTCGAGTTTTATGTTGTCGTTCTCAAGCGTGAACTTGCCGCTCGCGTCGTCCTGCCCCATGACGTTGAAGAAGAAGATGTTCGCCACCATCTCCGCCTCGGTCTCGTTGCTCGTCGGGTCGTAGGTGTCTGGCAGGTGCGGGAAGAAGTCGCGCAGGTCGGGCAGCGCCATGTTCAGGAAGGAGAACTTCATCTTGGCCTTGAGCAGTTCGCGCTGCGCGAAGTTGTCGAGCACGCCCAAGGTCGTGCTGGCGACGGCGGCGAACATCTCGGGGATGCCCGCGTCTTCGACGTGTATGTGGAGCCCCTCAAACTTCGCGTGAATGCCGGAGAGGTTGATAGGGCCGCGCGTGCTGTAGACGGGCTTGGTGGTGCCGATGCAGAAGGCGCCGAAGTCGCCGTTGGTGGAGAAGTGCGTGCCGAGCTTGTCCGAGAGCTTGAGGCCGCCGCGGTCGCGCGAGCGCAATAGAATCTCGGTCGTGCCGAGCGTGCCGGCGCAGAGGAAGACCATCGGCGCGCTGACCGTCTTCTTGTTGCCGTCGCGGTTGTCGCGGTAGTTCACCTCGTAGCCGCCCGGAATCTGCTTGATGTCGCGCACCTCGGCCATCGGCGAGAGCGAGACGCCCTTCGTCGGGTCGGAGAGGAGCTTGCCATAGAGCGTCTTGTTGAGCGTGTGGCGAGCCTGTGGCAGGCATCCCAGAATGCAGCGCCCCTGCCGCTCGCAGAAAGTGTGGTTCTTCGCCGCCTGACTCGCCGCGCCCTGATCGGGGTCGTACTCGACGACCGAGAGGTCGAGCGGCGCCCACGGCATCTGTATGCCGAGCTTCTGCGCGGAGATTTTCGCGGCGTCGCGCAGCGCGCGGGCGCGGTCGAGGTAGAGGTAGTCGTCGTCCGTCAGGTTCGACACGTCGCGGCCGGGCAGAGGGATTTTGGTGACGACCTTGCTGAGCTTGCCGCGGAAGTCCTCCATCCACTTGTAGGCCGCCTGATACTCCGGGTCGCCGAGGTATTCCAAGCCGATGCCCTGCAAGACCTCGGCCTGCGGCCGCACGGTGACGTTCGAGTAGATGAGCGAGCCGCCGCCGACGCCGCTCGCCGTCAGGATGTCGGCCTGCTTGAACATCGAATACTGGTAGAGGCCGTCCTTATTAGCGCCGGTGCGGATGCTGGCGAAGAAGTCGAGCATCCCGTCCTTGTGGTTGGGGCGCGGCCAGTATTGGACGGGCATCGGCGGCGTCTGCTTCTTGGCCCAGACGGGGATGGGCTCCTTGCCGCCCGCGGGCGGCTGCCCCAGCTTCTCCGGCGTGACCCAGAAGGTGCCGCGCTCAAGCATCAGCACCTTCTTACCCTTCGCGGCCAGCTTGGTGGCGGCGATGGTACCGCCGAATCCTGTCCCGATGACGATGGCGTCGAAGTTGAACGGCATGGCACTCGCTCCTTATGTCAAGTCAGTGTTGAGGAAGTTAGGTTGTGGGCCGTGATGTCTCCGCCCGCCGAAGGACGTGGTAGGAATTCGGGTCGTCGCTGCGGCGGAGGGTGATACCGAAGCCGTTTCCGCTTGCCGTGGGTCAATGCCGCGAAGCCCTTGTTCGGAGCAAAGAGCATACCCCTGTATGCGCCGATGTGGAAGCCCTATTTTTCACACGTCCCGCCGCCCCGATGTCTACTAACTGACACACTTCTCCCGCGCCGCTGTCCACATCAGTTGACTCGGCGGGGCTGCACTCGTATCCAACGGGCATCGCCCGTACCTCTTCAACCAGATCGTCCTCCGTGATGAGGAACATATCGTTAGAAGGTGAAATCGCGCGTCAGCTTAATTTGAAAGCTGTAGGAAGGGCGTTCGAGCCCCCGGCCGGTCGCCTCGTTGTAGATGACGAAGAAGTCGCTGTTCGGCCGGTAGATGTAGCGCAGGCGGACGTTGACGGCCGAGAGGCGCGCCGCAGAGTTCAACTGCACGAGCGCCGAGGTCAGGAGCTTCCTCGAAAAGTTGTAATTCACCCTTCCGAATAAGAGGTTGGTCGTAAACTCGCCCTCGCGCAGACGCACGCTGTTGAAGCTGTCGGAGAAGTCGAAGAGCAGGTGCTCGTTCGGCCGCAGAGTGAAACCGCCTGATACCTCATCCCTCTTCCCCGAATAGAATCTGCCCCACTTGTAGCGGCCCGTCAGGACGAGGCGGCGGCTGGTGTCGCTCGTGAAGGAGACGCGCGGGCGGTTGAAGTGGTAGCTGCCGGGCGGGATCACGATGCCGGGCCTGATCTCGAAAGGCTCGGTCAGCACATCGGTTACGTCCTCAATAGGGCGAAAGAAGAAGTCCGCGGAGTTCTTGAACTGCGTGTCCCACGAAAGCTCGGCCTGCCGCGTCGAGAGCTTCCCGCGCCTGTCCGTGTAGTATTCGAGTTGCGTCTCGAACTCCATCTGCCGGACGCCGGGGATGAACTTGGGCCGGGGCTTGTAGGCCGCCTGCCCGAAGTATTGATGAAAGCCCGTGCGCTCCGCGAAGCCGACCTCCGGGTTGAAGTTCGCGCCCACGTCTTCGTAGACGGTGATGAAGCGGAAAAGATTGTTCTCGAAGATCGAGTCAACGCGGCCAGACAGAAAGCTTGAGCGCACGCCCGGCGTGGCCGTGCCCATCAGGAAAGCCTTGAGCTGGTAGTGGTCGGTGAGGTTGAACTCGGCGTCGAGGCCCGCGCCGCGGTTGTATCGCGTACCTCCCGCCGAGGTCGCGCCCTGCCGGTTGACGAACATCGCGCCGACGAACGAGCGCTCAAGGATGTCGCGCTTGACGCGTGCGACGGTGAACTGCTGGCGCGGGACGCCGAACCCGCCGTCGGGCTCGCCGAGGCGTCGCGTCTGCACCTGTAGGAAGCCGACGTTGTAGCGCCCGACCTTCCCCGTCACTTTCGCGCCGTAGTCAATCGGCACGGGCTGGCCCTCGTCGGTCAGGCCGATGCGGCGCGTGAAGAAGAGCTGGTTCGCCTCCTCCCGCCCGAAGAGGAAGATGCCGGCGTTCTCAAGGAAGAAGTCGCGCTTCTCGGGGAAGAAGACGGAGAAGCGAGAGAGGTTGACGACCTGCTGATCCACCTCCGCCTGACCGAAGTCGGGGTTGGCGGTGAACTCCGCCGTGAGCGAAGGCGTCAGCCCGAGCTTTGCCACTTCGAGGCCGCCCTTCCCCTGTAATCCCGAGTCGAAGCCACGTTCTCCGACCTGTGGCACGCCCTGCCGCCACCCGCCCGAAGCATAGGGTTTAACTTCCCGCAGCCGCCTGCGCCTGATCTCCCCGACGCCGACTAGCTCGCCCGCTTGCGAGACGCGCTCCAAGCCGAAGGAGCGCTGCCAGCTCGTCCACAGATTCTCCTCGTTCTTGCGCCGGACGATGCGCGCGACGTTGAAGCCCCAAGTGTCCTGCCCCTCCTTGTAGCGGAGCGTGGTCAGCGGGATGGCGATCTCGACCGTCCATCCGGTCTGGTCGATGTGGCCGGCGGAGACCCACGGCGCGTCCCACGAGAGGTTCACGTCGCGCCCCTCGTCGGTGATGAGCGCGTCCTGCTGCGTCCCCAGCGGGTTGACGGCGAAGCGGAAGGCGTTGCGCCGGTCGTGGTAGGTGTCGAGGAGTATCTCGACCTTGTCGTCGTTGGAGAATGAAGCGTCGCGCACCAGCTCGCGCGAGTTGATGCGCGCTGGCTCCGAGTCGTAGGCGTGAATGCCGACGTAGAGGTTCTTGTCGTCGAAGAGGACACGTACCTCTGTCCGCTCGGAGGCGGGCGCACCCTCTGTCGGTTCCTCCATCCGAAAGTCGGTCGCCGCGTCGGCATGCGACCACGCGGGCTCGTCCAGCCGACCGTCTATCTTTATCTCTTCGTTGACGTGCGACGCACGCACCCGGCGGCTGTTACTCGCGGCGTCGGAACGAATCGGCGTCTGAGGCGTGGCGGCCGGAGTCTGCCCATGGGCGGAAAGAGAGAACAGCGCCGTGAGCAACGCGGCCCCGAAACTGTAAAGGTGGCTCCTCGTATTCAAAGGCTTCGCAGGGTGTGTCCGAAGTCTCTTGGCGCGTTGCGCGCCGTCTGCTAAGAACCTAACTGATAAATCATGATCTCAGCCGTGCGGTCGCCGCGGCTCGGAGCGGCCACGAACAGACGGCCGAGTTCGGGCGAGAAGAGCGCCGTGCGTGCGCCCGCCGCCGTCGGCATCTTTCCAGCTAGACGGTAGTGGTCGGCGTCGGCCTGCTCATAAACGAACAACGAGCCTTCGCCGAAGCTTGCATAGATACGCTTGCGCTCGCCGTCGTAAAAGATGTCGTCGGAGTCGCCGCCTGCTTCGGAGGTCGAGATTACTTTACCCGTCCCTGTGTCGTAGACGAGGAGGCGCGGCGGCCTCCTCGTCGCGACGAACAGCCTGTGGCGGGCCGCGTCGAGCGCCATCGGGAAGTTAGCGGCGGCGTCACTGACCGGCCACGTCTCTGCCACTTTCAACTTCTCCGCGTCCACGACGGCGACCTCGTGCCGCGAAGGGACGTTGACGTAAATCCTCGCGCCGTCGAGCTGGAAAGATTCGGGGTGGCCGCCGAGCTGCACGTCGCCGAGGCGCTCGCCCTCCGCGCTGAGGACGGCCAGCGCGCCGTCGCCGTAGCCGACGTAGACGCGCCCGCGCGCAGGGTCGTAGCGGACGTTGTCGGCGTCGCCGCCCGTGCGGACGGTCTTCAAAGTCTTGAGCGACTGCCCGTCGAGAAAGGTGACGACGCCGTCGCCGCCGTTCGCGACGACGACCCTGCCGGCTTCAGGGATGTAGACCAGCCCCTGCGGCTCGTCGAATCCTGAGACGCTGTTTACACGCTCGCCCTTGTTGAGGTCTACCACCTCCAGCGTGTTGTTACCCAACGCGGCCACGAACAGCCGCCCGCCTTTCACGTCCACCGCCATGTGGTCAATTCGGCCGCGCACCTGCGGCAGCGGGATGCTGCCCGCAGGACGTAAAGCCCCGCCATCCGCCTGTTCGCCCGGAGTCGTGGCCGCGTCAGCCGGTCTCGCGCCAGCGACGGGGGCGGCCGCCTGCCGACCCGCGGAGCAGGAGGCCGCGACGCAGAAAGCTAGTAACAAGAGTCCGAGTAGCGGTCTCCTCTTCATACGTGCCCCCCTCTCAGCCTGCGTCTGGTTTGCGGCCTATTTTGGTTGACTCTTCACGACGTTCATTTTGTCGAGCGCGGCGCGCAGGCCGCGCGCGAGCTTCTGCGCGTCGTCGTCGGCCCAGAAGTGCATGAAGAAGAGGCGCGGGCTCTCCGTCAGCATGTG
Organism: Pyrinomonadaceae bacterium; assembly: GCA_035248785.1. GTDB lineage: Bacteria > Acidobacteriota > Blastocatellia > Pyrinomonadales > Pyrinomonadaceae > QHXN01. The sequence goes on along the minus strand of DATFHD010000029.1, from coordinate 130 downwards.
GCTGTGCAGCGCCGTCACCTCGATGCCGTTCTCGCGCAGGGCGCGGATGACGGCGTTGACCTCCGACGCCACCATCACGAAGTCGCCCGTGATCGCCGCCTTGCCGCCGCCGGTCGGCTGGAAGTTGATG
>DATFHD010000028.1:0-32594 GCA_035248785.1 Pyrinomonadaceae bacterium | reverse complement strand
CCATCGTCGGCGGGAAGCTCTCGGACGTGCAGCGCCCGGCCAAGGCGAAGGGGCGCGCGCTGCTCCAACTCGACTTCGACCAGATACAGATGCCCGGCACGAGCGGCTGGGAGCCGTTCAGCGCGCAGGTCATCGAGGTCGTCGCGCCGACCGAGGAGTCGGGCGCCGGCGACGTTGACGCGGAGGGCGGCGTGCGCGGGCGCGGCACGACGAAGGACGACGTGGCGAAGGTCGGCGCGGCCGCGGGCATCGGCGCCATCATCGGCGCCATCGCGGGCGGCGGCAAGGGCGCGGCCATCGGCGCCACCATCGGCGCGGGCGCCGGCACCGGCGGCGTCATGACGCAGCGCGGCAGAGACATACGCTTCGAGCCCGGCCAGCAGTTGCGCATCCGAACTTCGAACAGAAGATAAAGAGTAGACAGTAGACAGTAGTCAGTAGCGCTTCGCGTCGCGGTCGTTGACGACGGGATTCGGGCGGTTCGGCAATGAAGGTTTTTCTACTGACTACTGACTACTGACTACTGACTACTGTCTACTGACTACTTCTCCCCATGCTCGTCACCCTGCTCACAGACTTCGGGACGGCGGACTACTTCGTCGGGGCGATGAAGGGGGCGTTGCTCACGTCGAACCCGCGGGCGCAGGTCGTTGACATCACGCACGAGATTCCGGCGCACGACATAGAGGCCGGCGCGTTCACGCTGCTCGCGGCGTTCGAGGCTTTCCCGGCGGGGACGGTTCACGTCGCGGTCGTTGACCCCGGCGTCGGCTCCGAGCGCCGCGCCGTCGCGGTCGAGACGCCGGGCCACACCTTCGTCGGGCCTGACAACGGCGTCTTCGGTTACGTCTACGAGCGCGTCGAGAGCTTCGCCGTCCATCAACTCACGAACGAAAAATATTTCCGAAAGGACGTGAGCACGACCTTCCACGGGCGCGACGTGTTTGCGCCGGTCGCGGGCGCTCTGTCGCGGGGCGTCGCAGTTGAAGAACTCGGGCCGCGCGTCGAGGACTTCGTGCGTCTGCCGTTCGCGCGGCCCGCGCGGCGTGCGGACGGCGTGCTCGAAGGTCGAATCATCCACGTTGACCGCTTCGGCAACTGCGTCACGAACTTCACGCCGCGGGACATTCCCGTCGAGTCGTTCGGGCGCGGGATGAGGATGAAGGTCGGCGGGTTTGAAATCAAAGAACTCCGGCGCTTCTTCGCGGACGAACACGGGGCGCCGGGCGAGCCCTTCGCCATCTGGGGCAGCGCGGGCCTGCTCGAAATCGCGGTCAACCGCGACTCGGCCGCGCGCCGGCTCGGCGTAGGGCGCGGGCACAGCGTCGAACTCATATAGAAAGTCAGTACCACCTGCGGTAGCGGGTGGGTCAGTGCGACGCCTTGAGGGCTGATTGGAGTAGCATGCACCCACCCGCTACCGCGGGCGGTACTGACCGCTATCGCAGTCGCAGCGGTCTGAACTTGTAACTGCGCGCGCCACTTGCTATTTTCAGTCCACTCCGACTTCTTTAAGGACTGACGACATGGACAAAGTAGAGAACAAGCCCGCGGCGAAGACCGGCGCGGGGCTTGAGGGTGTGGTCGCGGCTGAGTCCTCCATCGGCGACGTGGACGGAATCAACGGCGTTCTCATCTATCAGGGTCTCAACATACACGACCTCGCAGAGCACTCGACCTTCGAGGAGACGGTCTACCTGCTCTGGCACGGGCGTCTGCCGAAGCGCGCGGAGTTGGACGCGCTCCGGCGCGACCTCGCGTCGAACCGGAAGATTCCCGCCGAGGTTCTGGAACTGATGCGGAGCTTCCCCAAGGACTCCGAGCCGATGGACGCGCTGCGCACGGCCGTCTCGGCGCTCGCCTTCTACGACGCGGGCGCGCGCGACCTCTCGCGCGAGGGCGCTCTGCGCACGGCGACGAGACTGACGGCGCAGTTTCCGGTCGTCGTCGCAACCTTCGAGCGTCTGCGAAAGGGGCAGGAGCCCGTCGAGCCGCGCGCAGACCTGAACATCGCCACCAACTTCCTCTACATGCTCAAGGGCGAGCTGCCTTCGGAGCGCGACGCGCGCATCTTCGACGTGTGCCTCATCCTCCACGCAGACCACGAGCTGAACGCCTCGACGTTTACTGCGCGCGTCATCGCGGGCACGCTCGCAGACATGTACGGCGCGGTCACGGGGGCGATTGCGGCGCTGTCGGGGCCGCTCCACGGCGGCGCGAACACGAACGTGATGAAGATGCTGCTTGAGATAGGCGAGCCGTCACGCGCCGAGGACTGGCTGAAGGACGCGCTGGCGAAGAAGAAGAAGATCATGGGCTTCGGCCACCGCGTCTACAAGACGGAAGACCCGCGCTCCGTGTGGCTGCGACGCTTCTCGCGCGAGATGGCCGAAGAGCGCGGCGAGACGCGCTGGATCGAAATCCTCGAACGCCTCCGCGAGATGATGTTCCGCGAGAAGGGGCTCTACCCGAACGTTGACTACTACTCCGGCTCGGCCTACTACCTGATGGGCGTCCCGCTCGACCTCTTCACCCCCATCTTCGCCGTCAGCCGCATCTCCGGCTGGACGGGCCACATCCTCGAACAGTACGCCAACAACCGCCTCATACGCCCCCGCGCCGACTACATCGGCCCGCGCAACGTGTCCTACGTCCCGATTGACGAGCGCTGAGAGCCGGGTCAGAACCGCCTGCGGTAGCGGGCGGGTCGGTCTTACTCCTGACAGCCTTCGAGGAGTAAGACCGACCCGCCCGCTACCGCAGGCGGTTCTGACCGTTGTTTGTCAGGGCGTGGCGGTGGCGGTGATGATGTCCGACCAGTCGCCGACGGGCTCGTCGCGCGAGATGAAGCGCAGGCGGTACTCGCGCACTTCGGGCTTGTCGGCCGCGACGGGCGGGCGTTCGTCAACGTAGGGGCTGAAGTTGTCGGTGCCTAATCTCTGCCACACGGTCTCGCCCGCGTAGCGCGACTCGACCTGCACGCCGTCGAAGCCGGCCTTGTTGAACTCGATGCGGACGCGGCTGCCGTCGAGCGGGATGGCCTTCCCGGTGGGTTTGTCCGGGGCGCTCGGCGAGGTGTCCGGCCCGACGATGCCGAGGTCGGCGCCGATGGCTTCGGTGTAGCCGGGCGCGGCCTTGATGCGCGCGATCAACTGGCGCAGGCGCGGGACGATGCCGGCCGGGACGACCGCGGGCGCGGCCGGCAGCGTCGGCGCGGGCGGTATCACGCCCGCCTGTACCCCGATTGGGCCGTCCTTGATGATCTTCTTGTAGGCCGTGCTCGCCGCGAACGCGTTCGAGTAGGCGGTCACGAGGTCTCTGATGAGGTAATGGAGCATGGCTGAGTCGGCCTGAACTGCGGCCACGTCCGCCTGCGAGAGCCCGAGCGCGGTTGCGTGAACGGCGAGGCGCGCGGCGAAGTCCGTGTACCAGTTCACTAATACGTCGTCTGTACGCGGGATAGGCATGCGTGCGGCTCCTTTCTTGTTGGAAGGGTTGTGAGTGTGGGCGGAGGCGAGTGGCGCCGCCCCGAAAGTGCGCTTGAGTGTTCATGCACCCCGGCGGGGCAGCCGCGTATCCGTGTGAGGGCGTCCGACCGTGGTGCGCCCGGATTTTACACACGCCCCGCGCCGCCTGACAACGCTTTTTTCGCCCACGCCGACGCCGCGACGACGTTCTGAATCCTCACGGAAGGCGTTTACAGCGCTGCAAACGCCAAATGCAGCGCCGCATCTGGTAATTGCAGGGCTGCATTTGGTAAATGCAAGGTCGCAACTGGGAATTGCAAGGCTGCAAACGCCAGTTGCAGCGCTGCATTTGGTAAATGCAAGGCTGCAATTGGTAATTGCAGCGCTGCATTTGGCGTTTGCAGCGCTGCATTTGACATTTGCAGCGCCGCAAATACCGTCTGCGAGGCCACAATTATTAACTGCGGGGTCGTACAGGCTCTTTGTTATCTTCGGTTTAGCGTCGGACGGTCAGGTCGGGGTGACGTGCGGCGCGTCGGGGTTGGGGATTTCGGCGTCGGTGTACTCTTTCAGTTCGGGGGTGGCCGAGAGCAGGCGGGTGCGCCAGATGAAGAGGGTGGAGATGAGGAGCGCGAGGGTGCAGGCGGCGCCGCCTTCGATGCCGTAGGTGCCGCCGCCGAGCCAGTGCGGGCCGGCGTCCACGAAGCGTAGCAGCGGGGCGGGCGTGATCTGCGTGATGCCGCTCACGGGCGAGCCGAGGAAGGCGCCCTGCACCCAGTTCCAGCCCGTGTGTACGCCGAGGGGGAACCAGAGGCTTCGCGTGCGCCAGTAGGCGACGCCGAGCCACACGCCCGCCAGCACCGTGTTCGCAAAGGTGAAGCCGGGCACGACGTTCGGGTTCCACAGATGCACGACCGCGAAGGGAACCGAGACCGGCAAGAGCGCCACCCACAGCGGCCACGAGCGCATAAGGGTTTGCAGTGGGTAGCCGCGGAATAGCATCTCCTCGGCCGCCGCGCCGAGCAGGAAGACAAGGCCCGACGTGACGAGCGTCCGCGCCACCGCGACGACGTTGAGCGTCCCCGGCGAGTTGAGGCCGAAACGGTAGCCGCCGAAGACCGCGCCGACCAGCGCCGCGAGTGCGATGGACACGCCGCCGACCAGCAGCCCCGCGAGCGCGTCGCGCAGCCAACCGTGGTGCAGCGCCCACCCGAGCGCGCGCCAAGGCAAGTCCTCGAACCCGCGCGCGCAAGCCCACCCCACCAGCGCCGCCGGAGTGAAGATGAGCACGGACTGGATGATGAACCCCACGTCGCCTTCCACGAACAGACGCTCGTAGACGGCGCGCGGCAGCAGGAACGCCGCCGCGAACTCTGTTCCGAGGAATGCGGCGTTGAAGGCGAAGAGGAACGCGACGCCGAAGGCCGCCAGCCGCCAGAGGCTCCGCACGCGCCCCGCGCGGTTGTAGAAGATGTCGGGCACAGTGATGAATCAGGTCAGAACCGCCTGCGGTAGCGGGCGGGTGCGTCTAGCTCTATTGGCCGTTAAGGAGTAAGACCGACCCGCCCGCTACCGCAGGCGGTTCTGACCGCATCTTACCGAAGTGGCGTGCGGAAGACGAGTGAATGCGGATGCGATGGCGCGCGTGATAAACTCCCGCGCGGACTGAGAAGCTATGAGTGAAGAGGGAAGCGAGCTTAAAGAGTTGAAGCCCGCGCGTGCGCGCAGGCGCGGGGCGCCGTGGCTGTTCGGCGGGCTGGTGCTGGCGCTTTTGACTGTTCTCGTCTCGCTCCAACTCTTCGGCGTGTGGGAGTTCTTCTCGCCCGACACTGCGCGCGACACGCTTCTGCTCTACGCGCTCTCGACGCTCAACTTCGTCGCCTTCTTCCTCTTCAGCTTCATCTTCATCCGCAGCCTCCTCAAGCTCCGGCGCGAGCGCCGCGCCGCGCAGCTCGGCTCGAAGATCAAGACGCGCCTCGTCGTCTACTTCATCGCCGTCTCGCTGCTACCCATCACGGGCATGGCGCTCTTCTCCTACATGTTCTTCAACCGCTCGCTTGAGAAGTGGTTCAGCTTCTTCCCCGGCGACGTGGTCAGGCAGGCCCGTCTCGCGCAGGACGAAGACTCGCGCCAGCAGGTCGAGCACCTGCGCGAGGTGGCGCAGGCCGCTGCCGACTCGCTCGGCGCTTCTCCGACGGCGCCCGGCGCCGGCCCTGCGCCGCAATTCGAGGCGGCCTTCCCCGCGCTCCTGCGCGACGGCAAGCTCGCGCTCGTCGCGGTCGTCGCGCCCGAAGGGCAGGTGCTCGCGCGCGGCTTCGCGGAAGACTGGGAGGGCGACACCTCGGAGCTCGAAGGCGTGCTGGCGCGAGCGCCGTCCGCGGGCGCCGGCTTCAGCGAGAACACGCGCGCGGGCGTGCTCGACGTGGCGGCCGTCCCCGTCGGGGCGTCGGGACAAACGTTGGTCGCGGCGCGCATACGCCGCGGCGACGCGAGCCTCGGACGGCTCATCGCGTCGGCCCAGACCTTCGAAGACTTCCGGCGCAACCAGCGGAAGGTGCGCGTGCTCGGCGTGACGACGCTCGCGCTCTTGACGTTGATGCTTCTGTTCGCCGCGACGTGGAGCGCCATTCACCTCGCGCGCGGCATCGGCACGCCCATACGCGCGCTCGCCGAGGCCGCCAAAGAGGTCGCGGCCGGCAACCTCTCGCACCGCGTCTACACAATCGCCGACGACGAGCTGGCCGTCCTCGCTTCGGCCTTCAACGAGATGACGGCGCAGCTCTCCGAGAACCGCGGCCGGCTCGAAGCCAACGCCGCCGAGCTGCGCGAGAAGAACTGCGCGCTCGAAGAGCGCCGCCACTACATCGAGACGGTCTTGCAGACTGTCTCGACCGGCGTCATCTCTCTCGACGAAGAGAACCGCGTCACGACCATCAACGCCGCCGCGCTCGCCATGCTCCGCCTCGAACAAACGCCCGCGCCCTCGACGCCGCTCTCGGAAGTCGTCAGCCCCGGCGACCTCGACGTGCTCGAACGCGTCCTCTGGCGCGCACGCGCACGCGGCCGCGCCACCGAGCAACTGGAACTCGCGCGCGCCGCCACACAGGAGAGTATCGGGAATCAGAAGGAGTCGAACGGCGGCCACAACGGCGCGGGCGTCATCCCCGTCGCGCTCACCGCGACGGCGCTCGCCCCGCGCGGCGCGGCGGGACGGCGCGGCGTCGTCCTCGTCATCGAAGACCTCTCCGAGCTTCTGGCCGCGCAGCGCGCCGCCGCTTGGAGCGAGGTCGCGCGCCGCCTCGCGCACGAGATAAAGAACCCGCTCACGCCGATTCAACTCTCGGCCGAACGCATCGCGCGCAGCTTCGGCCGGCTCAACGTTAAAGACGAAGACAACGCCGTTCAGACTTCAAACGGCGGCAACGGCCACGCCCACGCGGGCGAGAACGTGCACGCGGGGGAGCGCGAGCGCGTCGCGCGCGTGGTCGAAGAGTGTACGACCACCATCACGCGCGAGGTCGAGGGGCTGAAGGCGATGGTGGACGAGTTCACGCGCTACGCGCGCCTGCCGCACGCGCGACTCGAACCCGCAGACCTCAACGAAGTCGTCCGCCAAGCCGTCTCGCTCTACGAGGAGCGGCTCGAAGGCGTGCGCATGGACGTGCTGCTCGCGCCCACGCTCCCCGGCGCGATGCTCGACACCGAGCAGATTCGCCGCGTCTTCGTCAACCTCATTGACAACTCCTTCGAGGCTCTGGCCGAAGACGAGGGCGACCGCCGCATCACCGTCGCCACCGGCCACGACCCCGCGCGCGGCCTGCTCATCGCCGAGGTCGCCGACACCGGCCACGGCATCGCGCGCCACGACTTCGCGCGACTCTTCCAGCCCTACTTCTCGACCCGCGGCCGCGGCACGGGGCTCGGCCTCGCCATCGTCCACCGCATCATGACCGAGCACGGCGGACGCATCCGCGCCGAGTCGAACCGCCCCCGCGGCGCGCGGATGATTATCGAATTGCCCGTCGCAGACGACGCGCGCGAAGGGCAGAGGGCTTAGGCGCCGACTCTCATCCATGTCCGATTCGGTTCTCATCGTTGACGACGAACGCGGGATACGCGAGACGCTGCGCGCGGTGCTCGAAGACGAGGGCTTCGAGTGCGAGGCCGCGGCGTCGGGCGAGGAGTGCCTGCGCGTTTTGGAGGGGCGTGCCTTCGGGTGCGTGCTCTTGGACGTGTGGCTGCCGGGGATTGACGGCATCGAGACTCTGTCGCGTATGCGCGGGCGCGGTTCGGACGCGGCCGTCGTGATGATCTCGGGCCACGCGACCATCGAGACGGCCGTGCGCGCCACCAAGCTCGGCGCCTTCGACTTCATAGAGAAGCCGCTCTCCATCGAGAAGACCGTGCTAACGGTGCGCAACGCGCTACGCCAGCGCGAGCTCGAGCGCGTCAACGCCGCGCTCGCCGCCGAACTGCAAGACGAGTGGGCGATGGTCGGCGAGTCGGTCGCCATGCGCGCGCTCAGGAAGCAGATAGAACTCGTCGCCCCCACGGACGGCCGCGTCCTCATCTACGGCGAGTCGGGCACGGGCAAGGAACTCGTCGCGCGCGCCATACACGCGCGCTCCTTGCGCGCCTCTGCGCCCTTCGTCGAGCTGAACTGCTCGGCCGTGCCCGAGGAGTTGATTGAGTCCGAACTGTTCGGCCACGTCCGCGGCGCGTTTACCGGCGCCACGGGGCCGAAGCGCGGCAAGTTCGAGCTGGCCGACGGCGCGACGCTCTTTCTGGACGAGGTGGGCGACATGAGCCAGCGCATGCAGGCGAAGGTCTTGCGCGTGCTCGAAAACCAGCGCTTCGAGCCGGTGGGCGGGACGACCTCGATGCGCGTGGACGTGCGCGTCATCTCGGCCACGAACAAGCGGCTCGAAGTCGAGATCGAGCGCGGCGGCTTCCGCGCAGACCTCCTCTTCCGCCTCAACGTCATCCCCTTCGAAGTCCCGCCGCTGCGCGAGCGCGCCAAAGACATCCCGCTCCTCGTCGAACACTTCAACCGTCGCTTCTCGCTCTCCTACAACAAGCGGCCGAAGCAGTTCGAGACGGACGCGGTCGAGGCGCTTCAGACCTACACATGGCCGGGCAACGTGCGCGAGCTTCGCAACACCATCGAGCGCGTCGTCATCATGCACACCGCCGAGCGCGTCGCGGCCGCAGACCTCCCGCCCCTCGGCGGCGACGAGCCGGCGCCGGCGCCCGCGCGCTTCTCCTCCTTCCGCGACGCCAGCGAGGCGCACCAGCGCGACTTCATCCGCGCCCGCCTCGCCGAGGCCGAGGGCAACGTCTCGCGCGCCGCCGAGCTGATGGGCATGGACAGGAGCCACCTCTACCGACGCATGAAGGCCCTCGGCATCAACGTCCGCGAAGAGCGCGCCGGCACCGGGCAGGCTTGAGCCGTGCGGCGCCTCACCTTGCCTCATTCGCGGGCCGCGCGCCGGGGAGGAAATAGTGTTGACAGGGTTTTAGGCGCGTCGTAATCTGCGCTCGTTTGTTGATTTCGGTCGGGTTCTCACACGTCTCCGCGAAAGCGTCCGCCGGGAGGTTCGAGTGAAGGGGGAACGGGCTCCCGGGCGCGTGCGTGGCCGCGGAGGGACTGCCCCATCCTGATGAGCGACGACTGGACTATTGACGAGGAAGACTTCGAGCGCCTTCTCGGGTTCCTCGCCCCGGACAGAGACGTGGCCGCCGAGAGGTTCGTGAACGTCTGGCGCAACCTCGTCAGGATGTTCGCCAGCCGCCACTGCCACGAAGCCGAAGACCTCGCCGACGAGACGATGTTCCGCGTCGCGCGCAAGACGCGCACGCTCAAGCAGTTCGTCGGCGACTTCGCCCTCTACATCTACCGCGTCGGCAGTTTCATCCACCGCGAGTGGCTGCGCCGCACCGCGCGCACGCCGCCCGACCCGCCACCCCCGCCGCCCCCGCCCGACGAAGAGGGGCTCGCCTGCCTCGACGAATGCCTCAAGACCCTGCCGGGCGACGACCGCGAGATCGCCGTCGAGTACTACCGCCACGAGGGGCGCGCGCGAATCGAAAACAGAAAGGGGCTGTCGGAGAAGTACGACCTGAGCCCTAACGCGCTGCGGATTAAGGCCCACAAGCTGCGCGCGCTGCTCAGGGCCTGCGTCGAGGAGTGCGTCGAGCGCGGCGGCGGGCTCAAAACGTCTTCGGCCGCCGCGTCATAACATTGTGAGGAGGGTGGGCGGTCGCCTATCCAAGTTGAAAGTGCCGGCTAAATGAGCCAACAGTTCGACGAGAGCACGAAGAGGGATTTCCTGCTGGGGCGGCTGCCGGCCGAGAGCCCGGCGAGGCGCCGCATCGAGCGGCGCCTCGTGCTCGATGCGGACTTCTCCGCCGAGTTGGACGCCGCCGAAGACGACCTCATAGACGACTACGCGCGCGGCGCGCTCTCGCCGTCCGAGCGCGGTGACTTCGAGCGCAACTTCCTCGTCCCGCGCAAAGGCGACGCGGCGACGGGCGGCGCGCGGCGCGCGAGCGTCGGCGCGGAAAGGCTTGCGAGGCTCGACTACGCCGTCAGGCTGGGCGAGCACCTGCGGCGGCACAGGCCGCCCCCCGAGCCTTCCCGCTGGTCGAGGTTTCTCTCAAGCCTGAGCCTGCCGTCCGTCCCCGTCTACGCGAAGGCGCTTGCGCTCGCGCTCGCAGTCGTCGCCGTCGGCCTGATTGCTTGGCGAGTCCTGCGGCCGTCGCCCGCGGCCGAGGGGCTGGCGGCGCTCAACGCCGCCTACGGGCGCGGGCGCCCCGTCGAGGCGCGCGTGACGGGGCTCGGCTACGCGGAACTGTCGGAGACGCGCGGGCCCGAGGGCGAGCGGGTTGACCGTCAGTCTCTAGACCTCGCGCGCACAGTCCTGCTGCGCGCGGCGCGCGGCGACTCTTCGGCGCAGCACACGCTCGGACGCCTCTACCTCTACGAGCGCAGGTTCGACGACGCGGTCGCGAAGCTCGAAGAGGAGGCGCGACAGGAGCCCGACGACGCGCGGCTGCGGAACGACCTCGGCGCGGCGCTGCTCGAACGCGGGAAGGACGCGCGGCGCCGCGGGGAAGAGGAGAAGGCGAACGGCGACTTCCTGCGCGCCGTCGAGGAGTTCGACCGCGCCGTCAAGCTCGACGACGCGCTCGCCGACGCGCTCTTCAACCGCGCGCTCGTCTACGAGGAGCTGCGTCTCGACGCGCAGGCCGAGGGGGCTTGGAAAGATTACCTCGCCCGCGACTCGACCTCGCCTTGGGCCGACGAGGCGCGGCGCAGGCTCTCGCAGCTTGAGGAGCGGCGGCGCAGGGGCGCGCTCGAAGAGGATGAGCGTTTCGGGGAGTTCGTCGAAGCCTACCGCGCCGACGACGCCGAGAGGGCTTGGGCGCCACTCGGGCGGAGCCGCGTGCGCAGGGGAAACCTGATTGTCGAAAGGCTGCTCGACTCATACCTCGGCGGCGCGAGCGGCGGCGGCGCGGGGCAGGGCGAGGCGCTGCGCATGCTCGCCTTCGCGGGCCGCGTCGAGCAGCAGAAGGCGGGCGACCGCTTCACGTCCGACCTCGCGCGCTTCTACGCCGCGGCCCGCCCCGAGCAGCTCAGGGCGGCGGCGCGCGGGCGCGCGCTGATGGGCGAAGGGTACGAGAGCTTCTACAAGCGCTCCGACTTCGACGAGGCGCTGGGACGCTACGCCGCCGCGCGCGCCGAGTTCGAGCGGGCCGGCGACGCCTGCGAGGCGCTGCTCGCAGAGCAGTGGGAGGGCTTCTGCCACCTGCGCGTCCCCGACCCGTCGAAGGGCACGGCCGTCTTCAAGCGGCTGGCCGAGACGGCAGAGGCTTCGGGCTACAGGGCTCTGCTGTCGCAGTCACTCCTCGGCCTGTCGGACGCGAGCGGGAGCGCCGACGAGCCGACGCAGGCGCGCCAGTACGCAGAGCGCGCCTACGAGCTCTCGCAGAGCATCGGGCACGCCGAGAACGTCGCGCGGAGTACGCAAATCTACTCGGCGATGCACAGGCTGAACAAGGACTACGCGGAGTCGCTGGCGCTCTGCCTGCGAGGCATCGAGCTGGCGCTTGAGGCGACGACCGACCCGAAGCTCGCGTGGTCTTTCTACGCCGAGGCGGGCTCGAACCTGACCGACCTCGGGCTCTACGGCGCCGCGCTCGCCTTCCAGCAGGAGGCTCTGAGGCTGGCGCTCGACTCCGGCTGGCTCTTCATCATCGAACGCTCCTACACGCGGCTCGGCCAGCTCTACATGAAGATGCGCGACTTCGCCGAGGCCGTCCGCGTCGCCACGCTGGCGGTCGAGCAGGGGCAGCGCATCGAGCCGGGCCGCAGCCGCGACAACGTGCTGGCCAACGCGCTGCTCCGGCTCGGACACGTCTACCTCGCTGCGGCCGAGCCGACGCGCGCCGTCGAGAGCTACGACCGCGCGCTCGAACTCTACGCCGGGCTCGGGCTGAAGATTTACGACCTCGAAGCCCACCGCGGGAAGCTGCTCGCCTACGAGAAGCTGGACGACGACGCCGCGGCCGAGCGCGAGCTGGGTGTGCTGCTCGCGCGGCTCGAAGACTACCGCCGGAAGATTCTCGAAGTCCGGGGCCGCGACACCTTCTTCGACACGGCGCAGGGCGTCTACGACGCGGCGGCCGACTTCGCCTACGAGCGCCGCAAAGACCCGGCCGCCGCCTTCGACTTCGCCGAGCGCTCGCACGCTCGCACGCTGCTCGACCTGCTGCGCTCGAACGCCGAGGCGGTCGAAGGGCTCGCCGGACAGGACGTGCGGCTCGCGCTGACGACCGAGCCGCTCGGGCTCGAAGAGATTCGCGCGCGGATGCCCGAGCCCGCGCAGATACTTCAGTACCACGTCCTCGACGACAGGCTGCTCGTCTGGCTCGTCTCGCGCGGCCGGTTCGAGTCGCGCGAAGTCCCCGTCAAACGGGCCGAGCTTGAGGGCAAGGTCAAGGCTTACGTCGAGCTGGTCAAAGGCGGCGGGGACGAGGCCAAGACGGCGGACGCGGCGAAGGAGCTGTACCGCCTGCTCGTCGCGCCGGTCGAGTCGGCGCTCGCCGCGGACGGGCAGCTCTGCGTCGTCGCCGACAAGTCGCTACACTTCCTGCCCTTCGCCTCGCTCGTCTCGCCCGCCTCCGGCCGCTACCTCTTCGAGGAGCACACGCTCGTCAACGCGCCGAGCGCGAGCGTCTTCGTCGTGGTGAGCGAGGCCGCGCGCCGGAAGCCGCGCGACGCGGGCGAGGCGCTGCTCGCCGTCGGCGACCCGGCCTTCGACCGTGAGGAGTTCAAAGACCTCCCGCCGCTGCCCGGGGCCGAGCGCGAGGCGCGGGACGTGGCCGCGCTCTACGGCGCGCAACCCCTGCTCGGCGCTCGCGCCGACGAGGAGGCGGTCACGCGCGGCATGCGCGAGGCGGAGGTGATAGACCTCGCCTCGCACTACGTGATAGACGCGGGCACGCCCATGCGCTCGCGCCTGCTGCTGGCGCGCGGCGGCGCGGGCGCGTCGGCGGCGGGCGCCGGCCGAGCGGCCGACGGCGTGTTGCAGGCTTTCGAGGTGTACAGGCTGCGGCTGCCGCGCGCGCGGCTCGTCGTGCTATCGGCCTGCCAGACGGGCGGCGACCGCGTCTACCGCGGCGAGGGCGCGGTCGGCATCGCGCGCCCCTTCATCGCCGCGGGCGCGTCCCTCGTCGTCGCAAGCCTCTGGCCCGCCGAGTCCGGCCCGACCGCCGACCTTATGGTCAGCTTCCACCGCCACCGCAGGCTCGACGGCCTCCCCACCGCCGAAGCCTTCCGCCGCGCCCAGCTCGACATGCTCAACAGTCCCGACACGCGCAACCGCCAGCCTCGCCACTGGGCCGCCTTCGCCGTCACCGGCGGCTACGCCGAATTCTGAAATCCGAAGGAGAGTGACAATGTCAAAGAGTGCATACGAGTCGAAGGCCGCGGCCACGACGCTCGACTGGCCGACGACTTCAGACCCCATCCCGCACGGGGCGAACGTGGTCATCGGCTTCCACGGGCTGATGTGCTTCTGCCACAGGCACAGCCACAGGGACAAGAACTGCGAGGTCGGCATCCACAACAACTCGCCGGATCACGACCTGAGCATCAAGGTCTACAAGGTGCTGAGCACCTTCGACCCGCCCTACGACATGAACGCCGGCATCACGTCCCAGACGCAGCCGGACGCAGGCCCCTTCAGTAAGGGGCAGACGGGGAGCCTCAAAGGCAACATGGTCACCTTCAAGGTGGACTCCCCGAGCATCTCCGGCGTGAAGTACTTCCAGAGCGGGCCGGGGCCGAGGGATCACCCGAACAACTTCAAACACATCCTCGACCTCGAACACGACTTCTACCCCGGCTTCGTGTTGCAGAAGCAGGGCGACCACATGGGGCCGAGGATTCGCATCAACCACGGACTCTTCTACACCATCTGCCCTTCGGCGACGCAGTTCGGACGGCAGGAGGCCGGCATCCCCGGCACGACGGCGCCCATCGGCAGCCTCGCGCGCATGGTCGGGGCGAACATCTACCTCAAGCCCGACGGCAAAGTGACGCTGAAGATGCCGGCGGCCGGCGACGTGGTGATGAAGGCGACCGAGGGCAAATTCTTCGTGCTCGTGGACAACGGGTGCATCGGGTGTAAGGACAACGACTTTCACCTCTACTACCAGACGTTCTTCAAGCCCACGGGCGAGCCGACGTTCGACGTGGTGAAGACGGCCTCGGGCATGGCCACGCCCGCCCCCGGCTCGCCCTGCGGCCTCATCGAGCAGATCGTCGCCGGCAAGGGAACCGACGACACCCCTTGCGGCGCGGCCGGGTTCGGCGGAAGCGGGGAGCTGTGAAGCGGCGGGCGCCTGCGGCCCGCAAAATCTCTTCTTTCCCGTAGAAACTTCAGGCACACTGGCGCGCCCCCGCGCATCTAAGGTCGGGCGTGCTGCGCGCCCGTCTGTTTTGCCGGCGCGGCGCGTTGACAGGGGTGGGGAAATACCGTATCTGTAAACGTTGATTCTCTCCCGCGGGAATCGGGGGCGGGGCCGCCGTGGGGGCGCGCCGCGCTGGCCGGGTTTGAAGGGATTTATGGACTACACGACGAGAGAACTCTTAAAACGCTACGCGAAGCTGGCCATGGGCCAGCCGTTCGCGCCGGTGCTCCTGAACATCCTCGTGACGAGCGTGTGCGACATGCGCTGCACGCACTGCTTCTTCACGGACGAGCTGGACGACCGTCCGCGCAAGAAGTTGCAGATGAAGACGCACGAGATCGAGAAGATTTCCGAGACGCTCGGCGGCAACCTCGGCGTGCTCATCCTCGCGGGCGGCGAGCCGTTCACGCGCAAAGACCTGCCCGAGATCGTCCGCGCGTTCCGCAAAAACAACCGGCTCGAATCCGTCTACCTGATGTCGAACGGGCAGATTCAGAAGCGCATCATCCCGGACGTGACGCGCATACTCGAAGAGTGCCCCGGCCTCAACGTCACCGTCGCGCTCGGCATAGACGGCCTGAAGGCGCAGCACGAGAAGATTCGGCAGAAGCCCGGCTCTTGGGACATCGCGATTGACACCGCGCGCCAGCTCCAAAACATCAAGCGCGAGCACCCGAACCTAGACATACAGACCTGCACCTGCTTCATGCACTCGAATCAGGACACCATCTTCGACTGGTACGACTTCCTGAAGTACGAGCTGAAGCCTGACAAGGTCAACTTCAACTACATCCGCCCGCCCTCAGCCGACCCCGTCGAGCTGGACATAGACCACGAGCGCTACGCGAAACTCGCGCGGATGATTGACGACGACTCGCGCCACGCCGCCATCAAGAACAACTACGGCGGCGAGGCCGGCTTCTTCAAGGCCGCCATTGACATCTACATGCACGGCCTGATTGACCGCGCGCAGCGCGAGCAGAAGGCGCAGATGACCTGCTACGCGGGCACCGCGGGCGCCGTCATCTACGACGAGGGCACGGTCTCTTCCTGCGAGAACAAGGACGCGGTCGGGAACCTCCGCGACTACGACTGGAACTTCCAGTCGCTCTGGCGCTCGGAGGCGATGAAGGCGCGGCGCAAGGAGGTGGCCGCCGGCTGCTTCTGCACGCACGAGTCGAACAGCTACTACCCGAGCCTGCCCTTCAACCCGAAGCACCTGATTCAGATCAAGCGCCTTGAGCGCGAGATGAAGAAGGCGAGCCGCAAGCTCGGAAGTCAGGGCGAGCAGGCCGACGGCCTCGCCGTCAAAGCCTAGCGGCGGACGCGCGCGGGCCGCGACTCCGCTAACTCTCGCCGGCGGTAGGAGGCAGCGCCATGTCACATTCGTTGCGCCTGAGTCTGCTGGCCGTGTGCCTGATGCTCGCGGCCGCCGCAGCGGCGTCGGGGCAGGAGGCGGTCGCGCCGGAGAAACGTGCCGCCATCAAAAAACTGCTCGAAGTTGACGGCGCCGCGGGACGAAGTCAGGCCATTTTCGCGCGGCTGCTCGACAAATTTGAGGGGCCGATGGCCGACTCGATGATCGCGGGCCTCAAGGCGCAAGGCTTCTTCAAGCCGCTCTCCGTGCAGGAAGGCGCCGAGCTCGAACGTCGCATCAGGTTCTATTTCGACGACGTGTTCGACGAGAGTAAGAGGAGAGTGGCCGAGGAGGTCGCCACGCCGGAAAATCTGGAACGGTTGTCCGTCCCGGTCTTCAACGAGTACCTCACGCTCAACGACATCAACGCGCTCGCCGCTTTCGAGCAGACGCCGCTCGGCAGAAAGCTCAACGCGATATTCCCCGAGATGTTGGCGGATTCGGTCGTCGCCTCGCTGGAAGCGAAGGGCGTTTTCAAGGGAGCCCCCGAGGATATGACGGACAGGATGGCGCAGGCGCAGAAGGAACTTGAGGCAGAGCCCGCGAGAGAGGCCCGGCGGATTTTCGCGGGCGCGACGCCGGCCCTCGCCAAGCGCCTCACCGCGGACGAGATCAAAGAGCTGAACGCCTTCCGCGAAACCCCCTTCGGGCAGAAGTTCGCCGAAGTCTACCCCAACCTTCAGGGCGAGATCATGATGCGCTTCGCAAACCTCTACGGCCGGCAGGTGGGAGAGATGTTGAGTGAGACCTACAGCCGGAAGTTGGAGGAGTACGCGGCGTGGCTGAGCGAAGCCACACGGCCGGGCGCGCCGCGCGGGACGCCGCCGCCGTCACACGGCCGTTTGCCGACACCGTCTCCCGCACCGCCCTACGGGCGCCCCCGAAGCTTCTAAGGTAGCGGATGGCTCGAACACAGGCGCCGAAAATACTCATCATCTCGTCCGACACGGGCGGCGGGCACAAGTCTGCCGCCGCGGCGATTGTGGCGGGCGTGCAGAAGTTCGCCGGGGGCGACTCGTACGCCGTGCGCGTCGTGCGCGCCGTCGAAGAGTCGCACCACCTCTCCGCCAAGCTCGTCACCTTTTACAACTGGGTGCTGCGCCACCGGCAGCACTGGATGAAGTACCTCTACTGGTTCGTCAACCGCTTCCGCCCCGAGACGCGCGAGTTCTTCCACCGGCGCAGCATCGGCTTCGTCCGCGACCTCTTCGAGCGGTGGTGCCCGCACATCGTCGTCAGCGTCCACCCGCTCACGCAGCACATCTTCGCGCGCGTGCTGAAGGAGTTGGGACTCGCCGACAAGATTCCGCTCGTCACGGTCGTCACAGACCCCTGCTACGGCTTCTGGAAGGGCTGGGCGTGCGACGACGTGTCGCTCTACCTCGTCGCCAGCGACGAGGCCAGACAGCAGCTCATTGACTACGGCGTGCGCCCCGAGCGCATCAAGGTCTCGGGCATGCCCGTTCACCCGAAGTTCGAGTTGCCGGACGAGCGCTCCGCTCAGGCCGCGCGAAGGGAACTCGGGCTCGACCCGCAGAAGTTCACGGTCTTCGTCAACGCCGGCTGGGTCGGCGGCGGCAACATCCCGCAGATTTTCCGCGAACTGGTGCGCGGCGAGCTGGACGTGCAGGCCATCTTCCTCGCCGGCCGCAACGAGGAGCTGCGCGGCGAGGCCGAGACGATCGCGGCCTCGGCGCGTTTCCCCGTCAAGGTCATCGGCTACTCGGAGCAGGTCGAGGAACTGATGAAGGCCGCGAACGTGATGGTCTCGAAGCTCGGCGGGCTGACGACCTTCGAGGCGCTCGCCTGCCGCGTGCCCATCATCGCCGACGCCACGACGCCGCCAATGCCGCAGGAGTCGGGCGCGGCGACGATGCTCGCCAAGCGCGGCGCAGGGGTGCTGTTGCAACGCGCCGCGGACATCGTGCCCGTCGTGCGCCGCATGGTCGAAGACTCGCGCTACTACTCGTCCCTGCGCGCGGCGACGGCCGGACTCGCTTTCCCAGACTCGACGCGCCGCATCGTCGAGGAGATAGCGGCGCTCCTGCCCGCGCCGCTCGCCGCGGAGGAAGAGCCGGCGCAGTTGGAAGCCCGCTCCGCCTGAACTCGGAGCCCCGCCCCTTCGGGCGCGCAAGTTGACGCGCCCTCCGCCTTTAAGCTTTAATCGAACCCGCTCTACACTTCAAAAACATCGCGCGCAGTCGTCTGGGCCGCGCGCGTCGTGTCGAACGGGAGACCTACGCGTTGAGTCTTCTACTGGAAGGGAAGCGTGCGTTCGTGACCGGCGGGACGCGGGGCCTCGGCGCCGCGCTCTGCGAAGTCTTCGCGCGCGAGGGCGCCGACGTGGCCTTCAACTACCACTCGCGCGAAGACCTCGCCGAAGAGACCAAGGCGAAGATTGAAGCGCACGGCCGTCGCGCGCACGCCTACAAAATCTCCGTCACAGACCGCGTCGGCCTCAAGCACCTGACGCGCGAGCTCGTGCAGGAGTGGGGCGGCCTCGACATCCTCGTCAACAACGCCGCCATCAACCGCGGCGACAACTTCGCCACCACCACCGACCGCGCATGGGACGCGGTCATAGACACGAACGTCAACAGCCTCTTCGCCGTCACCAAGCCGATCTACAAGCAGATGATTCGGCAGCGCAAAGGCTCCATACTCAACATCACCTCCATCGGCGCCATACGCGCGCTCCCCACTGCCGTCCACTACGCGACCTCGAAGGCCGCCGTCATCGGCTTCACCAAATGCCTATCGCGCGAGGCCGCGACCTTCGGCGTCACCGTCAACGCCATCGCCGCAGGCATCTTCGACACAGAGCTCGCGCACGAGCTGCCCGAACGCCTCATACAGATGCACCAGTTCTGGGCCGCCGCCGGACGCATGGGCCGCCCCGCCGAGCTGGCCGAGATCGCCGCCTTCCTCGTCAGCGAGCGCAACAGCTTCATGAACGGCGAGATCATCATCGTGGACGGCGGCGCGGTCACTTAAAGGATTACTTTGACACGTCCCGGGGGCGTGGCTATCATCGGGGTGCTTTTCTAACCGCCGAACAATACAGAGATTTTCACGGGAGAAGAAGATGGCGAACGCCGAGTTGATAGACGGCCTTAACCGCGCGCTGAGCCTTGAGCTGGCGGGCGTGATTCAGTACCTTCAACACAGCTTCCTCGTGACCGGCCCCGAGCGCGAAGTCTTCCGCGGGTTCTTCCGCGACCTGAGCGGCGAGGCGCGCGACCACGCCGGACTTCTCGGCGACAAGATCGTCGCGCTCGGCGGCGTGCCGACCGTGGAGCCCGGCGAGATTCGACAGTCAACGAACCTCGGCGAGATGCTGCGGCAAGACCTTGAGCTTGAGCGCGAGGCTCTGGATGCCTACATGACCGCGTGGCGCGCATGCACCGACGCGGAACTCGGCACGCGCTTCCTGCTCGAAGAGAGGATCGCGTCCGAGCAGAAGCACGTCGAGGAGTTCGAGAAGCTGACGAGCGAGCGCAGGGCCAGCGTCACGCGCGAGCGCATCACTCTGAAGCAGGTGGGCTGAAGAGTCTAGGCGTGAAGACGCCAAAGGCGGGAGGCGCGCTTAATGTCATGCGCGCCTCCCGCCTTTTCGTGTGGCGGAGAAACTTTTTAAGAGAGTGAAGGGAACTGTATGACCTGCGCCGGGGCTTGGGCCTCGCCCGCCTCCGCGCGGCGCCGCCTTATCCGGTGGCGCGCGGCCGTCAGCGCGCGTTGAAGCTCGTCCAACTGCTCGGCCTCGACGCGTATGGTCTTCTGGCAGCACCAGCCGAGCCCTTCAGTCCACGTCAGATACTTCAGCGCGACCGTTTCGCCGTCCTCAGTCTGCTCGAACGTGACCTCGACCTTCGGTTCCGCGCGCGCCGGCTCCGGCGCACGCTCGGCAGCCGCGGCGCCCGTCTTGAAGCTGGGGAATAATTCCTGTGCGAACATATTTAAGCGAACTCCAATCATCCTCAGATGAAATTGGATTTCAATTTCTTTTATAGCCCAGAGCGCTCCCGCTGTCAAGAAGCCTTTCTCGGCGGTTACTTCTGCGGGAATTGACCCGGCGGCCGGGGGAAATGGCTCAAGCGAGCCTTGAACCCGGGCCGCGGGCCGGTCGTTCTTCCCGACTGCAAGAGCCGGGCCAGTTGGCGTTGTTGAGAGGCGTCGGGCGTTGACTCAGGAGGAAGCGGAATCCTTTTCGAGCGCGGCGAGGCGCGCTTCGAGCGCGCGCAGCGTCCGCTGCATGTCGCCGAGGCGGCGGAAGGCGGCGGTCGAGCGCAGCCACTCGCGGTTGTCGAAGGCCGGAATCCCCGAGATGACTCGGCCGGCGGGAACGTCGTGGCTCGTTGCGCTCTTGGCCGTCAGCACCGCGTCGTCGCCGATTTCGAGGTGGCCGGCGACGCCGACCTGTCCCGCGAGGATGACGCGGCGGCCGACGCGCGAACTGCCCGCCAGCCCGACCTGCGCGCACAGCAGCGTGTCTTCGCCGACCGTGCATGAGTGGCCGACCTGCACGAGGTTGTCAATCTTTGCGCCGCGCGCGATGCGCGTCTCGCCGACCGAGGCGCAGTCAACGGTCGTGCCCGCGCCGATCTCCACGTCGTCTTCGACGACAACGCGCCCCGTCTGCGGAATCTTCAGCCAGCGCTTCTCCTCGTCCTTCGCGTAGCCGAAGCCGTCCGAGCCGAGGACGACGTTGTTGTGTATCGTCACGCGCGCGCCGACCTGCGTGCCCTCGCGCAGGGCGACGCCGGAATGGATGACTGTGTCGTCGCCGATCGTCACGCCGTCGTAGACGGTGACATTCGGGAAGAGGCGCACGCGTTCGCCGATGACGACATCACGGCCGACGACCGCGCAGGCGCCGATGTTAACGCCCGCGCCGAGCCGCGCCGAAGGGGCAATGACGGCCGAAGGGTGTACGAAGGGCTCGAACTCGGGCTCCGAGTGGAAGAGGCGTAGGGCGCGCGTGTATGCAAGATAAGGGTCGCTCGTGTGGAGGACGGCGATGTCTTCGCGGCCCGCCTCGACGCCTTCGGCGAGGTAGACGGCCGAGGCGCGCGTCGTCTGCACGCGGGGCGTGTAGCGCGGGTTGGCGAGGAACGCGACGTGTCCCGCCTCCGCCTCGTCCAGACCAGCCGCCCCAGTGATTTCGATGTCGCCAAACTTCTCGTCAACGCGCGCGCCCGTCAGACGCGCAAGCTCGCTCAGTTTCATGCTGAAAGTTATCGCATAAGGCGAGTTCAAAGTTCAAAAGTTCACATCAGGTTGACGGGGTCTATCTCGACGTTGACGGCGCCGAGGTCGAAGCCGGGCGTGGCGGAGGCTTCGCCGAGCGCCATCTCGACGAGTTGGCGGAGGCGCGTGCGGCTGCGCGACTTGAGGAGGAGTTGGATGCGGTGCTCGCCGCGCAGGCGCGCGAGCGGGGCGGGAGCGGGGCCGAGTACACGGCAGCCGCGTTCAGTGTTGGCGCGGTCGAGCGCGGCGCGCAGAACGTCGGCCGTCGCCTGCACGCGCGTGAAGTCGTCGCCGTGTACGAGCAGCGAGGCGAGCGTGACGAACGGCGGGTAGCTCAGGTTGCGCCGGTAGTTAATCTCCTCCTCGAAGAAGCCCTCGTAGTCCTGCGCGCAGGCGTGGCGCAGAGCGTAGTGGTGCGGGTGGTAGGTCTGTATCAACACGCGCCCCGGTCGCTCGCCGCGGCCGGCTCGGCCGGCTACCTGCGTGATGAGTTGGAAGGCGCGTTCGGCCGCGCGGAAGTCGGGCAGCGCGAGTCCTGCGTCAACAGAGACGACGCCGACCAGCGTCACGTTCGGGAAGTCGTGACCCTTCGCGATCATCTGCGTGCCGACGAGCATGTCCAGCTCACCCGCGGCGAAGCGCAGCACGGCCTGCTCGTAGGTCGAGCGGCGCGCGGTCGTGTCGCGGTCGAGCCGCGCGATGCGCAGGGCGGGGAAGCGCTCGCGCAGAATCTCTTCTATCTGCTCGGTGCCCTCGCCGACGAAGAACATGTACGGGCCGCGGCACGCGGGGCAAGAGTCTGGCACGCGCTCGCGAAGGTTGCAGTAGTGGCAGACGAGGCTGCGCTCGCCGCGGTGGTATGTGAGGGTCACGTCGCAGTCGCGGCAGTTGATGCGCTCGCCGCACGAGCGGCACAGCACGAAGGTCGAATAGCCGCGTCGGTTGAGGAGCACGATGGACTGCTCGCCGCGCGCGTGCGTCTCCTCGATGGCCGCGAGCAGGTCTGTGGAGAAGACAGAGGGCTTGCCGCCGACGCGGAAGACTTCGCGCATGTCTATGATTTCCGCGCGCGCCATCGCGCGGTTAGCGACGCGCGAGGGGAGACGAAGGTATCGGTACTTGCCGAGCTGCGCGTTCTGGAAAGATTCGAGCGAGGGCGTGGCGGAGCCGAGGACGACGACGGCGCGCTCCTTCAAAGCGCGCATGACGGCCGTGTCGCGCCCGTTGTAGTAGGGCGACTCTTGTTGACGGTAGGACGCCTCGTGCTCTTCGTCCACGACGATGACGCCGAGGTCTGAGACGGGCGCGAAGACGGCCGAGCGTGTGCCGATGACGACGCGCGCCTCGCCGCGCTTCAGGCGGCTCCACTCGTCGAAGCGCTCGCCCGCCGTCAGAGAAGAGTGGAAGATGGCGACGGCGTCGCCGAAGTGCGCGCGCAGGCGGCGCGAGAAGACGGGCGTGAGCGCGATTTCGGGCACGAGCATCATCGCCGAACGCCCACGGCGAAGCGCCTCGCGCATGGCGCGGATGTAGATTTCGGTCTTGCCGCTGCCCGTGACGCCGTGCAGGAGGAAGGCCGCGAAGCCGCCCGCGTCCTGCGCCGCGTTAATTTCACGCAGCGCCTCGGCCTGCGCGTCCGTCAGGCGCAGCTCATCCTTTTCAGGCAGACTCGCGCCGGCCAGAGGGTCGCGCCTGACTTCGCGCACGAAGACTTCGAGCAGCCCGCGCCGCTCCAAAGTCAGAACTGTAGAAGCACCCGCGCCGGAGGCTTCGAGCAGTTCCGCGAAGAGCATCTCGCCGCCCTCCGCGATGAGCGCGGCGACGACCTTCTGCTGCGCGGGAGTCAGCGCGCGTTCGCCGTTCCCATCTCTCAAAGTCCGCTCGCCGTTGTCTTCATGCTCCGCGGGCGGGAGGAGCCTGACGGCCTTCCTCCTCTTCGCGCGCGCCTGCGCGCCGCGGCGCCTGTGCGCGACCGTGACCCAGCCCGAGCGCGCGAGCTCCCTCGCGGCCTTCGCGGCGCGCGCCTGACCCAACTCACGCGAGGCTTCGCGCAGAGTCGTCGAGCCGCCCCCGGCGGCCATTTGCAGCAGACGCGCCTTCGTCGTCGTCGCGCGGCGCGCGGGCAGACGCGCCAACTCGTCGCGCCCGTCCTGCGTGATGGTGATGATCTGGTCAACGCCCGCGTTCAACCCGGCGGGCAGCGCAGCCTTCAAGACCTCGCCCCACGGCGCAGCGTAGTAGTCACTAATCCAGCGCGTTATCTCCAACACTTCCGGCGTCAGCAGCGGCTCGGCGTCTAAAAGCTCCTCGGCCTCCTTCAACTCCGACTCTTCGAGCCCGAGCGCCGGGTCAAGTTCTTTGTGGAGCGCGACCACGTAGCCCGTCAACATCTGCCGCCCGAACGGCACGAGCAGACGCGCCCCGACGCGCGCGTCCTCGCCGAGCGTGAGCGGCAGTTTGTACGTGAAGGTCTGCGACAGACGCAGCGGGAGCGCGACCTCCGCGTAGAGCGCGGCCGCGGCGCGTGTGCCGTTCGCGTGTCCGTCGGGAGTTGTGTTGAGTGTCGTCGAGGGGCGTCGCACGGAGAGCTAAGTTAACACCGCTCCTACTTCGAGGCGAGTAGCGCGCGGACTTTCTTCATGTCCTCCCAGACCTCGCGCTTCTTCGTAGGGTCGCGTAGGAGGTACGCGGGGTTGAAAGTCGGCATCAGGGGCGTGCCGTCGTAGTCGTGAAACTCGCCGCGCATCTGCGAGATCGGCTTCTTCGTCCGCAGCAGTGCGCGCGTCGGCGTGTTGCCGAAGGCGATGACGACGCGCGGCCGCGCGGCCGCCAGCTCACGATGAAGGTAAGGCGTGAAGAACGAAAGCCACTCGGGCGTTATCTCGTCGCCCTGACTGATGGCCTTGACGACGTTCGTCAGGTAGCAGTCGCCGCGCGCGAGGCCGACGCTCGCGAGTATGCGTTCGAGCATCTGACCGGCCGGCCCCATGAAGGGGCGGCCCGACTCGATGTCGGGCGGGCCGGGCGATTCGCCGACGACCGCGGCTTTGGCGTTCGTCGGCCCCTCGCCGAAGATGAAGATGCGTTCCTTGAACTGCGGCAGGCTCTTGGCGCGCTTCAGAAGCTCGTCGTTGACCTCCTCGACGGTCTCTTTCGACTCCGAGGGCTGCGCGCTGAAGAGTGAATCCTGCATCGCCTTTACTGCTTCTTCGTCTCGTTGAGGTAGTCGCGCACCTTCTTCATGTCGTCCCAGACCTCGCGCTTCTTGGAGGGGTCGCGCAGCAGGTACGCCGGGTGGAAGGTGGGCATGACCTTGATGCCGCGGTAGTCTTGAAACTGCCCGCGCAGGCGCGTGATGCCCTCCTTGGTATCGAGCAGGTTCTTCATCGCGGTGTTGCCGAGGACGACGATCACGTCCGGCCGCGCGATGTTGATTTCGCGGAGCAGGAAGGGCTTGCAGGTGCGCGCCTCTTCGGTCGTCGGCGTGCGGTTGCCGGGCGGGCGGCAGCGGTTGACGTTGCCGATGAGCACGTCTTCGCGTTTGAGGCCGATGGCCTCGATGATCTTGTTGAGCAGTTGGCCTGCGCGCCCGACGAACGGGCGCCCGCTCGCGTCCTCGTCGGCGCCCGGCGCCTCGCCGACGAACATCAAACGCGCGGCTGTCTGCCCCTCGGTGTGGACGATGTGTGTGCGCCCTTCATGCAGCGGGCAGCGGACGCACTCGCCGATGTCGGCGCGTATGTCCTCGAAGGTCTCGCCGGGCTGGCCGAGGCTCAGTTCGTCCTTCGGCGTGATGTCGCCGAAGAGGGTTTCGCGCGGCTCGGGCGGGTCGGGCGAAGGCTTGCGGACGGGTTTTTTCGTCGGCATATCCGATTGGTAGAGGACGTTCGTCGGCGCCTCGTCGGCGCGCGGCCGTGTGGATTTAACCGGGGGCGGCAGTGAAGTCTTAAACGGGGGCGGCGGAGTGGACGGCCGGCTCGGCGTCGCCGCCGGCGCGGTTCGCTGCTCGGCGCTCGCGTTCCTGCGGAGCGCGGGCGGGACTGCGGCGGCTGCTCTCGGCGCCTCTTCGCGCTGCGGGGCGGGGGCCGCCAACGACTCCGCGTCCAAGCCCTCCAAGCCTTCGACGCCCAACTCGCGCAGGTACGCCGCGACCTCCGCCACGTCCGACGCTAGTGCTTTCAGAACCTCGCCCGCCTTCGCCTGCTCGTCCATTGTTTGCGCGACGCATTATGCCACGAATGAGGAGAACGATGAAGTCAACGCTTGGCAAGCGGGACGACGACCTCGCGGCGCGCGTAGCCTTCGGCTGAAGGGTCGAAGGGGATCGAGAGGCGGTACTCGTCAGGGCCGGTGCGCGCGGCGTCGAAGCCTTCGGAGGGGGAGACCGCGTAGGGCGTCTTGAGGTGAAGTGTGTAGGTGCGGCCGGCGCGTCCTTCGAGCAGGAGGCGGAGGGCGCCTTCGCCGGCCGTCGAGCGCAGGACGCGCAGACCTTCGCTGCGCGCGCCGGGCGCGGGCGGGTCGAAGGGGAGGTAAACGTCCGTGCCCTCGTCGTAGGCGATGCGGACTTCGACCGCGCGGCGCACGTCCACGCTGAACTCGACGTGTTGCACGTCGCCGATGCGCTCGGCCTCGAAGTTGACGGGGCGGCCGTCGGCCTTGATTGAGCGGACGCGCGCGTCGAGCGGGAAGGCGGGCGCGATGATGAAGGTCGTCGTGTCCTGCGTCTTCGCTTCCGCGTCTGAGGGGCGGAGGTTGATGGTCATCTGGCCGCCGCCGCGCGTGAGCGAGATGTCGAAGGCGTTCGCCCCGGCGTTCAGTCGCCGGACGGCGACGGAAGACCAGTCGGCGGGGAGTTGCGGCGAGAAGCGCACCGTCTTGCCGAGGTCTTCGACTTCGAGCCCGAGCAGTCCGCGCATGAGCGGCGTGACGGTCATCGCCTCAGACCAGACCTGATGGTGCGAAGAGCGGCCGAAGGGCGCGTTGAAGTCGCCGGATAGAAGCTCCGTCACGTAGCCGAGCGCGTTCTGCTCGCGCAGCAGCACGTTCGACATCAGCGCTTGCAGGCCGACGTGCGAGCGGCCGTAGGTGTATGCGCCCATGCTCGTCCAGCCCGTGAAGAGCGGCCAGACCGAGCCGCTGTGGTAGGAGAGCGGGTCGTAGAGGCGGCTGTCGTTCGAGAGGATGCGCGAGCCCCAGTCGGTGGCCAGACGCGCGCTCCCCAAGTGGTCTATCTCGCCTTGCGCGCGCTCGTCGTCGAGCACGGCCCACCAGAGCGGGACGGCCGGCAGCACGGTGTCCACGTCAACGAGCTTCGACTTGTCCAACTCGTTCATGCGCTCCTGCCTGCGCGCGCGGTTGGGGCCGGGGTCTGCCTCGCGCGGGACGGTGCGAGGGATGTTCGTCGCGAAGGCGTAGAAGCCTCGGTCTGAAAGCCAGTAGGTCTTCTCGATGGCTTCGACGGTGCGGTCGGCCGACTCGCCCGCTTCATGTTCGAGCCGCTCGTCCTTCATCAACGCGGCCAACTCCTCCACGTCGCGCAGTGCCGCGACCCAGAGCCCCTGCATGTAAATCTCTTCGTGAGGCGGGTAGAGCGAGCCGCCTTCGACCCAGCCGTGGCCGAAGTTGGTGTTCTCGACCAGCCCGTTGCCGTCCGTGTCGGTCGCCTTCGTGAAGCGGTAGGCTTTGAGGACTGACTCCCAGTTGGTTTGAAGAAATTTCAGGTCGCCGGTGGCGCGTACGTAGTCGGCCGTGGCGATGATGTAGAGCGGCGTCGCGTCGGCGCTGGCCCAAGGGTATGGGTAGTCGGTGAACCAAGGGATAAGGCTCGCGCTCTGCGAAATCTCGTGCGGGATTTTGCCGTCGGCGCGCTGGAATTTTTTGAGGAAGTCGAGCGCGGCGCGCGTCGTCTGGAAGTCGCCGTATGAGTCGAGGGCGAGCGCCGTCCAGAGCGCGTCGCGGCCGAAGAACCAAGCGAAGCCGGGGCGCTCGGACTCGCCCGCCGTGCGGAAGCCCGCGACGAGCCCCGTGCCGAGCAGAGGGTTTTCGACGAGCCCCTTGTCAATCCCGACCTTCGACCAGCGCAGTGCGTCGTTGACGCGCTCGTCGGGAGTGTTGACGCTCGTCGTCTCTTCGAGAAGATGACGGTAGTGCTCGACGTTCTTCTCGTAGAGTGTGCGCGCGGACGTGAGCAGACGTTGGTACGTGGCGTCCGCGTCGTCGCGCCCTTTGACGCTGCCGGCGATGACGAGCGGGATGAAGTTCGTCTTCAACTCGGCGGCGGGCACATCGAGGCGGAAGTGCGCGGGCACGTCGCGCGGCTCCTCCTGATACGGCATCACGGAGGAGTCGCGCGCGGCCGGGCTGCCGACGACGCCCGCGAAGCGGTGCGTCTCTTCGGTGACGAAGTAGGCGCGCTCCTTCTCGTCCCAAGAGAGCGAGCCGGTCATCAGCCCCGCCGGCCACATCAGTTTGAGGCGCGGGCGGAAGCGCACTTCTATCGAGAGCGGGAGCGCCGAGTCAACGTCGAAGAGCATGACGACGCCGGGCTCTTCGAGCGGCGCGAAGATTATCTGGCGGACGGTGAAGGCCGCGTGCGTGTAGGTGATGACGGTCGCCTCGGGGCGCACCTCGATGGTGGACGAAGTGTCCGCGGCCGAGAGTTCGAGCGGGTAGCCTTCGAGCCGGAAGGCCAGCTCGAAGCGGTCGAGAATCTGCAACGGATACGCCCACGCTTCGAGTTGCCGGTGCTCGTAGCCGAAGAGGGCGCTCTTGCGCCCGAGCACGTCGAGGAACGCGCCCGGCCGCGTCCGCCGCGCGAGGCGCAGCCCGCTCGTCTTCAGCTCGAACTTCGGCGTCAACGTCTCGACCTTCGGCGCCGGCGCGGGCGTCGGCTCCTGTCTCGCGTGGGCCGGCGCGGCGGCCAGAAGTGAAAGGCAGAGCGCTTGCAGAAGGCGACGGCGTAGACTGTTCAAGCGAAGCTCCCGGCGGGCGCTGGTTGTGCAGAACTCTCTCGCTGCTTCTGTCTAATCTTAAATCAAAAGGGGCGAGAGTCGAACTCCCGCCCCCGCCTTTTGTCGCCGAGTCTACTGCTCAGATGCCGAGCACGTTGATGAGTTCCTGCACGGAGGCGGCGCTCTTTTGCAGCGCGATGCGCTCCTCGGCCGTGAGGTTGATTTCGATGATCTGCTCAAGGCCGCGGGCGCCGAGCTTGCAGGGCACGCCGACGAAGAGGTTGTTGATGCCGTACTCGCCTTCGAGGTAGGCGGCGCAGGGCAGAATCTTCTTCTTGTCTTTGAGAATCGCCTCGGTCATCTCGACCGCCGCGGCCGAAGGCGCGTAGTAGGCCGAGCCGGTCTTCAAGAGGCCGACAATCTCGGCGCCGCCGTTGGCCGTGCGCTTAACAATCGCGTCGAGCTGGTCTTTCGGCAGCAGCTCGGTGACGGGGATGCCGGCGCACGTCGAGTAGCGCGGCAGAGGAACCATCGTGTCGCCGTGGCCGCCGAGGACGAAGGCCGTCACGTTCTCGACCGAAACGTCCAGAGCCTCCGCGAGGAAGCAGCGCATGCGCGCCGAGTCGAGCACGCCGGCCATGCCGATGACGCGGTGCTTGGGGAAGCCCGAGCGCTTGAAGGCGACCTGCGTCATCGCGTCCAGAGGGTTCGAGACGACGATGATGACGCAGTCGGGCGAGTGCTTGGCGATCTCTTCGGTGACGCTCGACACGATGCCGGCGTTGGTCTTCAGGAGGTCGTCGCGGCTCATGCCGGGCTTGCGCGGCAGGCCCGAGGTGATGATGACCACGTCGGAGCCGGCCGTCGCCGCGTAGTCGTTGGTCGAGCCGACGAGGTTTGAGTCGAACCCTTCAATCGGCGCGGCCTGCGCGAGGTCTAAAGCCTTGCCCTGCGGCATGCCCTCTACGATGTCCACGAGCACCACGTCGCCCAACTCTTTACTCGCCAGCCAGTGCGCGGCGGTCGCGCCGACGTTGCCGGCGCCGACGACCGTAACCTTGTTTCGCTTGCCCATCGCTTTCTTCGTTCCTTTCTCCTGCACGGATGTCTGATTGCTGTATGGCAGAACCCGGCCGCGTGCCCCGACGGCACAACTCGCCGCCCCCTCCGCGCGAAAAAGCTCAAGCGCCTGATGAATAATTATTGAAGGAGTCGCGAGTGTACGGCGGGCTCGGAAGCGGTGTCAAGAACGATGAACCCTGAACGACGAACGCCGAACTAAAGGATTCTACCTTTCAGTTCGGCGTTCGTCGTTCACACTTCAGAGTCCTCGCCACCGCTACCGCAGGCGGTTCTGACTTTGCTATCAAGGCCCGAAGCGCTGGCGGTATTCGTCCGAGGTGATGAAGGCTTTGACCATCTCGGCGGCGACGGCGTCGCCGTTGAACTGGTTCAGCTTGTCGAGCCAGAACTTCCAGCCGGTGTAGTCCGCGTTGGGCGGGTCGTTCAGGTTCCTTCTTAAATAGCCGAAGTACTGCATCAGCACGAAAGCGCGACTCTTCTCGGCGGCTTGCAGGTCTGCGTCCTCGGCGACCTTGCGCAGGACGGAGGCGCGGCCGGCGTTCGTGTTGTTCGCCGTCAGTTCCGCCACCAGCGCGTCGCGCTCTGTCTGAGAGAGCGCCGCGCCCGTGTTCGAGCGGAGCCTGTCCACGAAGGCCGCGGGGCTCATCAGCGGCGGGTAGTTCAGTGCAAAGCGCTGGCTCTGGACGAACTCAAGCGCGTAAGCCTGCTTGTTGGCATCGAGCTGCGCGTCCCAGCCGGCGTTGCCGACGACGACGCCCTGCCCGATGCGCTTGGTGTCGGTCAGAAACTCGTCGAGGCGTATCGCGGGCACGGAGAGGCCCGTCGCGAGGTCTACCATGTCGCCGTAGGCCGCCTTGTACGTGCGGTAGGCGTAGAAGCCCGTGTTCTGAAATTCGATGGAGAGGAAGAACGCTTGCGAGACGTTGACGCGGCAGACTGCGGGGTCTGCTGGCGGCGGGCTCGCGCAGTTCGTCGTCTGGTTCGTCCAGAAGGCGAGGCCGGGCGCGTCGGCTTCGCGGCCGAGGAAGTCTATGTAGTGCTGTCGGACGAAGAAGTCCGGGTTGAAGCTGGCGTCGGCGACGGGGTTGGCGCCCGTCTGCGCGTCGTCGCTGGTAATCGTCACGACGGCCGACGAAGGCGAGCCGAGCGTCGTCCCCGCCGCGTTCGAGAGCGTGAAGTTGAAGGTCTCGGGGCTCTCCTGATAAACGTCGTCGGTGACGAAGACGGTGACGGTCTTCGTCGTCTCGTTGGCTGCGAAGCTCAGCGTGCCGAGCGTCTGCGTGTAGTCGCGCAGGCGGCTCGCCGACGCGTCGGAGGTCGCGTAGCTCACCGACGCTGCCCCGGAAGTGTCGCCCGTGCGCGTGACGTTGATTTGAACCTTTCGTTCCGACTCGTTGACGCTGTAAGCGACGGCGCCGAGTTGAATGGTCGAGCTGGCCGAAGCCTCCTCGAAGACGTTGAAGAAGACCATCGGAGCGCCGGCGATGCCGTTGACAGTCACGGAGCCGAGGCGCGAGGTGGTGTTCGGGTTGGCGGCGACCGTGAAGCCGGCGGTGCCGTTACCCGTGCCGCTGGCGCCCGACGTGATGTTGATCCAACTGTTGAAGCCGGCCGAAGCCGTCCAAGGGCAGGTGGCGGGCGCGGTCACGCTGAAGGTGCTGCCGCCGCCCGTGCCGGGGAAGGACGCGTTGGCGGCCGTGACGGAGTAGGTGCAGAAGGCGCCGAGGCTCCAACTGAGCGTGACGTTCCCGGTGGCGCCGCCCGAGCCGTCAACGGCGATGCGGTACGTGGTGCCGGCGTTGACGTTGAAGGTGACGCTGCTCGTCGTGAGCCCGCCGCCCGCGTCGTCGTTGCTGGCGACGTTCGAGAGGGAACTGACGCTGTTGCCGTTGTAGACGGCGAGGAGCGTGTTGAAGCCGCTGCCGGCGGTCGTCAGCGTCAGCGCGCCGTTGGAGGGTGCCGTCCAAGAGTACCAGACCGAGGCGCCGCCCGCGTTGCCCGCCATGCTCGTCGGCTCGCCCGACTCCTTCGTCCCGTTGACGCTGCTGCCCGTGACGGTGCCGGAGGCGCCGCTGAGGACTACGGCGTCAACGAAGTCGTCGTTGGCGGGCCTCTGCGTAAAGAGCCACGTGAGCGTGACGTTGCCGGACTCGCCGTTCCAGCCGTCAACGGCGATGCGGTAGACGGTGCCCGCCGTGACCTTGAAGTTGACGGTGCTCGTCTTGTCTATGTTGCTCGCGTCGTCGTTGCTGGCGACCTGCGTGAGAGAGCCGAGGCTCGTGCCGGTGTAGGCGGCGAGCAGCGTGTCGAAGTTGCTGCCCGCGGTCATCAGGGTCAGCCTGCCGCTCGAAGGCGCCTGCCAAGTGAACCAGACAGACGACCCGCCGGCGTTGCCCGCGTGTGCGGGCTCGCCAGACTCTTTCGTCGCGCCGACGTTGGTGCCGAGGTAGCTGCCCGCGTCGCCGCTGACGGACTGCGCGTTGGCAAAGTTGTCGTTGGCGGGCGGCTGGACGTTACTGTTGCGGAACTGCGAGACGGTGAGCGCGGTGTTGTTGATGACGCGGTGGTTGTCGCGCGCGTCTGCGATGCCGGTCGCGACGCCGTTGAAGTTGACCGAAGGGTTCGAGAAGTATGCGATGCGCGGGCAGTTGCCGTTCGTGCAGGGGTCTGTGTAGGACATGACCGTGCGGAACGTGTTGTCAACCCAGTGGCCGTAGGCGTATGGATAAGAGGCCGAACTCGGCGGCGCACCGTTCTCGGGGTTGTGCTCGCAGCCCTCGTTGTGACCGAGTTCGTGCGCGAAGCTGAGGTTGCCGACCGCGCACTGGCGCGCGACCGAAGAGAAGGCGCTGCCCGCGAAGCCGTTGCCGACGTTCTGCATGACGTAGGCGAGGCCGCAGCCGTCCGACGCATTCTCGACGATGAAGGCGACGAGGTCGGCCTTGACGCTGTCGCGCGCGGCGGCCACGCCCGAGTCTGTGCGCACCCAAGTAAGCGCGGCCGAGAGCGTCCCGGCCTCCGTGTAGCTGGCCTCGAAGGTGCCTGCGAGGCGGAGGCGCGTGTTGATCTGGCTGTTGATGTAGGCGGTGTTGGTGCTGTTGATGGCCGACTGCGCGAAGGTGTCGGCCTGCGCCGTGCCGCCGAGCGCGGTGCGCACGTTGGAGGTGTAGACGACGAGCACGTCAATCATACTGCCGTCGTCGGGCGCGGTCGGCGCGTCGGACGCCGACGGCCGTAGAACGACCGAAGACTTGGCGGACGAAGGCGCGGCGTCGGAGGCGTCGGCGTCGGGCTGCTGCGGGAGCGTGCCGGCGCAAGGGGGGAAGCGGCTCTGGTCAATCTGCACGAGGAGGTGCGTGAAGCCCTCCTGCGGGACTATCTCGTAGACGCCCTCGGGCGAGTAGATGAGGCCGGAGAGCGCGCCCCCCTCCGCGCTCAATGTCACGTCGCCCG
>DATFHD010000027.1:0-77950 GCA_035248785.1 Pyrinomonadaceae bacterium | reverse complement strand
GGCGCCGTCGTCATTGAAGAGGCCACACTCGCGGGCGTCCGTATCGCCGACTCGCGCGTGCGCGGCGTGCGTCTGCACACGGCCGAAGGCGTGCGCGAAGTCCGCGCGCGCGTGACGCTGGACGCCACGGGGCGGCATCGCGCGGTCGTACGCCGCGCCGCGCGTGAAATGACGCTGAGAAGGAAACACGGCGGGGCGCGCGAGTCTGAAGAGCAGTCGGACGCGCACGTCGAAGGTATGACGGCGCGTGCGGAAGTCGTGACGGAGCGCGCGCGGCTCGTCGCGTTCAAGGCGCATCTGGACGGCGCGCGCGGGGCGACGGGCGTGTGCGAGATTTACTTCTACCCCGGCGGCTACGGCGGCCTGAGTCCCGTCGAGGGCGGCGCGAGTAACCTCTGCTTCATCGCCCGCGCGCGCGACGTACGCGATGCGGGCAGCGACGCCTCGCGCGTCGTGCGAGAGGTCTTGATGCGCAACCGCCGCGCGGCGCGTACGCTCGCCGAAGCGTCGGCGCGTACGCGCTGGCTCGGCGTCTCGGTCGAGAGCTTCGGGCGTCACGAGCCCGCGCCCTTCGAGGGCTTGCTCGCCGTCGGCGACGCCGCGGCCTTCATAGACCCGTTCACCGGCAGCGGCATGCTCATGGCGCTCGAAGGCGGCGAGCTCGCCGCGCGCGCCGTCGCCCGACACCTCGCGCGGGGCGTTGACGATTACGCTTCGCTCGCGCGCGACTACCGCGCAGCTTACGCCGCACGCTTCGACGCGCGCCTGCGCCTCTGCGGCCTCCTGCGCCGCGCCGCGCTCGCGCCGACGGCTCTCGCAGAGTTGGGCGTCTTTGCGCTCGGCGCCAGTGAAACTTTGCGCCGACGGCTCGCGCGCGCGACGCGCGGCGCGGCCTCGCGGCGGGCCGGCTTCACGGCCGAATGAGACGCGCGCGCCGAAGGCCTCGCGGCGTGCGTTCGTCGGCGGAGAAGGTTCTTGCCAAAGGTCACCGTTTTAAGGTACAAACGGTTCGCAAGTTAAGGGTTGCTCACCGAAGCGGACAGACTTTAAGTCACGACCTCCTTCTTTTAAGAAACGGGCGAATTGCGATAGCCAAGCTCCCGGCGCGCTCTCGCCGTCCGTCCGCCGGGCAGCCCCTTTTGAAGACTCACGCTGGCGGATTTGTTGTGCGCGCCGATAAAGGCGCGCTGTAAAGTTTCCGCCTCGCCCGAATCAATCAGCTTGTTCTGCTAAGGAGAGAAGAGTTATGCGTGCTATCCCCCGGCGGTGGCTCCCGACCGCTTTCCGTTTCGCGTTCGTGTTCGCGTTCGCCATCGCGCTCCTGCCGGCCGCGGCGCTGGCACAGGCCGACGCGACCTCGGCCGACCTGAGCGGCTTCGTGCGCGACCCCGCGGGCGCGGTCGTCGCTGGCGCCACCGTCACGGTGCGCAACCCGGCCGTCGGCGTCACGCGCTCGACGCAGACCAACGACGAGGGCTTCTACAAGCTCGTCCAACTCCCGCCGGGAACCTACGAGGCGACGGTCGAAGCGGCCAACTTCAAGAAGGCCGTTGTCCCCTCAATCACCGTCACCGTCGGCCAGCGCGCCGACCTCGACTTCGCGCTTGAGATCGGACAGATAACGGACGTGGTCACCGTCACCGGCGCGAACACCGAGCTCATCGAGACCTCGAAGACCAACGTCTCGAACACGGTGGATCAGGTGCGCATCGAGAACCTGCCCATCAACCAGCGCGACTACATCAACTTCACCTTGACGACCTCGACCGTCACGCGCGACAACGGCCGCCCCATCGGCCCCGCGCCGACTTCAGGATTGAACTTCGGCGGACAGCGCGGCCGCTCGAACCTCGTGCAGGTTGACGGCGCCGACAACACAGACAACTCCGTGAACGCCGCGCGCTCGACCGTGAGCCAAGAGGCCGTGCAGGAGTTTCAGGTCGTCACAAACTCTTTCGCGCCCGAGTTCGGGCGCACCGCGGGCGGCGTCGTCAATGTCGTCACCAAGTCGGGCACGAACGAGGTGCGCGGCAACGTCTTCGGCTTCATCCGCCACAAGTCCATACAGGCGCGCAACGCCTTCGCGCCGATTATTGACAACGACCCGAACAAGAAGCCGCCGTTTACGCGCGCGCAGTACGGCGCCACCATCGGCTTCCCGCTCGACCGTGACCGCACCTTCGGCTTCATCGCCTTCGAGCAGCGCAAGCGGCAGGAGTCGGGCTTCTTCACCTCGGACGTGGTGCAGGGTCTAACTTCGACCGTGACGATTCCCGTGCCCGGCCTCGGCAACCAGACCTACTCGCGCCTGACTGCTGGACAGGCCGCCTACGTTAACACGCTGCTGACGACCGCCAACACGCTCATCGGCTCGGGCGTGCCGGCCAACGTCGCGCAGGGCCAAGCCATCTTCGGCGCGGCCGTCGCCTACGCCACGCTCGCCTCGACGGGCGGCAACACCGGCCTCTCGGGCACGAGCCCTGTTGTTAGTCCGGGCGCGACGTTCGGCATCGCGGGCGTGCCCGCCGGTCAGGTCATCGGGCCGCGCTTCGCGCTGACGGGCGCGCCGGTTCCCGTGAGCGCGAACGCCTTCCGCCCGCTGCTCGCCCTACAGCGCGTCTTTCCCATCTCCGAGGACACGACCTTCTCGTCGGCGCGGCTCGACCACCGCATCAACGACAAGAACGACTTCACGATGCGCTTCGGCTACAACCCTTCGGACATCACGGGCATTCAGGTCGAGTCGCAGAATCAGGCTTTGGGTCAGAACGACTTCTCGCGCACCGGCATCCAGAAGCTGCGCGACTCGAACTTCGTCGCCACGCTCCACTCGACGCTCTCGGACACGATGGTCAACGAGGCGCGCTTCAACTTCGGCCAGCGCCGCGCCACCTTCACCTCGCAGAACGGGCAGGCCACGGCCTACAACATCACGGGCGCGGCTTTCATCGGCCGCGAGCTGTTCTCGCCCGTCATCCGCACCGAGAACCGCTACGCCTACAGCGACAACCTGAGCTGGCTCGCCGGCAACCACACGTTCAAGTTCGGCGGCGACGCCAACTTCATCAGCGTCTCGGCGCTGTTCGAGCTGAACTTCGCCGGCCTCTTCAACTTCGGCGGACTCTCCGCCGCGAGCGTCAACCCCGCGTTCCCGACCATCGGCACCGTCGCGCCGCCCGACTTCACGCCCGTGCAGCAGTACGGCCTCGGCCTGCCTTCGGTCTTCGTGCAGGGCTTCGGCAACCCGACCAGCCAACTGAAGAACCGCCCGTTCTCTTGGTTCGCGCAGGACTCTTGGAAGGTTCGCCCGAACTTCACGCTGAACTACGGCGTGCGCTACGACTACGAGCAGACCGACCAGCTCGCCGTGCAGGACTTCACAGACCCGCTGACGGGCCTCGCCGTCCCCGCGGCCAACACGCAGGCGTTCTACGACGCCTTCCACATCCAGCAGGGCTTCCCGCGCGACAAGAACAACTTCGCGCCGCGCATCGGCATGGCTTGGGACTTACAGAACAACGGCAACACCGTCCTGCGCGCAGCCTACGGTCTCTTCTACGACCACCCGCTGCTGGCCATCGCCTTCAACTCAGACATCGCCGACAACGTGCAGCAGCAGCAGTTCACGGCGACGGCCGCGGGCGGCCCTTCACCGACGGCGCTCCTGAACGCGACGCAGATTTTCCAAGGCACGGTCTGCACCGCCGCGGGCGGAAACCCCTTGTGCCCGCCGGGCGTGTTTACGCCGGGCGCGGCCGCCAGCGCGCAGTACCAGTTCGGCCGCCAGCGCTTCAACGACCAGACGTTCCCCGGCTTCGGGCCGTTCCTGCCCTTCTCCCTGCCGGTCTCGTCGCAGTTCGAGTACGCCTACGCCAATCAGGCCAACGTCACGATTGAGCGTAAGCTGACGAAGAACATGTCTTTCTCCGCGAGCTGGCTGTTCACGGGCGCGCACCACCTGCCGCACCCGACCAACCTGAACGCGGCGAACAACCCGGTTCTGATTCAGAACTACATTCGCTGCTTCGGCACGGCGCCGACGAACACGACGGCCGTGCTGACGGTGAACCCCGCGGCCTGCACGAACATCCTCGCGCAGCCCGTGCCCGGTCTCATCTCCGTGACGACGCGCGGCGGCGTCGTCCAGCCGTTCGCGGCGAACCTCTTCCGCCCGTCGGGGCCGAACTACTTCTTCGTGCAGTCGCTCAACCCCGCGCTCACGCCGGCCGTCTTCAACGGCGCGATTCAGGCGGCGGGCACGCTCGCGCGCCCCGGCTTCGTCACGAGCTTCGGCGACGTGAACGCGCAGGTCTCTGACGGCAACTCGGTCTACCACGCCGGCACGTTCGAGGTACGCCGCCGCTTCGCCAACAACTACCAGTTCCTCGCCTCCTACACTTGGTCGCACTCGATTGACGACTCGTCCGACTTGCAGACTCTGCTCTTGCCGCAGGACGTGACGAACCTGCGCGCCGAGCGCGCTGACTCGCTCTTCGACCAGCGCCACCGCTTCGTCTTCAGCGGCGTGGTGGCCGCGCCCGCGTCGTGGGGCAGCGAGGGCGGACTGCGCACGTTCCTCTCGGGCTTCATCGTCGCGCCGATCTTCGAGTGGTCATCGGGCCGCCCCTTCAACATCCTCTCGGGGCAGGACACGAACAACGACCTCTCGTCCTCGACCGACCGCCCGTCGGTTGACGCCAACGGCCGGCTCTTCGTGCCCGCGCCGTTCCAGTCCGGAAACCTCGGCCGCAACCTCGGCCTGACGCACTCCTACCAGTCGCTTGACATGCGCGTCGCGCGCACCATCCCGCTCGGCGAACGGCTCCGTCTCGAAGTCATCGCCGAGGGCTTCAACCTCTTCAACCGCTTCAACGAGGCCGCGGCCAGCCCCCGCTTCGAAGACGTCAACCTCGTCAACGAGCGCACCTCCAACGGCCGCTACCGCAGCCGCTCCACCGCCGCCTTCGACCCGCGCCAGTTCCAGTTCGGGCTCAAGCTGAACTTCTAATCGGGATTGTGATTGGGGGCATCCGTCGGCCAAAACGGCCGACGGATGCCCCCAAAAATTTTCCGGCCGGCGGATGCTTCCATACGCGGGCAGGGGCACCCGTGTCTGCCGCTGACGGTGCTGTTCGATGTACGGCGCTCTCGTGAGATTTACGGGAGCCGAAACTTCACTGATAGTTCGCCGAGCGTTCTGGCGCGAATAAGATGTGAAGGGCTCGCAGCTTACATGGGGGCAAAGGCAGTGTACGACGGCGCACCGCCTGAGTAGTTCGGAGGTGTGAAGGTGATAGTGCGCCCGCGGTAATAAACATGAAGCGTCTGGATTTTAAACTTCGGCATCTCTTGCTGAAAGATTCCGAAGGCGCAGACACACCCGTCCGCGTCGTCGTCGAATTCGACGGCGACCTGTCGGAATTAGCTGGTCTGAGTTTCAAGCCGGTCACGACCATCGGAGACATCTCCACCGGAACCATCCCCCTCAACCGTCTCAGGCAGTTGGGCGAGCACCCGAACGTCGTCACCGTCGAAGGCCCTTCCTGCCTGAAGGACGAGACGGACAGGAACTTGGCCGCCATCCACCTCGCGCTCCCGACCACCAAGCTGCGCACGCTGCCGGGACTCGGGCGCGGGGCGCTCATCGGCTTCATTGATTCCGGTTTCGAACTCACTCATCCGTGCTTTTGTGACGAGGCGGGGCGGACACGCATCGTTGCCGCGTGGGATCAGATTAACTTGAGTGGCGCCCCGGGCGCTCCCCCGGACGGGATGGGTTACGGGGTCGAGTACCCGCGGGAGTTAATTAACAGACACTTGTCCGAGCGGCTATCGCTGGTCGTGAAAAACCACCGGGCGGCGGGCGCGCACGGGACTCAGGTGGCGGGCGTCGCCGCCGGCAGCGGCTCGCCGGGCTCCGACTATCAAGGCGTGGCGCCGGAAGCGGAACTTGTTTTCGTGACCTACAGAAATGACACCCCCATCGGCGGCTCGGCCTTCGTCATAGATGCGATCGAATACATCCTGCGGCAGGCGCGCGCGCGCCGCATGCCCGCCGTTGTCAATCTCAGTCAGGGGGATAATCTCGGCGCGCACGACGGCTCAAGTTTGTTGGAGAAGGCGATAGACCTTTACGCGGAGCGCGAAGGCGTGCTGGTCGTGGGCTCGGCCGGAAACGAGCGCGAAGGACGACGTCACGCCCGCGGGCGCGTGTCACGCGGGAGCGATTATCACCTGCCGTTCGAAATCAAAGAGGAGACCGGGCGCGTCGCGGGCGGAGACATCATTGACGTCTGGTACTACCCGGAAGACCGCTTCGCCGTCGCGTTAAAAGACCCCGACGGCTTGCAGAGCGAATTCATCCCGCCGGACGCGGAGAAGCTCGTCCCCTTCGGCGACGGCGCCGCAGTTTACATCTCATCCGAGACGGAGAACCCCGCGAACGGACATAATCGTATCTCTATCATCTTCGAAAGAGGGGCGGGGTGGAGTCCGGGAAGGTGGGAGTTGATTCTACGCGGGGGCGAGGTCGCACGCGGCGACTTCGACGCGTGGGCCGACCGCCCGGACGCCGTCACCCTCGTCTCCTTCACGAGCCACACGGACGACTGCACGGTGACGATACCGGGGACGGCCCGCAACATCATCACCACCAGCGGATTCATGACGACGGCCGAGTGCGGCCGTCGCGAGGGCGCCCTCGCGCCGCTGACCAGCCTCGGCCCGACCCGCGACGTTCGCCTCAAGCCTGATTTGACGGCCCCCGGCTTTTCCGTCATGGCACCCACGACAGGCCGGGCCGCCGGCGCCTACGTGGCGGCGAGTGGCACCAGCATGGCGGCACCGTACGTCACGGGCGTCGTCGCGCTGCTGCTGGCCCACGACCCGAAGCTCACCGCCGCGCGCCTTCGGCAAGCACTTTTATATACGGCCCGCGCAGACCACTTCACCGGCGTCGTCCCCAATCAGTGCTGGGGCTTCGGGAAGCTGGACGCGGGGGCCGCCTACGAGGCTTTATCAAAAATGAATGGAGACGGAGGGACAACCATGCCTGACGAGAAAGTTTACGAGATACCACTTGACGTCCCGCAGGATGCGGGAGGCGGGAACATCAGCGTGACGGTCAGGATACGGGTGCAGGACGGGAACATCACGGCCATCGAGGCGACCAGCGGCTCCACAAGGTACGTCGGAACCTTAACCCTTCGCGAACAGTCGAACTCCACCACCACCGAAGGCGGCGACGAGTGCATCGTCTGCGACCCGCAATGTCACGTGGTGAGCCCGTGCCCGGATGAACCGGCGACCCCGTAGGCGTGCCGGCCAGTCCGTCCCGCCGCGGCCACCGCGGGCGCGTCAGAAGGGCCTGACGAGCACGGGCGTATAGGTTTTGACACTCAGCACGCAGACGATCTTGCCGCCCTGCGGCGACCACGCGAAGGAGAGGATGTCGGCGTCCCTGAAGTCGGTCAGTTGATACGGCTGCCCGCCGTCGAGAGGCTGCTGCCAGAGGTTTGCCGAGCCCCCGAGCGTGCTCACGTATGTCAGCCCGCGCCCTTCGGGCGTCCACCTCAAGCCGTTAAAGGGAACCGCCGTTTCGGGCAGCGGGAAGCTGCGAACGAGGCTCAGAGATTTCACGTCGGTCACGCGCAGTTCCCACCGCTCGCTGTCGGGCTGCGCGCTGGCGAAGAAGGCGAGCATCAGCCCGTCCGGCGAGACGACCGGGTAGAGCGCGCTCCCTTCGAACAACTTCACCGGGCTGCCGCCCGCGGCGGAGATCTTACGGATGCCGTTGCCGGTGCGGTAAAAAACCCACTGCCCGTCCGGCGAGACCGAGGGCATGTCCTCATAAGTCCCCGACGTGAGACGCCTCGCCCCCGTCCCGTCGGCCTCCGCGGCCCAGATGTTCGTCTGCCCGCCGCGCGTGGAGACGAAGTAGATGAGGCGGCCGTCGGGGGACGACACGGGCCGGAAATTCTTGCCGGCGTCGAACGTGAGTTGTCTGGCCGCTTCGCCGCGCTCGTCGCGGGCCCAGAGGTTGATACTGCTGCCGTCGTCCACGGCGTAGACGAGGCGGCCGTCGGGGAACCACGCGGCCGTCATCACGCCCTTCATCTGGCTCACGTCCAACGGAACAAACTTCCCGCCGACGCCGCCGGGCGCGACCCGCCAGACGCTCGACTCCGCTTCGACGCTGAGGGCGAGGAAGGCGCCCGAATCCGACGTAGAGCTGAGGTGGCTGTAGTTGTTAGGGTCGTTCGTCACCCTCCGCGCCTCGCCGCCGGGGTAAGAGAGCAGAATCATCTGCGCGGGGGCGTTGAGCGAATCGGCGGCTGCCAGAATCAACCCGCTGCCGTCGGCCAGCCACATCACCTGCGAGATGTCGTACCACGGCCGCGAGTTGAGGCGGCGTCCCGTCCCGAGCGCCGCGTCCAAGACTTCGATGTTCATCTCCCTCCGGCCGGAGGCGCGGCTCACGGTCGGGCAGGCCAGCAGCTTCCCGTCCGGCGACCACGCGGGCCCCGCGCCGTGCAGGTCTACGGGGAACACGTCGGCGTCGGCGCGCGTGCGCCTGACGAGGGTCTGCTCGGCGGTGCCGTCGGCGCGCGAGACGATTAAGTCCGGGGTGTCGTCGCGGCTGTTGAAGCGGACGAAGGCGACCCGGCCGCCGTCGGGGGAGAACGAGACCGGCGTGTTGACGTTGGCGAGGATTTTACGCTGCGCGCCGCCGAGCTTCGAGACGCGGTAGAGCGTCCCCGTCTCCGCCTGATCCTCAAGATAGTAGATGTAGTTCCCGTCCGGGGAGAAGGAGAGGCCGCTGTAGCCGTACTCGGATGGCGGGACGATGTTGAGCTCGCTGGCCGTGGCCAGCTCCGTGATGTAGATGGCCTGCCTGCCTTCCTGCGCGACGACCGTGGCGACGTACTTCCCGTCGGGTGAGATGACCATGTCCCCTATGCGGCCGGACAGGTGCAGGCGCTCGAAGTGCAGGTTTAACTGGCGACTCCAGAGGGTGCCCGGCTGCCTGCCGAAGACCCCGAAGAAGAGTGCCGCGGAGAGCAGCAGGAGCAGCAGCAGCACCGCGGCCCCTATCTTGAGCACCGCCGGCGTGAGCGCGGAGGCGCCGGGCGCGCGCGGGGCCCGCCGGCCGCTGAGCGACATGATGAAGGCCATGACGCGGCTGGTGTCCGCCATCGTCTGAAGACGCTGCTTAGCGGTGTCGAAAAGCTGTTGGCGGAACGGTCGCTCGGCCGACGCGCCGGGGAAGAGGCTGTGCGGGTGCTCCGCGCCGACGCTTAGCTGCTTCTGGACGCGGCGGACGTCGGCCAGCATCGCCGCGGCGGTCTGATAGCGGCGGTCGAGCCGCTTGGCGATGGCCTTCCGCACAAGGTCGTGAAGGTCTTGCGGTACTTCGGGGACGGCGGCGGGGAGCGGCTCCGGCTCCCGCTCAAGGATGGCGACGATTATCTCGCTGAAGGTCAGCCCGCCGAACGGGCGCCGCCCCGTCAGCATCTCGTAGAGCACTACCCCGACGCTCCAAATGTCCGTGCGCCCGTCCACCGGCTGCCGTCGAACCTGCTCCGGGGACATGTAGTCGGGCGTGCCCATCAAAAAGTCCGGCTGGGTGTGCAGCGACGGGTCGAAGGACGCCTCAAGGCCGGACTGCGCCTCGCCGCTCTTGACCAGCTTCGCCAGCCCGAAGTCGAGCACCTTTAGAAAACCGTCTTCGCGGATTATCACGTTCTCGGGCTTAACGTCGCGGTGGACGATCCCGGCCTCGTGCGCGGCGGCCAAGGCCGTCAGCATCTGGGCCGCGATTTCGAGCGCCTGCGCCGCGCCCAGTCTCCTGCCCTTCATCACCTGCCGGAGGGTGTTGCCGGCGACGTACTCCATCGTGATGAAGTGCCAGCCCTGATCCTCGCCAATCTCGTAGACGTGGGCCACGTTAGGGTGAGAGATGGCGGCGTCGGCGCGCGCCTCGCGCACGAAGCGGTCTACGCGCTGCTGGTCGCCCGTGATGCTTATCGGCAGCAGCTTGAGCGCGATGTTCCGGTCGAGGCGCGGGTCGTGCGCCAGATAAACGACGCCCATGCCGCCGCTCCCGATCAGCCTGACGAGCTTGTAGCGGTCTATGGTGTGGCCGACGAGCGAGACGGGTTCGAGCCCGAGGAGGGTGAGGCCGAGGCCGACGGCGGGCTCTTCGAGGAAGCTGTCGGGCTGCTCGGCGGCCGCGATGAGCGATTCGAGTTTTTCGCGCAGGGCGTCGTCGCCCGAGCAGGCTATAGACAGGTAGGACTGGCGTTCGGCGGGCTCAAGCCGCAGGGCGGCCTCGTAGAGTTCCTCTATCTGTTTCCAGAGGTCTGAGTCCATGCTTGGCGGCCGCCGCGTCCGGTAAGGGCGGCACGTAGGGACGCGAGTCGGCCTACAAACTATATCGCGTCAAAAGGTCGCCCGAGCTATCAGCGGCCGGGAGGCCGGGGGCCGCGCACCTCACACTTGAGCCAAGACTTCGCTAGATTCCAGTGGCGCATGACCGTCACGGGCGCGATCCCCAGCACCTCGGCCGTCTCCTCCACGCTCAGGCCGCCGAAATGCCGCAGCACAACGATCCGGCTCTTCAGGCTATCGGTCTCGGCCAAGCGGTCGAGCGCCTCGTTGAGCGCGAGGAGTTCGACGGATTTCTCCTCGGTGAGGGCGGCCGACTCGTGGAGCGGCACGGCGCGGGCGCCGCCGCCGCGC
Organism: Pyrinomonadaceae bacterium; assembly: GCA_035248785.1. Taxonomy (GTDB): domain Bacteria; phylum Acidobacteriota; class Blastocatellia; order Pyrinomonadales; family Pyrinomonadaceae; genus QHXN01. The sequence goes on along the minus strand of DATFHD010000027.1, from coordinate 67,210 downwards.
TTGTCGCGCAATTTACGCCTCGCGTGGTCAATCAGAATCCGGCGCATGAGCTCGGCGGCGATGGCGAAGAAGTGTGTCCGGTTGAGCCAGTGCGCCTTCTTCTGGTTGACGAGCTTGAGGTAAAGCTCGTTGACGAGCGCGGTGGGCTCAAGCGTGTGGGCCGTCTCCTCCCGCCGCATGTGGCGCCGCGCGAGCTTCCGCAGTTCGGTCTCCACCAGAGGCATCAGGCGATTCAGCGCCGCGGGATCCCCGTTGTTCCACGCCTGAAGTAATTCGGTGATGCTGCCGATGGTCGTCATCGCGGCCTTCACATTCCCCGAAGCAGGCCGCCCCTTTCGGGACGGCGGGCCTCCGGGTTTAAAAGTTTTTCGGGGTGGCTGAAGAACGCCAGCGCGAACCGGGGCAAGAGGCTCTTGCCAGCAAACGAAAAAGAAAAATTTGCTTTGTGATAGCCCGAGGACGGGTTTAGCGCGAGTTAGGGTTAAGGCAGCGGAACTCTCGCCGGGTTCTGAGCCTCTCATCAGCCCGCGCTCTGTCTGGAAGGCGCGCGGGAGCCGGAAGCTCGAAGCCTGACGCCTAGGGCACTCTGACGGAGCGACATTCTAAAACCAACGGGCGGTGTGCGCAATAGATGTCCGGAGGCCGCGCCCGGCGGGCCGCCCCGAACTGACTCCGGAAGGTCTTGAAAGGAAGTCTCTCGTGGCTACGATTGATCCGAGGTTAGCCCAGCTCATCTTGGAACGCGACTCGCCCGCGGCCGGGCCTCAGGAGAGCGTGGCGGCGGTGGGCGTCGCGGCCGAGTCGGTGATGGTCGAGGTGCTGGTTCGCCTGCGCAATCAGGGCGGTGACGACGACGAGACGCTGGCCGCGCTCTCGGAGCTGGGGATGCGCATGAGGGCGAAGGTGTCCGGCCCCAACACGGTCGTCAGCGGCGAAATCCCTCTGCACAGTCTCCCGGCGCTTGAGCAGATGGCGAGCGTCCGCAGGGTCGAAGCCTCGCGCCCCCTCAGCCCGGAGCTCGACGTCTGCGTGCCCGAGGTCAAGGCGCATATCCCGCACTCGGCCACCCCGCCGGTTCGCGGGGCGGGCGCGATAATCGGCATCATAGACACGGGCATAGACTTCCGCCACCCGGACTTTATAAACCCCGACGGCACGTCGCGGGTCTACCGGCTGTGGGATCAGGGCGCGCGGGCCGTGCCGGGCTCCGAGGTGCAGCCCTACGGCTACGGGCGCGAGTACACGAGGGAGCAGATTAACGCAGCTTTGAACGGTGTCACCCCGGCAGCCGACTGCGTGGCGACAGACCGCGACGGACATGGAACGCACGTCTGCGGGATAGCCGCCGGCAGCGGCAGGGCGAGGCAGACTCACCTCGGCCTCGCCCCTGATTCAGACCTCATCGTAGTGGCGCTAAGTTGCGCCGACTCACCGACCCTCGGCCGCTCGACGCACGCCTTCGAGGCGTTCGACTACGTGGTTAAGAGGGCCGAAGGCAGGCCGCTCGCCGTCAACTTCAGCCAAGGGATGAACGGCGGCGGCCACTGCGGCGAGACGGTGCTTGAGACGGGACTCGACAACTTCGCGCGCATCCCGAACGTCGCCATCATCAAGTCGGCCGGCAACGAACAGCAGATGCGCATCCACGCCGGCGGCGTGCTGCGGGAGGGCGAGACCCGCGAACTGAAGATGGAGGTGCGCGACGGCAACCAGCTCGACGACATGCTGGAAATCTGGTTCTCGGACGAGGACGAGATAGGCGTCGAGTTGAGGCCGCCCGGCGACGCCGGGGAGCGTCTGGTCTTACGCGGCGCCGGAGGCTTATTCACCACCGCGGCGGGCAACGATGTCAGGGCGCGGGTCGAGGTGGATTCGGAACAGACCGGCGACACCGCCACGACCGTTATCATCTCGCGCGGCTCGGCCCAGAGCATCCAGCGCGGGAACTGGACGCTGGTGCTGCGCGCGGGCGTCGTCAAGGTCGGACGCTTCGACGCGTGGATAGAACGCACGGTGCGGCCCGGCGACGAGCAGACGCGCTTCGCCGAGGATTCGCACGACCCGACGCGCACCATCTCGATTCCCGGGACGGCGCGCAACATCATCACCGTCGGCGCCTACGTCGTGCGCGCCCGCGACGGCACGCCGCCCGCCGAAGTCGCGCCCTTCAGCGGCCGCGGCCCGACACGCTACGGGCAGTGCAAGCCCGAGCTCGTCGCCCCGGGCCAAGTCGCTTCGGCCCGCGCGGGGACACAGGGAACTGTGGTCAAACGCGGCACGAGCATGGCCGCCGCCGTGGTCACAGGCGCCGCGGCTCTCGTAATGAGCCAGCGTGACGGGCTCACCTGCGACCAGTTGAAGCAAATCCTCGTGCGCTCGGCGCGGGGCGCGGGGCCGTGCGGAGACGGGCCGGACGCCGGCTGGGGTTACGGCAAGCTCGACGTGCAGGCCGCCCTCGAAGTCGCCGCGCGGGCCGAGTTCCCGAAGATAACGGACGTGTGCATCGAAGGCGCGACGATATCTTGGTACACAGACATCGCCACGACCGGCGCGGTCAGACTCCTCTCTAACCGCCGCCGGCTGGCGCTCGGGAAGCGGCCTCACAACGTGGAAGATTCAAGTCTCTCGCGGAGTCATCAGGTCACGGTCGCGGGACTGCCTGCCGGTAAATACTTCTTTCAGATTGTCGCTTGGTCAAAGGACGGTTTTTCGAGCGAGGACGACAACGGCGGGAGTTGCTACGAGATTAACGTGGAGCAGCGACCCGCGGACTGCGGCGAGGCGTTAAAGACCTTCAAGGGCCCGGTCTCGCCGGAGACGGGCAGGGCCGACAGCCGTCTGTTGAGGGAGCAGTCGCCTTGAGGCCGGGGCGGGCCGGGTCAAAGGGTTACGGAGGGTGAAACGACATGCAGTCCCTTAACATTGACGACGCGCCGCGGGACGACGGAGAACTGCCCGAACCGCCGAGGCCGGGTCAGGGCGGCTACCTGACCGTCTCCGACGCGGGACTCTTCGAGACGGAGGAGGAGCTTAAGAATATCGCGGCCGGGGTGGCGATTCGGGGCGGGTCGGTCGAGCCCGCGCTCGACGGAATCAGGGAGGGCTACGCGTCGAGGATTGAGGCCCTCAGCCGGCAGCTAATGGCGGTGATTGAGGCGTTGGAGGAGGGCATACGTGAGGCGAGGAAGAAGATCGAATCGGAGGGCCAGCGCGGGAAAGACCTCGAACTCAGCGTCAGTCAACAGAGGCAGCACAGGGAGGAGGTGGAGGCACGCCTGCGCCTCCTCGACGCCGAAATAGAGACCTCGCTACAGGAGATTAGAAAAGCGCGATTCGAGCACGGGAAGAAGTTTTTTGACGAACAGGGCGCGTACCTCGGGGGCGAAATCGAGCTCACGAAGAACGAGATAATTCAGAGCCTACGTGCGAAGCGCGAGATCGCCGAGGAGATATACAACCTCCAGAAAGACCACTGGTTCACGAACAAGGACGAGTACGAGCGGCGCGCGCGGTTGTTCGACGAAGAACTCAAGCGCGTCGAGGAGCACCTCGCGCGCGCGCGGACACAGACGGCGAGGCTGCACAGACAGGGCATCACGCGCACCACCGCCAGTTTTCTAATCTGGGTCGGATACATCTCGCTCGCGGGGGCCGGGGGCGTCATCGGCAGCTTCTTCCAGAAGCGGCTGACCGACGACACCGAATTTCTCTCCCTGATCTTCCGCGGGCTGATTAAAGTCGCGCACGTCACCGACCCGGCCCAATCAAACCTCAGCCCGTGGGGCGTCATACTCGCGCCGCTCCCGCTGGTGGCGCTCATCGCCGTCTACCTGTTCATCATCGGGCTCGCGGTCGTCTTCATGGACAGGCGCATGAAGAAGTTCGACCCGGCGTGGGACAAGGAGAGGGAAGGGAAGGACGGAAAGAAGGGGCGCGCGAGGAACGGCCGGCTGAGCCTGACCGACCGCATCAGCAACTACATGCCGACGCCGGACGTTAACCGTAAGAGTTACCGGCGACTGCTGGCCTACTTCCCCTTCATCCTCGCCGGGGCGCTCGTCGTCTGGCTCTTCGCGGCGGGCATCCCGCCGGGGACGAACCCGAACGCCCCACCGGGGAAGTTGCCCGACCCGACGGCCGGGCTGGCGGGCGCTTACCTCGGCATCATCTTCATCCTGCTCTCGACCTCCGCCGCCCTGCTCTACACGACCAAGATCATCGAGCCGCGGCGGGAGATGGCCGAGGCCGGAGGCGGGGCGAAGGGCAAATTAGCTTACGCGAAGCTCAACTGGGAGATAGTCCTGCTCGCGGCGCTGCTCATCGTGTCGCTGCTGCTGACCGCCGTGCTGCCGGCCGGGGGCAACTCGGGGGCGGGCTGGATATCCGTCGAGCAGGCGAACCTCGTCAGCCGGGGCGCGATGGCGATCTTCATATGCCTCTGTTCGCTGGGGCTGGCCCACGGGCTGCACCAGCGTGGCCTCTTCCGCGACGAAGAGTTTTTCGAGAGGCTGCGGCAGAAGTACCGCCACCTGATAGAGACGCACAGGGTCGGCCCGACGCTGTGGGACGCCTTCGACAAGGACGGGCCGCTCGAAGAGGCCGAGCCGCTGATTACGAAGTACCGCGAGGCGAAGCACATGCTCGACGAGTACAGGATGATTTACGAGCTGAAGGAGATCTTCGCGGACGACTTCGACGACGACCCTGCCTTCCAGAAGCTCTTCCGTAAGTTCTGGGACGACCCGCATTTCTCTTTGAGGAGCGTCCGCCTGAGGTCGGTGCCGCCGGGCGAGCCGCGCCCGGTTGACTACGTCGTCTCGTCGGATCAAACCAAGAGCCTCCTCACGAGCAGGGCCGAGCGCAGGGCCGATCAGGATAAGGTCGTGGCCATCTCCGGCGACCTCGCGCGGTTGGAGCGGGAGAGGGATGAATGTAAGGCCGAGTTGGAGCGGCTGGACAGGCTCGTCGGGGTGCGGAGCAGAAGGAAGCTCGACGTGATGCGGGAGTACGAGCTTAAAAGGAGCGCCCTCGTCGAGAGGCAGGAGAAGGACATCCTGAAGTTTCAGTCGGCGTACGCTATCTGCCGCGTGGGGTACGTGCAGCTCAGGAACGAGCTCGACCTCCCGATTCCCCCGGCGGCCGACTCCGACCTCTCCGACCTCGACCAGCAGCGGCTTCAGTGAGCGCCGCCTCGGAGGTAAGTCATGTCGCTCGGGAACGGTCAAGACAGCAACGGCTACGGCGCGCTGCCGCCGATTCGGTTTGAAGACGTGGCGGGCTTCGACATGTCGGACAGCAGCAACCGCCTGTACCACAAGCCGCCCTCGGAGTACGGGCACGCGATCTGGCACCTCGGCTGGACGGACGGGCGGCACGGGCAACCGCCCGGCGACAACGTCGCCCTCATCAAGGCGCGGGCCAGACTCGCTTGGCAGGAGCGCGCCGCCGCGGCCGACGCGCAGGTAGAGGAGACGAGGGCCGTATTGAAGAGCCTCAAAGGCTCGCTCGACCGCGTCGGCGAGAGGCTGAAGGTCATCGCCGAGCAGCACCTGAACCTCTTGCGCGAGCGGAGTGCGAACCCGCAGTCCTACTCGCTCTCGCTCTGGTTCATCTACAGCCTCGTCGCGGCCGTGCTGATAGCCGCCGACCTGCCGCTCTCGCTGAAGCTCGTCGCGATGGGCTACGGCATCGAGTCGGACAGTTGGCAGGCCGTGCTGCTCGCGTCGGGCGTCGCGCTCTCGGGGATTCTCATAAAATATCTGCTGGACTCTTTCGTCTACGGCGAGGAGCAGGAGAAGAAGAAGTGGTTCGTCACCGCCCCGCTGCTGCTCATCCTCCTCCTGTTCCTCGGCACGACCTTCGTCCTCGGCGTCTACCGCGCCGACGTAGAGCAGCGAACGGAGGTCGAGCGGTTGACGAGGCTGAAGAGTAACTTGGAACAGAAACAGCGCGAGAAGTTCAGTCAGGCGACGGAGTCAACCATTAACAAGCTCAAAGAAGACATTGACAGCGCGAACTCTGGCGGAGGCTTCTGGCGCACGGGCTCGTTCATCGCGCTCACGCTCCTGTTCCCGATTGCCGGCGGCATCTGCTTCTCGGTCGGCTGGCGCAAGCTGATCAGGTTTCTGCGCTTCCACAGCGTCAGTTGGACGCTGTGGCGCGCGGAGTCGGAGTACAAGCAAGAGGAGTTGCGGTACGAGCGCGTGCGCGGCGCGCTGGAGAGTCTTGAGGCGAAGCGCACGCGCGAGAACGACGACTACCAGAACGGCGACGCCTACGGCGACATGTTCGTCCGGCTCTACCTGCACGGGTACGAACGCGGGCGCAACGTGCCGGAGACCGCCGACGCCGGCGCGAGCCTTTACGACCGCTGCGAGAAGGCCGTCAATAAACTTCTGGCCGGGAAGCTGCGCACGAAGTACTGGGGCCTTCCCCAACCGCCCCTGCCCTGAGCCGAATGACACCGGAGGTGAGCCGTCGTGAGAACAGCGACCGTCGCCCTTTGCGCCCTGCTCCTGTTGGGCTTTACGGCCTGCCCGCCCCAGAGGGAGAGGGTGGTCTTTATCTTCTGCGACGTGACCACCAGCCTCGAAGGGGCGGAGCGGGCCGAGGTGGCGCGCATGGCGGCCGACATAGTGAACCACCTGCCGCCCGGCACTTCTTACAGGGTCTACCCCATTCAGGCGGAGACGGCCGCCCTCACACACATTAACAAGGAGTTGGTGATACCCAAGAGGGAGAAGGACGAGGGGCTACAAGAGTCGCTGGACGAGGGCCGCCAGCAGGAGCTCGTGGACGAGCTGGCGAACGTCTCCAAAGAGACGAACGCCCGTCAGGACGGGAACGAGCGCCGGGACGACAACCGGACGTGCATCCTCAACGCCCTCAACTTCGCCGGCAACCAGCTCAAACAGTTCCCGGCCGAGAGGTACGACCGCGAGATCGTCATCATCAGCGACATGCTTGAGGAGTGTACCCAGACCCCCCTCAAGCGCCCGGTAAACATTAAGAAGCCGAACATCACGCAGGAGTTGAACCTCGCCGGGGATTTCCCGGAGGGGAACGACTTCTCCCACGTCAGGATTTCGATTATCGTCCCCGTCACGCCTGAGACTTACGTCAGATACGCGCCCGGCAAGAAGCCGCCGATGGGCGACCTTCAGGCTTTCTGGAAGGGCGTCTTCGGCCGCTGTAAGGTTCCGCCCGAAGCCGAGAATAACGGCATGTACTCTTGGAGCAACGGCTCCGTGCCGGCATACTTCCTCGCACAGAATAAGTAATCGCTGAGAGAAGCGATGGCGCCGCCCGCCTTAATCAACCCGCGACGGAAACCCGCCCGACTTGAACCCACGCCCCTCCGCCTATATCATTCAGCACCGAATTAGTGAAAATTCGGTGCTGAGACCGCCTTCTAAAGGCCGGCTGGTTTATAACTAGCCGGCCTTCTAAACAGATGGAGACGACGATGAAGAGACGTACGCGCGCGCGTTCATCAAAGGGGCATGGCACCCGCGTTCAACGAAGCATCTTCATTCGTAGACGGGCGACGGTCGTCCTGACGCTCGTCCTGCTCGCGCTGGCGTGCATGCCGTTCGGGGCCATGACGGCTGACCGAACGGCGGCGAGTTCACCGACACCAGCGACGAGCCCGCCGGCGAACACGCCGGGCTCGCAGGCGCAGGGCGACGAGATGGGCATGGTGCTGTTCGACGCCGACTGGCGTTTCTTCCGTGGGGGCGCGCAGGGCGCCGAGGGCGCGGACTTCGACGACTCGCGCTGGCGGACGGTAGACCTGCCGCACGATTGGAGCATCGAGGACTTGCCCGGCAAACAGTCGCCCTTCGACCCGCAAGCGATAAGTCAGGTGAGCGGCGGCTTCACCGTCGGCGGCACGGGCTGGTACCGCAAGACCTTCGACGTGCCCGAGTCGCAGCGCGGCAAGCGCATCCGCATACAGTTCGACGGCGTCTACATGAACGCCGAGGTCTGGCTGAACGGGCAGCGCGTCGGCGAGCACCCTTACGGCTACACGAGCTTCTGGTTCGACCTAACCGACAAGATAAAGTTCGGCGGCGCGAACGTCCTCGCCGTCAAGGTGAAGAACGAGGGCGAGAACAGCCGCTGGTACTCGGGCTCGGGGCTGTACCGGCACGTGTGGCTGAAGACGCTCGACCCCGTCCACGTCGCGCAGTGGGGGACGTACGTCACGACGCCCGATGTGAGCGCGTCCGAGGCCAAAGTCGTCATCAGGACGAGGGTCGAGAACGAGGGCGACACGGCGGCGCGCGTCCGTCTGGTGACGCGCCTGCTCAACGCTTCGGGTATGGAGGCGATGCCGCGAACCGATGCCGGGGGCTTCCCCGAGGCCGAGGGCGTCGTCGAGGCCAAAGGCTCCCGCGAGTTCGAGACGCGCATTACACTCACCTCGCCCATGCTCTGGTCGCCCGAGTCGCCCTCACTCCACACGGCCTTCAGCGAGGTCTACCGAGAAGGGCAGATGGTTCACGTCGCGGTCACGAAGTTCGGCGTCCGCTCCATCTCGTTCGACGCGCACGACGGCTTCCGACTCAACGGCCAGCCGCTCAGGCTCAAGGGCGGCTGCCTGCACCACGACAACGGGCCGCTCGGCGCGCGCGCATACGACCGCGCCGAGGAGCGGCGCGTGGAGTTGTTGAAGGCCGCCGGCTTCAACGCCCTGCGGATGGCGCACAACCCTCCGTCGCCCGCCTTCCTCGAAGCCTGCGACCGCCTCGGCATGCTCGTCATTGACGAAGCCTTCGACATGTGGCGCGAGGGGAAGAACCCGCACGATTACCACCTCTTCTTCGACGAGTGGTGGCGGCGCGACGTGGAGAGCATGATCGAGCGCGACCGCAACCACCCTTCGATAATCCTTTGGAGCATCGGCAACGAGATACCCGACCGGCGCAACCCCGAAGTAGTGAAGACGGCGAAGACGCTCGCCGACTACGTACGCAAGCTTGAGCCGACGCGCCCCGTCACCTCGGCCGTCAACAACCTGCGCGACCAGCAAGACCCCTTCTTCGCCGCGCTCGACGTGGCCGGCTACAACTACGCGGCCGGCGGCGACCACATGCAGGAGAGCCTCTACGTGCTCGACCACAAGCGAGTGCCCGGACGCGTGATGGTCGGCACCGAGTCTTACCCGCTCGAAGCCTTCGACGCGTGGATGAGCACCCTCCAAGACCCTTCCGTCATCGGCGACTTCGTCTGGACGGCGTTCGACTACATCGGCGAGGCGAGCATCGGCTGGCGCGGCTACTGGCAGGAGTCGAACTTCTACCCTTGGACGCTCGCCTACTGCGGCGACATAGACATCTGCGGCTGGAAGCGCCCGCAATCGTTCTACCGCGACGCGCTCTGGAAGGACGACCAGCTCTCGCTCTTCGTGAAGCCGCCCCGGCCCTCTTTCGAGCCGAACCCGAAGCGGCAGTCTTGGTCGAAGTGGCACTGGGACGATGTCGTGTCCGACTGGAACTGGCGGGGCTACGAGGGCAAGACGTTCGAGGTGAACGTCTACTCTTCGTGCGAGGAGGTCGAGCTTTTCCTCAACGGCAAATCTCTGGGGCGCCAGCGCACGAGCTTCGCGACACGGTACAGGGCCGCGTGGCAGGTGCCTTACCAGCCCGGCACGCTGCGCGCGGTCGGCCGCCGCGGCTCGCGCGAAGTTAACTCGGCGGAGCTGAGGACGGCGGGCGAGCCCGCGCAGATAAAACTCTCGGCCGACCGCGTGAACATCAAGGCCGACGGGCAGGACTTGAGCTACGTCACGGTCGAGCTGGTTGACGCGCGCGGCGACCGCAACCCGAAGGCCGCGAACCTTGTCGAGTTCACAATCCAAGGGCCGGGCGCTATCATCGGCGTCGGAAACGCAAACCCCGTCAGCACGGAGAGCTACCAGCAGCCGCGCCGGAAGGCTTGGCAGGGGCGATGCCTCGCCGTCGTCAAGTCCGACGGGCGGCCCGGGCAGATAGTGCTCAAGGCTTCGGCGCGCGGGCTCTCGCCCGGGACGGTCGTCATCAACGCGGGCTCTCGTTAAAAGCTTATGGTCTGGGAAGAGCGTTGGCACCCTCTGCGCGAGGAGTGGGTGATAGTCGCGGCGCACAGACAGAACCGGCCTTGGAGCGGCGGGACGGTCGAGCATGCCTACGAGGACGAGCCCGCGTACGTCCCCGACTGCTACCTCTGCCCCGGCAACCTGCGCGTGAGCGGGGCGCGCAACGCCGAATACACCTCGACCTACGTCTTCGACAACGACATGCCCTGCGCCTCGCCCGACGCGCCCAAGAATTTGGAGAAGCCGCCGGGCGTCTACCGCAACCAACCCGCCGAAGGCTTGGCGCGCGTCGTCTGCTACAGCCCGAACCACTCGCTGACGCTCGCAGAGCTTGAGACCGAGCAAGTGGACGAACTCCTGACCGTCTGGCAGGAGCAGTACCGCGAACTCGGGAGCCGACCCGAAGTCAAGCACGTCCTCACCTTCGAGAACAAGGGCGAGGTCGTCGGCGTCTCGAACCCGCACCCGCACTGCCAGATTTACGCGACCAACTTCGTCTTCAAGACCATCGAAACGGAAGCGCGCGTCTCGCAGAAACATTTGAAGGAGACGGGGCGCGTGCTCTTTCAAGATATACTCGACGCCGAGCGCGCCGACGGCCGCCGCGTCGTCTACGAGAACGACACGGCGGTTGCTTTCATCCCTTACTTCGCGCGCTACGCCTACGAGGTCTTCGTCGCGCCGAAGCGGACGCACCCGCACGTCGCCGCGCTCTCCGACTCGGAGCGGCGCGACTTCGCAGACGCGCTACGCCGCGTCGTCATCAAGTTCGATAACCTCTGGCGCATGCCCTTCCCCTACGTGATGCCCCTGCACCAAGCGCCGACCGACGGCGGCGACTACACGGGGTTTCACTTCCACGTCGAGTTCCACCCGCCGCTGCGCCGCCCCAACCTGCTCAAGTACCTCGCGGGGCCGGAAATCGGCGGCGGCAACTTCCTCTCCGACACCGCGCCCGAAGAGAAGGCCGCCGAGTTGCGCGCCGCCCCCGAACTGCACTATAAGCACGCCCCGCGGGAGGAGAATTGATGAGCGGCACGGCGGACGCGCACGAACTGCTCTCAGCCATCCGCCGCGTGCACGAGCGCGTGCGCGAATCGGTCGTCGCCGAGACGGAGCGCGCGCGCGTCGAAGAACTATCCGAAGTCTCCGACGACGAGTCCGAAGGCGACACCATCTACGCCGTTGACCGCGTCAGCGAAGAGGTCGTCGTCGAGCTATTTGAAACTGAAGTCGCGCATGTCGCGCCGCTCGTACTCATCGCCGAAGGCATCGAGGGCGGGAGCGTGACCCTGCCGCGCGGCACGCTCGAAGCGGACGCCGTCTGGCGCGTCGTCGTTGACCCGATAGACGGCACGCGCGGGTTGATGTACCAGAAGCGCAGCGCTTGGGTCTTGACCGGCGCCGCGCGCAACCGCGGCGAGGCGACGAACCTGAGCGACATCGAGTTGGCCGTCCAGACCGAGATACCGCTCGTCAAGCAGCACCTCTCGGACACGCTCTGGGCCTTGAAGGGCGAGGGCGCGCGGGGCGAGCGCGTCAACCGCCTGACGGGCGAGCGGCAGGCGTTCGTGCCGCGCCCCTCGCGCGCGACGACCATCCGCCATGGCTTCGCGATGCTCGCGCGCTTCTTCCCCGGCGCGCGCGACGAGCTGGCGGCGATAGACGAAGAGGTCGTGCGCGGCGCGCTCGGCCCCGTCGAAGCCGGCAAGGCGCACTGCTTCGAGGATCAGTACATCTCTTCGGGCGGGCAGCTCTACGAGCTGATGACGGGTCACGACCGCTTCGTCGCAGACCTTCGCCCGCTCGTCGAGTCGGTCATTAGACGGCGCGGCGAAACGCTCGGCATCTGCTGTCACCCCTACGACCTCTGCACCGAGTTGATTGCGCGCGAGGCGGGCGTGGTCGTGACGGACGAGCGCGGCGGCCCTCTGCGCGCGCCCCTGAGCGTAGAGCCGGACGTGGCGTGGGTCGGCTACGCGAACGAGCACATACGCCGCGAAATCGAGCCGCGGCTCCGCGAAGCCCTCACGCGCCGCGGGCTCCTCGACGCGTGAAGGTCTTCGCCGGTTGTCATGGAAAGTAGTCAGGTTTGACTGAACGCAGGTGGGAGGCTGAACCGTCCGTTACGAAATCATCAGCGGCGACGCGCGCGGGCTGGCGGACGTTGAGCAGTTCGTCGAGACGCTGAACGCGCTCGGCGAGCAGCCGTCGGCCGGGTTGGGCGCGCTCTTCGACCCGCGCGGGGAACTGTTCGTCGCGCGCGCGCCCGGACGGCTCGACGTGATGGGCGGCATCGCCGACTACTCCGGCTCGCTCGTCTTAGAACTGCCGACGGCCGAGGCGACGCTCGTCGCGCTGCAAAGGGACGAGGGCGAGCGCCGGCTTCGCGTCTACACGCTCTCGGACGACGCGGGCGCCGAACCGCTCTTCGAGATGGCGCTCGCGGACTTCGAGCGCGACGGCCGCCCCGTCAGTTACGAAGAGGCCGCGGCGTATTTCAGACAAGACCCGGCGCGACACTGGGCTGCCTACGTGGCCGGCGTCTTCCTCGTGCTGATGCGCGAGCGCGGCGCGCGCTTCGACGCGGGCGCGCGCATGCTCGTCTCTTCGCGCGTGCCTGCGGGCAAGGGTGTCAGCTCGTCCGCCGCGCTCGAAGTCGCGGCGATGAGCGCGGTCGCGGCCGCGTTTGGTCTTGATATAGAAGCGCGCGAGCTGGCGATGCTCTGCCAGCGCGTCGAGAACTCGGTCGTCGGCGCGCCGTGCGGAGTGATGGATCAGATGACTTCCGCCTGCGGCGAGGAGGGGCGGCTGCTCGCGCTGCTCTGTCAGCCCGCGGAGTTGCGGGGCACAATCGCGCTGCCGCCCGACCTGAGCGTCTGGGGCTTGGATTCGGGCGTGCGCCACTCGGTCGGCGGGGGCGATTACGGGTCGGTGCGCGTGGGCGCCTTCATGGGCTACCGCATCATCGCGGAGCTCGCCGGACTGAGGGCCACGCCGCGCGGCGAGACGGTTTCGATTGAGGACGAGCGATGGGGCGGCTACCTCGCGAACCTTTCGCCGTCGGAGTTCGAGCAGAGGTTCGCCGCGCGCCTGCCCGAGACGATAAAGGGCGAAGACTTCCTCGCGCGCTACGGCGGCACGACCGACGCCGTAACGCGCGTCGAGCCCGGTCGCACTTACGGCGTGCGCGTCGCGGCGTCGCACGCCGTCTACGAGCACTTCCGCGTGCGTGCGTTCGCAGAGTTGTTGGGCGGCGACGAAGAGACGAGCGGGCGGCGTTGTGAACTGCTCGGCGAGTTGATGTTCCAGTCGCACGCGAGCTACTCGGCGTGCGGGCTCGGCTCCGAAGGCACGGACAGGCTCGTGGAATTGGTCAGGGAGGCCGGGCCGTCGCGCGGCCTCTACGGCGCGAAGATAACGGGCGGCGGGAGCGGCGGCACAGTCGCCGTGCTCGGCAGTCGCGGCGCGGACGCGGGCGTCATGGAAGTCGCACGCCGCTACGCGGAAGAGACGGGGCACGCGCCCTACGTCTTCGCCGGCTCGTCGCCCGGCGGCGCTTCGTTCGGGCACATCGTTCTGCGGCCCGTTTGAAAATCTCGCGGTACAAATTTTTCCGGGAAGAGAGAAGAACATGAGTAAACTCATTCGCACTCTGTTGGCCTGCGCGTGCCTGATTGCCGTGGGGGCTTGCGCGAAGAACGGCGACAACTCGGGCGCCCGCACGGGCGGCGGCAAGCGTCTGGCCTTCGTCACGAACAACGCGGCCGACTTCTGGACTATCGCCCGTCGCGGCGTCGAGAAGGCCGACAACGAACTGACCGACGTGACCGCCGAGTTCCGCATCCCCGACGACGGCACGGCCGCCACGCAGAAGCGCATCATTGACGACCTGCTCGCAAAGGGCGTGGACGCCATCGCCATCAGCCCCGTTGACCCAGAGAACCAGACGCAGCTCATCAACGACGTGGTCAAGCAGAACGTGCTCGTCTTCACGCAGGACTCCGACGCGCCGAAGAGCGACCGCGCCTGCTACATCGGCACCGACAACGTCGCCGCCGGCCGGCAGGCGGGCCAGCTCATCAAGGAGGCTCTGCCGCAGGGCGGCAAGATCATGGTCTTCGTCGGCAAGCTCGACGCGCGCAACGCCGTCGAGCGCTTGCAGGGCATCAAGGAGGCTTTGCAGGGCTCGAACGTCACGATCATAGACACGCGCACGGACGACACAGACCGCGTGCGCGCCAAGTCGAACGTCTCCGACACGCTGGTGCGCTACCCGGACGTGGCGGCGCTCGTCGGCCTTTGGAGCTACAACGGCCCGGCCATCATCAGCGCCGTACGCGACGCGAACAAGGTCGGGCAGGTCAAGATCGTCGCCTTCGACGAGGAGGACGAGACGCTCGCGGGCGTGAAGGACGGCTCCATCTACGGCACCGTCGTCCAGCAGCCCTACGAGTTCGGCTATCAGGCCATCAAGATGATGGCGGCCGCGCTCGGCGGCGACCGCTCCGGCATCCCCGCGAGCAAGCAGAAGTTCGTCGAGACGAAGATCATCAAGAAGGACAACGTCGAGGAGTTCACCAAGCAGATTAACCAGCTCCGCGGGAGGGGGTGAAAGAAGTAGACAGTAGACAGTAGACAGTAGAAAAACTGTCTCAGCCGGGCCGCTGCGAACCGAGCGGCTACCTCTGTAACGCGGAGCGCTACTGACTACTGTCTACTGACTACTGTCTACTGTTCTATGTCTCCGACGCTACAGATGCGGAAGATCGAGAAGCGCTTCCCCGGCGTCCACGCGCTGAAGGGCGTTGACCTGTCCGTTGACGCGGGCGAGGTCGTGGCGCTGCTCGGCGAGAACGGCGCGGGCAAGTCAACGCTGATGAAGGTGCTCGGCGGCGTGCACCAGCCCGACTCGGGCGAAGTCTTGATTGACGGCGAGCCCGTCCACATCACGAGCGTCTCGGACGCGACGCGCTACGGCATCGCCTTCATCCATCAGGAGCTGAACGTCCTCGACAATCTGGACGTAGCCGCCAACGTCTTCCTCGGCCGCGAGCCCGTGCGCGGCGGCCCGCTCCGCCTCGTGGACACAAGGCGCATGCGCGAGGAGACGCGCCGCCACCTCGCGCGCCTCGGCCTTGAGATAGAGCCCGACACGCCGCTCTCGCGCCTCTCCATCGCGCAGCAGCAGATGGTCGAGATAGCGAAGGCTCTCTCGCAGGACGCGCGCATCCTCATCATGGACGAGCCGACTTCCAGCCTCACGCTTTCGGAGACGGCGCGGCTGCTCGAAGTCGTCAAAGAGCTACGCGCGCAGGGCGTCGGCGTCATCTACATCTCGCACCGGCTCGGCGAGGTGAAGGAGATTGCAGACCGCGCCGTGGTGCTTCGCGACGGCGCCAACGCGGGGGAACTCGCGCGCGAAGAGATAGACCACGACCGCATGGTTCGCATGATGGTCGGCCGAGACATACAGAGTTTTTATCAACACCCCGAGGGCGAGAAGGAGCCGCGCTACTTCGTCGTCGAGTCTTTGCGCACGGCGCGCTACCCCGGAAAGCGCGTCTCGTTCGACGTGGGTCGCGGCGAGATTCTGGGGCTCGCGGGCCTCGTCGGCTCGGGGCGCTCGGAGGTCGCGTCCGCGCTCTTCGGCGTCGAGCCCGCGCTCGAAGCGGACGTGCGTTTGGGCGGCGAGCCGGTGCGCCTGCGCTCTCCGCACGACGCCATACGCCGCGGCATCTACCTCGTCCCCGAAGACCGCCGCGCCGCCGGGCTCGTTACGGACATGGCCGTGCGCGAGAACGTCACGCTGCCCTCGCTCGAACGCTACGCTTCGGCCCTGCTCATCTCGTTCGGCCGCGAGCGCGAGGCGGCGAAGGAGGTCTGCACGCGCCTCAACGTCAAGACGCCCTCGGTCGAGGCGCGCGCCGCCAACCTCTCGGGCGGCAACCAGCAGAAGGTCGTACTCGCCAAGTGGCTCTCGCTCGACCCGCGCGTGCTCATCTTCGACGAGCCGACGCGCGGCGTGGACGTGGGCGCGAAGGCCGAAATCTACGCGCTGCTGCGCGGCCTCGCAGAGGGCGGCGTCGCCGTCCTGATGATCTCCTCAGACATGGAAGAGATTCTGCACGTCAGCGACCGCGTCGCAGTCATGCACGAGGGCTCCATCACCGGCGTCCTCGGACGCAGCGAGTGCACCGAAGAGAACATCATGCGCCTCGCCGTCGGCCGGCAGGCGGCTTAGCCGATTTGAAATTTCGAATCTGAAATTCTACGGAGAGTGAGGAAGACGTGAAGAAGGAACTCGGGACGTTCGTTCTGCTCGTGTTGCTGTGCGCGGTGGTGACGGCGCTGAACCCGCGCTTCCTCGCGCCGGCCAACTTGCAGAACATGGCGCGGCTCATCGGCGCCTACGGCATCTTCTCAATCGGCCTCGGCGTCGTCATCATCACGGGCGGCATTGACCTGTCCGTCGGCTCGGTCTTCGCGCTCCTCGGCGTGCTGCTCTCGATGATGCTGACGCAGTGGGGACTGCCGAGCGCGCTCGCCGTCCTCGCCGTCATCGGGATCGCCGTCGCCATCGGCGCGTTCCACGGCTTCCTCATCACGCGGATGCAGATGCAGCCGTTCATCGTCACGCTCTGCGGGCTGCTCTTCTACCGCGGACTCGCGCGCTTCATCGCGAACGACGAGACGAAGGGCTTCGGGACGGGCTCGGGCTTCGAGACCTTGCGCAACCTCGCCACGGGGAGCCTCTTCGGCGTCCCGACGCCCTTCGTGCTGCTCGTCATCATCAGCGTCGTGATGTGGGTCGTGCTTCACCGCTCCGTCTACGGCCGCTACCTGTACGCAGTGGGCCGCAACGAGATGGCCGCGCGCTACTCAGGGATAAACGTCCGCCTCGTCGTGGCGGGCGCCTACGTTATCCTCGGCGCGCTGACTGGGATAGCGGGCATCGTCTTCGCCTTCTACACCAACTCGATCTCGCCCTCCTCGCACGGCAACAGCTTCGAGCTGTACGGCATCGCGGCGGCCGTGCTCGGCGGCTGTAGTCTGCGCGGCGGCGAGGGCTCCATCGTCGGCATCATCATCGGAGCGGCGCTGCTGCAAGTCTTACAGAACCTCGTGAACCTCCTCGGCATCCCGTCGTCGCTCAACTTCGCCGTGCTCGGCGTGGTGATTCTCGTCGGCGTGCTCGCCGACCAGATTTTCCAGCGGCGCTCGGCGCGCGTGAAGGCCGCGTGAGCGTGTCGAGACGTAGACGCCCGCGGCGCACAGAGCGAAGCCGATGAGCGCGACGAAGGGCAACGCGTGCGCCGTCGCGTTCGCGGCGAAGAAGAGGAGAATGGCCGCGCCGACGAAGCTCGGCCAGAAGTCCGGACGGACGTGCGCAACTAGAACGCGACAGGCGATGAGGGCCGTGACGAACCAGCCGGCGAAGTTTGTGAAGGGGATGCCGTAGTAAGTCCCTTCGTGAGCCCAAGTCCAGTAGCCGAAGCGTTGCACGGCGAGCGGGTCTATGACGAGGTCAATCGCCGTCGTCAAGAGCGCGCCGACGACTGCCGCGGGCCACGGCGGCAGTTGCAGTCGCCCCGCCAACTCACAGGCGTACGCGACGAGCGCCATCCAAGCGAATCCCATCACGACAGGCACGCCGAGCAGTTGCGGACGCAGTACGCCGGTGTAAGCGTACGCGCCGAAGGGGAAGCCCGTGCGCACGCCCGCGGCCTCGACCACGAAGCCGAGGAGCGCGATTGAGACCAGTGACAGAACCTCTCGACGCGTGCGCGCGCCGAGCAGCACGACGAGCCCCGCGAGCAGCAGGAAGAGAGAGGCGAGCGGGCCGTCGGCGTCGCTCTTGCGGCCGAGCCAAGCGCTCGCGGTGCCTCCTGTCCAGAGCAACGCGAAGGCGAGGACGGAGAGCGCCAGCGCCGCACGCCTCGCGTACGCCGACGACGTGCGCCGCGAGCGCGTGTTGACGAGGGCCGTCGTGTGCGGCGTCGCGCTCAAGCTTCGTGCCTTTCGATGAGCTCGCAGGTGATGCGCGCGGAGAGCAGGACGGTCGGCGTGCCGCCTCCGGGGTGGCTGCTGCCGCCGACTTGGTAGAGGCCGGCGAGCTTCGGGTGCTTGTTCGGCGGGCGCAGGAAGGCACGCCGCCAGCCGTGCGAGTGCGTGCCGTAGATGGCGCCGCCCGGGCTCAGGTACGCGCGCCCCAGACGGTCGGGCGTCCAAACGTCTGACACGACCGTGTCGCACTCGACGCACGGGAAGCCAGACTTCGACAGGCGCTCGAAGACACGCTCGCGCGCCGCTTCAATCTGCCGCCCGCCCCAGACGCCGCGCGCCGGTGCGTTCGCCATGACGAATAGAGTCTCGCCGTCGGCGGGCGCGAGCGACGCGTCGGTGCGGCTCGGCGCGCAGACGTAGACGGTCGGGTCGCTTGGGAAGCGGCGCTCGCCGAAGAGCTGCGAGAACTCGGCCGCGTAGTCGTTTGAGAAGTAGATTGTGTGGTGCGCGAGACGCGGCAGCTTGCGTTTGAGTCCGAGCAGAAGGACGAAGCCGGAGAGCGAGCGTTCCGACTCGGGCAGCGTTGACTCAGTCAGCGTTGACTTCGGCAGTGCGTGCGCCGCGTCGCCGTCGTGCGACAGGCCGCCGTCGAGCAGCGCGTTTGTCGTCGAGGCGTCGCCGTTCATCACGACCACGTCGGCCGCGAGCCTAGTCCCGTCGGCGAGTCTGACGCCGCACACGCGTCGGCCTTCGTGTTCGATGTTCTGAACGCGCGCGTTGTGGTGGAGAGTCACGCCGAGCTTGCGCGCGACGCGGACGAGGCTGGCGATGATGCGGTAGAGGCCGCCGCGCACGTGCCAGCCGCCGTAGGCGTATTCGATGTAGGGGATGACTGCGAGCGTCGCGGGCGACTTGTAGGGCGAGGAGCCGACGTAGGTCGGGTAGCGCCCGAAGAGTTGACGCAGGTGCGGGCTGCGGAAGTGCGCGTTGACCGCCGCCTGATAGTTGCCCCACGCGCGGCGCAGCGGCAGATGCCTGAGCGCCTTGAGCGCGCGCAGGTCGGGCGCGGCCTTGACGGGGCGGCGCAGGAACGTCTCACGCGAGAGCTCATAGATAGACGCGCCGAGCCGCATGAATCTGAGGAAGCCTTCAAGGTCGCGCGGCTCAAGCCGCCTGACGGTTTCGAGCCATTCCGGCAAACTCGTCGTGTAGGTGAGGCGCGTGCCGTCGTCGAAGACGTATTCGGCGAGCGGGCTGACGCGCGTGAGTTCTAGATGGTCGGAGAGACGTTCGCCGGCCGCCGCGAACAGTTCCTCAAAGACCCACGGCATCGTGATGAGCGAAGGGCCCGTGTCGAAGCGGAAGCCCTCGCGCTCGTGCGTGTTCATCTTTCCGCCGAAGCTCGCGCCCTGCTCGCAGACCTCTACGCGCCAGCCGCGCGCCGCCAGCCGCACGGCCGTCGCAAGCCCGCCGAGCCCGCCGCCGATGACGACGGCCCGCCGCTTCTCCGCCGTCACCTTTTCCAACCGTAACGTCTCCCTTCTGATAACTCCGCGACGTGCGCGCGGTAGCGTCGCCCTTTCCACTCGACGCCGCGCCCCGAGCGGCAGCGCCACCAAGAGGCGAGGCCGAGCGCGACGAGCAGGACTTCGCCGAGCGGATGAACTACGACCGACCACAGAGGGTGTCCGAACCTCCAAGCCAGCGCCGCGCGTGCGGCGAGGACGCAGGCGGCTGCGGCCGCGAACGGCCGAGCCCACGGCGAAGAGAAGGCCAGCGACGCGAGCGCGAACGGCAGGAGGAAGACGAAGAGGTGTAGCAGGAGGAACGCACGGAAGCCCCACGCGCTTCGGAAGGCCGGGAAGAAGTTCTTCTGAAAGCCGCGCCAGATTTCCGAGAGCGAGCGGTACATGCGCACACGCACGACGCGCCGGCCGTCGAGACACAGGCCGCGCAAGCCCCGCGCGCGCCAGTGCTGCGCGAGCCGCACGTCTTCGAACAACTCGCCGCGGACGGCGCCGTGGCCGCCGACCTGTTCATATTCTTCGCGGCGCGCGAGCAGGCACGAGCCGTGCGCGAGTCCGAGCGACGCATCTTCGCGCCGCAGCGCGAGCGGCGCCGGGTAGAGCGTGAAGACGACGAAGTTCAAGAGCGGCATCAGCGCGCCCTCCCAGAAGCCCTGCGTCACGAGACGCGGCCAGCAGGAGAGTAGCGTGACGCGTCGCGCCTCGGCCTCTGCGACGATGAGCGCGGCGGCGCCGTCGGCGAGCCGCGCGTCGGCGTCGAGGAAGAGCAGCCACGCGCCCCGCGCCTCGCGGGCCAGACGCGCGCACGCGAAGGTCTTTCCGCACCAGCCCGCGGGCAGAGGCGCGGGCGCGACGAGCCGGACGCGCCCGTCCTCTTCCGTATACCTGTTGACTACCTGCGCCGTGCGGTCGGCCGAGTGGTCGTCGTAGACGAGCACTTCGAGGAGGCATCCACCCTGCGCGAGCGCGGCTTCGAGGCAGGCGGCGACGTTGTGTTCCTCGTCGCGCGCCGGAATCAGAATCGAGACCGAAGGCTCGCGCGCGTTCACCGCGTCGGGCGACGCGCCGCCCGCGCGCGGCCACGCCAGCGCGTTCCACAACGCCAATGCCAGCAGCGCCAGCGCGAGGCCGAAGACGAATAGAGCGAAGAGCGTCACAACAGTTGAAGAGGCAGAAGCCCGACCGTGAGGGAGGGCGTAGGTCTTCCGTTAGAGCGCAGTCAGGGGAAGACGTACGCCCTCCCTCACGGTCGGGCTTCTGCCATGTATTCCATCTCCCACTTCCCACCCGCGCGCGCGAGCACGTCCCCGGCGGCTTCGGCGAGCAGGCGCACCTCGGCGCGCTGGCCGAAGCGTGTGTTGAGGCGCGAGACGCCGCGCTCGATTAACTGTTCGGCGAGCAGGCGCGCGCCATCGTGGCCGAGAGCATCGGCCGCGTTCGCGCGCGAGTGGCGCGCGTCCTGACGCGTGGGCTTGCCGGTCAGAGCGCGCGCGCCCGCCCCGTCGAGGATGTCGTCGCAAATCTGGTACGCGCGCCCGAAGCGCTCGCCGAAGTCCGCGAGCGCGCGTGCGTCCTCGGCGTCGGCGCCGCACGCGAGCGCGCCCGCCGTCATCATCAGCCGCATCAGCGCCAACGTCTTCAGGTCGCGGCAGGCGAGCGCGTCCACGTCCGCCTCGCCGTGTGCGCACGCGCGTGTCTCAAGGTCAACGACCTGCCCGCCGACCATCCCGTCGGCGCCGACGCAGCGCGCGGCCTCTGCGACGAGCGACGCGACCGCGCCCGGCGTGCGGCACGCGGCGGCCGCCTCCGCGAGCAGAGCGTAGGCGCGGTTCAAGAGCGCGACCGACGCGAGCAACGCCAGCCCTTCGCCGTAGACGACGTGCAGCGAGCGCCGGCTGCGACGCACGTCGGCGTCGTCCATCGAGGGCAGGTCGTCGAGGATGAGAGAACTGCTGTGCAGAAACTCGACCGCGCAGGCGACCGCGAGCCCCTGCGCGCGCGTGGCGCCCGCGAGGTCTGAGGCGACGAGCGCGAGCGCCGGCCGCAGACGCTTGCCGCCGGGGAAGACCGCGTATGCGAGCGCTTAGTTGAGGCGTCGCGCGCCCTTGAGCGAACTGAAGGGCAGACGCTCGCGCAAAGCCCCCTCAATGGCCGGCCGCTCGCGCGCGAGGAAGCCGCGCAAGTCTTCGCCGAAACTCCGCGAGTCTTCACCGAAGCCGTGCGAGTCTTCGCACATGAAGTTCAGCGTGCTCTTCATCGTCATCCGAAAATCACTCGCGCGGCCTGCGCCGGGGCTTCCGCAATCGGCTGGTGGCCCGCGCCTTCGAGCGTGTGGACGCGCGCACGCGGCAGCACGTCCGTCCAGAGCGCGAGCGAGCGCCTGACCGCGCCGAAGGTCTTATCGCCGTGCGCGATCTCGACCGGCGCGGCAAAGCCTCGGAAGCGTTCGACGACGCCGACCTCGTCGTAGAGCGCGAGGTAGCGCCGCGCCGACTCGTGGTCTGTCTCTGCGAACGAGGCGGTGAGGTCGGCCGTCGCCGCGCGCCGCCCGCGAAGCGTCTGGTTCGTCACCCAGCGCCCGAACGGGTTCGCAAACGTCGCGCTGTACGCGCGGCGTCCGAAGTCGCCCGCGAGGAACAGACGGAAGTAGCGCGGCAGGTACGCGAAAGGGTCAAGCATCACCACGCGCCCGACCTTCTCGCCTAACGCTTCGGCGGCCAGCAGCGCGAAGACCGCGCCGCCGCAGTTGCCGACCAGAGTTACGCGCGACTCCATCGTCCTGCGCATCAGCTCGACCTGACGCACGGCCTCGACAATCTCGTCCACGACTGCTTCGACAGACCACACGCGCGGCGCGGGCGAGTCGCCGCAGCCGGGCAAGTCCGCGGAGTAGAGGCGCGCTTCCGTCGGGACGTACGGCGCGAGCGGCGCGAACGTGTTGCGGTCGCCGCCCCAGCCGTGCAGCGCGAAGTAGACTTCGGGGCCGCGCCCGTGGCGTTCAACGAACACGGCCCGCAATCCTCTCCGCGACGAGACGACCCGAGAGGACGACCATCGGCATCCCCGTCCCCGGCGTCGTGCTCGCGCCGACGTAGTAGAGCCCCTCGACCTCTTCGGAAAAGTTTTTGCGCCGGAACGGCCCGACCTGAAAGAGCGTGTGCGCCGCGCCGAAGGCCGAGCCGTCGTAGAGCCCGAAGCGGCAGCGCCAGTCCTCCGGCGTGTAGACCTCTTCGCAGACGACGCGCCACGGCTGGATTTGAATGCCGTGCAGCGCGAGCGTCTTCGTCACGCGCTCCTTTATCTTCGCGGCCTCCGCGCGCCAGTCTGCGCCGGGCATCTGGCGGAGCGTCGGCACGGGCGCGAGCACGAAGACGGCGGACGAGCCTGCGGGCGCGAGCGCGGGGTCGGTCGCCGAAGGCACGCTCACGTAGAAGGGAAGCGCACGTGGCACGCGCCGCTTCTTCATCAAGTCGTCGAAGGCCGCGCGGCAGTCGTCGGGCAGGAAGATTGTGTGGTGGCCGAGCCCTTCCACTTGGCCGCGCACGCCCCAGTAGAAGGTGACGACGCCGGGCGTCATCTTCGTCTTCAAAGCGCGCGGGCGAGAGGAGAAGACCTCATCCGACTCGACGAGTTCCGTGTCGGTCGTCGGCACGTCCACGTTTGAGACGACTACGGCCGCGCGCAGCAGCTCGCCGCCTGTTAACTGGACTCCATGGACGCGGCCGCCGCGCGCGATGATCTTCGAGACGCGGCAGCGCGTGCGGACTTCGACGCCGAGTTCGCGCGCGAGTCTTTCAATGGCTTTGACTAAAGCGTAGACGCCGCCCTCGGGCAGCCAGAGGCCGTAGGCCATCTCGCCGTAAGGGAGAATTGTGAACATGCCCGGCAGGTCATAGGGCGAGCCGCCGAGATACATCGCGTAGGAGCCGAGCGCCTCGCGCACGCGTTGGCTTTTGAAGTGGCGGCGCAGCTCGCCGTCGAACGAGCGCCAGAGGCTCGTGCGCCTGAGTTCCGAGAGCGAGAGCGCGCCGAGCCACTTCGCGGGGCTGTCCACGTTGCGCGTGACGAGCTTGTCGAAGGCGACGCGGAACTTCGCGCCCGCGTCGCGCAGGAAGTTGAAGACCGCGGGTGCGCAGCCCGGCTCAAGGCGCTCGCACTCGGCAAGGAACTTCTGCACGTCGCTTGAGAGAGTGAAGCGCGTGCCGTCCTCCCAGCGGAAAGTTATCGAAGGGTCAACGGGGAGCAGCCGCACGTATTGATGAAAGTCGCGCCCGGCGGCGGCGAAGAGTTCTTCAAAGACCCAAGGATAGTTCAGCAGCGAAGGGCCTGTGTCGAAGCGGAAGCCTTCGCGCTCGATGAGGTTCGCGCGGCCGCCGACGCGGTGGCCTGCTTCGAGCAGCGTGACGGAGAAGCCCGCGAGGCGCAGGTGTATCGCGGCGCTCAGCCCGCCGAGGCCGCCGCCAACGATGACGACTTCTTTGTCCGTCGCCTTCATCTGGAAAGGTACGCGAGCGGGATGCGCCAGTACTTGCTCGGCGGGAGCGCGCCGAACTTCTCGCGCAGCGGGACGCTCTCGCGCCGCGTCGCAGATTGCGTGCCGGCGGCGATGCGCTCGTTGAGGCGGCCGTAGACGCGTATGCAAGCGTGTACGGCGCGGCGGCAGTCTGGGGAGAAGGCATCGAGTTCGGCCTCGGCGCGCGCGTAGAAATCGGCGGCGACGCCCGCAAGCCTGCGCAGCACGCGCGACAGCGACTCCTGCTGTCGGGGGTCGCGCGTGTCCAGTGCCTCGATGCCTTCCGTGCGCAGCGCGTCGAGGGGGATGTAGACGCGCCCGCGCATTTGGTCTTCGCCAACATCGCGTAGGAAGTTGGTCAGTTGCAGCGCGACGGCGAGGTTGCGCGCCGAGGCGAACGCACGCCAAGAGCTTCCGGCGTCGCGCGCGCCGTAGACGTGCGTCAGGAAGTAGCCGACGACGACCGCGCTGCCGTAGATGTAGTTCTCAATCAGGTCTTCGAGCGTGTCGAAGGGGCGCGGCGAGGTGTCGCGGCGCATCGCGTCGAGGAAGGCGCGGTAGTGCTCGTGGGGTATGCCGCGCTGGCGCACGACCTTCGTGAAGGCTGCGAGCGGGCAGGGCACGTCGTTCAAGAGCGCCTCTTTGATGGAAGAAGCTTGCAGGCCGACTTCGTAGTCGCCCTGCCAGAGGTCTAAGAGACTTCTACGCTCGGCGTCGGAGAGCGGGAACGTGTCAACTATCTCGTCGGGGAAGCGAACGGCGGCGTAGACGGCCTCGACCTCCGCGCGTTTGGCGGCGGGCAGGAAGCGGCTGACGATGAAGAAGCTCGTCGTGTAAGCGCGCATCACGCGGCGCGCGTGACGGTTGAGCACGCGCGCCGCGCCCTCCTCCGAATCGGCCGCCAGAGCGCGTGCGCGCGTGCGCTCTTCGAGCCGCGCCCACTCCTCCATGCTCCAAACGTCCTGCGGCTGCTTCCGCGTCTCGGACGTGTCGGACGGCCTCTTCATCTCAGACCTGTTCATCGCGGGCTTTCATCCGTGCTTCGTCCGCATCATCCTGCTCACGTCGAAGCCTTGCGCGGCGGCGGCCTTGGTCAGCCTTCGGTAAGTGGCCTCGTCCATGCGCGGCGTGCGCGAGAGAATCCAGAGGTACTTCCGGTCGGGCGAGCCGACGACGGCGTGGCTGTAGTCGGGCGCGAGCTCGATAATCTGGTAGTCGCCCCAGACGACGGGCAGGAAGGAGAGGAACGACGGCGCGAACCTGACTTCGAGGCGCGAGTTCGGCCCCTTCCTGTCGGCGAGACGCGCGACGCCCTCGGCCTTCGTCAGCTTCCCGTCCTGCTTGCGGCAACTGTTGACGACCCTGATGCGGCCGTCTTCGCGCGGCGTGTACTCGGCCGTCACGTCGGCGGCGCACTTCTTCTCGAAGCGGTTCGGCAGCCGCGCTACCTCGTACCAGAGCCCCGCGTAGCGCGAGAAGTCCACCGAAGGCACGACGCGCAGCGGCTCCTTCTCCGCGCGCTGAGCCTTGGCCAGCATCGCCGCGAAGAGCAGCAGCAGCGCGGCGGCGGCGAGCTTCCTGTTCATGAAGTTCGACGGGTCAGCCATGCGCCTTCCCCGTCAACTGCCGCCCGAGTTGGCCGGCGTCGAAGTAGGCGCGGAAGCGCGTGATCTGCTCGCCCTTGATTTCGAGGATGCTGACGCCGTCGTACTTGATCGGCGTCCCGTCGTTCGCAGTCCCCTCGGTCGTCCATTCGAGCACGGCGCCGTCTTCCTTCGCGAAGACGTTGCGGAAGGTCGAGCGCACCTCGCCGAAGGTGTCGCGGTACTTCGCGCCCCAGAACTCGCGCGCGCCTTCGCGTCCCTTGAACTTCTCCGGCGAGACGACGTTGCCGACCTCGCACTCGGGCGCGAAGAGTTGGACGATTGTCTCCAAGTCCCTCTCGGCTTCGAGCCTGCCGAGCGCTTCGATGAACCTGTTCGCAGTCTGTTCTGACATCTCAACTTTCACCCTTGTTTGAAGTCTCGTTTGCGGCCAGCGTCCGCGTAAACTCTTCGAGCTGACGAAAGCTGTCGGCGTGCAGGTCTGCCGGCAGTCGTCTGCGCACGGCGTCGCCCGCGAAGCCCGCGCCGCCCAGCACGACCGTCGCGCCTATGCGCCGCGCGACCTTTCGGAAGGCCGCGTAGTCGTAGACGGCTCGGTCGAGCCTCGTCAGCACGGTCGAGGAGACGCAGACGAGGTCGGGCCGGAAGCGCTCGACCGCTTCGGAGAGCGCCGGGAAGGGCGTGCTCACGCCGAGGTTGAAGACCTCAAGCCCCGCGGCTTCGAGCGTGAGCGCGGCCAAGCGTAGCGGCAGGTCGTGGAAGTCGTCCTCGACGCTGCAACAGAGCGCGTGCAGACCTTCGCCCCCGGGCGCGTCGAGCACCGCCCGAAGATTTTCGAGCGCGACGTTGGCCGTGCGCGTCGCCACGTGCTCCTGCGCGACCGAAAGCTCGCCCGCGTGCCAGAGGTCGCCGACCCTCCGCATCGCCGCGCACAGGAAGCCGTCGGCAATCGCCCCGACGCTCTGCCCGTGCAGGTGCAGGTTGACGAGCATCGCCGAAAGCTCTTCCTCGCGTCCGCCCGTCAGCGCGCGGAAAGTCTCTTCGACCAACTCGCCCTCGCGGCCGGGCGCTAACAGTTCCCCCGCGCGCGGAGGGCGCGCGCGGAGGACGGCCGCCGAACGCCCGCGTTGGAGGCGCGACTCTTCAACGTTCAGCCCCGCGCGGCGTACGACGGCCACGTCTTCCGGGCGAAAGCGCCTGTGGCCGCCCGCCGTCTTCTCCATCGGCAGCAGACCGCTGTCGGCCCAGCGTTTGACGGACGCCTCGCTCACACCGAGCACGCGCGCGGCCTCCTTGCTCGTCAGCTTCCTGCCTCTGATGGCCTTGCTCATCTCCCTCCGAATCGTCAGGGCTGACGTTAACAGAATCGAGCGGTTATGTAAAGCTGAAAGCGCTCAATCCGCTCAACGGTAAATTAGAGACTGATGCCAAACTGGGACTTGACATATTGCGACATATATCTTAAAACGCTCAAAACGTTCAAAAGTGAGGTGAAGGGATGGCGGGCGAGACTTTCCAGATCGGCGAGCGCGTAAGCTGGCAGAGCGGCGGCCGGATGGCCGTCGGCAGGGTCGTCCGGGTAGCCACGGAGAGCGGCCGCGTCGGCGATTTCGTTTACAATGCTTCTAAGGAAGACCCGCGCTACATCGTCGAGACGGACGAGGGGCGGCGCGGCGCGCACCGCGCCGAGGCGCTGAGCCGAGCGCAGACGCAACGGGCCTGAAGGAGTTTATGGCGGCCGAACAACTCATACTCGTGGACGCGAATGACCGTGAGGTCGGGGCTGGCGAGAAGCTCGAAGTCCATCTCGCGGGCGCTCTGCACAGGGCCTTCTCGGTCTTCGTCTTCGACCGGCGCGGGCGCCTGCTCATGCAGAAGCGCGCGGCGGGCAAGTACCACTCGGCGGGGCTCTGGTCGAACACGGCCTGCGGCCACCCGCGTCCGGGCGAGGAGACGGCCGCGGCCGCACGCAGGCGTCTGCGCGAGGAGATGGGGTTCGAGTGCGAGCTGCGTGAGGCTTTCGAGTTCGTCTACCGCGCAGAGCTTGACGGCGCGCTCGTCGAGCACGAGTACGATCACGTCTACGTCGGTACGCACGACGAAGACCCCGCGCCCGACCCTTCCGAAGTCGAAGACTGGCGCTGGGTCTCGATGGACGAGCTGCGCCGGGCCCTGCGCGAAGAGCCCGCGCGCTACAGCTACTGGCTCAAGCTCGCCGTCGAGGGCGAACACCGCCGCGACCTCGACGCGCTCACACTCGACGGTTAAACCACCGCCTCACGCCGCACGGCGACGGCGTCGTTGAGCGAACGACTGTCCGCCGCCGCACCGACACTTCTTTTGCCCGCCGGACAAAAGTATTGACAAGCCGAGACCGTCCTTGTTATAAGCCGAACACCTTTTGTTAACCGTTTACGTAAACGATTTACATTAGCGTCGGCAGGCGGGTTCTCTTTCCGAAGACAACGCAATAGTTCCTGTCGCGCCACGCGGCCCCGGACGAAGGGCCGCGCGGGCTTTCGTCCTTCGGCCGCGCTCGGCCGGGCGTGCCTTTTCTACCAGAGGGAAGGGGAGTTTATGAGGAGTCACAGGCTTTTCTCAGTCGTGCTGCTGTCGCTCGCCTTGATGCTGACGGCCGCCGCGCCCGCCTTCGCGCAGAGCGACCGCGGCGCGATTACCGGCACGGTCACAGACCCGACGGGCGCGGTCGTCCCGAACGCCAAGGTCACCGCCACGAGCCTCGACACGGGCGAGGTGCGCGAGGCGACGACGGGCGACTCGGGCAGCTACACGCTGCCAGAGATGAAGGCCGGGCGCTGGAAGGTGAGCGCCGAGGCCGCGGGCTTTAAGACGACGACCGTCGAGGACTACAAGGTCGCCGTTCAGGTGACGCACAGCCTCGACTTCGCACTTGAGGTCGGCGCCGTGGCGGACGTGGTGACGGTGACGAGCGAGCAGGCCGCAGTCCTACAGACCGACACGCCCGCGCGCCAGACGAACGTCAACGAGCGGCAGGTCAAGGAACTGCCGCTGCAAGTGAGCGCCGAGTTCTCCGGCCGCACGCCGCTCTCCTTCATCTTCCTCGACAGCAACGTGACCTCCGGCGGTAGCACCGCCACCTCCGGCACCGGCGGGACGAACGCCTCGAACTTTCGCGTCAACGGAGGCCAAGGGCTCGGCACCGAGATTCTGATTGACGGAGCCTCGACGCGGCGCGCGCAGAACGGCTCGTTCTTCTCCGAGGTCGCTCCGGGGCCGAACGCCTATCAGGAGTTCACCATCTCGACCTCGAACTTCTCGGCCGAGTTCGGGCAGACCTCGGGCGGCGTCGTCAACTTCACTTTGAAGTCGGGCGGCAACGAGTTTCACGGCGAGGTCTACGACATCTTCCGCAACAACGCGCTGAACGCGAACAGTTGGACGAACAACCAGAACGGCGTGCCCATCGCGCGCGACCACCGGCACGACTTCGGCGGCAACATCGGCGGCCCCATCTACCTGCCGCACTTCGGCGAGGGAGGGCCGATGTACTGGTCGGGTAAGAACCGCGCGTTCTTCTTCTTCAACATGGAGAGCTACCGCAACGCCGAGGGCGAGAACGTTCTGGTCTCCGTGCCGACGGCGCGGATGCGGACGGGCGACTTCTCGGAACTCCTGACCGACCCTGAAATCCTCGCGCGCAACGGCGGGCCGATTCAACTCTACAGCCCCATCGCCGGCTTCGACGCCGCCGGCAACGTCATCGTCGCGCGCCCCGGCTCGCGCGTAGCGATCCCCGGCAACCGCCTCGACCTCTTCCGGCTGCCGACGGGGCAGTCAATCATTGACCCCGTGGGCTTCAACATCCTTCAGTTCTTCCCCACGCCGAACCGCACGGGCGTCTTCCGCAACTACCTCGCGTCGTCCGCGAACCCGACGACGATGAACAACCCGACCTTCAAGATTGACACCATCCTCTCGGACAGGCAGCGGCTCACGTTCAGCTTCGCCTACCGCAACAACCAGCGCATCGCGGGCGGGTCGCCGCGCTTCCCCGAGCCGTTCATCGCCTTCGGGCGCTGGCAGCAGTTCTTCAAGTCGCAGTTCTACCGCGTGCAGCACGACTACACCTTCGGCCCGTCGCTGCTCAACCACTTCAACGCGGGCTTCAACCGCTACGACGTGGCGAACCACAACACGACTGAGGGCTTCAACACGGCCTCGCTCGGCTTCCCGCCCTTCGCCACGCAGAACAAGGCTTTCCCCGCGATAGACTTCCCCGGCTACGGCGACGCGGCCGACCCGAACGGCAACATCCGCGCCTATCAGGGCATCGGCTCGACCTTCTTCAGCGACCGCCTGCGCGACAACACGCTTGAGTTCTCCGACTACCTGACCTACATCCGCGGCCGCCACAACTTCAGGTTCGGCGGCGACCTGCGCATGCAGCAGTTCAACGTGCATCAGTTGCTCTCGCCCGGCGGCTGGATAAACTTCCGCTCGCCGCAGACGAGCAACTGCGACTGCGACGCCGAAGGCTTCCCCATCGCCAGCCTGCTCACGGGCGCCACCGAGTTCTCCTTCAACGCGGCGCAGAACTTCGACCCCGCTTGGCGGCAACTGACGCACTCCTACTTCGTGCAGGACGACATCAAGGTCACGCAGCGCCTCACGGTCAACGTCGGCCTGCGCTACGACCTGCCGGGCCTGCGGCGCGAGGCGCACGGCGCCTTCCGCGGCTTCGACCCGACGGTGGCGAACCCGGCGGCGGGCGGCCGACTCGGCGCGATTGTGACGGCCGACGCCGCGCGCAACGGCGGCATACAGGCCGAGCACGAGACCCTGACGCGGCCCGACCGCTCGAACTGGGGGCCGCGCTTCGGCTTCGCCTACTCGTTCGACTCGAAGACCGTCATACGCGGCGGCGCCGGTCTTTATTACGCGCCGATTATCTACGGCATCAACGGCGCGAACATCCTGACCGAGGGCACGGCCGGCTTCAACACGCCCTTCGTCGCCAACTGCGACACGGGGCCGGGCTGCACTGCGAACGAGCGCTCCGACCTCTTCCTGCGCAACTTCCGCAACGTGTCGGCCTCGACGCCCACATCGCAGTTCATCAACAGCAGCGTTGACTACTTCGACCGGGATTTTCGAACGGGCCGCACCTTCCAGTTCGGCATTGACGTGCAGCGGCAACTGCCTTGGAAGTTCGTCGCCAGTCTCGGCTACACGGGCCACCGCGCCTCGCGCCTGCGCTCGAACTTCCAGCGCATCAACGCCGTGCCCCTGAACGCGCTGCGCTTGGGCCCGACGATTCTCAACAAGAACCTGAACGACGTGACGGCCGTCGAGCGCGCATACGCTTCGAGCGTCGGCGTGACGCTCCCGGCCAGCTCGAACGCCGTCTTCACGGGCTTCAACGGCAGCGTCGCGCAGGCGCTCAGGCCCTTCCCGCAGTACAACACCATCAACAACAGCCTCGAAAGTCAGGGGCGCAGTTGGTACAACGCAGGCACGGCTAAACTCGAACGCCGCTTCTCGAACGGCATACAGTTCGGTGCTTCTTACACCTTCTCGAAGCTCATCACCGACGCCTCGGAAGACCTCTTCGGCGGCTCGCCGACGGGGAGCCTGATTCAGATACCGGGCGACAGCCGCTCGCTCCGCTCGGTCTCGCCGAATAACGCCGCGCACGTCTTCGTCGTCAACTACCTTATCGAACTACCGTTCGGCAAGGGCCACCGCTTCCTGAACGAAGGCGGCTGGGTTGACTTCTTCGCGGGCGGCTGGCAGCTCAACGGCATACAGCGCTACGAGTCGGGCCTGCCGCTCGTCATACGCCTCTCGCGTCAGGACTTCTTCAACGGCGCCGTCGGCTTCAACACAGACCTGCGCCCGAACCTGACGGGCCAAGCCATCCTGACGAACAACTCTCTGAACGGCGCGCGCGTGCAGGTCTTCAACCCTGCGGCGTTCGCCGCGCCGCCGAGCTACACCGCGGCGCCTGCCGAGCTGACCGCGGGCGGCGCCATCAACCCGGCCTA
The DNA here is from genome assembly GCA_035248785.1 of Pyrinomonadaceae bacterium. Lineage (GTDB taxonomy): Bacteria > Acidobacteriota > Blastocatellia > Pyrinomonadales > Pyrinomonadaceae > QHXN01. The sequence goes on along the minus strand of DATFHD010000027.1, from coordinate 35,456 downwards.
CGCCGCATACTACGCAGACCCCTTGCGCTTCTTCGGCAACGCGCCGCCGACGCTCTCGGACGCGCGCGTCAACCCCTTCTTCCTCGAAAACATCAGCCTGCTCAAGAAGACCCGGCTCACGGAGACGGTGGTGATGGAGCTTGGCGCCGAAGCCTTCAACGTCTTCAACCGCCACCGCTACAACTTCCCCGGGAGCGACCTGATTGACCCGGCCAACTTCGGCTTCTCAAGCGTCGGCAACGCCGACTTTTATCAACCGCGCGTCATACAGATACGCGTCCGGTTCACCTACTGACCCGCCACTTGCGCGAGGGCGCGGCGCGGGAGAGTTCTGCTAAACTCTTCCCGCGCCGCTCTCTTTATCGCCAACCCACGTTAGACCGCCGACGATGAGAAGCACGAAGCTTTTCCGACTCAGACTCCCGACCCTCCCGCTCGCGTTGACGGCGGCGCTGCTCGCGTCGTCGTCTGTGCTGCTCGCGCTCGCGTCTTCACCTGCCGTCGCGCAGACGCGTCGCGGCGGCTCGCGCCCGGCTTCGGGAACCGTCGCGACGGCGGCCGCGTCTGCCGCCGCTCCGTCTAACTCGCGTGCGGCCGCGCTCGTCGCCGAGGGCGCCGACGCGCTCGCGCGCGGCGACGAACAGTCCGCGCGCGAAGCCTTCGAGAAGGCGCTTCGCGCAGACCCCGAGAACGTTGACGCGCACACCTACCTCGGCGTCCTCTCCGACCGCGCGGGCGATTTGAAGACGGCGGAAAAACACTTCGCCGCCGCCGCGCAGTTCGCGCCCTTCAACGCCTCGGCGCGGAACAACTACGGCGCGATTCTCATCCGGACGGGCCGCACGCAGCTCGCCGCCGCGCAGTTCGAGGCTTCGCTCAAGCTCGACCGAGACCAGCCCAACGCGCTCGTCAACCTCGCGCAGATACGCTTCGACGCCGGGAGCCCCGAAGACCTGCGAGCCGCCCGCGAACTCTTCGAGCACGCCGCGCGCGTCGCGCCCGACCCGGAAGTCGCACGCGCCCTCGTCGTCATCGCCCTCCGCCTCGGCGAGCGCGAACGCGCCGCCGCGGCCTACCGCGACTACACCGCGCTCGTCCCCGCGAACAACGCGCAAGCGTCGAACACTTCAGCTAACACAACGACGCCGTCGTCATCCGCCTTGGCCGCTTCGCGCGCCCAACTCGGCGCCGCGCTGCTCGAAGCAGGACTTTCAGAAGAAGCCATTCAAGAACTGTCCGCCGCCGTCGCGTCGGAGCCGTCGAACGCGGACGCGGTCATCGCGCTCGCTCGCGCACACCTCAAGCGCAAGGACATCCCCGCGGCCGGGCGCACGCTCGAAGGCGCGGTCGCGCGCGGGCTCGACACGGCGCCCGTCTACGCCGCGCTCGCCGAAGTCTACGAGGCCGGCGGCTACGTCGAGAACGCGATTCCCGCCATGCGCCTCGCCATCGCGCGCGACCCGAAGAACGAAACTTACCGCCTGCGCTACGGCCTTCTGCTCAACGACACGAAGGCGCCCGCCGCGGCCGTCATACGTTTGCGCGAGGCTTTGCAGGAGTTCCCGAACTCCTCGCCGCTCTGGCTCGCGCTCGGCATCGCGCAGACGGGCGACGGCAAGTCGGACGACGCGCGCCGCTCCTTCGAGCGCGCGGTCGAGCTCGACCCGAAGTCTGTGCCCGCGCTCGCGTACCTCGGCTCGACCTTCGCCGAACGCGGGCAGTACGCCGACGCAGTCGCGCTCTACGAGCGCGCCATCGCGGCCGGCCCGGACTTCGCAGTCCCCTACTACCTCGCGGCCGACACGCTCCTGAAGCTGCCGCAGACGGACGGCCCGCGCGTCGAACGCTACTTGGCGCGCGCCGTCGAGCTCGACCCCGACTTCGCCTCGGCGCACCTCGCGCTCGGCAAGCTCTACGTGCGCGCCGAGCGCTGGACGGACGCGGCCGCCGAGTTCGAGCGCGTCACGCGCCTCGACGCGCAGTCGGCCGAGGCTTACTACCAGCTCGGCCGCGTCTACGTGCGGCTCAAGCGCACGGCCGACGCGCAGCGCGCGCTCGACACATTCAAGCAACTGAGCGAGGCGCAGAAGGAGAAGCGCGAGACCGACCGCCGCGACCTCCTGCGCCGCCTCGCCAACGTGCGCTTCTGATTGATGAAGGAAGGGCTGACAAGACTGAGTCACACGCGGACGCGCGCGGCGCTCGCCGTCGCGGCGCTCGTCGCGTTGACGCTGTGCGCCTCGACGGCGGCGGCGCGAGTCGCTTCGAGTCCGTCACCGCAAAGCAGTCAGGCCGTGCCGCGCGCCGAGCACCCGCGGCCGGACTTCATGCGCGCCGAGTGGCGGACGCTGAACGGGCGTTGGGAGTTCGAGTTCGACGACAACGACCGCGGGATGGCCGAGCGCTGGTACGCGCCCGGCTCGCGCCGCTTCTCGAAGAGTATCGTCGTGCCCTTCGCCTTCCAGACGCGTCTGAGCGGCATCGGCGATACGAGCTTTCACGACGTTGTGTGGTACAGGCGCGCGCTCGATTTGCCGGAGGAGTTCAGGCGCGGCGGTCGTCGCGTGGTGCTCCACTTCGGCGCCGTTGATTACGAGGCCGAGGTGTGGGTCAACGGCGAGCACGCGGGCGCGCATCGCGGCGGGAACGTCGGCTTCGAAGTGGACGTGACAGACCTTCTGAAGCCTTCGGGCAACGAGGTCGTGTTGCGCGCCTTCGACCCTTCGACCGACCGGACGCTGCCGCGCGGCAAACAGTTCTGGGAGCCGAAGTCCGAGGGCATCTGGTACACGCGCACGACGGGCATCTGGCAGCCCGTGTGGGTCGAGTCGGTGAATGCGTCGCACGTCAAACGGCTCCGTGTCACGCCCGACGTTGACAACTCGCAGGTCTCAATCGAGGCCGTGCTGAGCCGCACAGAGCCGGGACTCCGCCTGCGCACGACCGTCAAACTCGCGGGCAAGCTACAGGCGCAGTCCGAAGTCACCTGCACGAACGCGCGCCCCGTCGCCGTCCATAAACTAAACGACCAACGGCTCTGGGCGCCTTGGGAGCCGACGCTCTACGACCTGACTGTCGAGTTGATTGGAGAGGACGGGCGCGTCGTTGACCGAGTGGAGAGCTACTTCGGCCAGCGCAAGGTGAGCACGCACAACGGCCGCGTCTACCTGAACAACTACGCTTACTATCTGCGGCTCGTCTTAGATCAGGGCTACTGGCCCGAGAGTCTTTTGACGCCGCCGACCGACGAGGCGATACAGTTCGACATCAAGACTGCAAAGGCGATGGGGTTCAACGGCGCGCGCAAGCACCAGAAAGTCGAAGACCCGCGCTGGTTGTACTGGGCCGACCGGCTCGGCTACTTCGTCTGGGGCGAGATGGCGAACGCGCAGGACTACTCGGACTTGTACGTCGCGCGCTTCACGGACGAGTGGCAGCAGATCGTCGCGCGCGACTTCAACCACCCTTCGATTATCACGTGGGTGCCGATTAACGAGTCTTGGGGCGTGCCCGAGATTTTCACGAACCGCGCGCAGCAGGAGCACGCGCGCTCGATGTACTACCTTCTGCGCTCGCTCGACCCGACGCGCCTCGTCATAGACAACGACGGCTGGGAGCACACCGACGCGACGGACATCTTCAGCCTCCACGACTACGCGCGCACGGGCGAGGAGCTGGCGGCGAAGTACGAGATACTGAAGACCGAGCCCGCGCGCGTCCCGCGCAACGGGCGCGACGCGCTCGCGGTCGGCTTCAGGTACAACGGCTCGCCGTTCGTGCTGACGGAGTTCGGCGGCATCGCGTATCGTATGGGCGCGCAGAGGGCGCAGAACGAGTGGGGTTACTCCGGCATCGAGCCGACGAAGGAGGCGATGCTCAAGCGGCTCGACGGGCTGGTGAAGGCCATCGTCTCGAACCCCGCGTGGGCCGGCTTCTGCTACACGCAGTTGACCGACGTGGAGCAGGAGATTAACGGCCTGATGACCTACGACCGCAAACCGAAGGCCGCGCCCGAAGAGTTCAAACGCATCTTCGAGCAGCGTTGACGACAAGGGGGAGTTTAAAGAGGAAGACAGGGGGTAGTGACTTGATCGAGCGCGAGACATTGCGGCGTGCGTTCCGCGAGCGCTACGGGCGCGAGGCGCGGCTCTTCCGCGCGCCGGGGCGCGTCAACCTCATCGGCGAGCACACAGACTACAACGGCGGCTTCGTCCTCCCGATGGCCATTGACCGCGAGACGGTCGCGGCCGCGGCCGCGCGCGAAGACAGGCTCGTCAACGTCTACACGCTCAACCGCGAAGAGTCGGCCGCCTTCGATCTGGACAACCCCGGCGAGCGCCGTCGCGGCCTCTGGCTCGACTACGTCGAGGGCGTCGCGCGCGCGCTCGAACGTCGCGGCGTAAGTCTTCGCGGCGCGGACGTGATGCTGCTCTCGGACGTACCGGCGGGCGCGGGGCTTTCGTCTTCGGCCGCGCTCGAAGTCTCTTTCGGCCTCGCGCTGGCGACCGTTTCAGACGCGGAAGTTGACCGCGTGACGCTCGCGCTCGCCGGGCAGGAGGCCGAGCACACCTACGTCGGCGCGATGGTCGGCATCATGGATCAGTTCGTCGCCGCGCGCGCGAAGGCGGGTCACGCGCTTTTGATTGACTGCCGCACGCTCGAAGCGACGCCCGTCCCGCTCGACACGTCCGAGGTCTGTATCGTCATCACCGACACGAACGTCAAGCACGAGCTTTCCGCCTCCGAGTACAACGTCCGCCGCGCCGAATGCGAAGAGGGCGTGCGTTTGCTCTCGGCCTTCCTGCCCGGCATCAAGCAACTGCGGGACGTTTCCGTCGAGGACTTCGAGCGCCACGCCGACGCGCTACCCGAGGTCGTTCGCCGACGCTGCCGCCACGTCGTCACCGAAGACGCGCGGACGCTCGCCGCCGTCGAAGCCCTGCGCCGCGACGATCTGGAAGAGGTCGGCCGCCTGATGCGCCGCTCGCACGAATCTCTGCGAGACGACTACGAAGTCAGTTGTCCCGAGCTCGACTTCCTCGCCGAGACGGCTTGGGGGCTCGAAGGCGTGCTCGGCTCGCGCATGACCGGCGGCGGCTTCGGCGGCTCGACCGTCACGCTGCTGCGCCGCGAACGCCTCGCAGACTACGAGCGCACCATCACGCAGGAATATCAGAAGCGCTTCGGCTTCGCCCCAACCCTCTACGTCTCCGAGGCCGGCGGCGGGGCAGAGGAAGTGACTGGCTGAAAGCTGACCGCTGACAGCTTCAAAGATATGAGCAGCATCAAGGACGTGGCGCGCGAGGCGGGCGTTTCTACGGCGACCGTGTCGCACGTCATCAACAACACGAGGTTCGTCTCGCAGGAGGTGCGTGCGCGCGTGCTCGACGCGGTGGAGCGGTGCGGCTACTACCCGAACGCGCACGCGCGCTCGCTCGCCTCCGGCCGCAGCCAGACCTTCGGGCTCGTCGTCTCAGACCTCTCGAACCCCTTCTTCCCAGAGCTGGTCAAGTCCATCGAGGCCGCGGCCTTCGAGCGCGGCTACGACGTGATGCTCTCGAACACGAACTACGACCCCGACCGCACCTCTCACTACATACGCCGCTTCATCGAGCGCAAGGTGGCGGGCGTCGTCGTCATGACTTCCGAACTGGATATGGCGCTGCTCGGCGAACTGGCGAGCCGCGACGTGTCGGTGGTCTTCCTAGACCTCGGCAAGCCCGGCGTACACATGTCGAACCTCACGGTCAACTACGAGGCAGGCATCGAAGAGGCCATCGGCCACCTCGTCGCGCTCGGCCACAGCGAGATAGCCTTCGTCAGCGGCCCCGAGCGTCTGAAGTCGGCCGTGCGCCGTCTGGAAGCCTTCCGCGCCTCGATGCGCCGACACCTGCCGGGCGCGCGCGTGCGCTTCTACCCCGGCGACTTCAAGCTCGAAGGCGGGCGACGCGCGGCCGCCGAGATTCTGTCGGGGCGCGAGTTGCCGACGGCCGTGCTCGCCGCGAATGACCTGATGGCGCTCGGCGTGATGGTCGAGCTGCGCTCGGCCGGGCTTGAGATTCCGCGCGACGTGTCTGTGGTCGGCTTCGACGACATCGCCTTCGCCGCGCTGGCCGAGCCCGCGCTGACGACCATCTGCCTGCCGCGCGTCGAACTCGGCCGCCGCGCGGTCGAGGCTTTGATGACCAACATCGAGCACCCCGAGCGGCAGGGCGTGCAGGTCAACATCCCGACCTACCTCATCACGCGCGCCTCCACCGGCCCGGCCGCCGAGCGGCGCGCGACGAAGAACGCGCAAGGCACGGGGCAGTCGGTCAAACGCTCCGCGCGCGCGAAAAGAAGATAGGGCACGCTGAGAACAGAAGGTGACAGGGAACGGTGATGACAAGCAACGTTTCAGACGAACACAGGGTTGGAGGCTTCCGGCTTACCTCGACGCTGTTCAGCGGCATTCTCATCACGCTCTGCGTCCTGACCGCGGGGTTGTCGGCGACGGCGCAGCCGCGGCGCGCGACCTACACGAACCCGGTCGCGCCGGGCGACTTCCCAGACCCTTCTGTGATACGCGTCGGGCGCGACTACTGGGCGTCGGCCACCACGTCCGAGTGGGGGCCCGAGTACCCGATACTGCACTCGCGCGACCTCGTGAACTGGGAAGTAGTCGGCGCCGTCTTCCAGAGGCGCCCCGAGTGGGCCGTGGGGAGCTTCTGGGCGCCGGAGCTTTCGCAGGATCGCGGGCGCTTCTTCGCCTACTACGTCGCGCGCAAGCGGGGCGGGCCGCTCTGCGTCGCCGTCGCGACCGCACGCCGCCCGCAGGGGCCTTACACAGACCGCGGGCCGCTCGTCTGTCAGGACGTGGGCTCGATTGACCCCTTCCCCGTCACGGACGAGAACGGCCAGCGCTTCCTCTTCTGGAAGGAGGACTCGAACAGCGTCAGCAAGCCCACGGTCATCTGGGCGCAGCGCCTCTCGGCCGACGGCACGCGCCTCGTCGGCGAGCGGCGAGAGATGATGCGCAACGACCAGCCTTGGGAGAAGCACCCGACGCTCCCCTTCGGAGATTTGGTCGAAGGCCCGTCAATCATCCGGCGCGGCGGCTGGTTCTACATGTTCTACTCAGGCAACTTCTGCTGCGGACGCGAGTGTGCCTACGCGGTCGGCGTCGCGCGCTCGCGGCGGCTGCTCGGCCCGTGGGAGAAGTACTCGAAGAACCCCATCATGGAAGGCAACGGCGATTGGCGCTGCCCCGGCCACGGCACCGTCGTCGAAGACGAGCGCGGGCGCACTTGGTTTCTTTATCACGCCTACCAGCCGAAGGATTTTGTTTACGTCGGCCGTCAGGCGATGCTCGACGAAGTCGTCTGGGGCGCGGACGGCTGGCCGCAGATTAACGAAGGCCACGGCCCGAGCGCGTCCGCGCACTCGCCCTACAACACTCGCGACACGCGCGCCTCCTTGAGCTTCTTCGACGACTTCCTCGCGCCCACGCTCCGCCCCGGCTGGCAGTGGCCGCAGGCGAACGTCCCCGACTTCCGCATCGAGCGCGGCCAACTCGTGCTCTCGCCTGCGGGCGGCGACGGCAACAACCCGGCGACGGCCGTCGTCGCACGCCCGACCACTTCGGGCGACTACGTGGCGACGGCCGTCGTCGATTTTCAAGCGATGCCCGAGGGCATGACGGCCGGCCTCGCGGCCTACGGAGACGCCGAGAACTCACTCGGCCTCTCTGTCGGCAAGGGCGTGGTCGCCGTCTGGCAGCGAGAGAAGAACGTAGGCCGCTCGGTCTCGAAGGGGGCGAGCGTCGGGCTGGAGAGGCGGCCCCGCGTGCACCTGCGCATGACCGTGCGCGAAGGCCACCTCTACAGCTTCGCACTCAGTTCCGACGGGCGCACGTGGCAGCGGCTCGGCGCGGAGTTGGACGGCTCGTACCTGCCGCCTTGGGACAGGGGTGTGCGCGTGGCGCTCGTTGCGGGCGGCCGACGCGGCGCGACGGCGCGCTTCGACTCTCTGCGCATAGAGCCTTCGCGCTGACTGACACACACATTCAAGGGAGAGGGTAAACATGAAATCGCTTAAAGAAGGACGGCGGGCGGCGCTCGCGCTCCTGTTCGCGTTCGCGCTCGTCGCCGCGGGGCTCGCGGGCTGTCGCAAGCAGGAGGGCGGCGGCGCGGCGGGCGGAGGCGGAGGCGCAGACAAGAAGATGCGCGTCGGCTTCTCGCAGACAGAGACCGACGGGCCTTGGCGCATCGCCGAGACCAAGAGCATGCAGGACGAGGCCGCCAAGCGCGGGTATGAGCTCGTCTTCACCAACGCGCGCGGCGACACCGCCACGCAGGTCTCGAACCTCGAAGACCTCATCGCGCAACGCGTGGACGCCATCTTCCTCGCGCCGCGCGAGGCCAAGGGCTTCGAGGGGCCTTTGCAGGCGGCGAAGGACGCGAAGATACCCGTCATCCTCATAGACCGCGAGCTTGAGGGCGTGCAGGCCGGCGACCTCTACGTCACCTTCATCGGCTCGAACTTCGTCGAGGAGGGCAAGCGCGCGGGCGAGTGGCTGGCGAAGCAGTCGAACGGCAAGGCCGGCATCATCGAGCTGCTCGGCACCGCCGGCTCTTCGGTCGCCAACGACCGCCACCAAGGGTTCGCCGACGCCATCAAGGCTTCCCCCGACATGAAAATCCTCGCCGCGCAGGACGGCAACTTCACGCGCGCGCAGGGGCAGAAGGTGATGGAGAGTTTGATACAGGCGCACGGCCGCAACATCACGGCCGTCTACACGCATAACGACGAGATGGCGCTCGGCGCGATTCAGGCGCTCAGGGCGGCGAACATGAACCCGGGCAAGGACGTGCTCGTCGTCTCTGTAGACGGCCAGAAGTCCGCGCTCGAAGCGATTGTCAAAGGCGAGATGAACGCGACCGTCGAGTGCAACCCGCGCTTCGGCCCCGTCGCCTTCGACACCCTTGAGAAGTTCAAACGCGGCGAGAAGCTCCCGCCCAAGATCATCAACACCGACCGCTTCTTCGACTCGACCAACGCCGCGCAGTTCGTCGGCGAAGCATTCTGAGAAGCAGAGGTTGGAGGTTAGAGGTTAGAGGTTAGTGAAGGCTTTATCGCCAGCCAGCCTCCAACCGGCGCGTCACGCAACTACTAACCTCTAACCTCTAACCTCCAACCTCTATGTCAGACCAGCCGCTCCTCCGGATGGAGGGAATACGCAAGGTCTTCTCGGGCGTGGTGGCGCTCGACGGGGTGGACTTTCGCCTCGGGCGCGGCGAGGTGCACGCGCTCGTGGGCGAGAACGGGGCGGGCAAGTCCACTCTGATTAAGGTCATGACCGGCGCTTACCGGCGCGACGGCGGGCGCGTGTTGTTGGAGGGGCGCGAGGTCAACTTCCGCTCGCCCGAGGATGCGCAGAGGGCGGGCGTCGTCGCCGTCTATCAGGAGGTGAACCTGCTGGCGTTCCGCACCGTGGCCGAGAACATCTTCTTGGGTCGCGAGCCGCGCCGGCTCGGCTTCATTGACTGGAAGAGGATGAACGAGGACGCCTCGGCCATACTCGAACGCCTCGGCCTCGACATCGAACCGCGCGCGCCGCTCGGGAGCCTCAACATCGCGCTCCGCCAGATGGTCGCCATCGCGCGCGGCGTCTCGTTCGGCGCGAAGGTCGTCGTGCTGGACGAGCCGACCAGCTCTCTCACGGAGCACGAAGTCACAATCCTCTACGACGTGATTCGCCGCCTGAAGGCCGAGGGCGTGGGCGTCGTCTACATCAGCCACCGCTTCGACGAGCTGTACACGGTCTGCGACACCGTGACGATTTTGCGCGACGGCCGCTTCGTCGCCGCGCGCCCGCTCGCGGGGCTTGAGAGGATAGACCTCGTCTGCCTCATGCTCGGGAAGAGGCGCGAAGAGTTGCAGCGCGGCGGCGCGACCGCCTTCGGCGAGCACCACGCGGAAGAGGTAGAGGCGCAGACCGTCCCGCTCCTTCGCGCCGAGAACCTGACCCGAGGCCGCAAGCTCGACCACGTGACCGTCGAGGCGGGCCGGGGCGAGATAGTCGGGATGGCGGGGCTGCTCGGGTCTGGGCGGACTGAGACGGCGCGCGCAATCTTCGGCGCAGACCCCGTGGACGAGGGGCGCGTGCTGCTCGAAGGCAATCCCTTGAAAGTTAACTCGCCGAACGACGCGATTGACGCCGGCCTCGCCTTCCTGACCGAAGACCGAAAGGCCGAGGGCATCATCCCCGAGCTTTCCGTGCGCGAGAATTTGACGCTCGCGGCGCTGCCCGAGATGACGCGGCTCGGCATCGTCTCGCGCGCGCGGCAGGACGAGGTGGTCGGGCGCTTCATGAAGCGGCTCGGCATCAAGGCCGCGAGCGCCGAGCAGAAGATACGCGAGCTTTCGGGGGGCAACCAGCAGAAGGTTCTCTTGGCGCGCTGGCTCTGCAAGAACCCGCGCTTCCTCATCCTCGACGAGCCGACGCGCGGCATAGACGTGGGCGCGAAGGGCGAAATCCAGTCGCTCATCAACGAGCTGGCCGAGTCCGGCCTCGGCGTCCTGATGATCTCTTCGGAGCTGGAAGAGCTGGTCGAGGGAAGCTCGCGCGTCGTCGTCATGCGCGACGGCCGCGCCGTGGCCGAGCTGCACGGCGCCGAAATCTCGCAGGAGAACATCATCCGCGCGATGGCCGAAGGCAGCGCCGCTGTCGAGACGGTTGAAGATGAAGGCAGGAGTTAGCGCAGATGTCTAACGCGGCACCGGCAGGGACGGTCGGAGGCGCGCGCGCGTTGGGGCGCATCGCCGACTACGCGCCGACGTACGGGGCGCTGGCGGCGCTCGTGCTGCTCGTCGCCGTCAACTCCATCTTCACGCCGAACTTTTTCGACCTGAACAACTTTCGCAACATCCTGCTGCAAGTCGCGCCCACGGTGCTGGTCGCAGTCGGCATGACTCTGGTCATCTCGACGGGCGGCATAGACCTCTCTGTCGGCTCGGTGATGGCCATCGCGTCGGCCGTCGCCGCCACTTCGTTGGATTGGGGCGCGGGTGTAGCCGTGCTGATTGCGCTGGCTGCGGCCGCGCTCGCGGGCGCGTTCAACGGCGCGCTCATCACGGGCTTCCGCATCCAGCCGATCATCGTGACGCTGGCGCTGCTCATCTCGGGGCGCGGCGTGGCGCAGGTCTTGAGCAACGGCGGGCAGTTGATTCCCTTCAGCAACGCCTCGTTCGAGTACCTCGGCAAGGGCGTCGTGGCGGGCGTGCCCGTGCAGGTGTTGGTGATGGCTGTGGTCGTCGGCGTAGCCGTCTTCGTGATGCGTGCGACGCCGTTCGGGCGCTACGTCGTCGCCGTCGGCGGGAACGAGGCTGCGGCGCGGCTCGCGGGCGTACGCGTACACCGGGCGAAGGTCACGGTCTACGCACTGAGCGGGCTGCTGGCGGGCTTGGCCGGGCTCATCGAGACGGCTCGGCTCGGCGCGAGCGACGCGCAGAAGGTGGGACTCAACATCGAGCTAGACGCCATCGCGGCGACGGTCGTCGGCGGGACGCCCCTGACGGGCGGGCGCGCGACCGTCCTCGGCACGCTCGTCGGCGCGCTCATCATGCAGGTCATCACGACGGGCTTCGTGATGAACGGCATCTCCTACGCATGGTCGCTCGTCATCAAGGCCGCCATCATCATCATCGCCGTCTACATCCAGCGGCCGAAGGCGGTGTGAGAATTTGAAATTTCAGATTTCAAATTTCAGATTCCGAGTCTGCGCCCTCGTCTTCGCGCTCTGCGTCTCGGCTGCGGCGCAGACGGCCACTTACCGCAACCCGGTCATCGCGGGCGACCATCCAGACCCTTCGGTCGTGCGCGTCGGGAATCAGTATTGGGCGGCGACGACGACGGGCGGGTGGGCGCCGCACTTCGCGCTGCTGCGCTCGCGCGACCTCGTGAACTGGGAGCACGTCGGCTACCTCTTCACGAGAAAGCCCGCGTGGGCGAAGGGCGACTTCTGGGCGCCGGAGTTGATTGTTGACCGCGGGCGCACGTTCGTCTTCTACACGGCGCGGCGCGACGAGGGGCCGAAGAAGCGCGGGACGCTCTGCGTCGCCGTCGCGACCGCCGCGAAGCCCTCGGGGCCTTACACGGATCGCGGCCCGCTCGTCTGCGAGATACCCGAGCGCGCGAATGTGGGCTCCATAGACCCCTTCTTCGTGCGCGACGAGCGCGGGCGCCCCTTTCTCGTCTGGAAGGCCGACGGCAACGACGCAGAGCCCGACCAGCCGACCTCAATCTTCGCGCAGAGACTTTCAGAAGACGGCACGCGCCTCGTCGGTACGCGCCGCGAGATTCTGCGTAACACCGAAGCATGGGAGGGGCACGTAACCGAAGGCTCTTTCATCCTGCGGCGCGGCGGCTGGTTCTACCACTTCTACTCGGGCAACGCCTGCTGCGGCCGCGAGTGCGTCTACGCGCTCGGCGTCGCACGCGCGAAGAGACTGCTCGGCCCTTGGGAGAAGTACGCGCGCAACCCGCTCGTCGCCGCGAATCAGGACTGGCAGTGTCCCGGCCACGGCAGCATCGTCGAGACGCCCGACGGCCGCGACTTCCTGCTTTATCACTCCTACCGCAAACGCCGCGACACCTTCAGCGTCGGCCGCGAGGCGGTGCTGGATGAAGTCAAATGGGACGCGGACGGCTGGCCCGTTATCAACGGGGGCACGGGGCCGAGCACCAGCGCGCCCGCGCCGCTCGGCGTCGCCGAGAGGGACGAGGCAGAGTTCTTCGACGGCTTCGGCACCACCCTCCGCCCCGTGTGGCAGTGGCCGATGAACAACCCGCCGTCCGCGCGTGTCGAGGCCGCGGGCCTCGGCCATCTCGTGCTCGCGCCGCGCGCGGCCGCAGACGCCGAACAACGCACGGCTTGGCGCGACGACCAGTACACGGCGGCCGTCGTCGCGCGCCGCACGACCACGGGCGACTACACGGCGACGGCCCTCGTTGACCTGCGCGGGATGGCGAAGGGCGCGCGCGCGGGACTCTCGGCCTACGGCTGGCGCGACGGCGCGGTGGGCGTCGCGGTCGGCGGTGGCCGCGTCGTCGTCTGGCGGCGCGAGGGGCGCGCGGAGACTCGCATGGCCGACGTGCAAGCGCCCGCCGCCGACGCGCTCTACCTTCGCATGACGGCCGAGGGCGGCGAGCGCTACCGCTTCGCCTTCGGCACGGACGGGCGCGAATGGACTGACGTGGGCGGCTGGACGGACGGCTCCTTCATCGAGAGCGCGCACGTCGCGCTCACGGCCGCGGGCGGCGCCGCGCGCTTCGACTGGATAAGAATCACGCCGACGAAGGAGTGACGGGCGATGAGTCAGGCCGAGTTGACTGCCGGGTCGGTGCGCGGCAGAACCTTGCGGGCGCGGGCGGCGTCTTTCCTGCAACGGCAGGGCGCTTTGGTCGCGCTCGTGGCGGTGGCCGTCTTCGCGTTCGCGCGCTACGAGCGGTTCCTGACGGAAGAGAACCTGACGAACGTGCTGAGGCAGAACAGCATGCTCGGGCTCGTCGCGCTCGGCATGACGTTCGTCATCCTGACGGGCGGGATTGACCTCTCTGTCGGCTCGCTCGTCGCCGTGGCGGGCGTGGCGGCGGCGAGCCTCGCAGACCGAGGGCTGTCGGCCGCTCTGCTCGCGGGCGTCTGTGTGGCGACGGCGCTCGGGCTCGTCAACGGCCTCGTCATCGCGAGGGCGCGCATACAGCCCTTCATCGTGACGCTGGCGATGATGATCGCGGCGCGCGGTCTCGCGCTCGTCTACACGGGCGAGAAGACGCTGAGCGTGCCGGCGTCGGCGCAAACGTTCCGCGAACTCGGGCGCGGGCGCGTAGACCTCGGCGTCTTCGCGATTCCTTATCCGGTGCTGATACTTTTAGCGGCGTACGCGCTCGCGTGGCTCGTGCTCAACTACACGCGCTTCGGGCGCCACACCTACGCGCTCGGCGACAGCGAGGAGGCGGCGCGGCTGATGGGTTTGAACGTCGGGCGCGTGACGCTGGGCGTCTACACTCTGAGCGGGGCGCTCGCCGGGCTGGCGGGCGTGCTGCTGGCGTCGCGGCTGGGGACGGGGCAGCCGGTCGCGGCCGTCGGGTGGGAGTTGGACGCCATCGCGGCGGTCGTCGTCGGCGGGACGCTCTTGACGGGCGGGCAGGGCGGCGTCGGCTCGACGCTCGTCGGCATGCTCCTGCTCGCGCTCATCTTCAACATCTTCAACCTCGAAGGCTGGATAAGCCCTTGGTGGCAACTCGTACTGCGCGGCGTGATCCTGCTCGCGGTCGTGATTGTGCAGAACAGGCTCAGCCGGAGGAAGTGACAAAGAACAAGGGGAAGTGATGGGGCGTTACAGCGGGGAAGAGATTAAAGCTTTCGTGCGCGAGGTTCTGAAAGAAGGCTTCTGCATCCTGCCGGAGCACTTCGCGCGTGAGAAGATGGAGGCTTGGCGCGAGGCGTTCGCGCCTCTGCTTGGGCGGCACGTCGAGCGCGAGGGGCACAGGCTGAACCGAGGGCCGGGGCGCTACTACGTGACGCTGCCGTTCGCCGCGCCTTTCGCAGACCCGGCCGTCTACGAGGACGACGACGTGCTCGGCGTCGTGCACGGGCTCGTCGGCGAGGACGCCGTACTCGTCCAACTCGCCACCGACACGCCGCTCCTCGGCTCCGAGTATCAGGACGTGCACCGAGACGCGCCTCCGCTCTTCCCCGAGTGGGGGCGCGAGACGCCGCCGTTTCAACTCGCCGTCAACTTCCCGCTCGTGGACGTGAACGCGGAGAACGGGCCGTTCGAGATCACGCGCGGGACGCACGTGCTGTCGAAGGAGGAGGGGCTGCGGCGCCTTGAGTCGGGCGAGGTCAGGCTGGAACCGCTCCTGATGCGCGCGGGCGACGTGATGATACGCGACGTGCGCGGCCTGCACCGCGGCACGCCGAACCGCACCGAAGAGCCGCGCCCGATGGTCGTCGTCGGCTACAACCGCCGCTGGCTCTTCCGCCCCGAAGTCTCCATCCGCGTCCCGCGCGCTACTTACGAAACGCTCTCCGAGCGCGCACGCTTCCTCCTACGCTTCAGCCCCGTCGTTGAGGGGTTGGATGAAGACGGCGAAGAGGTCTATCAATCCTTCGCCTACTGAAAGACCGCCCGCCCGCTACCGCAGGCGGTTCTGACATTATTACGGCGAACCCGCCCGGCGGGCGCGGCATCCGACGTGTGTCCCTCTCCCCGCGGACGCATCAGAGTTGAAATCGGCCCTTCCCTTATGAAAAACTCCTATTCCATGAAGAGACTGACCGTCAGTTTCGCCGCCGCGCTCGCGCTGTGCGCGCAGGTCGCGTCGGCGCAGTCGGGCGCGACACGGCCGCGGCGCGTGACGCCCGTGCAGCCGACGACCGACGCCGCGAGCGTCAACACCTCCACGCCCGCGGGCACGCGCGCCGCGGCCTCGAACGGCGCCGGCGCGGCCTCGACCCAGCACGCCTTCGTGCTCCTAGAGCAGAAGCAGTACGACGCGGCGCTCGCAGAGGCGCGGCAGATAACCGGCGCCGACCCGAAGAACTCAGAGGCTTGGAAGATTTCCGGCTTCGCGCAGTTCTACCTCAAGCGCTACCCGGAGGCGGCCAACGACCTTGAGCGCGCTTTGGAACTGCGCCGCGCCGCGGGCGAGAAAGACCCGAAGATCGAGGACGCGCTCGCGCAAGCATACTTCTTCGGCGAGAAGTACGACGAGGCGTTGCCGCTGCTCGTCGCCGCGACGACGCGCGACGCGAAGCCCGACGCCACGCTCGTCTACTTCCGCGCCGTCACCGAGATGAACCTGAAGAAGACGGCCGACGCCGAGCGCTCGTTCAACGAGGTTCTGAAGAACGACCCGAAGAACAAGTTCGCGCTGCTCTACCTCGGCCAGATGGCCTTCGGCCGACAGGACTACACGACGGCCGTCAACATGCTCAACCGCGCCACGCTCTCCGACCCGACCTTCGCGCAAGGCTGGGAGATGCTCGCGCAGGCTTACATGTACCGCGGCCGCGCCGCGGCGGGCACGGCCGGCGACGCAGACTTCCTTTCGGCCGTCCGCGCCGCCGACTCGCTCGCGCGCCTGCGCAACGACGACCGCTCGGCGCTGCTGCAAGGTCAGGCGCTCATCTTCGCCAAGCAGTACGCCCGCGCCGCCACCTCGCTTGAGCGCGCCGCCGCCTCGCCGCAGGCCGCGGGCGAGACCCTCTACCTGCTCGGCTACGCGCAGGTGCAGGCGAAGAACTTCCCGAAGGCCATCGCCGCGCTCGAACAGGCCGCGGCCAAGACGCCCGACAACGCAGAGGTCTACCGCCTGCTCGGCTTCTCCTACGAGTCCTCGAAGAACTACGCCAAGGCGCTCGCCGCCTACGAGAAGGGGCTGCAACTCGCCCCGACGGACGCCTACTTCAAAGAGTCGGCTGACCGCGTCCGCCCCTACGCGAATCAGTAAAGAGCCGTGAGCCGTAAACCGCGAACCGTGACGAGTAGGAACTGACTTCCTCTCGTCACGGTTCGCGGTTTACGGCCCACGCCTTTTGCGTTAGCATCCGTCGCATGAGGAACATAAACTTTCGCCGCGCGCACGCGCGCATCGCCGCCGTCAGTCTGGCAGCCGCCCTGACGGTTCTGCTCTCGGCAGCGGCCGCACGGGCCGCGACGTGGAAGGGCTTGGAGCCGTTCGTCTCGAAGCGCGCGGACGTGGAGCGCGTGCTCGGCGTGCCCGTCGCCGACCACTTGGCGGATGAGGGGACGCTTGAGTTCAACGTCACGGGCGGGCGCGTCACGGTCTTCTTCGTGACGCCGAAGTTCATCGCGTCGAAGCGGCTCCCGGCGCACTACGAGGGCACGGTCTTGCAGATCGTCCTACAGCACCAGAGCGCCACGGACACGCCCGAGTCCATGAACCTCGTCACCAACAAAGCCTACGAGCACCGCGGCGATAAGGGCGTGGACGTTTACCTCGAACCCAAAGAGGGCGTCGCCTACACCTTCGTCAACAGCCGCCTCAAGACGACGCGCTACTCCTACTCGTCGCAGCAACTCGCGCGCATCCAGAGGGGGAAATAGAGGTTAGAGGTCGGAGGTTAGAGGTTAGTGAGAGCCTTGTTTTTAACTAACCTCCAACCTCCGACCTCTAACCTCTGACCGAATGCTGTACCGCACGCACGTCATCACGGCGCTTGAGGAGAAGCGCGGCGAGTTCGTGAGCTTCGCGCGCTCTCTGCGCGGGGAGGTCGGCGAGTTGGCCGCGCGGCTGCGCGCGCTCGCCGGGCGGACGAGCGCGGAGGTGCGGCGCGAGGCGGCGGCGGACGCCGCGCGCGTCGCGTACCCTTCCGACGAGTTGGACGCGAAGGGCGCGGCCGTCGTCCCGTTCGGACAGCGTTGGCGCTCGCACGAGGAGGCGCGGCGCTGGGCGCTCGAAGCCTTGCGCGGGCGCGTGACCTTCGCCGCCGACGGCAGCCAGATTTTCCCGGGGCGCGACGCGAGCCTTCCCATCGCCGCCGTGCAGGTCGCGACCTTCGAGAACCCGCACACGCCCGAAGGCGTCTACACGAAGGACGTGCGCTTCGAGGTCATCAGCCCCGAGCAGTTGATAGCCGGTCAGGGCAGCTACGACAGCCCCGAGCAGATCGTCTCGCTGCGGCGCTTCGAGATGGAGGCGGGCGCCGTCTGCTCCTTCCTCGAACGACAGCGCGGCTGGCGCGACAAAGGCAGACGCGCGCCCGTCGCCTTCTTCGACAACACGCTCCTCGTCGCCTCGCTCCGCAAGGGCACGGACAGGCACCTCTCGCAGCGCATGGCCGACGCGCTCGCCGAACTCATCCTGCTCTCGCGCGAGACCGAGGTGCCCGTCGTCGGCTACGTGGATCACTCCTACGCGCACGACATACACGGCCTGCTCACGGCGCTCCGGCGCGACCTGCCCGAGACGAACGCCTACGACGCGCAGATACTACGCGCGCGCGCGGGCGGAGACACACAGCCGCCGCTCGCCGCTTGGGGCGACCGCACAGTCTTCTGGCACTGCCAGCGCCCGAACCTCGCCGAAGCCTTCTTCGACGAAGAGAAACGTCCGCTCGTCGGCTTCGTCTACCTACAGACGACCGCGGACGCGCACCCCGCGCGCCTCGACATCCCCGCGTGGGTGCACGAGGGGGGCCTCGTCGAAGAGGTCTTGGACGCCGTGCGCGCCGAGTGCGTCGTCGGCAACGGCTACCCCTACGCCATCGAGGCGGCCGACGAGGCGGCGGTCATGACGGGGCGCGACCGCGAGCAGTTCTTCCGCGCCGTGCAGGAGTTCGCCGACGAGCACAGCCTCGACTTCACCGTCTCTCGCAAGGCCATGAGCAAAGGCCGCCGCCGCTAGGACACGACCACGGGGCGGCGGCGCGTGCGTCAGCGTGGACTTTCAACTCATCGGCGAGATAGGCGAGGTCGAGACCATCGCCAGCGGCAGCGGGGTTCGCGACCGCGCAAGGCTGCGCAGGCAGTACGGCCGCGGCCGCTGACGTAAGCTGAAGGGAGTCGCCAGCGTGCGACTTCTCGATGGCACGATACGCCTCGCGGAGGTACACTGGTACGAAGCTCACGGGCTGGGCAGGAGAGAGTTCAAGCTGAAGCTGCCGTTTCTTGACGAGCGATGAGGAAGAAGAAGACAGAGACGCGCTTCGTCGTCTGCCTCGACAACGAGGGCTACAAAGCCTCGCTCGAAGTCGGGAAGCTTTACCAGCTCATCCCGGACGACGAGGCCGCGGCGCACGGCTACGTCCGCGTCGTTGACGAGAGCGGCGAGGACTACGCCTTCGCCGCCGCGCGCTTTCACCCGGTCGAGCTGCCGCAGACGGTCGAGCGGGCGCTGCTCTCGGCGTCGAAGGGCTGAGAGGCTTATCGGGCGCCGCCGCTCGGTATGACACCGTAGAGGCTGAGAGAGGCATGGCGTACGACGCCGCAGAACCGGATCGCACGTCGGCGCCGCGCGAGTGCGGGGCGTGCGGGGCGCGTGCGCGGCGCGCGGAGGCGCGTTTCTGCGCGACGTGCGGGCGCTCGCTCGGCGGCGGGTATTTTCCGTCCGAGTCTCTACGCGCGTCTTACCGTTTCGAGCGGCCGCGCGTGGCATTCAAGACTGAGGCTTCGCGCAAGACTGAAGCTTCGCGCAGGTCTGAGTCGCTGCGCAGGTCGGGCGCGTGGCGGGTGCCGAGGCGCGCGGTTTCGAGGCGGCGTGTGGGGTGGGCGTTGGCGGAAGGGGGAGACATGATACGCGGGGGTGAGAGCGAGGCGGCCTCGACGGCCTTCGCCTTCGTCACGTACGCGCTGGTGCCGTACCTCGGGATTCTCTTCTGCCCGGGCGCGCTCGTCTTCGGCGGCCTCGGCCTCGTGCGGGCTTGGCGCAGGCCGCGACCGGGCCACGCGCGCGCGGCCGTCTTGAGCCTTGCGCTCGCGCTGCTCGTACTCTGCGCGCAGTTGTTCCTGTGGTGGATTCTCTACAAGGTGCCGGAGTGGGCGCGCGGCGGGCCTTTTTAGATTACCGATGAGTAGAATCGCGAAGATCGTCAAGTCGAACTCGCACGTTGATTACGTGGCGCGCGTGATTGACGAGTTGGACGCCGACGCGCCGCCGTCGCCGGAGGAGTACGGCTTCGCGCAGTTCGTCAGGCTGCCCGTCTCGGACGCGGAGGAGGTCGTCGGCGCTGTCTACGACACGCAGTTGGCGAACCCAGACTACGGCAGCTTCGGCCCGCGCCTTTCGTCGCACGCAGACTTGAAAGTGTTGAGCCCGGACTTCCTGCACGAGCAGGGCGTGCTGCTCGGGATTCTACTTCTGGGCTGGCGCGTGCGCGGCAGGGAAAGCTGGACGGCGCATCACGGCGTGCCGCGCCGCGTCGTCCCCGTCGGGCAGGAGGTCTTCAGTTTGACGGACGCCGAGGTCTTCGAGTTCCACCGCGGCGCGGGCGGCGCCGTGCAGTTGCACTACTTCTCGCAGGCACTCGCGCACGCGGGGCCGTTCGCAGTCCCCTTGGTCGAGGCGGTCATCGCGCAGTTGGAGCCTTCGTGCGAGCCTGCCGAGCGGCAGCGCCTCTGCGTGCTGAAAAAGTCGCTGGTCTGGCAACGCACGCTCGGCCAGTTGCGTCTTTAAATAGCTCCCGGAAGACTCTCGCACACCCCCCGAAAGGAAGTTTTTAAGATGAAGTTCGTACGCAAGGCCCTGCCGCTCATGCTCCTCGCCTGCGCCCTCGCGCCCCTGCCCGCGCTCGCGCAGAGGCAGCGACAGGTCGGAGACTCGCCGCGGCCCGTCCCGACGCCCGCGCAGCAGGAGGCGCAGGACGCACAGGACTCCGCGCCGAAGGTTCGCACCGCCGCGCCGCCCGCGCCGCCGAAGGTCGTCCCCGCGAAGTACATGGGCGGCTTCGCCGGCCTGCGCAAGAAGCAGGAGGGTATGCTCACCTTCGACGACCGCAACCGCCGCCTCGTCTTCCGCGACAAGAACGAGAAGGAGATCATCTCCATCTCCTACGACGCCGTGAACGTTACCTTCGCCGACATGGAGACGCGCCGCGCGATGGGCAACGGTACGCAGTCAGTCGTGCTCGGCACGGCCGGCCCGCTCGGCCTGCCCGGCCTCCTCTTCAAGAAGAAGTTCCAGTACCTGACCATCGAGTTCGAAGACCCCGAGACCTACCTGAAGGGCACGACGCAGTTCAAGCTCGCCAACCGCGAGATCATAGACTCGGTAGCCTATGCGCTCGCCCAGCGCGCCGGCCTCGCGCAGCAGGGCGAAGTCTACGTCCGCCGCCGCGGCCTCTCCACCACGCCCGCCTCCGCCGAAAAGACCTCGAACCCTTAAGGACATAACGCGGGAAGGCTGTTAAGAGAAACGCGCCGACGGTCTCAACAACCGTCGGCGCGTTTCTCTTTCTGATTTTCAGAGACGTGTCGTTCAGTGCTCGCGCTTCGCCCCGGTGGGGAGTTCGCCTTGGTAGATTTCGGCGCCGGAGGAGACGAACTCGGCGGCCTTCTGCTTCATGCCTTCGGCGAGCGCCGTCTGCTCGTCGAGGCCAGCGCGGTCGGCGTACTCGCGCACCTCCTGCGTGATCTTCATCGAGCAGAAGTGCGGGCCGCACATCGAGCAGAAGTGCGCGAGCTTGGCGCCCTCCTGCGGCAGGGTCTCGTCGTGGTACTCGCGCGCCACTTCGGGGTCGAGCGCGAGGTTGAACTGGTCTTCCCAGCGGAACTCGAAGCGCGCCTTCGAGAGCGCGTTGTCGCGCAGTTGCGCGCCGGGGTGACCCTTGGCCAAGTCGGCCGCGTGCGCGGCGATCTTGTAGGCGATGACGCCGTCCTTCACGTCCTGCTTGTTGGGAAGGCCGAGGTGTTCTTTGGGCGTGACGTAGCAGAGCATGGCCGTGCCGAACCAGCCGATCATCGCCGCGCCGATGGCCGAGGTGATGTGGTCGTAGCCGGGCGCGATGTCCGTGACGAGCGGGCCCAAAGTGTAGAAGGGCGCCTCGTGACAAATCTCAAGCTGCTTGTCCACGTTCTCCTTAACCAGATGCATCGGGACGTGCCCCGGCCCTTCGATCATCACCTGACAGTCCAGTTCCCAAGCGATTTTGGTCAACTCGCCGAGCGTTTCGAGTTCGGCGAACTGCGCCGCGTCGTTGGCGTCGGCGATGGAGCCGGGGCGCAGGCCGTCGCCTAAAGAGAAAGAAACGTCGTAGGCGCGCATGATCTCGCAGATGTCGCGGAAGCGCGTGTAGAGGAAGCTCTCCTCGTGGTGCGCCAGACACCACTTGGCCATGATGGAGCCGCCGCGCGAGACGATGCCGGTCGTGCGCCGCGCCGTCAGAGGTATGTAAGGCAGCCGGACGCCCGCGTGGATGGTGAAGTAGTCAACGCCCTGCTCGGCCTGTTCGACGAGCGTGTCGCGGAAGACCTCCCAAGTCAGTTCTTCGGCCTTGCCCCCGACCTTTTCGAGCGCCTGATAGATGGGCACGGTGCCGATGGGCACGGGCGAGTTGCGCAGAATCCACTCGCGCGTGGTGTGTATGTTCTTGCCGGTGGACAAGTCCATCACGGTGTCGGCGCCCCACTTGATAGACCAGCGCATCTTCTCGACCTCCTCTTCAATCGAGGAGGCGACGGCCGAGTTGCCGATGTTGGCGTTGACTTTGACGAGGAAGTTGCGGCCAATTGCCATCGGCTCGCTCTCGGGGTGGTTGACGTTCGCGGGGATGATGGCGCGGCCTCGGGCCACCTCGTCGCGGACGAACTCGGGCGTGACGAACTCGGGCAGCGAAGCGCCGAAGCGTTCGCCGCGATGTTGATGAAAGAGGGAACTGCGGTCTTCCTTCGTGTGCTCCCTCATCGCGTGCAGAGCCTGCGCGCGCCCCATGTTCTCGCGCAGCGCGACGAACTCCATCTCGGGCGTCACAATCCCTCGCCGCGCGTAGTGCATCTGCGTCACGCACGCGCCGGGCTTCGCCTTTAGAGGCGAGCGCTTCAGGCCGGGGAAGTGTTCGAGCCGCCCCTTGTCTTTGTGCTTCGCGAACTCGGCCGCGCCCTTCGTCAGATACCCGTCGTCCTGCGGGAGCACATCGCGCCCCTCATACTCCTCCACGTCGCCGCGGGCGAGAATCCATTCGCGGCGTAAAGGAGCCAAGCCCGCGCTCACGTCGCACCTCTGCTCGGGGTCGCCCCAAGGCCCCGACGTGTCGTAGACGCGCACGGGCTCGTTCTCCTCTATGCGGCCGTCCGGCAGGCGCGTCGGCTGCAAAGAGACTTCGCGGAAGGGGACGCGCACGCCCGTCGTCTCGCCCTCGGCGTAGACCCTGCGCGAGTTCGGCAGGCGCACGTCCGCGCTCTGCTGCTCGGCGCTGTCCTGCGCCTTCGCCCCGTTCGCCCCGTTCTGCCCGTCGGCCCCTCTGTGACCGTTTCCGTTGCTCATCTCAGTTCTCGCTTTCGTCGCGCCGGAAGCTTTAAGGCCCCGCGGCGCGCAAACGTCGGGAGGCCGTCGCCCGAAAAAGGTGACGGCCTCCGCTCATCTCCCTTCGGCGGTACTAACCGCATCAGGTTCAAAGGGTCTCGCCTCTGCGGCGACTCTCAGCCGCGCCCCCCGCGGCTCCCCCGTTGCTCTTATTCGCTTGTCTTTACTCCGTGCGCGGGAGTACGATTCGGCACCCGCCCGTTCCAGCGAAGTTTACCCGCCGCCGTGGCGAATGCAAAGCCACGGCGGGCGCCGCACTGTTGAGCGCTCGGGGACACTTTGTTGAACGGAAGCGCACACTCTCGCGACCTTCGGGCGTTATGAACGTCCGACAAAATTGGAAAGGAGTGAACTCTACATGAAAACTCAAAATGCGGCCGGGAGTCTGTCCGCGGCCGCGCTCGTGCTCGCCCTCGCGCTCGGCTCCGCGGCGTGCGGCGGCAAGGACAACGCCAACAACGCGAACAGCGCGTCGAACGCGAACTCGGCGGCCGTCAACTCGAACGCCGTCTCGAACACGGTCTCGAACACGGGCAACGCCATCTCGAACATGACTTCGAGCGCGACCGACGCAGGGCTGAAGAACGCCATCGAGGCCAACCTGACGAGGTACGGCGTGACGGGCGTGACCGTCGAGGTCAAGGACAAAGAGGTGACGCTGAAGGGCAATATCCCGCGTGCCAAGCTTCAGGACGCGATGAAGGCCGCCAACGAGGCCAGCCCGAAGAAGGTCAACAACCAACTGAACCTGCAATAGAGGAGGAGGGCCTGTCATGGCGTTGACGGAGAAATACCAGTCGTTAATTGACATCGCGAACCAGAGCGGCGTCTCGAACCTTCAGGTGGCGGAGGAGGGCGGCGCCCTGCACGTCTCGGGCACCGCGCCGAGCGAGGAGGCCAAGCAGAAGGTCTGGGACGAGTACAACCGCATAGACCCGGACATGCGCTCGGGCGACCTCGTCCTCAACCTCGAAGTCGGCGGCGGCGGCGGAGGAGGCGAAGAGACCTACACCGTCAAGTCCGGCGACACGCTCTCGAAGATCGGCCAGCACCACGGCGTCGCTTGGCGCGAAATCTACGAGGCCAACAAGGACGTGATCGGCGACAACCCAGACTTGATTAAACCGGGCCAGCAGCTTCGCATCCCGAAGAAGTAGGGCGGCGAAAGTCTAAGCGCGAAGGCGGGACGGTGGAAGATAAAGGAATTGCCGTAGGGCATTCACTTCATCTTCGACCGTCCCGCCTTCACCCTTTCGGCTCGGCGCCTTCTCTACTGGTTAACGCCCGGCCTTCTCAAGGCCGGCGGCTCCGACGAGAGCGGGCGGCGCATCAGCACGGGGTCGTGCTGGTCTAGGAGGCGCAGACCGGCGGGCGGCTTGAAGAGTTCGGGCGCGGGCTCGGCGCGCGTGATGTTGGTGAGGCGGTAGGTCGTCTCGCCGAAGCGCGGGTCGTTGTGCTTCATCAGGACGACCGTCTGAAGCTCGGGCGAGTACCACTGCTCGTGCGTGATCTCCATCGGCTGCTCGTTGTCGAACTCGCCCGCCGGAATCGTCAAGGTGATGCGCGTCCCCTCGGCCATCACGCCCTCGACGAGTTGCGCCTCAAGCCGCTCCTTCTTCGGCTCGGGCAGAAGCGCCGCCGCGTCGCCCTCGGCCATGCGCCTGTGCGCCGTGCTCGTCGGCATCAGCACGCCGAAGGACGACTCTCCACCCATAGCCTTCCGCCGCGCCTCTTCTATCTCCGGCACCAGAATCATCCTGCGAATTGTGCCGCGCGCGGTGTCCGCGACGTAGTTGACCTGAATGACCGGGTCGTTGATGACGATGAGGCGCGGCTCCTCTCCGTCGGGCGCGAGGACTGTCCCGCCGCTCGTCAGCTTGTGCTCGCGGCGCGTGCGCCCCTCCGCGTCGCGGAAGAGCTTCGCTTCAGACTTGCGCACCATCCGGTTGCCGTCGCCGAGCCTCTGCACGTGTTCGGTCACGGCGTCGGCCGTGAAGGGCGCGCCCTTCACGACGCTCCGCTCGAAGCTCGTGTCCGGCGTGACGAAGCTGAGCGTCTGAATCTGGCCGCGGCCTTCGCCGCCCACGAAAGGCACGGGCGTCTCGGCGACGGGCGTCGGCAGCTCGACCCTCATCGTGCTCGAACGCACCTGCCGCGTCGGCCCCGACGCGCCCGCCTGCCCGCGCCCGCTCTGCGCGTACGCCGTCACCACTCCCACCGACGCCGACAACGCCGCGCACACCAGCGCGCGCCGCGCCACACAAACAAACGCGCGCCGCTCCGCGCTCATGATTCCGTCTCTGTTCATCGCGAGGTTATTCGTTCCTTTCGACTGCGAGGATTATCTTACGACTCTCTCAAGGCCGGGCGACGCTCTCAGACGAAGAGGTCGTCAACCGGCATCGTCCAACCGGGCAGCGCCGGCTCGGCCTCGGCCGTCTCGCCGCGCCTGTAGAGGGTCGGGTTCTGCGGGTCGCCCGCGCGGAAGACGCGCACGGGCGTCTCGCTCAAGAGGTCAACGTCCCAGACGACCAGCGTGCCCGCGGCGAAGTAGTCGGCGCGCTTCCTCTCCATCGCCCTCTCTGCCCTCGGGCCGTAATCGCCCTCGCTCCGCACCTCGATGGCGAACACGGGAGCGCCCTCGAAGAACTTCATCGTAGGTTCGCTGCCCACGTAGAACGCGGCGTCGGGGCTGAAGGACTTCCGGTGAGGCAGGTTAACCCTGAATGCCGCGTTGTCGGTGATTGCATAGCCGCTCTTTGTGCGGCGCTCGTACTCCCGCAACGAGAAAGCAATCTCTCGCGCGGCCATGTTCGGCTTTCCGCCCGTAGGTGACATGTGGACTATCTCCCCGTCAACGAGTTCAGCCTTGCCGTCAACCTTGTAGAGGTCTTCGATGGTGGCTTCGGTCTTGGTGCTCATAACCAAATCCTCGTCGTCAGGGCATCAGGGCATTAGCCGCCGATGAGGCTCATCGTGCGGGCGGGTTGTTCGAAGAAGGTCTCGTTGATGTAGTGGCGCGGCTCCTTTTGGAGGACGACCGACGAGACGAAGTCGGCGAGTTCGGCGCGCGTCGCCCCCGCGCGGAGCACGTCGCGGAGTGAGTGCTCGACTTTGGAGAAGAGGCACGTGCGTATCTGGCCGTCGGCGGTGAGGCGGACGCGCGAGCAGGCGCCGCAGAAGGGCTCTGTGACGGGCGCGATGATGCCTATCTCGCCGGGCGCGCCGTCGGCGAAGCGGTAGCGCGTGGCCGTCTCGCTGCCGCGCTCGACGAGCTTAGCGACGAGCAGGAAGCGCTCGTTGATTGCCGCGCGAATCTCCGCGCCCGAGACGACGCGTTCGCGCGACCAGCCGTGGCCGGAGTCGAGCGGCATGTACTCGATAAATCGCATGTGTACGCCGTGCTCGCGCGCGAAGGCGGCCATGTCGGCGACCTCCTCCTCGTTGTGTCCGCGGACGATGACGGCGTTGACCTTGACGGGCGTCAGTCCGACGCGCTGCGCGGCTCGCATGCCTTCGAGGACGCGCGCGAGCATGTCGGCGCCGGTCATCTCTGTGAAGGCGGCGCGGCGCAGGCTGTCGAGGCTGACGGTGACGCGTTCGAGGCCGGCGGCTTTGAGGCCCGCGGCGCGCTCGGCGAGGTTGTAGCCGTTGGTCGTGAGCGCCAAGTCCTTCACGCCTTCGACGCGCGCGAGCTTCGAGACGAGCGTCTCGATGTCGCGGCGCAGCATCGGCTCGCCGCCCGTGAGCCTGACCTTCTCGACGCCGAGCGAGGCGAAGACCGAGACGGCCAGCTCGATCTCCTCGTAGGTGAGGAGCTGCTCCTTCGGCGCGGTCTCTTCGGGCGCGCCGTGCGGCAGGCAGTAGAAGCAGCGGAAGTTACACCTGTCGGTCACCGACACGCGCAGGTCGCGTATCGGCCGCCCGTAGGAGTCTTTGAGAATCGCGTTCAACTTCCGTCTTCACCCTCCGCCGCCGAGGCGGCTTCGCCTTTCGTACGCCACGATAATACGCCGCGTGCGCCGCGCGCTTCAAACGGACGCGCCAAAGAAAAAGGCGGGGCGGGCTTTAACCGTCACCCGCCCCGCCCGTCGGTGTCCCGCGCGCGCGGGAGTTTCTCTAAGGCTTCTTAGAGGTCGTTGATGATGTTGAAGGCGAAGAGGGGGTGTGGGATGGGAGCGTGGCCGCCGCCCCCGCCGTCGTTGACGAGCGTCGTGTCGCTGACGCTCAGGCTGATGACGTAGGCGCAGCGCGAGCCGCGTTGCAGTTTGGGCGAGCCGGCAGGCGGGGCCGCCGCGCCGTTGTCTATGTCGGCGATGATGTCCCAGTTGGCCAGCACGCCGTCGGCGCCCGGCGGCACCTCCGACCAGACTGCGGGGACGCGCACGCCCGGCGTGGCCGCGGGGATGGGGCCGCCGCCGCCGCCGTTCTTCTGGAAGCTGAGACTGTAGCCGGCGAAGTTGTCGTTGGGCGAGACCTGCGGGTCGGCCGCGCGGATGGCCCTGTCCCAAGCGAACCCGCGTATCTCGCAGGTCGTGTTGACGAACTGCGAGAGGCGCAGGTCGAGGCAGCCGGTCAGGCCGCCGACGGAGGTTATCTTCCCGAGGCACAGGTCGTTGTCCACCCAGACGCGCTGCACGTCGAAGTAGGTGTTCCCGGCCGTGTCCTTGACGGCGAGCAGCAGCGTGTACTTGCCGGTCGCGCCGGTCGGCCAGCCCGTCGTGTGCAGGGCGGGCACGGGCGGCGTGCATAAGTAGACCGGCGGCGTCGGCGGCGGGCCGAGGTGAACCCAGTAGCAGTCCTGACGGGTGAACCAGCCGGGGACGTAGGTGAGCACCGCGCCCTCGTAGCCGGGCAGGTAGAGCGGATTAGCGTCCCTCTGGTCGTCGGTCGTGAAGATGACCTCGGAGTGGAAGGTGCTGGCGGCGGGCGCGACGATGGGCGAGCCCGGCGCCGGCTGCGGGAAGCTGAAGGTGTCGTCGGGGATGGCCCAGACGTGAACCTCGGCCAGCTTCTCGTCGGCGCACCCGTGAACGTCGGCGTCGCCGCGGACGGTGACGCTGCCGCCGATAGAGGCCGGGTTGACGGCGTGCGACCCCGGCATGGGCGTCCCGGGCGGCGGGATGCGGCAGAGCGTCTCGCTCGGGTTCGCGTAGTCGTGCGACCACGCCGCGCCGACCTTCTTGATGGAGGCGAGCGCGACGTTCAGCTGGAAGTGGACGGTGTGGTTGCAGGTGCTCTGGTCAATGCCGACGACGCGGAGCCTGACCTCGAAGTCGGTCGAGGTGCGTATCCCGGCGCCCGCGCCGTTGAACGCCGCGATCAGGTCTACGAAGCCGAGCGTGCCCGCGTTCACCTGATGGTTGCCATGCGCGAGCGCGGGGGCGGGGTTGCCGCCGCCGTCGGCGTAGATGACGCCGCCCGCGACGGGCGAGCCGTCGTAGTAGAGCGACAGCTCGTAGTGGCTAAAGCCCAATCCGGCGGCCGTGCCCGGAATCGGTTCGAGCCACTGGCCGCCGACATCTTGGCCGTACGTACAGCCGGTCGGGCCCGTCAGGTCGCACCTGAGCATGACGAAGTGCTTCTGGCGCCAGATGAGCCAGATGAGCAGCGCGATGAGCAGCAGCAGCCAGACCCACATCCAGATGCCGTAGTCGCCGCGCCCGAAGTCGCCGCGCGGGCCGAACGGCCCGACGCCCCACCAGTAGGCGAGCAGAATCAGAATCAGGATCAGGAGGATGATGAGCTTGATGAGCAGCTCCCAGCAGCCGCGCAGTCCGGCCTTGCCGCGCGCGTCGCGCGCGGGCTGCTGCGCGGTGTCAACGCGTGAGGCGGCAGGGACTTTGTTCTCTTCTCTCATGGAGTTTGTTCTCCTTGGTGAGTGAGTCTGTTCCGGCCCTTGACGCAGGCCGAAGGATCGGCCCCCGGCCGCCGGGTACGGCGCCGGAGGGCGTTACTAATGGACGCCCGCCCCGTGGGATCGAAGGTTAGCCTTGAGTGGGGCGCGCGCGGGGACTCGAACCCCCGACGCGAGGACGCGCCTCAGCCGCGGGGCGTTGAAAGGGCGGAAGCGCGGCGTGGCGTGCCGGCCTCCGTTCGTCTAATGATGACTGGGTAAGGAGCGAGCATGGCCTGAGAGAAGGCGCGGTGGTTGTTCAATCCTGCCGTAAGACCGTGCGTCTTAAACCCGCGTGTGTCGTGAAGGCGCTTCGCGCGAGGCTGGCGCGGGGCGCCGGGTTCAGTGAAGCGAACGGAGCGGCGGAAGGGTAAACCCGCGCGGGCGCGCAAGTCAACGAAAATCTGTGACCGCGCGGGTCAACGAAAATCTGTGACGCGGCCCTCCGAGTCAGTCCGGAAGCGCAGCGCGTTTCCGAGCTGGCGGAGCGTGCGCAACTCGCCCGCGTCGTCCGGCTGCACGGCGTAGACGCGCGCCTCGTGCTCGCCCGCGGCGAGCGGAGGGAGCGCGAGCCTGTAGCCGCAGTTCGCGTCAGGCGCGCGCCCGGCGGCCAGCACGTCGGGGCGCGGCAGCACCGCCACGTCACGCGCCGCGAAGCGCCCGTCAACGTAGAGCTGAACCTCGACGCGCGACTCGGGGTGCGCGGCGTTGACGGCCCAGCCCGCGACCTCGCCCCGCCGCGTCACCTCGCCGAAGCCGCGGAAGTGCGGCGGGAACCGCGCGTACTCCGTCCAGACCGCGTACGCCCCCACGGCCAGCGTCAGGCACGCGAGCGCGGCGAAGACGAGAGACCATTTCAAATTTGGGTAATAATATACTTGGCTCACCTTTGGATGAATCTAATGAGTTGCGCCAATAGAAACACTATCATTTGAACGACGAGCAGAATCATTAAAATAATCTTGATTACATTCACATACTGAAGGCTGTCCCATTCCTTCAACCTTGTGCGTATCTTTCTATACTTCGGGTCATATTCCTTAACGTCATCCAACGTCGCTGGGGTAATTAACTTCTCCCGCTTCTCATCCTCTATCTTCTCTATCTCAAGTCGGGTCTTCTTCGTCTCATACATATCCTTCTGGATGCCGAACAGGTCACGAATCCAACTTGTGATAGGCATGGTGAGACTCCCATGAGAGGCGAGGGATTATTTTGGGCGACGCTTCACCCCTTCGTGCTTCTTCGCGCTCGGAAGCTTGGCGGGTAAGTCCAACTCATCATCAATCAAAGCATCTACGCTCACGTTCGCCGCACGCGCGTATTGCAATAGAATCCTTAACGGCGGCTCGCGCTGCCCCGTCTCGTATCTCGAAATCTGGTTATAGCTGATAAGGTCTTGCGCCCCGAGACGGTAAAGCATCTCCGTCTGTGAGAGTCCGAGCGCGAGCCGAATCTGTAAAAGCTTCTCGCCTAACCTTTCCTGCTTTAGACGCGCCCGCGTTCCCATCAGGAGTTACCTCCCGACGGGATCGAACAAACGCTTAGCTTGCTATTATTGCCAAATGGCGATAAAATCTGACCGCTCAACTTTGTCGCCGTGAGTATGAACCTTTCATGCTCAACGGCGACGCTCATCACTCTAAAGTTGAGGGCGAGCTTCGCATCCGACCCGTTGCCTTATCAAAGAACGGCGGGAATATACCACAGGAGACTCACATGAGCATTTTAGTCGGCGACAAGAAATAGAGATGCGTAAGGGCAACGCATCTCTAGGCACGGCTCGCACTCACGCGGGCCGTGCCACGGGGCCGCGTGCGCGCTTCTGGCGAGGACAGCGCACGCGGCCTCTACGTTTTTGGTGCTATTTCAAATCTTCAGGAGGGCGCGGGCGTTGCGCCGGAGGCCGGAGAGCTTGGCGCGTTTGACGGGGCTGCGGCGGAAGCGCTCGACGTAAGTGTCGTGCGTGAGCCCGGCGATCTCTTCGAGGTCGGGCGCGACGGCGCCGGGGCGCGGCTCGAAGCGCGCCTCGGCGGTCGGCTGCTCGAAGCGGTTCCAAGGGCACACGTCCTGACATACGTCGCAGCCGTAGAGCCAGCCGTCGAGGCGTTCGGAGACTTCGCGCGGCAGCTCCTCTTCGCGCAGCTCGATGGTCGCGTGCGAGATGCAGAGGTTCGAGTCCACGACGTAGGGCTCGCGGATGGCGCCGGTCGGGCACGCCTCGATGCAGAGCGTGCAGGTGCCGCAGTGGTCTTCCTCGCGCGCCGCGTCGTACTCCAACTCAACGTCCAGCAAAAGCTCGCCGAGGAAGACCCAAGAGCCGTAGTCGCGCGTAATCAAATTCGTGTGCTTGCCTATCCAGCCCAAGCCCGCGCGCACGGCCCAAGCCTTGTCCATCGCGGGCTGCGCGTCCACACAGACCTTGCCCTCGGCTTCGGGCACAAGCTCTTTGACGAAGGCGAGCAGCGCTTTCAGCCTCTCGCCCAGAACGTCGTGATAGTCGTCGCCCCACGCGTAGCGGGAAATTTTGCCGGTGCCGGGCTCGCCGGTGTGCGCGTGCGGCGTGTAGTAGTTGAGCGCGAGGGCGATGACCGTGCGCGCGCCGGGCAGGAGTTCGCGCGGGTCTGTGCGCCGCTCCAAGCCGCGCTCCATCCATGCCATCGAGGCGTGATGCCCGCGCCGCAGCCACTCTTCGAGCCGCGCGCGCTCCTCCGTCAAAGCCTCGGCGCGCACGACGCCGACCTTCTGAAATCCCAGCTCGCGCGCGCGCCTCTTCACCTCCGCCGTCAGACGCGCGGGCGAGGGCCGTAACTCGTCTACTTCTTTTTCCAGAGCGGCGCTCATCCTTAAATCCTGTAGCGAAAGTATAACAGAGCGCCGCTTTCCGGACTCGCGGCAAGGGCGTGTTACAATCGTCAACAGCGCGACAACCTTATGCGGGAAGATTCGAGGGCCGTTTGTAAGAGACGGCGCGAGAGTGGTGTCGCCGCGGGGGGAACAAGGGTCAGATGACGCCGACGGTTTCGACAGGTGAGGACAGCGCGGAGTCGCTCGAAAGGAAGGCCGGGCGGCTCCTTTTCGTCGGCCTGCCCGCGACGAAACTCGACCGGCACCTGCGCGAGTTCCTGCGCGAAGTACGGCCGGGCGGCGTCATCATCTTCGGCCGCAACGTCGAGTCGGCCGAGCAGGTCTCCATCCTCGCCTCGCAGGTACGCGACGCCGCGGGAAGCCACGTCCTCATCGGCGTTGACCAAGAGGGCGGCTTGGTTGACCGCTTCCGCGACGTGTGCGAGCCGATGCCTTCGGCGAAGGCCGTGCGCAACGCCGGGCGCGCAGACCTCGCGCAGAGGTTCGGTGAGCTGTCGGCGCGCGCGCTCCGCCTGATGGGCTTCAACATCAACTTCGCGCCCGTCCTCGACCTCTCGGGCGACAACGAGGAGAACGGGCTGCGCGCGCGAACCTTCGGCGTTAACCCCGAGACCGTCTCGATGCTCGCGGGCGCCTACCTCGAAGGCTTGCAGCGCGGGCAGGTCATCGGCTGCGGCAAGCACTTCCCCGGCCTCGGCGGCTCGAAGGTGGACTCGCACCGTCGGCTGCCCGTAGTCACGCACACGTGGCAGGAGATTTTCCAGCGCGACCTCGTGCCCTTCATGGACTTGATGTTCCACCGCCCCGGCGAGCGCCTGCGCTCGGTGATGGTGAGCCACGCCGCCTTCCCCGACGTGTCCGAGTTCCTGCAAGACCTCTTCCGGCAGGAGGGCGACCCGCAGACCATACAGGGCCTCCACCAGTTCCCCGCGACCATCAGCGAGAACGTCACGACGCGGCTCCTGCGAATGATTCTGAAGTTCGACGGCCTCGTCATCACCGACGACATGGAGATGGGCGCGGTCGTCCAGACTTTGACGGTGCCGGAGGCGTGCCTGCGCGCCGTCGAGGCCGGCTCGGACATGGTGCTCATCTGCGAGCGCGAGGAGAACGTCGTCGCCGCACGCGACGAGATAGCGCGCGCCGCACGCGAGGGCCGACTGAGCCTGCGCGCGCTCGCCGCCGCCGAGCGGCGCATGAAGTGGGCGCTCAAGCTCACGGGCGAGCCCGAGGCGTTCGACGCCGAAGAGTTCCGCCAAGTCTCGCGCCGAATCGCCGAGCTGAAACTCGAACTGAAGTCGGCCGAAGAGACAGGCCAGTACGCGCCCGTCTACGGCACACACGGCGGCGGCACGCGCCGCTCTTCGAACTTCTAATTTCAAATTTGAATTTTCAAATTCTTAAGGAAGGGAGGCCACCGAAAGCCTTGCGACGCACCTTCACGCCGATTCTCGTCATCGCCCTCGTCATCATTCCCGTCATCGCGCAACAGACTCAACAACAGACGACGCCGCCCGCGCCGCCCCCGACGCATCAGGAGGAGCCCGCGCCCGCGCCGAAGCCTCTGCCGCCCCCGCGTGTAAAGATTGAAGAGTACCGCGAGCGCGCCGCGCGCATCATCGGCGCGGCGCTCACGGAAGACACGGCCTACCGACGCCTCGCGTGGCTCACGGACAGAATCGGCAACCGCCTCAGCGGCTCGGAGAATCTTGAGCGCGCGATTCGATGGGCCGTCGAGGAGATGAAGCGCGACCGTCTTGAGAACGTGCGCGCGGAGAAGGTGATGGTGCCGCACTGGGTTCGCGGCGAAGAGAGCCTTGAGCTAATCGAGCCGGTCGCGCGCAAACTCCCGATGCTCGGCCTCGGCAACAGCGTCGGCACGCCGCCCGAAGGCTTGACGGCCGAGGCGGTCGTCGTCCGCAACTTCGA
Organism: Pyrinomonadaceae bacterium; assembly: GCA_035248785.1. GTDB lineage: Bacteria > Acidobacteriota > Blastocatellia > Pyrinomonadales > Pyrinomonadaceae > QHXN01. Next base: position 1,737 of record DATFHD010000027.1, on the reverse strand, counting down.
CGAACTCGAAGCGCTCGGCGAGAAGGTGCGCGGCCGCGTCGTCGTCTACAACGCGCCGTTCACGACCTACGGCCAGACGGTCGTGTACCGCGGCTCGGGCGCCTCGCGCGCGGCGAAGTACGGCGCCATCGCCGTCCTCGTCCGCTCGATCACGCCCGTCAGTCTTCAGACGCCGCACACGGGTTCGCTCCGTTATACGGATGACCAGCCACGGATTCCCGCCGCGGCCGTCACCATCGAGGGCGCGGAGATGTTGCAGCGCATGTACGAACGCGGCGAGCACCCTAAAGTTCACCTGCGGATGTCCGCGCACTTCCTGCCCGACGCCGAGTCGGCCAACGTCGTCGCCGAACTCAAAGGGCGCGAGAAGCCCGAAGAGGTCGTCGTCATCGGCGGCCACATAGACTCTTGGGACGTGGGCCAAGGCGCGCACGACGACGGCGGCGGCTGCATCGTCTCTTGGGAGGCTGTGCGGCTCCTTAAAGAGTTGAAGCTGCGGCCGCGCCGCACGGTTCGCGTCGTGCTCTGGACGAACGAGGAGAACGGCGTGCGCGGCGGCAACGGCTACCGCGACGCGCACAAGAGCGAGATTGCGAACCACGTACTCGCCGTCGAGTCCGACATAGGCGTCTTCCGCCCAACGGGCTTCGGCCTCGACGCGAAGGCCAGCCCGCAGGCGCGCGCAGACTTTCAGGAGATAGCAAAACTACTCTCCGGCATCCGCGCCGACCACGTAGACCCCGACGGCGAGGGCACAGACATCGGCCCCATCATGCGCGAGGGCGTCACCGGCGCGTCGCTCAACGTGGACATCACGCACTACTTCGACATCCACCACACCGAGGCCGACACCTTCGACAAGGTCAACCCGCAGGAACTCGCCGCCTGCGTCGCCGCCATGGCCGTCATGGCCTACGTCGTCGCCGACATGCCCGAACGCCTCTAAGGCCGTGAACCGTGAACCGTAAACCGTGACGAGAGAAGACAGCTTTTTCTCGTCACGGTTTACGGTTTACTATTTACGGCTTTTCTTGGAACTTTTCACAACGCCCAAGCGAAAGAGAAGTGTCCGGCGGAGTCGAGGATAGGTTCCGGAGCTGAGGATGGCAGGTTCCCAACAACAGACGGACGCGGAATTGCTCGGGCGGATGCTCGTCGGCGACGAGGAGGCGTTCACGGCGCTCTACCGCCGAAGGCAGCCGAGCGTCTACCGCTTCGCCTTGCAGATGAGCGGGTCTGAGGCCGTGGCCGAGGACGTGGTGCAGGAGACCTTCATGGTCTTGATGCGCGACGCCGGGAACTTCGACCCGGCGCGCGGCAGCCTCGCCGCGTACCTCTACGGCATCGCGCGCAACCACGTCCTGCGCGCCTTCGACCGCGAGCGCGCCCTCGTACGCTTCGACGACGAGACCGAAGAGGGGCGCGACACGCCGCACGAGAATTTGATAACTCGGCCCGACCCCTTGGGCGACATGACGCGCGCCGAGACGGTCGAGCAGTTGCGGCAGGCCGTGCTCGCACTCCCGCCGTACTACCGCGAGGTCGTCGTGCTCTGCGAGTTGCACGAGATGAGCTACGTCGAGGCGGCCGGGGCGCTCGACTGCGCGGTCGGGACGGTGCGCTCGCGGCTGCACCGCGCGCGGGCGATGCTCGCCGAGAAGATGCGCGGCCGTCGCGTGCGCGAGTCGGCGCTCGAAGGGGACGCCGCGGGCGAGGGCGGGGAAGGCCGCGGGGTTC
>DATFHD010000026.1:0-51145 GCA_035248785.1 Pyrinomonadaceae bacterium | reverse complement strand
CGCCCTGACCGTGATGCGCGGGTTGTGCTTGGCCAAGACCTTGGTGATGGCGGCCGTCAGCGTGGTCTTCCCGTGATCCACGTGCCCGATGGTGCCGATGTTGACGTGCGGCTTCGACCGGTCGAACTTCTCCTTCGCCATTTCCCTCTTGCCTCTTCTTGGTTAGATTCTTGGTTTTAGCCTAAGCCCGAGACGGGATTTGAACCCGTGACCTCCTCCTTACCAAGGAGGCGCTCTACCCCTGAGCTACTCGGGCACAAAACGTGCCCGCGCATGCCGGCTGAAAACTGGAGCGGGAGACGAGGCTCGAACTCGCGACCCTCAGCTTGGAAGGCTGATGCTCTACCAACTGAGCTACTCCCGCCCAGAAAGTAGAGGTTAGAGGTTAGAGGTCAGAGGCCAGTAAAATCGCTCTTACTAACCTCTAACCTCTAACCTCTGACCTCTGAACTGGTGCAGGGGGTAGGATTCGAACCTACGTAGGGTGTGAACCCGCCGGGTTTACAGCCCGGTGCCATTAACCACTCGACCACCCCTGCGAAATGTCAAAATCCTACAGAGCCGGCGAAGGGACTTGAACCCCCGACCCTCTGATTACAAATCAGACGCTCTACCAACTGAGCTACGCCGGCCTTCTACGGTAGAGAATCCGCGCCTTCCGGCAAAACGTGAATACTAGCAACGCCTTCCGGAAAAGGCAAGCCGCCGCGGCACCCGCACGCACCCGGCCCGCCGGTCAGACAGTGAACAAACCTGTTGACGCTCGCTCGCGCCACCCGCTAGGATGGAAAGTGCCCGCTGAAGGGCGGCGCTCCCCTTGAGCGAGGCCGCCCCGCGCCTCTTCTTTTAAAGCCCCGCCCGCGGTTCGGAACCTTCCAGCCGCCGAACAACTTTCGGAATTTCGGACACCTTTGATGCGACAAACACACAAGGAGATTCCCGTGCGCAGCTACCACACGCCCCCCGCCCGCAGACTGCTTCCGTTTGTGCTCCTATTTTGCGCCTTCGGGCACGCCCCGGCAAGCGCCCAGACGGCCGACGCCTTAGACGGCCCCGTCGGCGCCGAAAAGGCCGCGGCGGCGGCGCCCGCACAGGCCGCGCCGCGCCCCACGGCCGAAACCGGGCGGCAGAGAGAGTCCGCGTGCGGCGGCTTTATCGAGCAGACGCCGCAGGCCGCCGCGGGCCAGATCGTCGGCGCCGAGCAGGAGCGCGAGCGCAGCGTCTTCGCGCAGGGCGAGCTCGTCTTCATAGACGCGGGCGCGCAGTCGGGCGTGCGCGTCGGGCAGGAGTTCTCGGTCGTGCGCCCGCGCGGGCAGTTCACTTCGAAGTTCACGCGCAAGCACGGCTCGCTCGGCGTCTTCACGCAGGAGGTCGGCCGCCTGCGCGTCGTGCGCGTGCGCGACCGCGTCTCGGTGGCCGAGGTGACGAACGCCTGCGAAGACCTACTGTTCGGCGACCTCCTGCGGCCCGCGCAGCAGCGCGAGGTGCCCCCGGCGCGCGGCGAAGTCACGCTCGACCGCTTCGCGGAGCCGACCGGCAAGCAGACCGGCCGCATCGTGCTCGCGCGCGACGGACGCGAGATGCTCACGCGCGACCACGTGGTCTACATAGACCTCGGCGCAGAGGACAACGTACACGTCGGCGACTACCTGACCGTCTTCCGCCCCGAAGGGCACGGCGTCCTCGCCAAGTACGGCGACGAGATCAACTCCAACTACCAGCGCGGCTTCGAGAGCGAGGCGCTGCGCGGCGGCGGCTTCTCCGCGCAGGCGCACCGCGTCAAGGACGTGGACGGCCCGAAGAGGCAGAAGACCGTTAAGACGCCCGAGATAAAGCGCCACCGGCCCGCAGTCCCGCGCAAGGTCGTGGGCGAGGTCGTCGTCACGCGCGTCGAAGGGCGGACGGCGACGGCCGTCGTCACGCGCGTCGCGCAGGAGATACACACGGGCGACGCGGTCGAAGTTCAGTAAGGCCGCGCGTCTAAAACTAAGGCCGCGCCTCTGAAACTTAAGGGCTCGACGATGATGAGCACGCACTTCATCATCGTCGAGCCCTTCCGCGTGTGCGCGGCCTCGTGGCGCACGCTCTTATTTAGATGTCCGGCGGTTGTCTAGACGTGCGGGGTCGGCGTGCGAGCGGCCGGGCGCGGCAGCGTGGAGCCGGCGGGCTCCGGCCCGGCGGCGGGGCGCGCGACCGCCGCGCGGTAGAAGGCGCGGAAGTATTCGTACATCGAGAGGCACGCGAGGAGGACTACGACCCACAGCATCGCGCGCCCGGCCGTGTAGAGGAGCACCTGCCAGTCAGTCCCCGAGACCGCGCCGCCGCCAAAGAGGTGGCGGAAAGCCTCGCGCAGCTCGGGCACAGTCCAGAACTGTATCGCCGGGAAGGCGTCGCCGAAGTTCGCCACGGGCGGCTTGCCCCCCGCGCTCGAAGCGATGAGCAGCGCGACGGCCAAGACCTGCGCCGCCATCTTCAGCTTACCCGTCTGCGAAGCAGAGATGACCATCCCGTCGGCCGCCGCCACAGACCTCAGACCCGAGACGGCGAACTCGCGCCCGACGATGATGCAGACGGCCCACGCGGGCGCCAGCCGGTTCTCGACGAGCGAGATGAGGGCCGCGCTGATGAGCAGTTTGTCGGCGATGGGGTCGAAGAGCGTGCCGAAGCGTGAAATCTGGCGGCGGCTGCGCGCGATGTGTCCGTCGAGGTAGTCTGTGAAGGAGGCGGCGAGGAAGAGCGCGACGCCGAGCAGGTGTCGCTGGACGCCGAACCAGTTCTCCGAGAACGGCGTCAGCAGCACGACGACGAGCAGCGGCACGATGAAGATGCGCGACAGCGTCAGCGTGTTCGGAAGATTCAGCACGTCCCTCCCCTGTCCCTCTCAAACCCGTTCGGGTTCACCCTCGTCAGCGTGCTCGGTGCTGACGCGAAGTGTAGGAGTCGCGCGAGAAGGGTGTCAAGACGTGCCTCCCGACGGCCGCCCGGCGGTTAAGGCTCGCGGGCCGGCTTCTTCTGCTTCGCGGGCGGCGTCGCGGCCTTGTTCTCCCTGTTCTGCTTCTCGGACTCTTCGAGGCACTTCGAGGCGAGGGCGAAGACGGCGGTGGCGCGCAGGTACTTGTCGGAAAGCTCGCCCGCGGCCGAGAGCGCGGCGCCGAAGTCGCGCGCGCCCAGCTCGCGGAAGACGTTCTCAAGCCTGATGCCGGGCAGACTGTGAACGGCGTAGACGGTGAAGGCTTCGTTGCCCAACTGCCGCCCGACCGTGTCGGAGCTGAAGTCGGGGTCGGGCAGCGTGTTGATGACCTTGACGGCCGAGCGCAAGACCTGCGCGGCGCGCGGCACGTCGAAGTTCGTGTAGAGGTTAGCCACGCCGAGCAGCGCGCGCGCCTTCTCGGGCGTGTCTTTGGCCTTGAGCGCGTCGGCGTAGACCGAGTCGAGCAGCTCGTCTGCGCGCGCGCGGTCGTCGCGCCGCTTGAGCGCGGCCTCGGCGATCTCGAACGACAGGAGCGCGCGGTAGTCCAGTTCGCCGACCTTCTTCGAGAGGCGCGTCGCCTCGTCCAACTGCCCCTCCTTTACCTCCGCCTGCGTCCAGAGGAAGTAGAGGTAGCTCGCGAGTTGCCGGCGCAGCTCGGCGTCGTCCACCTTGTCTAGAAACGGTTCGGCGCGCTCGAACTCGTCCTCGGTGCGCGCCGACATGATGAGTTTCGCCACGGCTAAGGCGCGGCGGCCCGCATCCCGCTCGCTCTCGATCTTCTCAAGGGAACGCTCGAACATCCCCTCCTCGTCGTACTCGCGCGCGAACTGCGCGAAGGAGTCCGCGCTTAGGCGGGAAGAATTTGAGGCGGCGGCCGAGGCCGAGCCCTTGAGCCACTGCGCGCGTTCCAGCAGGGCCGGATTGAGGCGCGCGATGTGCGGTTCGAGCATGACGAGCGTCGTGAGCAACTGCCCCTGCTCTGACGGCATGCCGTTAGACTCGGCCGGCGCGACCTCGGGCGTCTTGAACTTCCTTTCGACCTGCCGGAACAGCGCGTCCAGAAACAGCTCGCGGAGCTGCGGCGACGGCGAGAAGCCAGACGGCGGCTTGTAGTAGACGGACACAGGCACGCTCGCCGGCTCGTGATTCAGCGCGAAGGGGTAGACAGAGAGGTAGACCAAGTCCGTCGCCGTGCGGTCGGCGTAGGCCGCGAGCGCTTCGCGGTAGAGCGCGTCGGCCGCCGCCGCGTCCCGTTCGGCCAGCTTGAAGAGGAAGAGGATGAGGGTGTAGGTGGCCGGCAGACGGAAGCTGCCGCGCGCGAGCGCGAGCGCCGTGGCGCGGTCTACGGCCAAGAGCGACTGCGCGAGGTTGAGCGTGCCCTCCGCACCTCTTGCCTGTGCGACCTGCGCGCTCAACTTGGCCTCATTTGCGTCTTCGGCTTCGCGCCGCTTCTCTTCGGCCACGCCCTCGGCTAGCGTGCGCGCCCACGCCGGGTCGCGCCGCGCGACGGCCGACATCACGACGAACCTTCGGTCAACCTTCTGCGTGAGGACTCCGTTCCGGAGCGTCGGCGTCTCGTCCTTCTGCTCGCGGAAGTCTTTCGCGGCGAGTTCGTAGGCTTCTGTGAAGAGGTCGCGCGCCGTGCGCTGGTCGTAAGGCCAGAGCAGGTCTGCCGCGCTCGTCAGGAGGGCGATGCGCTTCTCCGCGCTCTCGAAAGCCTTCGCCTCCGACAACTGCTCGCGCACGAGCGACCGCGCGTGGAACGGGTCGCAGAAGACCTTCGGCGCCTGCTCCGGCGACTGCGCGCCGCCGGCCTGAGTTTGCGCGCCGTTGGCCTGAGCCTGAGCGCCGCCGGACTGCGCGGGCGTCCGCACGGGCGCGGAGAGGAGCATGAAGACGAGCGCGAAGACGAGCGGCGGCGTGGCGGCGCGTGTGTGCGAGGGGCGCATCAGAACTCTCCCTTTCAGACGTGAGTTTCCCGGGGTTCAAACGGCGCGGGCGGCGCGGCGTTCCACAATCTTTGCGCCCTGCTTGCCCGCCATTGGCGGGGTCGTTTACAATCGTCGTTTCCGCGTAGCGCCGGATTCTCCACTGTAGTGCGCGCGGATGATTTTCGGCAATGGCAATAGACCGCATCACGGTGCGCGGCGCGCGCCAGCACAACCTGAAGGACATCAGCGTCGAGATACCGCGCGACCGCCTGACGGTCATCACCGGCCTCTCGGGCTCGGGCAAGTCCTCGCTCGCCTTCGACACGATCTACGCCGAGGGGCAGCGCCGCTACGTCGAATCGCTCTCGGCCTACGCGCGGCAGTTCCTAGACCAGCTCGAACGTCCGGACGTTGACTCGGTTGACGGACTCTCGCCCGCCATCTCCATCGAGCAGAAGACCGTCTCGCGCAGCCCGCGCTCGACGGTCGGCACCGTGACGGAAGTCTACGACTACCTGCGCCTGCTCTTCTCCTCCGTCGGCCAGCCGCACTGCCACATCTGCGACGCGCCGATTACACGCCAGTCGGTCGAGCAGATCGTACATAGCGTTTTAAGTCTGCCCGAAGGCGAGCGCGTGATGGTGCTCGCGCCCGTCGTGCGCGGCCGCAAGGGCGAGTTCAAGAAGGAGCTTGAGAAGCTACAGAAGGACGGTTTTCTGCGCGCGCGGGTTGACGGCGAGTTGGTTTCGCTCGACGAGGAGATACGTCTCGACAAGCGTCGCAACCACACCATCGAGGCCGTCGTTGACCGCCTGCTCATCAAGCAGGGCATCAGTGAGCGCCTGACCGAATCCGTCCGCACGGCCCTGAAGCTGACGGGCGGCGCCGTCCTCATCTCCGTCGTGGACGGCGAGGAGAAGCTCTATTCTGAGCGCATGGCCTGCGTCAACTGCGGCATCAACGTCCCGCCTTTGGAGCCGCGCAGCTTCTCCTTCAACTCCGTCTACGGCGCCTGCAAACGCTGCCACGGGCTCGGCACCGTGCTTGAGATTGACCCGGCGAAGATAGTCACCGACGCCACCGAGCGCGCAGACAAGCTCTTCATCCAACTCGCCGCGGCCGACAAGCAGGGTGCGGCCTACCTGAAGGCCGCGCTCGTCGCGGTCGCCGAACACTTCGACGCCGACGTTAACGTGCCCTTCGCCGAACTCCCGCGGCAGGTGCGCGACGCCTTCTTTCACGGCGTCGAAGGGCAGATAACTTTCCGGCAGGGGCTCTACCGTTATCAGAGCGACTGGAAGGGCGCCGTCCGGCACCTCTCCGAGCGCATGCACAACGCGCCGAGCGAGCGCGTACGCGAGGCTCTGGAAGAGCTGGTCTCGCCGGTCGAGTGCCCCGACTGTCAGGGCCGGCGCCTTCAGCCCGAATCGCTCGCCGTACGCGTGGGCAACCGAGGCATCTCCGAGTACACTTCGCTCCCGATTGAGGAGGCGGTCGCCGCCTTCGACGTGCTGAAGCTGAACGAGCGCGAGGAGCAGATCGCCGGCCTCGTCCTGCGCGAGATACGCAACCGCCTGCGCTTCCTCGACACGGTCGGACTCGGCTACCTAACGCTCGACCGCGCCTCGGCCACGCTCTCCGGCGGCGAAGGCCAGCGCATACGCCTCGCCACGCAGATCGGCTCGCAGTTAAGAGGCGTGTTGTACGTTTTAGATGAGCCCTCAATCGGCCTTCACCCGCGCGACAACCAGAAGCTTCTCGAAACGCTCTCGGCGCTGCGCGACCTCGGCAACACCGTGCTCGTCGTCGAGCACGACGAGGAGACGATACGCCGCGCCGACTACGTCGTTGACCTCGGCCCGGCGGCCGGCGCGCACGGCGGCGAGATAGTCGCCGCGGGCACGCCCGACCAAGTCGCCTGCAACCCCGCTTCGGTCACGGGCCAGTACATCTGCGGCAAGCTCGCCATCGAAGTCCCGCGCAATCGCAGGCCGCCCAACGGCAAGGCCGTCACCGTCCGCGGCGCCCGCGCAAACAACCTCAAGTCCATAGATGCCGTCTTCCCGCTCGGGCTGCTGACGGTCGTCACGGGCGTCTCGGGCTCGGGCAAGTCAACGCTGGTTGACGACATTCTTTACCGCGCGCTCGCCCGTCACCTCTACGGCTCGCTCGAAGAGCCGGGCGAGTTCGACTCCATCGAAGGGCTCGAACACGTAGACAAGTGCATCGAGATTGACCAGTCGCCCATCGGCCGCACCCCGCGCTCGAACCCCGCGACCTACACGGGACTCTTCACCCCGATTCGCGAGCTGTACGCGATGCTCCCCGAGTCGCGTGAGCGCGGCTACAAGCCCGGCCGCTTCAGCTTCAACGTCAAGGGCGGGCGCTGCGAAGCGTGCGAGGGCGACGGCATGAAGCGCATCGAGATGAACTTCCTGCCCGACGTCTACGTGCTCTGCGACGTGTGCCGCGGCGCGCGCTACAACCGCGAGACGCTTTCCGTTAAGTACAAGGGCAAGTCAATCGCAGACCTCCTCGACACGACGATCGAGGAGGCGATGCCGCTGCTTGAGAACATCCCGCAGATTAAGCAGAAGCTCCAAACCTTGCTCGACGTGGGCCTCGGCTACATCAAGCTCGGCCAGTCGGCCACGACGCTCTCGGGCGGCGAGGCGCAGCGCATCAAGCTCGCGCGCGAACTCTCGAAGCGCGCCACCGGCCGCACCATCTACATCCTCGACGAGCCGACCACGGGTCTCCACTTCGCCGACGTGCACAAGCTGCTCGACGTGCTCCAACGCCTCGTAAGCTTGGGCAACACCGTCATCGTCATCGAGCACAACCTCGACGTCATCAAGTCCGCCGACCACATCATAGACCTCGGCCCCGAAGGCGGCGTGGGCGGCGGCCGCGTCGTCGCTTCCGGCACGCCCGAAGAAGTGGCGAAGGTCAGAAAGTCCCACACAGGCCACGCGCTCCGCCCGCTCCTCAACGGCCACGCCGCCAACGGCAACGGCCACGTCGAAGGTAGCGGCAGCAAGCCCAAGTCCGCCGCCCGCGGCAAGCGCAAAGACGCCGCCTAAGAAACCAACTCAAACAGGGACGGATAGAGATTCACAGGATAGAAGGACAAAATCTTAATCCCGTCTATCCCGTCCATCCCTGTTAGAATCTGCCCGGACAGCTTTCAAGGAGCGACTAAAATCCGTGTCTATCTACGAGGACATAGAACCGCTCGGGCTCGAAGGCGTGAACACGTACCCGCTCGCGTCGCGGCCGAGCAAGGTCGGCGTCGGAGACTTCGCTCGGCCGTTCGGCGAGGACGCGAGCCTGCGTGATTTTCTCGACGCGCTGCCGAACATCCTCGCCGTGCAGTCGCTCCGCGAAATCGCCGCGCGTATGCGGCGCGCGCGCGAACTGGGGAAGCCGGTCATCTGGGGCATCGGTGGCCACGTCGTCAAGACTGGCCTCGCGCCGCTCATCATCGAACTCATGCGCCGCGGCTTCGTCAACGCGATTGCGGCCAACGGCTCCGTCCTCGTGCACGACTCGGAGGTGGCTTTGGTCGGCTCGACCTCGGAGGACGTTGACGCGACGCTCGGCGCCGGAGCCTTCGGCGCGGCCGACGAGACGGGGAAGCTTTTGAACGAGGCCGCGCGTCTCGCCGCGAAGGACGGCGTCGGTTTGGGTGAAGCGCTCGGGCGTCTGCTCGTCGAGTCGGGGCCGAAGCACGCGGCGCTCTCTCTGCTCTGCGCGTGTTACGAGGCGCGCGTCCCCTTCACCGCGCACATCGCCGTCGGGACTGACATCGCGCACTTCCACCCGCGCGCGGACGGCGCGGCGCTCGGCGCGGCGACGCACACAGACTTCCGTCTGCTCTCGGAACTCGTGCGACGCCTGAACGGCGGCGGCGTCTACCTCAACGTCGGCTCGGCCGTCATCCTGCCGGAAGTTTTCCTCAAGTGCGTCACGCTCGTCCGCAACCTCGGCCACCCGCTCGAAGATTTCACGACCGCCAACTTCGACTTCATACAGTCTTACCGCCCGCTCACCAACGTCGTCCGCCGACCCACGAGCGGCGGGGCGGGGCGCGGCTTCTCCGTCACGGGCCACCACGAGTTGACCATCCCACTCCTCGCCGCCGAACTCCTCTGCGGCGGCTCTGGCAGTTGAGCGCGCCCGCCGCGGCGCACACCTTTCAGACTCCCTGTTGACACTCGCTCCGACGGGGGCATATACTCGCAATGAAATTGAAAACGGATTTCAATATGGATTCTGGCTTCACCTTTCAAGCTCTTTAACTTCATCGCCTGCAAAAGGCAGCCTTAAAAAAGGTCATCCCGGTAAGGAACCGACATGCAACGTCCGACTGCTCCGACACGTCTGCCCCGACTCTTTCTCCTGCTGCTTCTCGCCTTCCCTTTCCCCGCCCTCGCTGAGACGACGGCCGCCGCGCAGCTCGCGCTCCGCGGGCGCGTGCTCGACCCCGCGGGGGCGTCGGTCGCAGGCGCGCGGGTCACGGCCGAGTCCAGAGGCCGCGCGGCCGTCTACTACGCGACGACCGACCAGAACGGCGAGTTCGTACTCGCCGTCGTGCCGGGCGAGTACGTCGTGAAGGTCGCCGCCGAAGGCTTCGCCGAGACCTCGCAGACGGTGAGCCTGAGCCAGCCGGGCGGCGCGTCGCTTGAGGTGACTTTGCAGGTCGCGGGCGTTGACGGCAGCGTGACGGTCTTCAGCGCGGCCGGGGGCTACCAGACGGACGTGATCGGCAGCGCCACCAAGACGCTGACGGTCTTGCGCGACGTGCCGCAGTCAGTCGCCGTCGTCACGAAGGAGCAGGTGCGCGACCAGCAGATGCAGTCCATCGCAGACGTGGTGCGCTACACGCCCGGCCTCTCCGTCCATCAGGGCGAGAACAACCGCGATCAGGTCATCATACGCGGCCAGAGCACCAGCGCCGACTTCTTCCTCAACGGCGTGCGCGACGACGTGCAGTACTACAGAGACCTCTACAACCTCGAACGCCTTGAGACCTTGAAAGGCCCCAACGCCCTCATCTTCGGACGCGGCGGCGGGGGCGGCGTCATCAACCGCGTGACGAAGGAGGCCGACTTCTCGAAGACGCGCGAGATAAGTCTGACCGGCGGCTCCTTCCGCAACCGGCGCGTCGCGGGCGACTTCGCGCAGCCCTTCGGCGAGAAGGTGGCCTTCCGCCTCAACGGCGTCTACGAGAACTCCGACAGCTTCCGCCGCTTCGTCAACTTGAACCGCACGGCCTTCAACCCGACCTTCACGTTCCTGCCCGGCGCGCAGACGAAGCTCACCGTCGGCTACGAGTTCGCGCGCGACCGTCGCACCGCAGACCGCGGCATCACCTCTTTCCAAGGCAGGCCCGCGGACGTTCCCGTCGAGACCTTCTACGGCAACCCGGACGACGCCTTCGTCCGCTCGAACGTCAACATTCTCTCGGGCACGTTCGACCACATCGCCGGCCGCCTGACCGTCCACAACCGCACGACCTACGGCGACTACGACCGCGGCTACCAGAACTACGTGCCGGGCGCGACGAACGCCGCGAAGACCTTAGTCACCCTCACCGCCTACAACAACGCCACGCGGCGCAGGAACCTCTTCAGCCAGACCGACCTGACCTACTCCGCCTCGACGGGCCGCGTCCGCCACACGCTGCTCGGCGGCTTCGAGCTGGGCCGACAGCTCACAGACAACTTCCGCAACACCGGCTTCTTCAACAACACGAGTACTTCTATTCAAGTCCCCTTCAACAACCCCATCACCAGCGCGTCGGTCACCTTCCGCCAGAGCGCGACGGACGCTAACAACCACCTCAAGACCAACCTCGCCGCGGCGTACCTGCAAGACCAGTTGGAGGTGTCACGTTACGTTCAGGTAGTCGTCGGCCTGCGCTACGACTACTTCGACCTGCGCTTCCACAATAGACGCAACGGCGACAACCTTCGGCGCATTGATAACCTCGTCTCGCCGCGCGTCGGGCTCGTCGTCAAGCCGGTCACCGCGCTCTCGCTCTACGCGAGCTACAGCGTCTCGCACCTGCCCAGCTCTGGCGACCAGTTCTCCTCGCTGACGACCGTCACGCAGCAGGTCAAGCCCGAGAAGTTCAGCAACTACGAGGTCGGCGTCAAGTGGGACGTGCGCCGTTATCTTTCGCTGTCCTCGGCCGTCTACCGCCTGAACCGGACGAACACGCGGTCGGTTGACCCGAACAACCCGGCGGCCATCATCCAGACCGGCAGCCAGCGCACGGACGGCTTCGAGGTCGGCTTGAGCGGCGCCGTCACGCGCGCTTGGAGCGTCGCGGGCGGCTACTCATATCAGGACGCCTTCATCACGAGCGCGACCGCCAACGCGGCGGCGGGCCGTCAGGTCGGGCAGGTGCCGCACCACATGCTCTCGCTCTGGAACAAGTACCAGTTCAACAACAGGCTCGGCGCGGGGCTCGGCGTCATCTCCCGCACGGACTCGTTCGTCGCCGTAGACAACACGGTCGTCCTGCCCGGCTACACGAAGTTCGACGCCGCCGTCTATTACAACTTCAACGAGAGCTGGCGGCTTCAGGGCAACGTCGAGAACCTCTTCGACCGACGCTACTTCGCCAACGCCGACAGCAACACCAACATCACGCCCGGCTCGCCGCGCGCCCTGCGCGTCGGCCTGACCGCCCGCTTCTGAAAAGCCGCGAACCGTGAGCCGTAAACCCTGACGAGATAAGACCGGTTTTTATCTCGTCACGGTTTACCGTTTACGGCTCTCGTTGGGTTATAATCCGCCGCTCCCAAAGAGAGTGAATTTTTACCCGAGGTATTCAAGGAGGCGTGATGGACGAGAAGAGACTTGACCACTACCGTACGGTGCTGCTGGAACAGTTGCGGCAGCAGACCGAGGCGGCGCGCGGCAACCAGAACGACGCCATGGAATTCGCGGCGAACGACGACGGCGTCAAGGACGTGGCCGACCAGTCGGTCAAGGACGTGAGTCAGGAGATCGAGTACCGCCTCAGCGAGCGCGCCTCGCGGGTCGTCGCCGACATTGATCAGGCGCTCCTCCGCATCGAGGAGGGCAGCTACGGCGTCTGCGCACGCTGCGGCAAAGAGATCCCCGAGCGCCGCCTCGACGCCCTCCCCACCGCCCGCTACGACGCCGAATGCCAGTCCGTCATCGAACAGTCCTCCGGCGAAGACGAGCACGCGACTCTGTAGAGGCCGGGACGGAAATTTTTAACGTGCGCGGGGACGCGGAGTCTATTACGACTCTCCGTCCCCGCGCACGTTTATGTTTCTATCGTTCGGGTAGAGGGTTAGGTTACACTGTGCCCCCGCACCTGCGTAACGTTACGCGGCAGCAGGTTCTCGCACGCGCTCACGCGTGCGCCAGACGACTCTCATCCTCCGGCGGGCAGGTGAAAGAAGATGGAGCCACTATCCGCACTCACGATCGCAGGGACTTTCGCGTGGGGCATTTTTCAGACGGCCGGCGGGGCCGTGTTGGAGAGCCAGAGCGACAAGTACTTCTGCGACGCCGTGCAGCAGATTAAAGAGAAGCTCAGCCGGAACACGCCCGCCGAGAATCAACACCTCACGAAAGCCTTCCGCCGGTCTTGCCTCAAAGCCGCGCTGCAAATCTGTGCCCGCCGCTCAGTGGCTACCGGCGGCCAGTCGTCCCTGCTGGGGCGTGTGGGCAACATCTTCCACGGGGCGGCCCCCGCGGGTTTGATGGCGCAGCACGAGGCCGAATGGCTGAAGAAGGCCGAGGCGTATCTGCACACGCAGATTGACGAGCTGAACAGAGACATCCCGTACCTGCCCGAACACGCGAGCGAGAAGTACCGGACGCTCGTCAACCCGTCCGGCGTCTCTTCGCGTGAGCGGGCCGAGCAGTTCCGCGCCGACCTGACCGACGACGCGGTTGCCGAGTTGCGCGGCGCCGTGGGGGAAGAACCGCCCGAGTCCTTCGCCGACGAGATGCAGGCCGACTGGTTCAGCCTCGTGCGCAACGTCTTTCAGGAGGCGCTCAGCTCCAACCAGACGCTCGCCAACCGGTTCCAGAACGAGACGCTGGTCGAGATAGTTTCGGGCGTTGACACGATCAGGCTCGGGGTCGGGGAGATTCTGAGCCTGCTGAAGAACAGGGAGACCGGCGACGACAACCAGCCGCTCGCGGTCTTCAACCTGCTGAACCTCGCGGAGAAGGTCTACGACCGCGACGAGGAGAGCGCGGCGATTCTCGGGGAGTTGTGCGGGGCGGTCGCGGACGAGCGCGAGCGGTTTCTGCTGGTGACGGCGCCGAGCGGCTTCGGCAAGTCTTTCCTGCTGACCAAGGTCTTGCAGGCGGTCACGGACGGGAGACTCATCAGGGAAGAGTACCGGCAGTCTGTGAGCAAAATCCTGCGCGTGGACTGCCGGACGACGCAGGGCGTGGGCGGCATCGTCGGCGACGCGGGCAGCCTCGTCGGGAAGAGCAAGGCCCTGCGCCTGAGCTACGACCTGAGCCGTGAGCATGACGAGCCGATAGCCGAGTGGCTCAACAAGCACCTGTTCCCCGCCCTGCGGCAGGAGGGGACGGCGTGGCTGCTGCTTGAGAACTTCGAGGCGTGGCTCGACGCCGAGAACGGCTACGCGGTCAAAGACGCCTCCATCCGCCAGTTCCTCAACGCGCTGTTCGACGGCAACCACAGCCTGCGCGTCCTCTTCCTGTCGCAGGACGACCCCGAGCCGGACGTGAAGCGGCGGCTGAAGAAGCTCGAACGAATCAGCGAAGCCATCTATCAGGGGCTGCCCGAACCGGACGCGCTCGCCTACCTGCGCGCGCAGGGCGAAGACGTGGGCCTGCACGAGGCCGACGAGGAGTTGCTGAAAGAGTTCCTGCGGCGCATCCACTACATCCCGCAGGCGCTGGCGTCCCTCGTCGGCTACCTGCGCTCGATCGAGGGCTACTCCTTTCAGGAATTCATGGCGGACGAAGAACTCTGGGCCGGCTTCGACGAGTACGAAGGCGTCGCCGACACAGACAACAAGGGCATCCGCCGCACGAAAGCCCTCATCGCCCGCCAGATCGAAAGACAGTCGGACGACGTGAAGCGCCTCCTCTGCGCCCTCGCCTTCTTCGAGCAGGACGTGCCGAAGCAGGCGCTCGAACTCCTCTTCGACAAGAAGTCCGACGCCGCCCCCGCCATCGCCCGCCTCACCGCCCACAAACTCGCCGCCACCAAGACCGGCCCCCGCGGCACCACCCGCTACAACCTCCACGCCTACTTCCGCGAACAGACCGCCAAACACCTCCTCCCCCAGTTCGCCACGTGGCTCTTAGCGAACAGCGGGCGCTACGCGGACAAGCTGTGCGAGGTGGGCATCGCCGCTTACGAAGTAACTAGATACCGGCTGGCAATTGACCTGTTTTTGTTGACGGAAATGGTCGCACGTTATTTGCTGGCGACAGTCAAAGAGCGCGCCGGAGATGACAACGCCGTAAAGCAGGATGCAATGACCTCGGTGGAAAAGTTCCTCGCTTCGGCTTTAATGATGCGGGGCAATTCGCTCTTTAGCTTAGGTCAACTCCGCGGAGCTTTGACGGCTCATGATGAAGCCATCGCGCTGATAAAACCCTTAGCCGAAAGCGGCAAAGCAGATTTCAACGACTTGGCTGCTCCCTATGTGAACAAAGGTAGCGTGCTTGGCAGCTTGGGGCGGTTAAGTGAGGCTATCATAGAGTTCGACAAGGCAACTGGGATCCGTGCGTCGCTGGTAGCGAACGGGCGCGGAGAGTTGGCTAAGGATTTGGCCAATACTTACTTGAATAAGGGCGAGTCATTGCGACGCTTGGGGCTGCTGAACGAGGCTGTCGCGGAGTTCGACAAGGCAATTGATATTCACGAGCCCTTGGTCGCAGGCGGGCGCGGAGAGTTGGCCAACGATTTAGCCTTGGCCTACACGAACAAGGGGGCTGCGCTCGCCCAGTCAGGGCGTTTAGATAAAGCCATTATAGAGTTCGACAGGGCGATTGCGATTGGTGAGCCGCTGGCTGCGAGCGGACGGGGAGAGGCTGCTAACGCTTTGGCGGTGACCTACATGAACAGGGGCAATGCACTTGGCAGCTTGGGGAGGCTGAGCGAGGCCATCACGGAGTTCGACAGAGCGATTGCCATTCACGAGCCTCTGGTCGCGGGCGGGCGCGAGGAGCTAGCCAACGACTTGGCTACGACCTACACGAACAAGGGGGCCGTGCTATCAAATATGGGTAGGTTAGACGAGGCTATCGCAGAGTACGACAAGTCAATGGCACTTTATGAGCCATTAGTCGCAGAGGGACGTGAGGAGTTGGTGGCTGAACTCGCCAGAGTATGCTCTAACAAAGCTCTCGTGCTGGGACAGCAGCAAAAGTGGGATGAGGCTCTGGATTATTATAACCGTTCGGTACAAGCGCGGGAGAGGTGCGTCACGCAGTTGGGGCTGTTCTACCTGATGCCAAACCTGCTCAAGTGTTTTCGCCTGCGCATCAATCTGTTGCTCAGATTTGAGCGCTGGGCGGAAATTGCTTCGGATGTGGCGGCCGCGTTGTCGCTGTTTGTCCCTTACGTTCAGGACGAGCAGATTCACGATGGACTCAAACATACTGCCGGAGGTGAAGTCGGCGGTATCATTGCCCTCCTGAGAGAACTGCCGCCGGAACAGCGGGCGCAAGTCTACGCGGCTGCGGGCAAGGGGGCAGAGGGGTTGCGGCAGTTGATTGAGGGTCAGGAATAAGGTGGCTGGCGGTCGGATTGATTTAAGCGACCGCCGGCCGGTCAGGCTTTCGGGTGAGCTTTGTCGTAGACCTCGATGAGTTTTTCCATGGAGACGTGTGTGTAGATTTGGGTCGTGGAGAGGCGCGCGTGGCCGAGCAGTTCTTGGATATCGCGGAGGTCTGCGCCGCTGTCGAGGAGGTGGGTGGCGAAGGAGTGACGGAGGCTGTGCGGGCTGATGTCGTGGATGCCGGCGCAGATTTTGATGTACTTGTCCACCATGCGGCCGACCGAGCGGGTGGTGATGCGCGTGCCCTGATAGTTGAGGAAGACGGCTTCGGGCTCGCGCTCGGCGGCGGGCGCGTTGTTGAGGAAGGCCGGGCGCACCTCCGTCAGGTAACGCATCAGCGCGTGGAGCGCGGGCTCGCCGAAGGGCACGACGCGCTCCTTGCGCCGCTTGCCCTTGACCCTGACGGTGCGGCCGCGGAAGTCTATGTCGCGCAGGTCGAGCTTCACCAGCTCCGAGACGCGCACGCCCGTCCCGTAGAGCATCTCTAAGATGGCGCGGTCGCGCTTCCCCAAATCCGTCGTCGCGTCCGGCGTCTCGACGAAGCGCACGGCGTCTTCTATCGAGAGGTGGTTCGGCAGCTTCTTCTCAAGGCGCGGCGTGGAGACGAGCTTCGCCGGGTTCGCCTCGACGGCGCCCTCGCGTATGAGGAACTGGAAGAAGGTTCGGAGCGCGGCGAGCTTGCGCGCGATTGAACTCTTCTTCTTCTGCGCGTCGTGCAGCTCCGACAGCCACTCGCGTATGGTGATGTGGTCTATGTCACGGACGTTAACCTCGCGCCGCTCGCCCGTCGAGGGGTCGGCGGGCGCTAGGTGTTCGAGGAACTGGCTCAAGTCAATGGCGTAGTTCCTTAGCGTGTGCTCGCTCACGTTGCGCTCGTAGCGCAGGTGTTCGAGGAACTGCGTGAGTAGTTGTTCCATAAAACAGTAGGCAGTAGGCGGCAGTAGGCGGTTAAAGCCTGCTCGCACGAGCGGCTTAAGGATAAATCAAACGGCCGCCGTCGGCCACACCTTTCTTCTTGCCACTGTCATCAGTTTTTTAACTGCCTACTGCCGTCTGTCTACTGCTCATCCCTCGCCCGCCGAAAATTCCTGTTGACAGTGACTATCCGCTGTTCCGCCCCGGGGAATATTGAAGCTCGTTCCTACTAACTCACGGCGGCAACAAAAGGATTTCTCTTCGGCCTCATGATCGCTGTCCAATAAGTTCAGTGACTAGTTTCCCCTGCTCAGGGGGTTCCGCCGGGCGGCCTGAAAGAGGCGGCGGATACCTCGTCAGGTTGATGAGAGTGGCGCGGAGACACTACTTCGCTCTTTTCCTTCTTGTGAGCGCCTCACTTTATCTCTTTCTGAACTTGCGGCCCGCGCTCAGGTGTGTAGCCCTTCCCTGAGCGCGAACATTGCATGGATGAACGGAAAAGTACGGGACGCGCAAGGCTTAATACACGTCACCGTAAATTATTCGGGAGGGGATGAGGGTTCTCCAAGTCCCGAGATGTGCAGCGCAATGGAGGCTGCTATCGAAGAGTGGAACGTCTATAAGTGCGCGACGGGTGTTGTATTCGAGCCGGTAATGGCAGGTAGCGCTACTCTTGAATTTGCATACACGACGGACGAAAGTCGCGATTACGCCGGGGGTTGTGCTCATTATCAGGAGGTAGGAACCCGCATCTACTACGGACCGAGTATGCAGGCACGGCTGAGTCAGCTCGGGTTCGAACAAACCGCCGCCGGCTTCAAACATGAGGTGGGACACTTCCTCGGCCTTGGGCACACGAGTTTACCTGCTACGATAATGACTCAAATCAGTGTTTGCTCAGACCCCATGCAAGAAACGGTTGTCCACTTCACCGATGCACAGAAAGCCGCTTCGGGGATTAACTGCCTGCTGCCATCTGCCTACTGCCTGCTATCCTTTCGGAGAGTAGTAGCCTTTGCGCGTGCGGACGCGGAGCCCTTGGCGCGTCTTGACGTTGAGGGTGAAGGTGCGAAAGCGCCCGTCGCGCAGCTCGCCCGAGGGGTAGTAGCTGAGGACGTACTGCTGCGAGAGGTCTGTGGCAATCTGGCGGAAGGCGTCGGCCAACTCCTGATTGTTGTGCGGGACGTAGACGGCGCCGCCCGTCTGGTCGGCGAACTCTTGCAGGCGGTGCGCGCCGGCGAGGTCGTGCAGGTTCGGGCTCTCGCTGTTGCCGGTCTGGACGGCGTAGACCTGACAGTCGTCTGCGAGCAGACGCGCCATCGTCGTGTCGAAGTCGAGGTCGCTGATGGTGTCGGTGCCGTCCGAGACGATGACGATAACCTTGCGCGTCTTCTGCGGCTTGAGGTAGTCGGCCGCCGCCGCGACGGTGTCGAAGAGCGCGGTCGCGCCCTCGGGCTTGCCGAAGTTCTCAAGGGTGCGGACGAGCGCGCGCACGTCGTTCGTCATAGGCTGCGCGAGTTCCGGCGCGGTCGAGATGGAGTAGATGGCGGCGCGGTCAATCTGGCGGACGACCGCCTTGATGAAGCGTACGCCGGCCTGCCGCTCGAACTCGCGCGTGGCGTTGAGGCTGGCGCTGTTGTCGAAGAGGAGCGCGATGCTGACGGGCGTCTCGGCGCGGCTCAGCTCGCCGATGGGCTTCACTTCGCCGTCAACCTTCAACTCGAAGTCTTCCACCTTCAAGTCCGCGACGGCCCGCCCCTGCGCGTCCACGACCGAGGCCGGGACGGGGACGAGGTTCGAGCTGATGCGGACGACCTCTTCGCCCTCTTCGGCGTCTTCGGGCGCGGGCCGCGCGGCGCCGGCCTGCGTTCCGGCGGCGTCGGCCGGGCGCAGCCCCTCGTCCCTTTTCTGCGTCTTCGGGAAGGTGTCGGAGGACGGCGGCTCGGCAATCGGCCCTTGCAGGTGCCTGACCGGAGTCGGCGAAGGCGTGGGGGCGGGAGTGCCCGCGGGCTTCTTCCCGCTCTGCAACTCGACGGGCGCGGGCGCGCTGCGCCGGCCCGACTGCGCGAGGAGCAGCGGCGCGGACGAGACGAGGAGCGACAGTGCCAACAGGACTGAGCGCGACGCGCGCGCGTGTTGAGGCCGGCGCGCGTGAAGTCGCGCCGACGATTGTTGAAGGCTTGCGTTCACGTCTTTACGGGGGCGCGCGTTCACGGCGTCGCCGCGCGCGGCGCGGCTCCCTTCACTCGAATCTGTTGCAGCCAGCCGTCCCATTCCGCGAGTGCCAGCTCGACCTGCCGTGCGTGGCGGTCGCGCTTCCGTCTGAATCTTTTACGCTCCTCTTCGGGGAGCGGTTCGAGCAGCGCGAAGGTTATGTTCACCGGCTGGTAGTTCGCCGAGTCCGCGCCCGAGACGTAGCGCGCCAGCGCGCCAGTCGCGGCCTTCGGCGGCGCCTCTAACAACTCACGCCCGCCCGCGAACCGCGCGGCATTCAGTCCCGCGAGCCAGCCCGTCGCGACCGACTCGACGTAGCCCTCGACGCCGCTGATCTGTCCGGCGAAGAAGACGCCGGGCCGCTCCCGCATCTGAAGTGTCGGCGCGAGGACGCGCGGGGCGTTGATGTACGTGTTGCGGTGAATCTGCCCGTACTGCAAAAACTCGGCGCGCTCCAACCCCGGTATGAGCCTCAGCACGCGCGCCTGTTCGCCGTAACGTAGATGATTCTGAAAGCCGACGAGGTTGTAGGCGTCGGCCATCAAATTCTCCTGCCTCAACTGCACGGCGGCGTACGGCTCGCGGCCGGTGCGCGGGTCTCTTAAACCGACGGGCTTCATCGGCCCGAAGCGCAGCGTGTCGCGCCCGCGGCGTGCGAGTTCTTCAATCGGCAGGCACGCCTCGAACCAGCGCGTCTCCTCGAAGCGTTGGAGCGGGACGCTCTGCGCCGTCGTGAGCGCGTCGTAGAAGCGCGCGTACTCCTCCTCGTCGAAAGGGCAGTTCAGGTAGTCGTCGCCGCCCTTCCCGTAGCGCGCGGCGCGGAAGGCGATGGACGTGTCCACAGACTCGGCCGAGACAATCGGCGAGATGGCGTCGTAGAAGTAGAGCCCCGTCCCTTCGGTGAGCCGCGCGACCTCGGCGGCCAGCGCGTCCGAACATAAAGGCCCGGCGGCGATGACGTTCACGGCCGACTCGTCAACGGCGGTCGCCTCCTCGCGTACGAGCGTGATGTTCGGGTGCGACTCGACGCGCTCGGTAATCAGTTCCGCGAACTGCTGCCGGTCAACCGCGAGCGCCGCGCCCGCGGGCACGCGCGTACGCATCGCCACGTCGAGGACGAGAGAGCCGCCCCGCCGCAGTTCCTCTTTCAGAAGGTACGGCGCCGTGCCCGGCTCGTCGGACTTGAGCGAGTTGGAGCAGACTATCTCCGCCAGCCTGTCGGTGCGGTGCGCGGGCGTCTGGCGGACGGGGCGCATCTCGTAGAGGCGCACGCGCGCCCCCTCTTCCGCGGCCTGCCAAGCGGCCTCCGCGCCCGCGAGGCCGCCGCCGATGACTACAACGTCTTTCACGCCGTAAATCGTAACCGCTAGCCCGCCAATCGTAAAACGTGGACGGCTCGGACGCTCCAAGGGCCGCCCTCTTTTTTCTATGCAAATCGCCTCGGCGCGCCGTATCATGCGCCGAACGGTCGTCCTGAATCCCGCACACACTTCTGCCAGATGGAGGAAACTATGCGCTCCCCCGAACGACATCTCCTTAACAAGTCCGCGCGGACGAGCAGGGCCGCGCTCGGCCTGCTGGCGTTCGCGCTCCTTTTCTGCGCGCAAGCGCGCGCGCAGGACAGGGCCGCAGAGGTCGCCAAAAAGCTCGAAGGCTTCGACGCCTTCATGGAGAAGACTCTGAAGGACTGGAACGCGCCGGGCATCGGCGTCGGCGTAGTGGTGGACGACAAGCTCGTCTTCGCCAAAGGCTACGGCTACCGCGACTACGGGCAACGGCTTCCCGTCACGCCGCAGACGCTCTTCCCCATCGCGTCGAACACGAAACTCTTCACGGCCGTCGCCGCCGGCTTTCTGGTCGAAGAGGGAAAGCTGACTTGGAACAGCCCTGTACGCGAGTCAGTCCCGTCAATCCAGTTCTACAACGACTACCTCAACAACACCGTCACGCTGCGCGACATGCTCTCGCACCGCACGGGCATCACGCGCCACGACTCCATCTGGTACAAGTCGGATTACGACGAGAAGACGCTCTTCGAGCGGCTCAAGTACCTTGAGCCGAAGGAGCCGCCGCGGCAGATGTTCCTCTACAACAACATGATGTACGCGGGCGTCGGCTACTCGATACGCTTGCAGTCGGGCAAGCCTTGGGAGGAGTTCGTGCGCGAGAGGATTCTTCAGCCGCTTGAGATGAAGAGCACCGTCTACACCATCGCCGACATGCTCAAGCAGCCAGACTACGGCGTGCCCTACACGGAGCGGCGAGACACGACCGAGCTTTACAAGATTCCATACTACGAGGACACGACCGGATTAGCCGCGGCCGGCGCCATCATCTCGAACATCGAGGACATGTCGCACTGGCTCGTCGCGCTGATGAACGAAGGCAAGTACAACGGCAAGCAGGTCATCCCGCCTTCGGTGATTCGGGCCACGCTCGAACCCTCAATCGCGCTCCCGAACACGGGCGCCGAGGCGCGCGGCTGGTGGGAGGTTTTGAACACCGCCTACGGCATGGGCCGTCAGACGGCCTCTTACCGCGGGCGCCTCATCACGATGCACGGCGGCGACCTGCCCGGCTTCCACTCGCAAATCTCCTACATGCCGCGCGAGCGCGTCGGCGTCATCGTCTTCGTCATCGGCGACCACGTGGCGCCGCTCTACAATCCCATCAGCTATAACGTCTACGAGCGCCTGCTCGGCATGGATCAGACGCCTTGGACTGACAGGCTGCTCGACATACGCCTCAAGAACAAGAAGGCCGGCACCGAGGCGCGCAGCAAGGCCGGCGCGGCCCGCGTCGCCAACACGAAGCCCTCGCACCCGCTCGAAGATTACGTGGGCGAGTACGAGCACCCGGCCTACGGCATCCTGAAGATAGGGATGAAGGACGGGCAGCTACAGTTCGACTTCCACAAGATTCACTTCCCCCTGACGCACTTCCACTACGAGCGCTTCGACACGCCCGACGACGAGCAGGACGGCAAGTGGAGCGTGAACTTCGCGACGAACCCGCAGGGCGACGTTGACCGCGCGACGATGTCTCTCGACGAGGCCGAGGCCGTCTTCATGCGCAAGGCGCCGACGCTCGACGCGGCGACAGCCGAGCGCCTCGCAGGGACGTACGAGACGCCGAGCGGGCTCAAGTTCCGCGTGGTCGCGCGGCCGGGCGGCGAGCTTTACCTCGTCTTCCCGGGGCAGCCCGACGACAGGCTGATTCCCTACAAGGGTCTCAAGTTCCGCATCCCCGAGTTCGCCGACGTGGTCTTCGAGTTCGTCGAAGAGAACGGCCAAGTGACCTCGCTCAAACAGACAGACCCGTCAGGCGAATACGTCTCTAAGCGGAAGTGATTAAGGTTTGGGCGTGTCGAGCTTTTCGTCGCCGGCCGCGGTGTCGAAGCGTTGGAAGGCGGTGGCCTCTCGGGTGAGGTCGAGTTCGAGGCCGTTGAAGATGTCTTTGTGGCCGTAGGTCTTGATGCGGAAGAAGTGTTCGAGCCAGACGCCGTCGGGCAGCCGCTCGTGCTCGAAGACGACAGAAGGCTCAAGGGCCGCGGCGGGCGAGCCGGCGCCCGTCGCACGCGGGTCGTAGGGCCACGCTTCGAGCCGCGCGACCGTCTTGTCCTGCGCGTCTATCCAGAGGCGCCCGGCGAGGCGCGCGTAGGGGCGTTGGAGTTCGTCCGCGGGGCGGAAGTTTGCGCGCGGGCGGAAGTCGAGGACGATTGTGTCGCGTTCGTGGAAGCGTTCGCGCCGCGGCGAGGTGAACTCGCCGTAGCGGAAGAAGCGCCAGACCGACATCGAGATTTCCGAAGAGCTGAAGCCGCTGCTGCTCCTGTGCCCGGACGAGAAGCCGAAGCTAGGCAGGCCCGCGGGGTTCTGCGCGTCGGCGGTCTTTTGAGGCGGCGGAGGCGGAGGCGGCTTCTGCTCGGCGCGCTTCTGCCCTTCCTGCTCGGCGCGGTTCTGCTCTTCGTGGGCGGCCTTCTCAAGGCGCTCGGCCGCGCGCTTCAACTCTTCCGCCTCGCGCTCCTTCGACACCGCCACGCCGTCCTTCGAGACGAGCTTGCGCGCGAACTCGCCCCGCACCGGGTAGACTTCGTAGACGCTCACAGACTCCTTCTTAACCACGCCGCGCCTGTCCAACTCACGGTCGGTCACCCTCGCCGTCCAAGTGTATTCCAGACGCCGCCCGAGCATCGCCCGCTCGTTCTGCGCGACCTCCGACAGCAGCGCCCCCACGTCAAACCCTTCGGCCGTCTGTCGCGCGCGCGCGCCGCCCGGCAGCGCCAGAGCCTGCGCCGAGAGCAGAACGGCGAGCGTCAACGCGCCGACGCGCACGTGGGGCCGGAGTTTCATTCCGGGCGTTTCTCCTTACTGCTCCTGCGGCTTCTCTTTCGGGGCGTCGAGCTTGTCCTCGCCGGTCTTGGCGCTGAAGCGCTTGTAGTCTGAGAACTCCTGCGTCTGGTTGATGGTCATGCCCTTGAAAAGGATGACGCGGGCCGAGGCGTTGACCTGCGAGTAGCGCGGGAGCCAGATGCCGTCTTCGAGCCGCGTCTGCTCGAAGACGAAGGCCGAGCCCGACTTGATGGAGGCGAGCAGGCCGCCGCCCACCTTGAAGCTGTCCACGAGCCGCCCTTCGAGCCGCATCACCTGCCGCTCCTGCGGGTCAACCCAGATGACGCCGCTCAGCTTCGAGACGATGGACTCGCCCATGTTCGAGGGCTTGAAGCCGGCGCGCGGGCGGAAGTCGAAGACGATCACGTCGCGGCCCTGCAAGCGCTCGCGGCGCGGGCTGACGAACTCGCAGGCGCGCAGGAAGGTAGAGATCGCCACTTCTTCCGGGTCGTCGTCAGTGACCTCCTCGCCGGACTTGGCGGCCTTCTCGCGCATCTTCTTCTTGAGTTCGGCTCGCGCGCGCTCGCGCTTCTCCTTCATCTTCGGCGCCTCGCGCTCGGCCTTCTCCAACTCTTCGGCGACGCGCTTCTCCTCCTTCGCCGCGCGCTCGGGCGTGAGCGGCACGCCGTTCTCGCTGACGAGCTTCTGCACCAAGCCGTAATCCGCGATGGGGTAGACCTCGTAGACCGAGACCTTCTCCTTCTTCACGCGCCCGTTGTCGTCAAGCTCGCGCTCGGTAATCTTCTGCGTGAAGGTGTAGTCGTTGACGCGCTTGTCGTCCTCGTCCTGATTCTTGGCGAGGTCGCGCAGGAGCGACGGGATGTCGAGCGAGGCGTCGGCCGGCGGCTCGAAGAGCGTGTCTGCGAGCCCCGTGTTGTAGCGCACGCTCTTGAGGACGTAGGTCGCGTCCGTCTTCCCGTCCTTCTGGTGCGTCCCGCGGTGGGATTCGAGCAGGCCGCCCTCCGGCCGGTAGTCTTCGTAGAAGTAGAAGCCGCCCCACGGGTCGTCCGACTTCAGAAGCAGCTTGCTCGCGGCGCCGAACCAGTAGCGCGCCCGCCCGCCCTCGCGCGTCGAGAACTCGACGACGTAAGCCGTCTCGCCCCCGACCTGCTCGGCGCCCGTAGTGCGCGCCAGCACCTTCATCTTCTTAAAGTCGAAGAAGCGTCCGGCCCCGAGCGTCCCGCGCAGGCGCGCGCCGAACGCCTCGGCGCCGGTCAGCGTCTCGACGCCGCCGGCCGGGAGCAGACGCCAAGCCATGCGCGGGTTAACTGCCGTGACGACCTGCCCGGCCTCGCTGTCCACGTCCATGCGCACAGAGGACGGCGACTTCGTCTGTATGCGCGCCGACGATTCGGCGCGACCCGGAGCCTGTACAGTCCACTCGTACGTAGCGTCGCGCAGCGTCGCCACGCGCTTGCGGCCGCCGACGGCCTTGAGGTAGTCGCCGACGACCTTCTCGGCCGAAGGCAGCTTCGCGGACTGCGCGCTCGCCGCGACGCCGCAGGCCGCGACCAAGAGCATCAGCGCGAGCGTCCTCGACAGCGCTCTCTTCAACATCAACCGTGGAGACTTCGCAGGCGCGTGCGTGCGTGGGGCGTTCGTGTACATCATCTTTCTTTAGACGCGGGAGAGGTGAGACCGTTAACTTCCGTGGAGACTTTGAGACCGAAGAGATTAAGACCGCACGCGCGTGCGCCGCAGCCTTCCGCGGGAGCGCCGCAGGATGATATTCGCCGCCGCGCCGAAAGACAAATCCGGAAAGACACGCGCGTCTAACGACGCCCGCCGTCCTTCCGGACTGTTTACGGCCTCAAGCCGCCCTTGGTTTCAGAGCGCTGTCGCCGCCTTACCCTCTCAGGCGGGCGGCTCCTGTTCGGCGTCGGGATAGCCCGCAGGGTGCGGCACCTCCGCCTCCATAGCCTTCGCCGACTCCTCCTCCGCGCGCAGCTCGCCCTCGTCCCCGCCCGCGTCGTCCTGCACGACGCCGTGCGTCTCCTGCCCGCCCGCGGCCGACTCCTGCGCGCCGCCGGAGCCTTCCGCCGTCTCGTTCGTCTCCGTCATCACTTAAACTCCTCCGCGCCTCACCTGCGCGAGCCGCCCTTCTTCGCCGCGCCTTTCTTAGCCGCGCCCTTCTTTGCGCCGCCCTTACCGGCGCCACCCTTCGCGCCGCCCTTCTTCGACGCGGCGCCTTTGCCGGACGCGCCCTTGGCCCCGCCCTTCAAAGCACCCTTCGCGGCGGTCTTCTTCGCGGCGCCCTTCTTCGCGCCTCCGGACTTCTTCGCCCCCGCGGACTTCGACGCGCCCTTGCCTGCCGCCGACTTCTTCGCCGCGCCCGCCTGCTTCTTCGCGGCCTTCTGCACAGACTTCCCGGCCGACTTCTTCGAAGACTTGCCCGCCGCCTTGCCTCCACCCTTCTGAGCACCTGCCGCGGCCTTCCGCGAGCCGCCCGCGGGCTTCTGCGCGCCGCCGCCCTCCTTCCGCCTGCGGCGCTCGACTATCTCGTGCGCGCGCTGCTCGACTTGGCGTATGCGCTCGGCGACGTTCTCGGGCAGTCCCGGCTCGGACGCCCCGTGCAAACCCTCGACCGGCGCGCCTTCGTCCGGCGTCTGATGCGACTGCTCCTCGTACTCGCCCTTGGCCTGATCGAACTCGAATTCGTTCAGCGAGCCGCCCCCAATCTTGTACTGATCCTGAACTTCCGCTCTGTCCTTTGGCATCTCTCCTCCTCAGCTTTCCCCGAC
Organism: Pyrinomonadaceae bacterium; assembly: GCA_035248785.1. GTDB lineage: Bacteria > Acidobacteriota > Blastocatellia > Pyrinomonadales > Pyrinomonadaceae > QHXN01. Next base: position 25,162 of record DATFHD010000026.1, on the reverse strand, counting down.
GGGCGCCCCGCTTGACAGCGCGCGCGGCGTCTCCGTATAGTTTTCACACCACACGGGCCACCTTAGCTCAGTTGGTAGAGCAGTCGATTCGTAATCGACAGGTCTGGAGTTCGAGTCTCCAAGGTGGCTCCACAAATTTTTAGTTTGCCGTATAGCTGTGAAGCAGTTATACGGCATTTCCTTTTACGCCTCAACGTCCGGCCAAACTCCGGCTCACGTTTGCGGACGGGAGTGCTATACGCTAAAAATGTCTCTCCTTTATGGCGCCGTCGAGGCAGAGGGCGCGTCGCGGGCTTCGGAAGTCAACTGAAAGGAACGGGTCACTTGCCATTCTCTAAAACCCCCGGCCGACGCGCCGGCGCGTGCGCACGACGGCGACTGCTGTTCGCGTCGGTAGCCTCCCTCTTCATCCTCGCCGGGCAGACCATAACAGAAGCGCGGCAGACATCCCCCGGCTCGCTCATCGTGACGGCCTCGGGCGTGCGCCTGCGTGAACAGCCGGACGCCGGCTCCACGGAAGTCGCGCGCCTCCCGCTCGGCTCGGTCGTCAGCACGCAGGAGCGCACGCCCTCTAAGTCGAAGGTCGGAACAACGGAAGACTTCTGGTATCTGGTCTCGGCACCCAACGGCGCGCGCGGATGGGTCTTCGGCGGGCTGGTCGCGCCCTTCGACGCGGCGCGGCGCGAGGAGATTTACCGCTCGCTCGCCTCGGAACGTCTGGCCCGCACCGACTCGAACTTCGCCGAGTTGTCGGAACTCGTGCGCTTCCTCTCCCGCGCCGTGAAGGAGGTCACGCGGCGCGAGGCGCGTGCGGAACTCGAACTGGCGCGGCTGACGGCGCTGGCGCGCTCGCTCGCCTCCTTCTCGATTGAGAATCAGGAGCAGGCGCCCTACAAGGCTTGGACGACCGAGCACGACGCGGAGATAAACTACAGCGAGCCGGCCGGACAGTGGTACGTCCGCTCAGACCTCTACTGGGACTTGCAGACCAAGTACAAAGACCTGCCCGTGGCCGAGCGCGCCGCGTGGCAGGCCGCACAGACGCCCATACCCGGCGAGTGCGAAGGCTTCCTGCCCTGCTACTTCGCGATGGAGTCCATGACCTACGGCAAGTACCTCTCGCTCTACCCGCGCGGCCCGCACGCCGAAGAGGCGCTCGCGCAGATAGGCGAGCTTCTGAAACAGGTCTCCGAAGACCTTCGCTCCCCCAAGCCCGTCTTCGAGTTGGCGGCCGTAGACCGCCCCGAGTTTCGCAAGACCGCGGCCACGCTCCGCGCGCAGGTCGCCGCGGCCGCGAGCCCGAAGAAGTCGCCCCTGCTCGCGCAGTTCGACGCCATCATGCGCCGCTTCCGCTGAGGCTCAAACCGCAAAAAGTTGTTGACGGCCCCGCCTTTTTGCAATACAACCTGCCCGTTCCAACCGACCCCAGCTTTCGGAGGCAGGCCCACACATGTTCAAAGAGTTCAGAGAGTTCATCGCGCGCGGCAACGTCATAGACCTCGCCGTGGCGGTCGTCATCGGCGCGGCCTTCGGCAAGATCGTCACGACGTTCGTCGAGGGCGTCGTCATGCCGCCCATCGGCCTGATACTCGGCAGGATTGACTTCGCAAGTCTCTTCTACGTCCTCGACTCGTCGAAGGGCGTGCCCGTCTCGCTCGCCGACGCGAAGGCGAAAGGCATCCCCGTCGTCGCCTACGGGCAGTTCCTCAACGACATCATCAACTTCCTCATCATCGCCTTCGTCATCTTCCTCGTCGTCAAGGCGTACAACCGCCTCAAGAGCAAGCAGGCGACCGACGACGCGCCGACGACGAAGGACTGCCCCTACTGCCTCTCGACCATCCCGCTCAAGGCCACGCGCTGCAAGGACTGCACGAGCGAGCTTCGGGCGGCCTGACGGGACGAGGAGAAGCGCGGTCGCGGACTGCCGAAGGTTGCGGCGCGGTTTACAATACGCGCCCGAGCGCTCTAACAGCTTCGACAGTCCGGAGTCAGGCCACGCATGGCAAAAAGCAAGGGCTTCGTGCAGGAGTTCCGCGACTTCATCGCACGCGGCAACGTCATAGACCTCGCGGTCGGCGTCATCATCGGCGCGGCCTTCAACAAGATAGTTACTTCCCTCGTCGAGGGCATACTCATGCCCCCGCTCGGCCTCGTCACGGGCCGCATAGACTTCGCCAGCCACTTCTGGGTGCTCGACGCCTCGAAGGGCGTCCCCAAATCTCTGGCCGAGGCGAAGACGGCCGGCATCCCCGTCATCGCCTACGGCCAGTTCATCAACGACGTAATCAGTTTCCTCGTCGTCGCCTTCTTCATCTTCCTCGTCGTCAAGCGCGCCAACCGCCTCTGGAGCGACGAGCCCGCCGAGTCGGACGAGCCGACGACCAAGACCTGCCCCTTCTGCGTCTCGACCATCCCCGTCAAAGCCACGCGCTGCCCGCAGTGTACGAGCGAGCTGCAACCCGCCTGAGCCTCCACGCAAAGAGAGAGGAGGACGACGGTCGCGACCGTCATCCTCCTCTTTACGAACTGACCCTTTCTGAACTGAGCGCGGCGAACGCCGCCGTCTAACTCGCCGGGCGGAGCAGGCCGCGGAAGATGCCCTGCACCGTGACCTTCGAGGCATGCAGGCGTATGGGCGCGTGCTGCGAGTTCGCGGGGCGCAACTCGACCTCCGTGCCCAAGCGGTAGAGGCGCTTGAGCGTGGCGCGCGCGCCTTCGACGAGCGCGACCACTATCTCGCCGTCTCGCGCCTCAGTCCGGTTCTCTATCAGCGCGATGTCGCCGTCGCAGATGTGCTCGTCAATCATCGAGTCGCCCGTCACACGCAGCGCGTAGACGCGGTTCGGCCGGACGCGCCCGAGTAGGAAGCGAGGGATGCCTATGGTCTGGCTGTCGTCCGTCACTTCGATAGGTGCGCCGGCCGCGATGCGCCCGAGCAGAGGCACCTCGCAGAACGCTTCGAGGTCAACCTCCTCCTGCTGCACCGTCAGCCCGAAGGCGCCGTCCGTGCGGTGGCGAGAGATGAGGCCGCGTCGCTCAAGCGCCTCGATGTGCTTGGCGATGGTCGCCTTGGAAGAGACGCCGAAGTGGCGCGCGATCTGCGCGTATGAGGGCTCGTAGCCGTGCCGCTCGATGAAGCGCGTGATGTATTCCAGTATCTCCCTCTGGCGCTGCGTGCGGGGTTGCATCGGTTTACAGACTCCTTGGCCGTGTGAGCGTCTGAAGGGTTCGCGGGGGGGCTGTTCGCTCTTACGGGACAGCGCGATTGTATGGGCGCGGCCTCGGAAGCGTCAAGGAAAACAGTTAGTGTCCTGATTTCAGATTAGGAATCAGGTTCTGTGCTTCGGCTTGGCGGGCAGCTTGGCGGGCAGGTCTAGCCGGTCATCAATCAGGGTATCAACACAGACGCCAGCAACACGCGCATACTGTAAGAGGATGATAAGGGACGGCTCGCCCTTCCCTGACTCAAACTCTGAAATCCTGTGATAAGCCATCCTCTCTTCCGCCCCTAGACGACGCAGGATTTCAGTCTGAGACAGACCCAAAGCCTGCCGAATCGCTCTGAGCTTTTCGGCCAGACGTGCGGGTTTCTCGCGCGCTCCCCTTGCCATCAGGAGTGATCTCCTGACAGGGACAGCACAAGATGCTCGCTTCTATTGGAAACTTCCAATAGAATAGGGCTGCGTAACCGTTCTGCCGTGAGTAGGAACCTTCCATGCTCAACGGCGATGCTCATCTCTGAGGGTGAGCAAACTGTTACGCATCCGACCCGTCGCCTCTGATTTTCAAAGACTAGACCGCGAAGGAGAATACCACATGAGTATTTTGGCGTACGAAGTGAATAAACCGGTGCCCCGCGGGGCGTCGGAGCGCCGCGAAATTTGCAGCGGCGCGTAAGTCTAATAAATCGGCACGGGCGACCCTGCGGCAGACGGATTATTTTATTGATTCACTCGATGACAGAAGCTAACCTCGCCCGCGCTGGCTTCCCGCGCAGAGGGCGTGTGCCCTCTGCGGGAGGCCCGCAGGGGTGCGGGCTGGGAGACGCGAAGCCTCACACGACCCTTTAACTTCAACAACACGACTTGCAAAGGCGGCGCTTTCAGATGAGAGACGCACGGCGGCGGGGCTTTGAGGCGTCCATCCTTTACGCGGAGGAGGCCGCGGCCGTGGCCGACGCCGTCAGGGAGACGCTTGAGGCCGAAGGGTGGCGCGTCGAGGTCTTTGCGCGCGGCGACGAGGCGCTGCGCCGTCTCGGCGAGGGCGCGCGCTTCGACCTGCTCATCCTCTCCTTCACGCTGCCGGGCGTGGACGGGCTGGAACTGGCGAGGCGCGTGCGCGCACTGCCCGGGGCTTCGCACACGCCCATCATCATGCTCACGGCCTCGGAGGTCGAACCCGAGGCGAGGCGCGCGGGCGTGGACGCCTTCCTGCGGAAGCCGCGGGGCGTCTTCAGCCTTGCAGAGACGGCCGCGCGCCTGCTCGAAGGCGCGTGCGCGCGGAACTGAAGAACGAAATTTAAAGAAAGGGGCGAGTCGCGACAGGGCAGCCGCCTCGCCCCTTATCGGCACGTCTGTCGAAAGGGCACGGCGGACTGTGCCGCGTGGCGGTCGCGTCCACCCGCGCCGCCACACCCCCTTCTACAATTTCAAATTTGAGATTTCAAATCATCTGACCGAGTAGCGCCCGAGCGTGTTCGGGAAAGTGATGACGCCGGGGAGCACGTCGGCCATCTGCACCTTGTTCGCGCCGGTGAGGATGTCGCGTGCCTTGAGGCCGTAGAGCGCTTCGTTGAGGTTGTTGTCGGGGTTGATGACGGCGCCCTTCAGCTCAAGGCCGGCGAAGAGACCTTTGCTGCGCGAGTAAGAAAGTATCCCCGCGTCGAGCGTGAGGTTCGTAGAGGCCGCGGCCGCGCGCCCGACGGGGCCGGCGGCCGCGCTCGCCTCGCCGCCGACTTCGAGCTTGTCTTCCAGCAGACCTTTCAGCGCCGACTCGTTCATGAAGAGGAGAATGAGGTCGGTCTTGGCCGCGCCTATCTGTAGGCCGACGCTCGCGCCGCCCATCTTGAAGAAGGCGGGCGCGCTCCAACCGCCCGTGACGCGCCGGCTGATGACGCCGCTACCGCCGCGCCCGCCGACGACGAAGCCCGCCTTGAGCATCCCCGGAAAGACGGCAACGGCCTCCGCGCGGTCGAGCAGCTCCTTCGGAATCGAGCGGTCGGGCGCGCCCATCACCTGCTCGAAGACGCGCGAGGCCGACTCGGCCTTCTTCGTCGCGTCCCTCTGCTGCTTCGGGCTCGCCTTCGCCGAAGGCTTGACGGCCACGCGCTCGCGCGACTCCTGCCGCGCCGAGACGTTAAGGGGAACAACGGAACTCGCGGCCAGCGCGCACGCGGCCGCGAGCATAAACACACGGGTCGAAAGCTTCATGCAGAAAGTCTCCTTGGTAGCTGTTGGCTATTAGTCGTTAGCTTTTAGCCGTCGGCTGTTAGCTTTGAGTTAGACACAGAACAGCCGGGCGCAGGATGCCACAAGCCAGAAGCCAACGGCTAAAAGCCAACAGCTATTTATTCGGGAGGCGTACGGAATATCTCGCGAGCGCGAGCGGGAGGGCGCGCACCTGCGTCGGGACGGGCGTGTCCTCCTGACCGTCGAGCAGTTCGGAAGCCTTGCGCTCGTAGAAGGCTTCGTTAAGGTCGTTGTCGGGCGTGATCGCCACGCCCTTCAGAGAGACGCCGACGAAGGCGCCCTTGCTGCGCGAGTAGGTCAGGATGCCCGCGTTCAGGCGCGGGTTGGTGCTGGCGCCTGCCGCGCGGCCGACGGGGCCGGCCGTGGCCTCGGCCTCGCCGCCGATCTCGAACTTGTCGTTCATCAAACCGCCGAGCGCCGCCGGGTTCATGAAGAGCAGTATGTAGTCGGTCTTCGCGCCGCCGATCTGCGCGCCGACGCTGCCGCCCGCCATGTTGTAGAAGACGGGCGCGCCCCACTGGCGTTTGAGCGTGCGGCGGCTGATGACGCAGTCGCCTTTGCGCCCGCCGACGATGAAGGCGGCTTTGAGTACGCCGGGGCAGACGGCGACGGCCTCGGCGCTCTCAAGCAGGTCGCGCGGAATCTCCTTCTCGGGCACAGACATTATCCTGCGCAGGACTTCGGCCGCCTCGTTCGAGTGGCGCGCGGCGTCGGCCACGCGCTTGCGCTGGATGACGGCGACACGCCGCCGCTGCGCCTCGACCGTCACGCAGACACAGCAAACGGCCGCCACGACTGCGAGCGTCGTCAAGACGTTTCGGTTGAATCTAAACATCTCGCTCCCCTTCCCTCTTCAGTGCTTCATCTTTCCGGGGCGTACGCGCAGGAAGAGTTTATACGAAGTGGGGGCGCGTCCGTAAAGCGCGTCGAGTACGCCGGGCTTTGAATAGAAGGTGAAGTCGCCGCCGAGCGCGACCGACCACTTCTCCGTATTCCAGAGGTCGCGCGCCGCGCCGAACGTGTAGGCGCCGACGCGGAACTGCGGGTGCTCGCCTTCGCGGAAGCCTGAGCCGTGCAGCTCGTCGTGCGAAAGCAGAGACTCCCTGTCCACGAGTTCGAGGCGCGTGTAGGCGTAGTTCTTATCCAGAAAGTTCAGCGTCGCCTCGGCCGTGTAGCCGTTCGTGCGCGAGACGCCGCCGTGGTGCTCGCTGCGGTTGCGCCCCCAGATGAGCGCCGCCGCGAAGTTGCCGCGCGCGAGCGGCCGGTTGTACTGCACCGAAGCCGTCTGCCTCCGCACGTCGCCCGGCTCAAGCTGCTCCGGGTTCTTCAGAAGGCCGTAGGAATACTGCACGGCCCAGTTCTCACTCGGCGCCACGCTCACGCGCAGCGAGCGCGAGTTCCAAGGGTTGAATTCCAAATCGTAACGGTGCTCGTCCGGCTCGCGCCCGTTGAAGAGCGAGCCTTCCAGCTTCAGCCAGCGGTAGGTGAAGCCCGTGGTGAAGACGCCGTAAGAGATATGCGTCGAGTCTTGCAGGTGGTGCGCGAGCGGCGCCGAAGGGTTCTCCGACGCCGACGCGCGGTGCATGAAGGCGACGGGGCCGAGCGCCGGCTCGCCGGGCATGCCGACGTACGCGAACCACGTCCCGCGCTCGCCCAAGGGCAGCGTGTAGGTCGCGGACATCTCCATGAAGAGGTCGTGCGGGTGCTGGAAGTCAACGAGCGCGCGCCCGCGGTAAGCCTCGCCCGCCTGAAAGAGCTGCGGCGAGCCCGCGCCCGAGAAGGTCAGGGGCTCGGCGCTGAACATCCCTCGCAACTGAAGCGTGCCGCGCCCGACACGCCTGAACGCCATCGGCATAATCCAGTTCTGCGACTCGAACTTGGTCACGCCGCGCGGCCCGCCCTGATGATTCACGCCGAGCTTCGCCTCGCCGTGCAGCATCACAAGCCACTCGCCCTTCATCCAGTGCCACATGTACATCGGCGACGAAGCGGGCTGCCACGCCGTCCCCGAGCCCATCTGTCCCATCGGCATCACGTTCGACGCACTCGCCCCGACGCGCACGCCCATTCCGCCGCCCGACATCACCATCAGCCCGCCCGCGTCCCCATGACTCATGCCGGCCATGCCGCCTGCGTGCGACGAACCACCCTCGCCGCCCGTCATCCCTTCGTGCCCCGCGTGCGCGTCGTGCTGCATCGTTGACGGCGTGGGAGTCGGGGTGGGCACGGGCGTCGGCTGCATCGTCGGCGTCGGGGCCGGTTCAGCTTTCGGCGCGGTTGGCGTGGGAGTCGGCTGCGGGTGGTGCGTGTGACCTTCGTGCTGCGCCGACGCCTGCGCGGAGCCGACGGCGAGCGTCGCCGCGAGCGCCACCAAGCGGATGATGAAGTTAATGCTGAAAGAACGTCCCATGAATCCCCCTTGACTGTTTACGCGCGTTCGCACCCCGCGACCTCACGCCTCGACGACCAGCTTGCCGTGCAGCATGCTCATGCCGCAGGTGATGTTGAACTCGCCCTCGCGCTCGGGCGTCAGGCGGACGGTCGTCGTCTTGAAGGCCGGCAGGCGGCGGCTCAGGCCGAAGTCTGGAAAGACGACCTCCTCGCTGCAAGACGACACCTCGTCGCGGTAGAAGTCCAGCTCGGCCGGCACGCCCTTCTTCAAGACAATCACGTCGGGCGTGTAGCCGCCCTTCACCGTCACCTTTATCTTCTGCACGCCGCCCGCGTCCGACTCGGCGCGCGCCTGCTCGCGCTCACTAAAAAAGAAGAACCAGACGACGAAGCCTGTGAGCAGCACGCCGCCCGTCAGCACGATGATTTCCGTCGTATCCATGACTCGCTTTTATCCTTTCCCGACCTTCACGCGGCGCAGGCGAAGGCTGTTGGTGACGACCGAGACGGAGGAGAGCGCCATCGCCGCGCTGGCGAAGACGGGCGTGAGCGTCCAGCCCGTGAAGGGGTAGAAGAGCCCCGCCGCCAGCGGGATGCCGAGCACGTTGTAGACGAACGCCCAGAAGAGATTCTGCCTGATGACGCGCATCGTCCGGCGCGAGAGTTTTATCGCCGTCAACACGCCTCTTAAGCTCCCGCGGACGAGCGTCACGTCGGCCGCCTCAATCGCCACGTCGGTGCCCGTGCCCATCGCGATGCCGAGGTCTGCCTGCGCGAGCGCGGGCGCGTCGTTGATGCCGTCGCCGACCATCGCCACGCGCTTGCCTTCGGCCTGTAGAGCCTTCACAGCGTCGGCCTTGCCCTCGGGCAAAACTTCCGCGAGCACGCGCTCGATCCCGACCGAACGCGCCACGGCCTCGGCCGTGCGGCGGTTGTCGCCCGTCAGCATGACGACTTCGAGGCCGAGCGTACGAAGCGCCTTGATTGCTTCTGACGATTCGGGCTTCACAGTGTCCGCGACGGCGAAGAGCCCCGCGGCTCGTCTGTCAAACGCGACGTAGACGGGCGTCTTCGCCTCCGCGGCGAGTTCGGCCGCGCGCCATTCAAGCCCGTCGAGACTGACGCCGCGTTCCTCCATCAATCTTCGACTGCCGACCAGCACGCGGCGGCCTTCCGCCGAGCCCTCGACGCCGTGGCCCGCGAACGCGTCGAAGCTCTCGACCTTCGACAGCCGGAGCCCTCGCTCCGACGCGAGGCGCACAAAGGCTTCGCCGAGCGGGTGCTCGCTCGCTCGCTCGACAGAGGCGGCGAGGCGCAGCGCCTCGTCCTCGGTGAAGCCGTCCGCCACGACAACGTCGGTCACGCCGGGCCGCCCTTCCGTTATCGTTCCGGTCTTGTCGAGTACGACTGTCTGAATCTTGTGCGCCGTCTCAAGCGCCTCGCCGCCGCGTATGAGTACGCCGACCTCCGCGCCGCGCCCCGTCCCGACCATGACGGCCGTCGGCGTCGCGAGGCCCAGAGCGCACGGGCACGCGATGATGAGCACCGCGACGGCGTGGACGAGCGCCGACGTGAGCCGCACGTCCACGGGCGCGGCGATGAACCAGACGACGAAGGTCACGACGGCGACGATAATGACGACCGGCGTGAAGTAGCCGCTGATAACGTCCGCGAGCCGCGCGATTGGTGCGCGTCGGCCCTGCGCCTCCTCGACCATGCGGACGATCTGTTGGAGAACCGTGTCGCGCCCGACGCGCGTGGCGCGGAAGGTGAAGCTGCCCGTGCGGTTGACCGTCGCGCCGACGACCTCGTCGCCCGGCGCCTTCTCGACGGGCAGGCTCTCGCCCGTCAGCATTGATTCGTCCACGGACGAGCGGCCTTCCGTAACGACGCCGTCGGTCGGAACCTTCTCGCCGGGGCGCACGAGAATCAGGTCGCCGGGCACTACATCTTTTATAGCGACATCCTCATGCGTCCCGTCGGCGCGGACGAGTCGCGCGGTGCGTGCGCGCAGTCCAAGAAGTTTTTTGATGGCGTCGGTCGTGCGCCCCTTCGCGCGCGCTTCGAGCAGTCGGCCGAGCAGTATGAGAGCGATGATGACCGACGCGGCCTCGAAGTAGACGGGCGGCATCGCGCCGCCGCTCATCTGCATCCCTTCGGCGTGGCCCGTCGGCGTCGTCATAACGAGTTGGGGAGCGACCGTCGCGACGAGCGAGTAGATGAAGGCCGCGCCCGTGCCCGTCGCGATGAGCGTGTTCATGTCTGCGGCGCGGTGCCTGAGCGCGGCCCAAGCGCCGCGATAGAAGGGGGCGCCGCTGTAGATGACGACGGGCGCGGTCAGGGCGAGTTGGAGCCAGTTAATCCACGGCACGTCGAAGAGCGCGACTGCGCCGTGCGACATCGCGATGACGAGCACGGGCAGGCTGAGGACGGCGGCGACCGTGAAGCGGCGCGCTATGTCTCGGCGCTCTTCCTGACGCGCCTGCTCTTCAACGTCTTCGACGCCCGCGGCGCCTTCGTTCACGTCGAGCACGCCGTAGCCGAGTTCTTCGACTCTCTTGCGAAGTGCGCGCGCGTCGGTCGCCTCCTCAAGAAACTCGACGCTCGCGCGCCCGGTCGCGAAGTTGACGCTGGCCGACTTCACGCCCTCGGCCTTCGAGAGGCCGCGCTCGATGCGGCGCGCGCAGGCGGCGCAGGTCATTCCCGTTATCGGCAGGTCTACGCGGCACACCTCGCCGTCCGCGTCAAAAGTCTCGCCGGCCGCCGCCGGCTTTGTGACAGTCTCCGTCGCGTTCACTTGCTCCCCCTTGTTCGCTTCGGCCTGACGGGTTCGGGCGCGGGCGCGTCGAGCGTGCTGTGCTCGATGAGGCCGCAGACGTGGCCCTCCTGTTCGCCGCGCTCGTCCCAGTCGGCGAGCGTGCGCGCGAGTTCGGCGCGGTGGCGTCGCAGCTCGGCCAGACGGCGGTCGAGTTCTTCCAGCTTGCGGCGTGCGAGCTCGCGCACGTGTCGGCAGGGCGAGCGGCCGTCGGCGCTCTCGGCCAGAATCTCGCTGATCTCGTCGAGCGTGAAGCCGACCGCCTGCGCGCGCCGTATGAAGTCGAGCCGCTCCAACACGGTCTCGTCGTAGACGCGGTAGTTCGACTCCGTCCGCGACGGGCGCCCGAGCAGGCCGCGCCGCTCGTAGAACCTCAAAGCCTCTATGCCGACGCCCGAACGGCGCGAGACCTCGCCGATGCGTAACGCTGCGCCGCGCGCCGCGCGACCCTCTGCCCTCGTGTGTGCGTGTGCGTTTCTCATGACAGGGACATTGTAGACCCTGTAGCCGACTACAGAGTCAAGTCCCCGCGCGAAAAAAATTTCGGCCCCGCCTTGGGAGCGGAGCCGAGAATGTCTTCCGTCAACTTTTTTGACCGACGCACGCGGGCCTTCAGTTCGCCTGCGGGTTCCGCGAGGCGTCGAGGTAGGCTTCGACCGTGCGGTAAATCTCGTCGTCCATGAAGAGGTTAATGCGGTTGAAGGAGCGCGTCAGGTCTTCGGGCGCGCGCACGGGGATGGCGCCGCGGTAGAGTTCGATGAACTCTACGAGCGTTGCGCGCAGAAGCGTTAGCTCCCTCACGACCTCCTTCAGCTCGTAGCCCTGCCGCCAGCGCTGGCGGCCGTGGTTGCGCCCCTCGGCGAGCATCGGCGCCCCTGTGCTGCCGTCGGCGAGCGCGTCTTGCAGCTCTTCGACTATCTCCGGGATGTGGTCAACCAGTTGCAGGTAGGAGAGGCGCGCGTCGGAGTTGATGCGGCGGTCTGCTGTGACCTTCTCAGTCCACGTGCGGATGATCGTCTCCTGACCGTTGCGGAGCAGGCGGCGGATTTCGTCTGACACGTCGGGGGATACCTCCTTGTTTTGTACGGGGCCGCGCGCTCGGACGCGCCGTTGGGGTCGGCGCGGCGCGCGGGGAGAAGTCGCGCGCGAGTATATGTCAAGCCGCGCGCGGCGGGCAAACGATTTGACCGGCGGGCTCCGGGGATGAGAGGATGCACGCTCAAAACCCCCAAGGCAGCAATCATCAGGAAAGGGTGAAGACCGTGACTGAGGACGCGAAAGACGGGTTCGTGACGCAGACGGAGACGCGCGAGCAGGCGCCGGTGGACGAGGTCGAGGGGCGCGTCGAGGCCGAGATGAAGCGCATCGAGGGCAGCGCCCGCGAAGCCGTCGGCCAAGGGCTACAGGACGAGGACGCCGAGCGCGCCGGCCGCGAGTTGCGCGAAGAGGGCGAGCGCGAGCTCGAAGAGCAACGGGAACAGTGAAGGGTTGGCGCTTTGTTATACGGACTTGCGAACTGAAACAATGCCCTCTTTAGCTGGGAGCGCGGGCATCCCTGCCCGCAAGCGTGCGCCAGCACGCTGACCGTCGTTCTCTTAACCTTAACCTTGAGGTTAAAGCTTCTGCGTCTTCGCGCCTGCGGCCCTCAAGGCGGGCTGTAGGGTGCCCGCGCTCCCAGCGAAGAGCGGGCCTTATCTCATCCTGCAAGCCGTGTTACAATCCGCCGCCATGAAATCCCCCGTCACACGCCTTCTGTCGCTGCTCCTCGTCACGCTCTTTGCTTTCTCCCCGGCCTTCGCCACCTGCGGTGGCGGCGGGGGCGGCGGCGGGGGCGGCATGTCCTCCGGCAGTTCCACGAGCCCGCAGGTCTATTACGTGCCTTGGAAAGTCCGCGAGGCGAAAGACCCGCGGCCGGCGGGGCTCGTCCTGTACTGGTTCCCTCTGAGCAACGACGAGCTGAAGAAGTCGAGCCTGCGCGAGTCGCGGACGCTCTCGCTCTACGCCTCGCAGTGCGTCTCGATGGAGCTGGCGGACTTCCACACGCCCGAGGGGCAGAAGCTGGTCGGCGACTCGAAGCCGCCCGTGGCCGTGCTCGCCACGCCCGAGGGCTCGCCCTTGGGCAAGGCCGAGAACGCGGGCGGCATTCTCAAGGTCGCGCAGGTCGAGAAGCTGGTCGAGACCGAGGTCAAGCAACGCGAGAGCGCGCTCGACGCGAAGCTGAAAGAGGCGAGGGAGAAGGCGAAGGCCGGCGACTCGACGGCCGCCGTCGAACTGCTCCGCCCAGTGCTCGAACAGAAGTGCATGTTCCCGTCCAAGGCGAAGGACGCGGCGAAGGAGTTGAAGAAGCTCGGCGTGAAGGAGGTCGCCGGCGGGACGAACGCCGCGGCCCCCCTCCCCGTCTTCGACCCCGACAAGAGCGCGCGCATCGAGCGCGTGATGCACGACGGTCTCCAAGCCGAGACGGCCGCGCGCTACCCCGAGGCCGAGAGGCTCTACAGTCTGGCGCACCGCCTCGACCCGGCCGACCCGACGCCTTTGCGCTACCTCGGCGAGCTGTACCGGCACCACACGGGCGAGTGGGGCAAGGCGTACGCGGTCTTCGACGCCATCCTACGTATGCCCGCCGACCCGCTCTCGCGCGCAGTCGCACAGCACGGGCTGGGGAAGATGACCATCCACAACGGCGACTTCAAGAAGGGGCTGCGGCTGATGGAGACTTCGGTCAGCACGTACCCGCTGGCGCTGACCTACCGCAACCTCGCCGTGTACTGGAACTCCGAGGGCGACCGCGCGAAGAGCGAGCGGTACGTCGAGAAGGCTCTGGCGTACGACCCGGAAGACCCTTACAACCTGATCTTCGCCGCCGCCTTCATGGCGGGCGACGGGCGCGGCGAGGAGGCTTTGAAGATCGCGCGAGAGAACGAAGGGCTGCTCTCCGCCTCGTACAACCTAGCCGCCGTCTACGCGCAGTTGGGCGAGCGCGAGAAGGCGCTCGCGATGCTCAGGCGCCACTTCTTCGAGTTCGAGCGCTACCGCGCCGTGCGCTCCAAGGAGATGATGGAGGCGCGCGTTGACGCCGTCTTCTCCTCGCTGCTCCGTGACGCGGACTTCATCGCGCTCACGCGCGGCGCGGACGGCAGGCTCCCCCTCCCCTCCGGCGGCATGGACGTGCGCGGCGGGGGGAACAGGTGAGAGGGGAGTAGACAGTAGGCAGATGGCAGTAGGCAGTTAGTCCCCGAAGGGGACAGAGATAATAGCCGGGGGTAAGTGAGCCAAAGGCGAGCGCCACCCCCGGTCAGCCGAACAAAATAATTCCGACCCTGAAGGGGTCGCACGGCGTTACACGGTGCGACCCCTTCAGGGTCGGATTCTTTTATCGTCCGTAACCGGGGGCGGCGCTCACTTACGTTCGCTCTGCCCCCGGCTATTGCCTTCATCCCCTTCGGGGATGTCTTACCTGCCTACTTCCTCAGTCCCCCGTCTTCTCGGTGTTGGCTTTCTCGACGGCGGCGCGGATCATGTCGGGGATGCGGTCGCTGAAGCCGCGGAACTTGGTGACGATGCGGCCGCCGGGGGCGATGACGAAGGTCTGCGGGATGCTGTAGACGCCGTTCATCAAGGACTGCGCCACGTCGGCGCGCGCGTAGCCGAGCCGGTAGTTAATCTTGAACTCCTTGGCGAAGTCGCGCACCTTGTCGGCGTCGGTCTGCGGGCTCTCGGTCGTCAGGCCGATGACCTCGACGTTCTTGTCCGCATACTCGTTGCGCATCTCGACGAGGTGCGGGACTTCGAGCCGGCAGGGGCCGCACCAAGTCGCCCAGAGGTCGAGCACGACGACCTTGTCTTTAAAGTCGGAGAGGCGGAACTTCTCGCCGTCAACCGACTGAATCTCCGCGTCCCAGACCTGCGCGGGCACGGTCTCCATCTGCGGCGGTTGCTGAGGCTGTTGCTGCGACGGCTGCGCGCCGCGCTGCTGCGTGATGGTCACCTTCGGCTGGCCCGCGTTCGCCTGCGGGGCGCGGTTGTTGGCCGAGAGGTTCGCCGTATCGTCCGACTTGCAGCTTGAGGCGGCGAGCGCCGTCGCGGCGAAGACGCAAGCCATGAATGTTACGCGGCCCTTCGTCCAGAAGCTTCTCTTCTTTTCCGACATCTTCATAATAATCACTGCCCTTTAAAAATCAGTCCGTCGTCAAGAACCGTCGCGCACGAGGCGGAAGCCGAGGACGGGGTCGCGGAACTCGCGCGCGAACCAGCGCCGCGCGGTGACGGTGACCGGCTCGTCGCCGTCTGCGCGGCTCTTGAACGAGCCGCCGCGCACCACCATCTTGCCGCGATCCGTCGGCGCGAGCGCCGTCCGGTCGTTACCTTTGTACATCGAAGCCTCGGAGGCCGTCCACTCCCAGACGTTGCCGATCATGTCGTCCAAGCCCTGCGGCGTGCGCCCGAGCGGGAACGAGCCCACGGGGGCCGCGCCCGCGCCCGCGAGGTTCGCGTAACCCTGCACCCACTCCGCGCCCCAAGGGAAGACGCGCGTCGAGTCGCCGCCGCGCGCGGCGTACTCCCATTCTTCTTCCGTCGGCAGCCGGTAGGTCACGCCGTCGCGCTTTGAACGCCACGCGGCGAACTCCTTCGCGTCGTCGAAGCTGACGTTGACGACGGGCATGCGTTCCATGCCCGGCGCGGGCTTGTCGCCCGCCCATTCGCTTCCGGGCGGGGCCGAGTGGCCCGTCTTTTGGACGAACTCGGCGTACTCGGCGTTGGTGACTTCCGTCCGGTCAATCGAGAAGGCGCCGACCGTCGCCGTGTGCGCGGGCCACTGGCTGTAGACCCAGAGCAGGTAGCCGGCGCGCGTCGCCCTCAGCTCGTCCGTAATCTGCGGCACGTCGGAGCGGCCGACCTGAATCGTGCCGCCGGGGAGCGAGACGAGGTCTGCGCCCGTCTGCACGCCGCCGGGCGTCGAGTTCGCGTTGGCCGTGTTCGCGTTCGCCGCGTTGTTGGAGTTGGCCGCGCGGTTCGAGTTCGCGGACGCGTTCCTGTTAACGGTCTGATTCGCGTTGGTCGTGCCGTTCGTGTTCGACGCGCCGAGCTTGCGGAGCACGAAGTAGCCGCCGACGCCGAGCCCGCCGAGCAGCACGAGCAGGACGAGTGCGCCGCCGAGGATGAGCGGCAGGCGCGAAGGCGGCGTCGGGGTGATGACCTGTTGCTGCTGCTCGGCCCCGGCCCTCCGCCGCGCCTCTTCCGCCTGACGAAGTTCCTCGGCCTGACGCTGCCGCTCTTCGGCTTCGAGGCGCGTACGCTCTTCGGCCTCGCGCCGCTCGCGTTCCTGCCGGTCGCGCTCCTCCGCCTCACGCCGTTCACGCTCTTCCGCCTCGCGGCGCTCGCGCTCTTCCCTTTCGAGCCTTTCGCGCTCTTCCTGCTGCTGGCGTGCGCGCGCCTCTTCCTCCTCCTGCTGGCGGCGCAGGGCGTCGGCGCGCAGGCGCTCCTCTTCGAGGAGTTGCGCGGCGGCGGAAGATGAGAGCGATTCGGTCGAGGCGTCCGAAGGGATGTGCTGAGTGGTGGCGGGCGCGAGGTTGCCGAACGGCCCGGCGGTCTTGGCCGGGTCGTGGCGTGCCGTGTCGGAGCCGCGCGCCGAAGCCTCGCCGTCGTCGGCGGGCATCTCCGTGACCGTGACCGAGCCGGGCAGACCGCCCGCGCCTTCGAGCGAGCCCGTGTTCGGCGCCTCAGCGCCGCCCGCAATCGTCTTGAGGCCGCCGGGTGCCTCCGGCCCCGTGCCCGTCGTGAAGCCCTGACGGCCGTGCGCGCCCGTGAGGTCTGCCGTCCCGATGCGCACGGTCGCCGCGCCCGGCTCGCGCAAGGAGGCGTTGCCGTTCAACTGCGGCAACGCCGCGCGCAACTCGGCCGCGAACTCTTCGACCGACGCGGGGCGCTGCGCCGGGTCTTTTTCCAGCGCGTGCCGGACGGCCTGTTCGAGCGCCGGCTCCACCTCGATGCCGCGCTCCGAGAGAGGCACGGGCGGCGTGTTGAGGTGCATCTGCATGATCGAGGGGACGCTCTTGCCCTTGAAGGGCACGTCGCCCGCGATCATCTGGTAGAGGATGACGCCTAGGGAGTAGATGTCGGAGCGCGCGTCTATGTCTTCGTCGTGCCACTGCTCGGGCGCCATGTAGAAGGGCGAGCCCATCATCCCCTGCGTCTGCGCCGCGACGAACGAGCCGAGCAGCTCGCCCGACTTAATCTTCGCCAGCCCGAAGTCGAGAACCTTCAGACTCTCGCCCGGCGGCACGCCCGGCTGAAGCATGATGTTCAGCGGCTTCAGGTCGCGGTGGACAATGCCCTGCCTGTGCGCGGCGGCGACGCCCGCGCAGACGGCGAGCATAATCTCGACGGCCGTCTCGGGCGCGAGCCGCTTCTGCTCCGAAAGAATCTCGTGGAGCGAGCGCCCCTCGACGAACTCCATGACGAGGTACGGAGTCGTGCCGTTGAGGATGCCGTAGTCTGTGACGCTGACGGTGTTGGGGTGGCGTATGGCGGCCGCGGCCATCGCCTCCTGACGGAAGCGCGCGACGAGCGAGGGGTCGTTGCCGACGAGGTCTGGGAGGATGACCTTGATGGCGTGCTGCGTCTTGATAAACTTGTGGTGCGCCTTGAAGACGAGCCCCATGCCGCCCTGCCCGAGCTTGCGTTCGAGCAGGTAGCGCTCGTCGAGCGTGGTGTCGAGGTTGATGAGAAAGTTCAGCTTATCACCGTCGCTCGGACAGTGATTGAGGTGATCCTGAAAGCAGCGATGGCAGGCCGGACACTCTTTCATCTATGACGGCTCGCTCGCCTGCCCCTGCCGACGCTCTCTCTCAAACTGAACTCTTGCGGGGAAACCGAAACGACCTGAAAGCGTTTCGTCATCGGGGGCGGCGCGCGAAAAATTCTAACAACTCGCCCCGTGTATGGCAAAGGGGAAGAGGTTAGAGGTCGGAGGTTAGAGGTTAGTGAAAGCCGCTGGCCGTCGCCACCGTTGAAAACGGGCGATGCGTCACCCGCAACTACTAACCTCTAACCTCTGACCTCTAACCTCTACTCGTAACAGTCCTGCTGCCCGTCCGGCCCGCAGGCGAAGAGTTTGGGCGCGTTGCGGCGTGTGAACTCGCTGACGTTCTTCCAGACGCGCGTCTGGCCGTACTTATCTTTCGTCCAGCCGAGTCGCGCCTTGTCGCGCCAGACCGCGACGAGCGCCTCCTCCTCGCCCGCGCCCGAGAGGTGTCGCGCCTCGTGCAGGAGGATGACGGCGCGCTCCACGTCGTCTACGGGGTAGTTGAAGAAGTCGTAGTAGAGCGTGACGACCTCGAAGGGGAAGTTGGTGGAGGCGTAGGCTTCCTCGTGACCCATGTAGTTGTTCCACCAGTTGTCCGTAGTGCGGAAGCTCGTCACGCGCCCGAGCAGGAAAGCCTCGCGTTTGAATCCGCCCCGCTCGATGATATCCACCGCGCGACGCACCTCTATGCGCTGCTCGACGGTCGCCGCACGCGAAGTCCACAGCAGCGAGCCGTGGCACATGAGCAGCACAGTTGCGGTCGCGCACAGCACGGCGGCCGCGCGCGTGAGAAGACTCCGCCGCCGCTTCCCTTCTTTCAGAACTTCCTCGCCCGCCGCGTGTGCTTCGAGGGCTCCGGACGCGTCGCCGGCCGCGACCGCCCACGTCGCCCCGAGCGGCGCGGCGCAGCGCCCGCACTCCGCCGCCGTGGCGAAGTTCACCAGCCCGCAGTTCGCACACTTCTGTCTGCTCATTTTTTTGAGGGAGCCTTTGAGGTTTTTGTTTGAGAGGGCTTTCGAGCCTTACGAGCCGAAGGTGCGCGGCTGCCCGCTGTTGCTGACGGTTGTGACGCGCTCCATGTCCTCGCGCGCCTGATCGGAGGCCGAGCGGATGCCGGCGACTCTCAGGCGGAACTCGTCCGGGTTCGACGCGCCGCGTAGCGCCTCCTCCATCGAGATGAGCCCCGACTGGTGGAGCGTGAAGAGCGACTGGTCGAAGGTCTGCATCCCGTACTGGCTCGTGCCCGCGGCGATGGCGTCGCGCACCAGCGCGGTCTTCTCCTCGTTGATGATGTAGTCGCGTATGAGGCCGGTCGAGATCATCACCTCGCACGCGGGCACGCGCCCCGCGCCGTCGGTCGCGCGCACGAGGCGCATCGAGACGACCGCGCGCAGGATGCCCGCGAGCTGTATGCGGACGGACTTTTGCAGGTGCGGCTCGAACGAAGAGACGATGCGGCGGATGGTCTCGGTCGCGTCGAGCGTGTGCAGAGTCGAAAGAACGAGGTGTCCCGTCTCGGCCGCCGTCAGCGCCGTCTCAATCGTCTCGCGGTCGCGCATCTCGCCGACGAGAATCACGTCCGGGTCTTGCCGGAGCGCGCCGCGCAGAGCTTCCGCGAAAGAGCGCGTGTCCACGTCCACCTCGCGCTGCGTGACGAAAGACTTCTTGTCGCGGTGGAGAAATTCAATCGGGTCTTCGATGGTGATGATGTGGCCGCCGCGCGTCGCGTTGATGTGGTCTATGAGCGCGGCCAGAGTCGTTGACTTGCCTGAGCCGGTCGTCCCCGTCACGAGTATCAGCCCGCGCTGCTCGTCCGCGATGCGCTCGACGGAGGGCGGCAGCCCCAGCTCCGTCACCGTCCGAACCTTGTCGGGGATGACGCGCAAGACCATGCCGACGGTGCCGCGCTGCTGGAAGATGTTGGCGCGGAAGCGCCCGAGCCCCGAGACGCCGTAGGCGATGTCGGCCTCGTTAATCTCCTTGAAGCGCTGCTTCTGCCGGTTCGACATCATCGAGAAGGCCATGTCGAGCGTGTCCTCCTGCGTCAGACGCGGCGAGTTCGCCAACGGGCGCAGCTCGCCCCCGACGCGCATGAAGGGCTGAGAGCCGGCCTTGCAGTGTAGGTCTGAGGCGCCGTACTGCGTCGCGGCGCGCAGGAGTTCGTCAATCTTGACAGGCATAAAGTCTCTGAAGGTTCGGCGGAGGAGCCTGCGGGGCAGAATTTGCGGGGGCGGCCGTCTCCGACACCTCGGCCGCTACAGAATTATTCTAGCTGCCCGGTTTGCCAATGGTCAACAATGATTTATCCCGCAAAAATATTGGCAAGGCCGCCCCGGCGTGATATACACGCCCGCACAAAATCCGAGGAGGACGACCGTGAACGACCAAAAACAGATGCTCGACACGAACAGGGCGACCTACGAAGAGAAGGTGCGCTGCCTCAGGTCTTACGTCACCGAGTTGACGGAGATGGCGAAGAAGCACGGCACGGACGAGGCGCTCATCCACGACGACCTCGCGAAGGCGCGGGGCGACATAGAGTTTTACGAGGGCGAGGCGCAGCGCATGGCCGAGTCGCTGAGCGAGGAGGGCGCGCGCAAGTCCTTCCGCGTCTATCAGGATTCGGCTGGCGAGTGGCGCTGGCGGCTCGTCTCGGGCAACTCCCGCATCATCGCCGTCTCGGGCGAGGGCTACAAGCACAGGGCCGACTGCCTCCACGCCGTCGAACTCGTCAAAGACGCGAAGTACGCGCCCGTAGAGGACGGCGAGTAGGCCGGACGCCGCAATAAAGCCGAATGGCCGGGGGTTCGCGACGTGCGCGGCCCCGGCCATTCTGTTCTCTCGAAGGTAAGTTCGCCCCGGCCTATTCGGTGAGCGTGACGTGGATGCCCGAGCGCGGCTCGCCGGAAGGCGTCTGCGTGGCGGCCTTGCGCGCTTCGGCGTTGTGGCCGTTGCGCTCGGGCGCGGCGGCCGCGTCCGCCTGCGCTGACCTCTGCTCGTTGACGAAGGTGAGCCAGTCGCCGGGCGCCTCGCGCTCGCCCGAGGTGATCTCGAAGAAGACCTTCTGGATGCGCTCGGTGACGGGGCCGCGGCGCCCCTCGCCGACGGAGATGCGGTCAACGCTCCGAATCGGCGTGACCTCGGCGGCCGTCCCCGTGAAGAACAACTCGTCGGCGACGTAGAGCGCGGCGCGCTGGATGCCCGACTCGACGAGCGGAATCTCCAACGCGCGGCAAATCTCGATCACGCTGTCGCGCGTGATGCCCGGCAGGATGGAGGAGGCGAGCGGCGGCGTGACGACCTTGCCGTCGTGTACGAGGAAGATGTTCTCGCCCGAGCCTTCGGAGACGTAGCCGCGGTCGTCGAGCGCGATGCCCTCGGCGTAGCCGTTGATGATGGCCTCCATCTTGATGAGCTGCGAGTTCATGTAGTTGGCGCCGGCCTTCGCCATCGCGGGCATCGAGTTCGGCGTCAGGCGGTTCCAAGAGGAGACGCAAACGTCCACGCCCTGCTCGATGGCCTCGTCGCCGAGGTACTTGCCCCAGTCCCACGCGCCGATGTAGCAGGCCATCGGGTTCGGGAAGGGGTTGACGCCGAAGGCGGGTCGCTCCTCGTCGAGCGAGCGGAACATGATGGGGCGTACGTAGCACTGCTGTAGCTGGCTGCGCGCGACGAGGCCCGTCACGGCGTCGCACAACTCGGAAAGCGTCCACGTGTGCGTCATGCGGTAAATCTTCGCGGAGTTGAGGAAGCGCTGCATGTGCTCGCGCAGGCGGAAGACGGCCGGGCCGCGCCGCGTCTTGTAGCAGCGTATGCCCTCGAAGACACTCGAACCGTAGTGGAGGACGTGCGACATGACGTGGACGCGCGCGTCATCCCACTTGATGAACTCGCCGTCGTGCCAGACCTCGGGGGCGATTGACGGCTTCTTGCTGAACTCCTTCTTCGTCGCGTCTTCGTTAGGCATCTCTCTCTAGCTCCTTAGCTCCGCCCCGGCTACACTGCCGCCGCCTTTTACCAGACGTGTTCGGCTGTCCCGACGGGGTGCGGCGAGGGGCGGAGTAAATTTCCTTACAAGATTTGTGACCGCGATGATTTCGTGTAACAAGGTATTCAAGGACTGACGATACCTTAAACCGAACTCGCTTGGCAAGGTTGCGAAAGTTCCGATGAATGTTGTGCCGCCGAACAAAATTCGACGACGCCCGCGCCTCCGCGTCCGGCCGCACTTCGCGTTATACTCGGGCGGAAATCAAGACCGAAATTCTCCGGACAAGGGTTTAAGTTGACCGCCGAACAGACTCCGAACCAAGACGCGCCCGCCGTCCAACGCCGCGCCGTCTGCGTGGACACGCACGCCGACACGGTGCAGTTCATGCTCGAAGAGGGCGCAGACATCAACACACGCCTGACGACGACGCACCTCGACGCCGTGCGCATGCGCGAGGGCGGACTCGACGCGCAGTTCTTCTCCATCTGGGTCGAGCCCGAGTTCTACGGGACGGGCGGCGAGAGGGCCGTCGCGCGCGCCGACGCGCAGATCACGCTGGTGCGCGCGCTCGCCGAGCAACACCCCGAGACGTGGACGCTCGCCACGACCGCGGCCGACGTGCGCCGCGCCAAAGACGAAGGCAAGCTCGCCGCGCTGTTGGGGCTCGAAGGCGGGTATGCTCTTGATGAAAAGATCGAGTCGGTCGAGCGCTACTACGAGTTGGGCGTGCGCTACATCTCGCCGACGTGGACTCACAGCCTGCCTTGGGCTGGCTCGTCGGGCGACGCAGAGGGTCAGGCGCGCGGACTGAACGACTTCGGCCGCGAAGTCATACGCGAGATGAACCGGCTCGGCGTGATGGTTGACGTGTCGCACGTCTCGGACAAGACCTTCTGGGACATGGCCGAGACTTCGAGCGCGCCCATCATCGCCTCGCACTCCAACTGCCGCGCCCTCACGGACGTTCCGCGCAACCTGACGGACGAGATGATTCGCGCCGTCGCCGAGACGGGCGGAGTCGTCTCGGTCGTCTACTATCCCGGCTTCCTCGACATTGGCTGGCGGGCACGAAAGGAGAACATCGAGCGCGAGATTCGTCCGCTCATCGAAGAGGCCGAGCGCGGCGCGAGCGGGCCGGGCTCATCGGGACGCATCGCGGGCGACCGCGTGCGCGAGCGCGTCTTCGCCGAGCGGCTCGCGCCCGTCCCCGTCGCGCGCGTCGCCGACCACATTGACCGCATCGTCCGCCTCACCTCCGTCGAGCACGTCGGCTGCGGCTCGGACTTCGACGGCATCACGGCCACGCCCGCCGGCCTCTCCTCGGTCGCGGAGCTGCCGAACCTGACGGCCGAACTTTTGCGACGCGGCTACACGGAAGACGACGTGATTAAGATTCTCGGCGGCAACGTCCTGCGCGTCATGGAAGAGGTGGAGAGGAGCGCCGCCCGATGAGCAGCACGAACGGAAGCAGCGCGACGACGCGCCCGCGCATAGGCTTACACACGGGCATCGCGGGAGGGCTGCACAACGCGCTCCTGAAGGCGCAGTCGCTCGGCGCGGACACGGTGCAGATATTCTCGCGCAACCCGCGCGGGTGGAAGGCGCGGCCGCTGGAAGAGGAGGAGGTCGAGCAGTTCAAGCGCGTGCGCGCGTTGACGGGCGTCGGCCCCGTCGTCATCCACGCCAACTACCTCATCAACCTCGCCGCCGCCGACCCGGCCGTGCGCGAGAAGTCCGTCGCCTCCTTCCGCGAAGAGGTCGAGCGCGGGCTCGTGCTCGGCGCCGACTACATCGTCCTCCACCCGGGCAGCGCGCGCGGCGCCTGCGAGGCCGACGCCATACTCACCTGCGCCGACAGCCTGAAGGAGGCTTGCGACGGGTTGGAACTCGGCCGATTTAAAATCCTGCTTGAGAACACGGCCGGGCAGGGCGAGTGCATCGGCCACCGCTTCGAGCACCTGCGCGAAATCGCGGGGCGGTGCCCGGAGCTGAACCTCGGCGTCTGCCTCGACACGGCGCACGCCTTCACCGCCGGCTACGACATACGCGACGAGGACGGCCTCGCCGCCGCGCTCGACTCGCTCGACGCGAACGTCAAGCTTGAGAACGTGCGCGCCGTCCACTTCAACGACTCGAAGGCCGCCTACAACTCGCGCGTAGACCGCCACTGGCACATCGGCCACGGCCACATCGGCCGCGAGGCGCTCGCCCGCGTCGCCTCGCACCCGCGCCTCGCACACGCCGCGTTCCTCCTTGAGACGCCCGCGGACGAGACCTGCGACGACGCCTGCAACCTCGAAGCCCTGCGCTCTTTCGTCGAACCGAGCCCCGCCGAACGGGAGGAGGCCGCCTGATGGACATCCGACTCAAAGACCGAACGGAAGGCGGCCCCCACTACCTCCAAATCCGCAACCAGCTCGAAGCCCTCATACGCGAGCGCCGACTCGCCCCCGGCGACGCCCTCCCCTCCCCCGCCTCGCTCGCGGGCAAACTCTCCACCGACAAAGGCGAAGTCCAGCGCGCCTACTTCGAGCTCGAACACGCCGGCCTCGTCACCAAGAAGACCGGCAAAGACTTCCTCGGCAAAGAGAAGACCACGTACACGGTCAAGTGAAGTTGTTGAAAATACCCTCCATCCTGCGCTAATATGGCTCCACCTTTCGAGGCGGGATCGAGTTGAGATGAAGCGTTTCGGCCACCCAGTTAAGCTCCTCCTTACGTAGCCGCACGGCGGGCGTCGCGCGCGGGGTGTGTACGCGCGGCGGGCGGTGCGGCGAGACTCCCGGGCGACAATCAAAAAGAAAAGTTAATAGGTTCGAGCCCCTGCGTGCTTGAGAAAGCCGGGGGCGGTCGTTTACCGTAAGGGTAAAGGAAAGGCTGCGGGACTATCATGGACGAAAAGTATTTCCCCGAGAGCATCGAGGAGAAGTGGCAACGGGTCTGGGCCGAGTCGGGCGCGTTCGAGGCCGAGCGCGACCCCGCGCGCGAGAAGCGTTTTTACTGTCTGGAGATGCTGCCCTACCCGTCGGGCTTCCTGCACATGGGGCACGTGCGCAACTACTCCATCGGCGACGCGCTGTCTTGGTTCAAGCGCCTGCAAGGCTTCAATGTGCTGCACCCGATGGGCTGGGACAGCTTCGGCCAGCCGGCCGAGCAGGCCGCCATCAAGCGCGGCGTGATGCCGCGCGACTGGACGGAGCAGAACATCTCTCACATGCGCGGGCAGTTCAAGCGCATGGGCTTCAGCTTCGACTGGCGGCGCGAGATAGCCGCGCACAGGCCCGACTACTACAAGTGGGATCAGTGGTTCTTCCTGAAGATGCTGGAACGCGGGCTGGCCTACAAGAAGGTCTCGCCCGTCAACTGGTGCCCGGCCGAGTCAACGGTGCTGTCGAACGAGCAGTCTTCGGGCGGCGTCTGCTGGCGCTGCGGCGCGGCCGTCGAGAAGCGCGACATCGAGCAGTGGTTCTTCCGCATCACCGACTACGCCGAGCAACTGCTGGCGGACATGAGTGAGATCGAAGGCGGCTGGCCCGAGCGCGTCCTGACGATGCAGCGCAACTGGATCGGGCGGAGCGAGGGCGCCTACATCGACTTCCAGGTTAAGGACACGGACGAGCGCGTCCGCGTCTTCACCACGCGCATCGACACCATCTACGGCGCCAACGCCGTCGTCGTCGCGCCCGACC
>DATFHD010000025.1:0-2720 GCA_035248785.1 Pyrinomonadaceae bacterium | reverse complement strand
TTAGTTTCATTCCCTCGGATAAAGGTCAGGTCATGAAAGTTACTCTTAAGATGTTCGGGCGCGGCGTCGCGCTTCTGATTCTGGCGGTGGCGTGCGCCGGCGCGGCTCTGGCGCAGCAGGCCGTCGGGACTCTGCACGGGCAGGTCTCGGACGAGTTCGGCGGCGTCATCGTCGGCGCGACGGTGACCGCGACGGACGCCTCGGGCAGGTCGAAGTCGGTTGTTACGAACAGCGACGGCGCCTTCGTGCTGGGCGGCCTCGCGCCCGGCCACTACTCCGTCCGCGCCGTCGCCACGGGCTTCGCGCTCTACGAGAACGCTGAGGTCGAAGTGAAGGCGGGCCGGAACGAGCTGCCCGCCATCACGCTCGGCGTCTCGCTTGAGAAGGAGGAGGTGACAGTCGCCTCCGAAGGCCCCGTCAACATAGACAACACCAACCCCGGCGCGATTGTCCTCAAGGGCAAAGACATCGAGGCGTTGCCCGAAGACCCCGACGAACTCGCGGCCGCTCTGTCGGCACTCGCGGGCCCGGCCGCCGGCCCCAACGGCGGGCAGATTACGATTGACGGCTTCGAGGGCGGGCGCATCCCCTCGCGCGACTCCATCCGCGAGATACGCATCAACGACAACCCGCTCTCGGCCGAGAACGACCGCCCCGGCTTCGGCGGCATACAGATTTTGACGAAGCCCGGCACCGAGAAACTGCGCGGCAGCGCCGGCATGACCTTCAACGACGAGAGCATGAACGCGCGCAACCCGTTCCTGCTCACGCCGAAGCGCCCGCCCTTTCAGGCGCGGCAGTACTACGGCAACCTCTCGGGCTCCATCGTCCCGAAGAAGTCCTCCTTCTTCCTCGACTTCAACCGCGGCGAGACGGACGACAACGACCTCGTCAACGGCTTCGTGCTCGACTCCCTGACGGGCACCCCGACCCAGTTCAACCTCGCCGTGCTCACGCCACGGCGCAACTGGAGCATCAGCCCGCGCGTTGACTACGCCATCAACGACACGAACACGCTGGTCGCGCGCTACAACTACTACCACAACACAGACCTGAATCAGGGCGTCTCGCAGTACTCTCTGCCCGAGCGCGCCTTCGACCAGACTTCGAGCGGCCACACGCTGCAACTGACCGAGACCGCGATTCTCAACAAGACGACCGTCAACGAGACGCGCTTCCAGTTCATACGCAACCGCTTCGCGCAAGACCCGTTCTCGACGGCGTTGGCCGTGCAGGTGTTCGACGCCTTCACGTCGGGCGGCGCCTCGGTCGGCAACTCCTTCAACGAGACGACGCGCTGGGAGGTGACGAACACGACGACGAAGGCGCACGGCACGCACTCGATCAAGTTCGGCGCGCGCGTGCGCGGCGTCAAGGTCTCTGACTTCTCCGAGAACAACTTCAACGGCACTTTCACCTTCAGCTCGCTCGCGCAGTACAGCGCGGCGCTCGCGGGGCAGGCGCTCCCCACGCAGTTCTCCATCGCGGGCGGCGAGCCCTTGGCCGAGATCACGCAGACCGACTTCGGCGGCTTCATTCAGGACGACTGGAAGGTGCGGCCGAACCTGACGCTCGGCGGCGGCCTGCGCTACGAGGGGCAGACGAACATCGGCAGCAACTTCAACTTCGGCCCGCGCGTCTACCTCGCTTGGTCGCCCGACGGCGCCGCGGGCAAGCAGCCGAAGACGGTCGTCCGCCTCGGCTTCGGCATCTTCTACGACCGCGTGGCCGAGAGCATCGCGCTCGCGTCCGAGCGCTTCAACGGCGTCAGCCAGCAGCAGTTCATCATCAGCACGCCGCTCGCGACCGACACCTCGGCGCGGGCGCTTCAGGCGCGCGCCCTGCTCGGCCTCTTCCCCGGCATCGCGGCCGGCACGACGCCGCTGCCGACCGTTGACCAGTTGAGCGGCTTCAGCGTGCCGCAGACGACGCGCCAGCTCGCGCCGGACGCGACCGCGCCCTACAACTACATCAGCGGCGTCATCGTCACGCGCCAGCTCTCGAAGACCTCGAACCTGAGCGTCTTCTTCTCGACCTACGACTCGCGCCACGTGCTGCGCTCGCGCAACGTCAACGCGCCCATCCCGGGCACGGGCGGCCTGCGGCCGAACCCGGCGCTCGGCAACGTCTTCGAGTACGAGACCTCTGCGACGCAGAGCATGAAGCAGTTGAACATCAGCCTCAGCAAGCAGTTCAACCGCGCCTTCTCGTTCACGGCGAACTACACGCTCGGCAAGGCCCAGTCGAACGCCGACTTCGGCGGCTTCCCCGTCAACCAGTACGACCTGTCGGGCGAGTACGGGCGCACGAGCTTCGACACGCGCCACCGCTTCATCCTCTTCTCGTCAATCAACGTGCCGAAGGCGAAGCTCTCGCTCATCCCGATCATCATCGCGAACACGGGGCGCCCCTTCAACATCATCACGGGCGTTGACAACAACGGCGACGGCGTCATCAACGACCGCCCGGCCTTCGCCGACTCGCAGACCGCGGCCGCCGACCTGCGCCACACGCGCTGGGGCGACTTCGACATCAACCCGAAGACCGGCCAGACCATCATCCCGCGCAACTTCGGCGAGGGCCCCGGCTTCTTCTCCGTCAACCTCCGCGTCGGCCGCGCCTTCTCGTTCGGCGACACGGCGCAGTCGCGCGCGGCGGCGCAGGCACGCGCGCAGCAGCAGGCGCAGCAGCAGGCCGCCAACCGCGAGCGCGGCGAGGGC
>DATFHD010000024.1:0-43609 GCA_035248785.1 Pyrinomonadaceae bacterium | reverse complement strand
GAGGTTGCCGCGGCCGTCGTAGCCGTAGACGTGGCTCCAAGAGCCGGCGCCGACGTAGGTGCCGGCGTCGTCGAGGGTGGCGGCGGCCTCGGCGAGTTTCTGGTGCGTCATCCGCCCGAGCGAGTCGTAGCGGAAGCGGCGCTGCTGCGTGCCCTGATTGACCTCGATGAGGTTGCCGAGCGTGTCGTAGCGGTAGCCCGTGAGCTGCGCCCCGGCGGCGAAGACGGAGCCGGAGCCGGAGGCGGCGGGCTCGGCCACCTCGACGATGCGCCCGGCGGCGTCGGCGCGCTCCCAGCGCTCGCGGCCCCACGCGTCAACCGTGCGCTTCGTCAGTCCCTGCTCGGCGGAAGCGCCGGGCGGGCGTGACGACTCGTTGTAGAAGCTCTCGACGACGCTGCCGTCGGCGCCGACGGCCTTCCAGCCGCGGCCGAGCGCGTCGTAGAAGTTCTCCGTCCACTGGATGGTCTGGCCGCTGCGGTAGGGCGCCGACTGTTTCCAGACGCGGCCGAACTGGTCATACGTTGTCGAGACGATGTCCCACGCGCCGCCGGCCGCCAGCGTCTGATCCTGTGTGACTTGGCCCCGCCCGTTGAAGTACTTCACGGAGGAGGCGGCCACCGCGCCGCCCGCGTGGTAGACGGTCTCGGTAACGGTCGTCTGGTCGTCGTTGTACGTGTAGCCCGTGTAGGCCCCCGTGGGCAGGCGGCTGAAGGTCGGGCGCAGCGCGGCGGCGTCGAACTCGGTGGTCGAGACGCGGCCGTTGGCGTCGGTGTGCGTCAGCGGCAGCCCGGTGTTGAAGTCGTAGGTGGTGCCGGTCGTGACGCGCACCGAGGAGTTCGGGTCGGCAGACCCCTGCGTCCGCGAGGTCGGGTAGGCGTACTGCGTGTCAACCCCGAAATTGTCGCGCGCCTCGTCACAGCAGGAGGAGGAGACGGCCACGAGGTTGCCGGTCGTGTCGTAGGCGCGCGTCTCGACGACCGGCGCGGCGAGGTTGGCGGCGTCGGCGTACTTCGTGATCCGCGTGATGTTGCCGCGGTAGTCGGTCGAAGGGTCGTAGTCGGTCTGCCAGTAGCCGGGGTCGCAGGTCACGTAGCAGTCGTAGTAGCCCGAGCGGTCGTAGCAGTCCTGATAGCAGTACTCGTCAACCCAGTACTGCGGGGCGTAAGGGTCTGACGCGCTGCTGTGCATCGTGACGCCGGGCGTGGCCGTGAGCGTCGAGCCCGCCCCGTCGTGCTGGAAGTCCGTGCGCGAGAGCCGCGTGTAGCCGTCGCTGTCGTAGACGGTGACGGATGTGACGAGGCTGAAGATGTGGCGGTTGACGTAAGGGGCGCTGTTCTCGTACTCGCTGACGGTCTTACGCAGCAGTTGGTAGCCGCCGAAGCCGTAGCTGCGCACCTCCGCCACCTGATTGTACTGCGGGCCGTAGCTGAACTCTTCGGCCGTCAACTGCCCGACCTCGTCCGTAGTCTCGCTGCGCACGGGCCGCACGGAGCCGTAAGCGCCCTGCTGCCAACTGACCGACGAGCGGCGCCAGAGACGGTTGGCCGAGTCGTACAACTCGTCCTGATAGGTGAGGCCGTCGTACCAAGTGTTCGGGGCGTTGTAGGAGTACTGGACGTTGCGCGTGCCGTCGGGCTGCGTGATGGTCAGGACGCGCGGGCTCGAATTATTCTGCACCGAGTACTGCGTGACGGCCGCCGCGGTGTCCATCCCGGCCCACGTCTCGGTCTGCGTCGTGTAGGTCGGCGGGCCGGTCAGGTAACCGCTCGTGCCCGTCGGGTAGTTGTAAACCCGCTGGCTCGTCACCGTGCCGGGCGTGACGTAGCCCTGCTCGGTGAGCGTGCCGGCCGAGAAGCCCATCGAGCGCTGCTCCTGCACCTTCGAGATCATGCCGTAGGTGGAGTAGGAGTCGCCGTCGCCGTACCAGAAGCCGGTGCGCGTCGCCGGGTAGTAGATGGCGTCAATGAGCGGCACCGTCTGGCTGCGCACCTTCGGCGTGAGTCCCGAGAACCAGTAGCCGAGCGTCTGCCAGCGGTAGTGAAGCCGCACCAGCGTGCGCGTGGTGCCGTTCAGTCCCGGCCCGGTCACGGCCGTCAGCAGCCCCGAGGCGTCGTAGTGGAAGTTGACGACGCGGCCGAGCGTGTCGGTGACGGTCTGGATGTCCGGGCCGGCGTTGTTGCGGTAGGTGATGGTGATGTAGTTGCCGTTGGGGTCAACGATCTGCGTCGGGTAGACGGCGTTGCGTCCGGGCGCTCCGTACTGCACGGTCGTCCCGTTCGGGTAGCGCGCGGAGGCGTAGGTGATGACGCCCTGCGCGTTGGCCGAGTGAGAGTAGTCAACGAAGGTGCTGTCGGTGGTGTAGCCGGTGAAGGTGCTCCCCCAGCTATAAGTGTTCATCGTGCCGGTATAGCTGTGGCGCGTGCCGTCGGAGTCAACGATCATGCTCCCGCTCGTCCCCATCTTGATGAGGCGGCCGAAGCCGAGCGACCAGCCGGCGGCGGGCCAGTCCTGATCAATGTCGTAGGTGACCTGCGAGCCCGACTTGCTCCAAACCTGCGAGTTGTAGGTGAGGTTCAACTTGAGGTCTATACCGCGGCCGGGCAGGTCGAGGACGGGCGCGCCGGTCTGGTAGTTGCCGCTGCCGGCGCCCGACTCGGCGGGCTGGTTGGAAGGGTCGCCGCGCAGGTTGCCGGGGTCGTCGGCCGTATAGTAGTTGGTGTCGTCCCACGTCTCGCCCGCGATGAGGTAGGCGGCGGCAGGCTCGACCGCAGCCGGCTCGGCCGCCGGGTTGTAGGAGGCTTTGACGATGCTCACCTCGCCGGAGCCGCCGCGGCGCGCGCGCCCGGCCGTCCGGCGGCCCTTCTTATCGCCTCTGGCTTTGGCGGAAATCTCCTGCGGCTTGTCGCGGGTGGAGACCTCTTTGGTCGAGACGGGCTTTTCGCCCTCTTTGGGCTGGCCGGTGTAGGCGCCGGGGCGGCCGGTCTCGTTCACGACCTTGACCGTCACCTCGCCCGTCACGTTCGCCGCCTCGGCCGTGACGAGGAATTCGCCCTCGACCGGCGAGACGAACTCGCCCGAGGACGAGACGCGCTTCTTCTGTTTGCGCCCGGTCAACTCCTTCGCGCTCCACCTGATCTTGACGCCGCCCACGACCTCGCCGTCCGAGTCGAAGGCCGTGGCGGCGAAGAACATGCGCTGGCCGACTTGGAGGGTCACGGCGCCGGGGCTGATCTCGATTTTGCTGACGCGCGCGTCGCGGTCTTTCTGCTTCTCCTGCGCGGCCCTCTCCCGGCCGGTGACGACCTGCGCGAAGAACTCCCAGACCTTCGTGCGGAAAAAGTAAGAGGCGTCGGCGCTGAACTGGCTCGCCATCCCGGGCAGGACGAGCGGGGCGGCGGGCGCCGACGACGAAAGGAGACAGAGGACAAGCGCGGCGCTCAGCGCGCGCACGTAGTTGCGTCTGAGGGAACGGCCGAGGCGTTGCAACGGGGAACGTCTGCGCCCGGCCGGGCGCAGACGGCCGCCGAGCGTCAGGATGTTAAAGAGACTGCCGTGAGAAGAGGGGCGAATCGTATTCTTCATTGTTGGTAGCTCTCCTACAGAGTAAGGATGTGCCCTCGCCGCAGGCGGCGTGTCAGTTCCGCGCGGCCCACGCCGCACACCACACACCGCCGACAACTCCGGGCGCACAATTCCGCGGAGGCCAGCTCATGACCTGCGCCAAGAACTGGGCCTGCTTCTATAACGGAGTGTCGCGGGAAATCCCCGAACGGGGCGGACGCGTCAACGGGACGCAAACCCCGCGCGTGAACGCAGCCCGAGCGCAACCCCGGCCGTGATACTCCGGGCGCTGTGAAGGGCTACGCCGCGCGCACTCCGTCGCGACAGATCTGCTTGCGTAGACACTTGAACTTGGGGTAGACCACCGTCACAGGTCGGCAGGGCGAGCGTCGTTTCAGGTAGCTTCACGTACCTGTGACGACGCTTTTTGGTGAGTGGCCGGTCGCTGGACTGTGGGAGAGAGCCCCGAATTGTTGAAGCGCGGATAAGGTAAAATTACTCCGCCCGCCCTGTCAAGCAGGGCCTCAA
This sequence comes from Pyrinomonadaceae bacterium, assembly GCA_035248785.1. Lineage (GTDB taxonomy): Bacteria > Acidobacteriota > Blastocatellia > Pyrinomonadales > Pyrinomonadaceae > QHXN01. Next base: position 39,520 of record DATFHD010000024.1, on the reverse strand, counting down.
GCGGGGGCGTCTAAACCGTGGCTGCGCGGCGCGGCGCAGGGTATCGCGGGCACCTGCGCTATCTCATTTGACGTGCGTTGTAGCACCTAACGAAGAGGTCAACGGCCCTCGTCGGCGCCCTGATCGGTTGTCCGCGAGGATAAAATTACGCCGATTGGTCAGTACAGTGAGATTTCCGCAGCGCATGTGAGCAAAGAAGCCCGCCTCTGAATTACCACGGGCACCGTCGAGGGGGCACCAACATGTCCCGACGGCTTGAACAGGCCGTCACGTCCGCCATCCGGTACGTGTGCGACACTGCCGAAGTCATCCCGACAGCCGACCAGCGGCCATACCCCGGCCTTTCTTGCTACTCAGGTTAGTCTTGTACGTCTACGTCGAGCGCGTCACCGTCGGGAGACGAATTATTTGATTTTATAAGATACCTGTTCTATTCTCTCCACACGCGCCTCATGTTGTTTCCTTTTTCTCAGTCCCCCGCCTTGTAAGAGGAAGCAACTGTTTACCCGTTAATGGTCTTTCTTAAAGCTAACCCTCGGGTCTACCCGGGTGGATAGTGGAGGAGGTAAACATCATGCCGGAAACCAAACAAGAGCTTGAGGATGAAGTAGCCCGTCTGCGGCTCAGGGTCGAAGAACTCGAAAGAGACTTGGACTCTGAAAAACAGAGGTCGAGGAAGAGCGGCAAGAAATCCGAAACGAGCAGGAGCACGTCCAAGCGCGCTGTAAACGAAAGCAGGAGTGTCATCCGCGGGGTCGCGCTGGCCGGCGTAGAGTCGGTGCGTCTGGCGGGCAGCGTCTTGAGTTCCTTTGCGGACACGGTTTCGCAGCGGAACAGCCCGGATGAGAAAGACTCGAAAGACGACCTGACGAGCGATTTGCCGAAAGACATCTACTCCGGGATGATGAATGCCGTTGACCAAGCTCTCGACATGCCGGGGAAAGTGATCGATAAGCTTCACGAAGGCTACAGAGAGACTAACGAATCCTGACGCCGGGATATCCTTGTGCGAAGCTGCGTTCGGGCGTGCCGGCGGTAGAAGAGGCCCTGTCTTATCGGCCGGTCTTCCGGCAGGACTTGCATACATGGGCCTCGCCATAGTTCTGTCGCCTGAACACTCATACTAAGCGCGTCTAACAGAACTTGAGGGGCGGGTAAATCGTCCCGGGGCAGGGTTCGGCCCGAGCCCTGCGGCCGCAACCCCCGGAGAGGCTTGGTGAAGCACTCTTCGGCATCGTGTGTGGTAGGTCAACCTCCGGCCGCCCGGCCTTGATTGAAATTGAAAGATTTATTCCTAGACGTTCGACGCGCTCTGCTTCCTCTCTGGCTGCTACTTAATTTCGGCCTGCCCCCGCTGCTGCGCTACTTCCTCGGGCTGCGGCAAAAAGACCGCGACTACCCGAAGAACATTCGCTTGGCGCTGGAAAGACTCGGCCTGACCTATCTGAAACTGGGCCAGTTTTTAGCCATGCGCCTCGACCTTGTGCCGCAGGAAGTGTGTCAAGAGTTGGCACAGCTTTACGAGGACGTCTCGCCTGTTCCTTTCGAGAAGGTTAAAGCGGCCGTCGAGTCCGAACTGCGCGCTCCCCTCGCCAGTCTCTTCCCCGTCTTCGAACGCGAGCCCGTAGCCGCGGCCTCCGTCGCGCAGGTGCATGAAGCGAGAACTCGGTCGAACGAGCGCGTGGCGGTAAAGATCCAGCGCCCCGGCATCGGGCGGATCTTCGCAGCAGACCTCCGCAACTTGCGCCGCATCGCCTCACTCGCCGACCGCTTAAGGTTATTCGGAACGTTATCCTTGAAAGAAGTGGTGGACGAGTTCGGCGAGTGGACTACGAGGGAACTGGATTTCATAACCGAGGGCCGGACGGCGGAGCGACTGCGCCGCAATGCCGCCGAGTACGAAGTTGTCCCGCTCATCTACTGGGAGCTGACGACCCGGAAAGTTCTCACGATGGAGTTCATAGACGCCCCCAGCTTAGCCCAAGTCCTCAGTCTGGCTGAGCAGGGAAGGGATGAGGTGATCTTCGCCCGCCTGCCTAATCTCGACTTCGGGCGGGCGGGCAGTAACATGGCGCAGGCTTGCCTGCGTCAACTCTTCGTGGACGGCTTTTTCCACGGGGATCCACACCCCGGTAACATCCTGATTCTTGACGGTAACCGCGTAGCCTTTGTTGATTTCGGAATTTTCGGCCGGCTCTCCGACTACCAGCGCGAAGTCTTGGCCGCTTACATCGAAAGCACGGCCGTCGGCAACCTGAATCAGAGCGTGCGAAACTTCCTGAAGCTGGCGACGCCGACCGAGGAGACCGACCTGAGGGCGTTCGAGCTGGAGGCGACGGGAATCCTCCGCCGCTGGTATGAGTCTTCCAGAAGTCCGGCGGCGACGTTCAAAGAGCGCGCTATGGGCAAGTATTTCGGCGAGTTGCTGTCGGCCGTGCGCCGTCACCGCCTGCGGATGCGCGTTGACACTTTAATTTTCTGGCGGGCCTTGAACTCGCTTGACTATAGCGCGCTGACCATGTCGCGCCACTTCGACCTACTGCGCGAACTGCGTAAGTTCTTTAAGCAACTCCGCCCCGGCCCTGCCGAGCGGGTTAGGAGCGTCCTTACGGATAAGGCGCTGGCGAGTGAGGTAGTTCACCTTTGGGCACGGCTGCCCGGTCATCTCGAAGACTTGCTGAAGGGGTCGCTCGGGGAGAGTGAGCGGCTCTGGCCCACAGTCGGAGAGGCTGCCGAGACGCACACCCTCGGCCTCGACTCCGCCAAGTGGCTGAGCGCGACCGCAGTCGGCGTCTCCCTGATGATCATCGCGGTCGGCCATGTGGCCCTGCCCGCGCGCGTGCTCGCACTTAGTCTGGGGGCGCTCCTGCTCACACGCGCCCTCGCCGCGACGAGGCCGAGATGACCGAAACCCTGAAAGACGGTCGGCGATCCTTGGACGAGCGCGTGGCACAAAGACCTGCCGCGTTCCGACGACGCCTTGAGCGTCTCGGGCCTACGTTCATCAAGATCGGTCAGTTCTTGGCCCTGCGTCCCGACATCGTCCCCCAAGAGTACTGTGACGAGTTGATCAGCTTGTTAGACCGCGTCCCTCCGTTCCCTTGGCCGGAGGCGAGGTTGATATTGAAAGAGGAGTTCGGACGGGAGCCCGACAAGGTCTTCACCTACATCAACCCGAGACCCGTGGCCGCAGGGTCTCTGGCGCAGACGCACGTGGCCCGCCTGCATGACGGGACGGAGGTCGCGGTCAAGATTCAGCGCCCGCACATTCGCGCCCGTGTGGCCCGCGACCTTCGTAAAGCGCGGTTGTTGGCTCGCGTCTTCGAGATGACCGGCGGTTCGTTTATCGCGTCGCCGACCGAGGTCGTAGAGGAGCTTTCCGGCTGGCTGATGCAGGAGTTGGACCTGAGCCACGAGTTGAGAAACCTCTCTCGACTGTACGACTTCGCCGCGGGCAGCCAAATTCAAAAAGTGCCGCAGCCGTTTGCGGACTACAGCACCCCGCGCGTCTTGACCACCGAGTATCTTCGGGGCGTGCCCGTGAGCGACTTGTTACGTGCCGCGCGCGCCGAAGCGCACCCGGCGGAGGACGAAGAATGGTTCAGCCTACTGGGGGTTGACCGTGACCGGCTGGCGAAGAACCTCATGACCGCCAGCCTGACGCAAATCTTTCGCTATCAGTTTTTCCACGCCGACCTACACCCCGGCAATCTTTTCGTGTTGCCGGACGATGTCGTCGGCTTCGTGGACTTCGGGCTGTGCGACGAGCTGGACGAATCCGTCCGCGAACGGCAGATGCGTTTTCTGTCGGCCATCTACGGCGATGACGCGAACCGCATGTTCAGCGCCGTGACGGGCATTCTGGTCGCAGGCCCGGATACGAACATGGAAGCGTTCCGCGCGGAGTTCATGGCCGAGACGAGCGCCTGTCTGGGTCGGAAGCGGCCCGAACCGAGGGAGCACGACCGCCCGCGCTACGAGACTGAACGCTCCCCGGTCGCGCAGTGCATGGTCGGCGTGATGCGTGCCGCGCGACGCAACAAGTTACACGTCCCGGCCAGAGTCCTTTCGATGTACAGGGCACTGCTGACGGCAGAGGCCGTCGCCAACCAACTCGGGGCGAGCGCCGACCTGCGGTCGGTCGGGCGTGAGTTCTTCGAGGACTTGCGGTTGGATGAGGCGGTCAGTCTTGCCGAGCCCGAGAACTTGGAAAACACGCTGCTCAACACCATCCTGCTGCTCCGGGATTCGCCCGGACAGCTCCAACAAATCTTGTCTGAGTTGTCGGACGGGCGCTTCGAGCTGAAGGTGAACATCTCGGAGACCCCCCGGATCAGGCGCGTTCGCAACAAGCGCCTCCGGTTGCTCGTCACCTCTATCACGACGGTCGGCATCTCGTTGCTTCTGACGGCACCTCAATTACCCGAATTGTTCGGGGCCTCCCTGAGGGGGCCTCTGTGGGTCGTGCTGCTCCTCCTGTACGCGTGGGCCTATTTCCAGTGGAGGCGATTGCGATGAGTCACACCCGCTTGCCTGTTGTCGCCGAGGACTTCGCGCGAGGGCTGGGCCGGGCCGCCGGCGAGATGACAATGTTCCCCGTTTCCGTTCTGCTTGCGCTCTTCAGGCGCGAAAGCTCGGAGCGGCGCGCGGAGCTTAGCGAAACCATCTGGGAGGTTCGGCGGCTCCTGCGGATGGCTCTGGCAGGGGGCTTGGACGAAGACTTGACGAAGACGCTCAACTTTCTCGCCAGACATGACGAAGAGATACAGAGAGCTTTCGTCGTCTGGTTCGACCTGATCGAAGTCCTCGTTCAGCACGCCGAGCAGAAGTACGGGCCGACGCCGGGTTTGGGCCGTGTGAAGGCGGCGGAGGTGAAAGGGATCGCGCGGTACCTCATGCGCAACAGGCGGTTCGACATCCCCGACGTTCCGAGATTCATCGAGCCGATAATCATAGACCTGTTCGTTGATTGGTCTATAGACATTATCGTCCTCATAGCGAACCATTACGGGCTGTGGGTCGAGAGTCAACCTTCGCAGACGCGTCGGGCGATCTTCGCCCGCGTCTGGCTGCGCGTGCGGCAAGCTTTGGGGTCGGTCGGGCTGATTGTGCTGGCAGTCTACGGGCGGATCAGGGAGGCTTTCCGTCGGCCCTTCGTCGTCCCCGCGGATGTGCAGGCCGCGTTAGACGCGGTCATGCGTGAGGGATTGATAGTAGATCAGGGCCAGTGTTTTCGCGGCGTCGCGGACTTGCTGATCTGGGTCAGCACGAGGCGCAGGTCTCTGCTGGCGCTCCTCGAAGTGGTCTTCGCCGCGGTGCAACAGGCGGAGACCTACCTCTCGCTGAGCGGCCCCGAAAAACGGGCATACGCGCGAGACTTGGTGCTCGCGGTGCTCGACGAACTCGGCTTCAAGCAGCGCGCCGGGTTATTGTTCGCGATCATAGACTCCACCATCAACAGCACAATCGAGGGCAGCGTCCATCTGTTCCACAAGCGGGGTCTTTTTTCGCACCGCCCCTCCGTGTAGATACCGGCGTACGGGTTCCGGCTCCTGCACGCCGCTCAGCCCACGACGCTCCTCGCCACCTCCCCCGGCCGCGGGAGGAAGCGCCCCGTGCGTCGCATGTACCAGCGGTACTCGTCGCCGAACTTTTCTATCATGGTCTCCTCCTCCTTCTGGAGCCGCCTGAAGATGATCGCCGTCAGGGCGGCGAGAGACACCGCGCCGACGAGCCAATTCCTCGTCAGAAGAAAGACCGCGATCAGGTACATATAAAGTACCGTATACATCGGGTGTCGCACCCAACGGTAAGGGCCGTAAACGACGAGAGTGTGTTCGTCCCGGACGTGCAGCGTGGTGGAAAAATTACTGCCCAGAGCCGAGTGAACCCACAAGATGAGGGGGACACTTGCCCCCCCCATCACCGCCCCGACCCACTGCAACCAAGCCGGCAGGGCGAGCTCCGCCCACTCGAACAGAGCCGGCGCAAGCGTATACGTCAGCAGCGTGAGGACAAACAGCAGGCTGCCGGTCAAATGCAACGCCGCGCGGCCTCTTCCCTCTTTGAACTCGGCCCTGCCCTGTGAGCGACGCGCCCTCACCTCGTAGGCCGCGCGGACACAACAAAACAGAACGGACTCCGCGATGCACACCCAGAAGAAAAAGCCCTGTCTCATTCTTGCTCACTCGCTCGGCGTAGGGCACCGGATGTGGGAGTCACGGCGGCGGGCGAAGAGAGTTCCGGGTCTCGCCGTCCGAAGACTCTCCCGCCGGGACGGGGCCGCGAGTTACCGTGTTCCGAGGGCTGACAATTCCACATACCGCGCGACACCTTTAGCTATTAGTCGCCCGGTGTTGTCCACCATCGTCATCTCGTTAACCATCGCCCCGAGTTGGTAACTCACAGTAGACGCGGCGATCTGATACCAATCCCCCCTCGCCGCGTCCAGATACTCTACGTTTATGTCTTTGGTTCTAAGTCTCAAAGTCCTCTGCGCGATGAGCACCAAGTCTGTGTCGTCCGCGCGAAGATAAAGTTCGTGGACTGCCTTATACCCGCCGACGGCGTCGAGACAGGCCGAGATGACGCCGCCGTGTAGCAGGCCCGGCTGGCCGTGGAGCTTTTCCGACTTCTCAATAACCGCAATAACCTGCTGGCCGTCGATTGCCACGACTTTTAGACCGATCAGGTCATGGAACCGTGTTTTGTTAAAACTATGTACGAGGAAGGGAATGACACGGGCGTACTCGCTCACGTCCGCGCCTATGTAGAAGGCAGTCCCGCCTATTTCCATCGGTATATAGTCTTGGTGATTCGGCAGCAGGACTTTTGTCATACGGACGACGGCAACAGGACGGGCAGGGATAGTCTCATGACAGGGAGCCGCCCGCGGCGTCGGCCTCGCCGGTAAGGCCGAGCGCCGCCGTGAAGACTGACGGCAGATCGTTTCCGGCGGCGAGAGGTCGTCTCTCAGTTACCGGAAAAGACGGGGAGCTGGCTGTTGCGGCTGCGCTTGACCCACTCCCGCAGGACTCGGTATCGCTTCTGCGCCAACAGCGTCTGAATCATCGGCGTGTAAAAGATGCCGTCGCCGACGACCTCGATCTTTTCAGGCGAGACGCGGACAAAATCTCGCTCCTCAAGGGCTGTCCAAACGTCGGCAAACTCCTCGTACACGTCCACGCCGAAAGCCGCCCGGTAAGCCTCGCGGCTAACCTCAAGCACGAAGAGATTTCTGAAGAGGGCCGACAGGCGGAAGTCCTCGGGTTCGTGGTGAAACCCGCGCTCGACGGGCAGCCTGCCCGCGTCTATCGAGGCTTTGTAGCGCGTCAGGTCGCGGCAGTTCATCAAAGACCAGAAACCGGAGTCCGCGATTGAGACATCCCCGAGGAACGAAAGCGCGGCGTAGCCCATGCCCAACGTGGCCGCGGTGTCGAACCGTCGCGCCGCGCCCTCCTCGTAATCTTTGCTCGCGGGGTCGCCGGGCTTGCGCCAGTTGTAAGCAGTGACCTGCTTAAAGCCGTGGCTTTGGAGGAGGTCGCGGGAGACCCGATACATTTCGAGGTTTTCGAGGGTCGAAGGCAGTTCGTGGTACCGGTTGAGCGCGAAGTCGGTCGGCCCGCCGACGTTGAGCTCGTAGTGGGTGATGTCATGGATGCCCGTCGCGATGAGGTCTTCCAAGTCTTTGACCATGGTCGCGACGGTCTGGTTTGGCCACCCGAAGATGAGATCTACGTTGCAGGCGAGGCCGTACTCCTTTGCCCACCCGATGGCGTTAAAGACCTGTTCGGCCGTCTGCTTCCGCCCGCTCGCTTTATTCAACTCGGGGTTGAGCTGCTGCGCACCCATACTGATGCGGTTCATCCCCGCCGCTTTGATGTACTCTATCTTCTCGCGCGTGAAGAGCTGCGGGATGCCTTCGAGCGTGATGGAGGCCCCGGACTCCGCGACCGGGAAGATGTCGCGCACGATCTCCATCAATTCGAGATACCTCGGTGCCTTGTAGAGGTTTGAGGTGCCGCCGCCGAAGTAGACGGATTCGAGGTGCTCGCCGTCAAAAAAACGCTTGTACATCTCGGCTTCCCTCTTCAAGTAGCCGAAGTACACGTCGAGTTCACCGTGGCCGACGAAGTCCTCCACCGGGAAGAGACAGTACCCGCACTTGGCGGGGTAGGTCTTGAGGCAGTAGGGGACTCCGAGGTAGAGGTTAATCGCCTTGGGCTGGCCCATCTCCCGGAGCCTTGCCCGATCCTCCAAGATCGTGTCGCAGTCAATCTCCTCCTCCTGCCAGTACCGGGGTGAGGGGAAGGAGTGCTGAATCTTATTGACTTGTCGCTTGTCGAGGTTGGCCTCGATGTACTGCCGGGCGAAGTCCGGGTCGGCGGCGAAATCGGTGGTTATCATCTCGTCCTCCTTCGGCTAGCTTAATCCGCGCCGCCCTCGGCTGCGGCAACACGATCCCCGTTGGTTTCGTTTGCGGCCACTTCTTCGGCCTCTTCGACGCGAAGCACTTTTTCGAGAAGGAACTTGGCGAGCGAGTCGAGGCTTTCGTAATCCAGCCCCTGCATGGGCGGGAGGCTGAACCCGAGCTTCTGCTGGAGCCGCCTTTGGAGGTCGGTCATCAGGAGTGAGTCCATGCCGAGGTCAATGAAGACTTCGTAGGGGTCGAAGTCTTCGGCTTCGGGGCCGATCATCTCCTTGAGTTCGGCCTGAAGCCACTTCATGACGACGGGGAACCGCGCTTCCTTCGGCACGCCGCGTAGGACGGCGAGGAGTTGGGGTGAAGCGGGGGCAAACGGCCCGTCCTCGGGCGTAGCGACATCATTTTTCGGTCGCAACTGAAGGGTGTTGATGTCAACGAGCAGCTCTCCCCGTTCGTCGAAGACGCGGAGGCGCGCGCTCACCGAGCCGCCGGAGGCGTCGGCGCGGGCGCGGACGTGACTCCAGACCTGTTCCGGCAGCGGCTTGTGGATGGTTATGGACTCGACGCGCGCCGGCACGACCGTGCCCGAACCGTTCCGGCCATTCGGGCCCTCGACCGTCGTCGGGGCGGAACCATCCGTAACGTCCACGGCGGTTTGCAGGGCGGCGTATGTGACTTGCAGACAGCCGTCGAGCAGCACGGACTGGCGGAAGGTGTCTGCCTCCGCACCCTCACCCGGCCCGGACATCTGTATACGACCTACGGCTTCGCCCGAGCCGGGCTGCCCGAGCCACAGCTCCTTCACGGTGGAAAAGATGGGGCCGTAATCAAGCCCCGCCTTCCGTATCTCGCCGTAGTATGAGTCAACTTCCATCTTCGACCGCATATCGCCGAGCAAAGCCTCAAGGCTGGTCTGCTCGACGCCTCCGTCCGCGAGCGCGACCCTTCCCCTACAATGGCGGACTGGGCGTCCGTTGGCGACCGCCGAGACCGTGAAGTTCGCCCCCGACGACTCCTCCTCAAGTTGGTCTTCGAGGGTGAGGTGCACTGACTTGGGCGTGCTGTCCTCAAGCACCAGCGGGTGCTCGAACTGCACATCACGCAGCACCAACGCACACGACTCTCGTCCTTTCGAGGCGGCGAAGCCGCGCGACGCCATGTCAATGTAGCCGGTCGCCGGGAAGACGACCGAGCCGAGGACACAGTGGTCGGCCCACGGCTCAGTCGCCGTGAGACGGGTCTCGAACTCGGTGCGGCCCGGCTGCGCGCCGGCACTGTTCCCGAGCAGCGGGTGAATCTCGGCCGCCTCCTCGCGCCGGCCCTCTTTGGGCTCGGACTCAAGCCAGTGTCGGTCGCGTTGGAAGGGGTACGTAGGGAGGTGGACTCGCCTGTAAACCTCCGACTCGAAGAGACGGTCGAAGCTCAACGGGGTACCTTGGGCGTAAAGGCCCGCAAGGGCTTCGAGTAGACTCTCGACATCGTCGCGGTTCCGCGTGAGCGTCGCCACACACAATTGTCTGGAGGATTCCTGCGCCGCCCCCCAAGCCGGGGTGAGAGTAGGGTGAGGGCCGATCTCGACAACGGCGGTGCAGCCGGCCTCCATGAGTTTCGACATGCCGGAGTGGAAAAGGACGGCCTCGCGCGCGTGCCTCGTCCAATAGGAGCTTTGGCTCAACTCCCCGTTCATGAAATCGCCCGTGAGGTTTGAGATGAGGGGCACCTCCGGAGTAGTCATTCGGAGAGAGGCGGCGACCTCGCCGAGGCCGTCGAGCATCGGCTCCATAAGCGGCGAGTGGAAAGCGTGTGACACCGTCAACGCTTTGGCGCGGCGGCCGGCCTGCGCCGCCTTCACCGCGACGGCGTCCACGGCGTCCGCCTCGCCGGAGATGACGACCGAGCGCGGCCCGTTCTCGGCACTGAGGGAGACGCTCTCTTCACTCCCGCTGATCCAATCTCGCACCTCCTCCCGCGTCGCTTCGAGCGCGACCATCTTGCCGCCGCCCGGCAACTCGCTCATCAGGCGTCCTCTCGCCGCGATGAACCTGAGCGCGTCCTCCAAGCTGAAGGCCCCGGCAACGCACGCGGCCACGATCTCGCCGACGCTATGGCCGATAACAAAATCCGGCTCGACGCCCCAGTGCCGCAGCAGATGCGCGAGAGCGTATTCGAGCACGAACAACGCGGGTTGGGTGTATCGCGTATCGTCCAGCACCGAGGCCGGCCCCCCGAATAAAACTTCGCGGATGGGCGTCCCCAACTCGGGGTCTAAGATCGCGGCGCATCGGTCAATGGTCGCGCGGAAATGGGGTTCCGCGTCGTACAACTGCTGCCCCATCCCGACGTATTGCGATCCTTGGCCGGTGAAAACGAACGCCGTCTTCGGCGCGCGTCTCTTCGTCGAGGCTCCGACGGCCAGCCCCCTTGGCTCCCGGCCCTCGCGCCACGACCGCAGCTTGCCGGCCACCTCGCCACGTGACCGCCCGACGACCGCCAGTCGGTGGTTCATGTGCGCGCGCCCGGCCCCGGCAGTGAAGGCGATGTCACTCAGCAGCGTCGCGTCGGCGCCCTCAAGGAAGTCAATCCACTTGTCAACGAGCGCGCCCAGACGGCCTTCCGACTTGGCCGACATGACCACCAGTTCGTGCGCCCGCGTCGGTGCCTCAAGCGACTCCTCTTGAGAAGAGGCCGGCGCCTCCTGAAGAATGGCGTGCGCGTTCGTCCCGCTGTAGCCGAACGAATTGACTCCGGCGAGGCGGCTGCGGCGGCCGCGCCGCCAAGGGATGACGCTCGTCGGCACCCGGACAGGCGCACCGCGCAGGTCGATCTTCGGGTTGAATCGGGTGAAGTGAAGATTCGGGAAGATTTGTTCCTGATCCAGCGAGAGGGCGGCCTTGACCAAGCCGAGGAGGCCCGCCGCCGCCTCCAGATGGCCGACGTTGCTCTTAATCGAGCCGACGTAGAGCGGCTCTTTGGGAGAGCGCCCGACACCGAAGACGTTGACGAGCGAACCCATCTCCGTCGGGTCGCCGAGCGCCGTGCCCGTCCCATGCGCCTCCACGAAACTAACGTCGGCGGGGTTGGCACCCGCCTTGGCTAGCGCTTTCCGCAGGACTTTCTCCTGTGCGCGGCCGTTCGGCGCGGTGAGTGCGGCGGTCTGCCCGTCTTGGTTGATCGCGCTCCCGACGATATTGGCGATGATGTAGTCGCGTCGCGCGACGGCGGCAGACTGCCTGCGCAACACGGCGGCGACACAGCCTTCGCCGCGGACATATCCGTCGCCGCGCACGTCGAAAGCCTTGCACCGCCCGTCGCGTGCGAGAAGCTCCAATTTCGAAAAGGCGATGTGGATGTTCGGATGGAGCAGCGCGCTCACTCCTGCCACAATCGCGGTCTCGCACTCCCCGGCGAGCAGGCTCTGGCAGGCGAGGTGCACGGCGACCAAGGAGGAGGAGCAGGCCGTGTCAATGGTGACGCACGGGCCTTCGAGCCCGAGGGTGTAAGAGATGCGGCCGGCGGCGATGCACGGGGCGTCGCCGACGGCGTCGAAGGACGTGATGCCGCGCACGCCTTCCCAATCTCCCTTCAACGCCCGGTAGTCGTTCGTGCCCATCATGCCTAGGAAGACCCCGGTCTCGCTCTGGGCGAGCTCGTCGGGGGACTGCCCTGCGTCCTCAAGGGCATGCCAGACGGTTTCTAGCAGCATGCGGTGCTGCGGATCCATCCGCCGGGCCTCGGCGTGGGAGATACCGAAGAAACTCGCGTCGAAGCGGTCAATGTCCGAGACGAAGCCGCTGTGGCGTGTATACATCTTGCCCGGGGCGTTCGCGTCCGAGTCGTAGAACTCGTCCAAGCTCCAGCGGCTGGGAGGAATCTCGGTTATACAGTCGCGACTGTTGCGCAGGGCCGTGAGAAGCTCCTTGGAGTCAGACAGTCCGCCGGGAAGTTTACAGCCGACGCCTACCACTGATATTGGCTCTTGTAACTCGGCGGTAAGGGTTGTTAGAGGGTTGGGTGAGTTCATTTGAAAAATCCTCCCCCCGCCGCAATGAGAGATGCGGCCGGGATCCAAAACTACGAAGTCGTCGAGACGCTAACTCTGCCCGCGCACCCGCTTGTTCCCGATTGACGTAAAATGATGGTGAGAGGTTAGGGTTTAATAAGTGGACACTTTCGCGACATGCTGCTTATACTCCCGTCTCTCTTACAGGTCAAGAATTTTTTGGTCTGACTGTGGCTTTGCGCAAATATTCAAGTGAAATACGCATGAATTATGCGGCTCTTCTGAATTAATGTGCGAGGCCGCTTATGAGTACCGATCATCGCCGCCTGCCGTTTACTATCGGCACGGATAAGCATGCCTCCTACCCGTAGGCCTCCGCCGCGTCGGTAGCTGGGAAAGTCCCGCCTCCAGACTGTAAAATGAGGCGGGTCAAGTATCTCAACAACGTGATCGAGCGGGGCCACAGAGCTGTCAGGCGGCGGCGGCGAGCAATGCAGTGCTTCCGCTCCTTTCACACTGAGGAAGAGACGTTAGAAGGCGTTGAAGCGCTTCACATGACGGGTAAAGGACAGGTTAAGAGGTTGGATGGAATAGACTCGGCGGGACAGGCGAAGTTCGTTGAGAGCTTGTTCGGAGTAGCGGCATAGCCCCGAGCCGACGCACGGGCTTCTTTGTTTCAAGACAATTTTCGCAACTCAATCCCCTGATGAGCCCTCCGCAAAACAGCAGGGAGCGCACATGCCGGTGGCTGACGCCGCCGCGTAGCCCGCGCCTGAATGGCGACGAGGTGCACGTCTGGCGCGCGTCACTGATGAGGAAGGAAGACGAGATGATTGCGCTCCTCCGCAGCCTGTCGGAAGACGAGTTGCGCCGGGCCTACCGCCTCCGCTTCCCGCGCGACCGGGCGAGGTTCATAGCGGCGCGGGGTATTCTGAGGGAGATTCTGGGCCGCTACACGCGCACGCCGCCCGAGCGCGTGCGCTTCGACTACAACGCATACGGCAAGCCCGAGCTACTCGACGAGGGAGAGGGCGCGCGCATACGCTTCAACCTCTCACGCGCAGGAACCGTGGCGCTGTTCGCGGTCGCCGCCGGGCGCGATGTCGGCGTGGATATTGAGACGCTTCGGGAAGACTTTGCCTGTGCGGAGGTGGCCGCCAAGTTCTTCTCCCCCTTTGAAGTCGCTGCGTTGGCGGTGCCGCCTCACTCGTTCGTTCGCGCCTTCTACAATTGCTGGACGCGCAAGGAGGCTTACGTCAAGGCGCGCGGCATGGGCCTCTCGCTGCCGCTCGACTGCTTCGACGTGTCGCTCGCGCCGGGCGAGCCCGCGGCGCTGCTGGAGACGCGCGGCGGCGAGCCGGATGCGGCGCACTGGTCGCTGCGCGAGATAGATGTGGGGACTACACATGTCGCCGCGGTTGCCGTCGAAGGGGGCGGCTGGCGGCTTCGCTGTTGGCTCTGGCCTTGACTCGCGCCCGTGGTTCGGCGAACTGCGCCGGGCGTTGTCGGAGGAGATAGGCGATCTCGTGACGGCATTCCGTTCTTAGAAGTCGGTCTCGCCGACTATCTTGAACGCTCGGCCGCTGAGGGCGCGCGCCGCCTGCCGGCCCGATATCACGGCCGACTCGATGCAGCCGGGCGTGTCGAAGCCGTTCCTGATCCAGTCCCCAGCGAGGTAAAGGTTCGAGAAGCCGGACTGGTCCGCACGTAGCCTGTACTGCGTTGACCCGGCCACGGCGAGCACGTACCGCTCCGTGGGATCAATATTAGGTCTCCAATACTGGTGCCCGAACCGCTCCACACCTGACGCGCCGTCGGGGGCCGTCAGCACACTCCAATCGAAGGGCTCCTGCGGATCGTTAGTGCGGGTTCGCGGCCACAGGTACGCGGCAGACCTTCTGATGTATTCGACGGCGGACGCCCGCGTCCGCTCGTACTCGCGGCGCGGGAAATCGGCGTCGCTGGGGTCTGGGGTGGGCTCGGCGTCGCTCATGACGCCACAGAAGTAGGCCAGCTGCTTAGGGCGACTAACTTCGTCCCACCCTTCGGCCGGCAGTAGATGCGTCATGTCCGCCCAAGTGTCCAGAGGCTCGACGTAGGCACCGAGGATCGGGCTCGCAGAGGCCCAGCCGACGCCCTCTAGGTCTCTGTTCAGCCATAGTTGAAACCCCTGCGTCTTGACGGTCTTCACGTTCTCGCACATGGCCCGCCACCGCGTGGAGGCTTCGAGCAGTTCCGAACAGATGCGTGGGAGCCCGGCAACAGGGATGCCCAGCACGACGACATCGAAGTCTTCACCATGACGCAGGGTAATCTGGCCGGCACCCGCCCAAGGGCTCCAGTGTGACTCCAAGTTAATCTCGCGGGCGCGCAACTCCTCACCCTCAGCGAGCTGTTCGTAGCGCGGGTGGGCGGGCCAGCACGAATATGGGCCGAAGGAGACGAGCGGCTCGTACTCGCCGTCAGCCGTGGCCTGCCTCGTGACAGTTATGGACTCGACGGCGTTACGAGCTTCGGACAGGTGCAGACCGTCAATGCGGTGGAAGAATTTGAACCGCACGCCGCGTCGCCTCAGCACCTCGTAGATGGGGGTGAAGATTGTCTCACCCATTCCCGCCTGCATCTTCCAGAGGACGGCCCCCTTGTATGTGAACATCATGCGAAGAATTCCGCGGACGGCCACGCCGGCGGCAATGTTGGGCTTCGCGGGATCGCCGTCTTCGAAGCTGAATGCGAGACCGTACAAGCCCCTCACAGTGGCCGAATTGATGGTCGTGTCCGCGGCACCGTGCTTCTTCATCCAACTGCGCAGCTCGAACTGGTCGAGCACTTCGAGGCCGTGAAACGTGACGCCGTCGGCGAGTGATCCCCGGACGATAGTGGCGACGATGTCAACAAGGATGAAGGCGTGACGGAGGTGCGGGTCGTGCTCTACCTCGGGGCCGAGCGCGTGCAGCCACATCGCGAAGCGCTGCGCGAGCCAGTGCAGGACTTGGTGGTCATGGGCCGAGTGCTCGCCGGGGTCGCGGCTCATCGAAGCCGCCTTGCGCTTGGCCAACTTCAGCGCGAGTTCTCCGAACGTCATCGCGGCCGTCTCAAGCCCCTCGCCCCAGAGTGCGAGCAGCCCGTGCCACCAGAACGGCAGCGGCCCTATCCCCGGATGCGGCAGGGCGGCAAAGGTGCCGGCCAACTCCGTCTTGAACTTCTCCTCCAGCCACCTTACCGCCATGACGAGAAAGTCCCAGACGGTGGGGATGTCGCCGCCGTCGCCCGGCGTGCGCTCGTTCGTCGGCAACTCCCACCCCCAGTGCGACCACCGGCCGTCGAGCTGCTCTTCGAGGACGATGTAGCTGTGCGGCCTGAAGGCGTCAGTCCACGTCGCCAGAGGAGTCCCGGCGGGCCGCTCCAGTTCTTCGTAGCAGCGACGAATCAACGCGAACGCGTTCTCGTAGAAGCCGAGCCAGATGTGCAGGCCGTGCTCCTCGATCCGGTCGTTCGCCGCCTCGTTCCGCGAGCTGGCACCCTTACCGCCCAGGCGCCAGCCCATCTGGTACACGGTAATTTCGTAACGCTCCCGCCAGTCGGCCTCACCCGACAACTCCAGCGCCGTCGTCAGCGCCGATATCCCCCCTCCTAAAATGGCAACCTTCTTAACAGTCATAGGTACTCCTTTGACTTGCGTGTGCCCTTCTTTTCATTAAGTGTCGGCAATGTTTCTCACCCCTCGCGTTATTACAAAAGAGGCCGCGGAGGCGGTAAGTCTGCCGTGCATGATGCGCGCCGACTGGCGCAAGCGCAAGCACCGTTAACGCACCCACGACCGGCGCGTCTATGACTCGGCCTCGGTGCGGCACAAGAGCCTCACCGGTTGCAGTGCGACGAGGTAAGGTGGCCCCGGCTCGTCACATTACAACCGCTTGATCTACCTGTGCGACGACGGGCGTGGCGCTGCTCGCTATTGACACTTCGCCTCAGTGGCCGTAACGTAACCGATCCACGGTGCTGCCCGTCAGCCGAGTCTTACTCAGCCGGTCTTACGCGCTCGGCCACCAAGCACGCGGAGCAAGTCGAGTTGAAGCATGAGCAACTTGCCGGAACTACTAAGTGTTGCGGGGAGCGCCGAGTCGAACAGATTCTTGAGGTCAAAGACCCGGCCATCCACGACTTGCGGGTCACACACTGCTGCCGCAAGTTGCCGACGGCGTTTAGGACTGTCGAACCCCAATCAGTCGGCGCTGTTGTCACACCTCGACCCGGCTCTGCACGGCATGCGCCGGGGCGTCGGGCCGGGCCGATCTGCACAAGCGGCTGCATTACATCATTGATCTTTTCCGCTGTAATGTAGGATGCGGGATTTGTTCCAGACGCCTTTCACCACGGCGCGGGCCGTTGTCCGGCGGCCACTTATAACGCAGTTCGGTTGAAGGAGACTAGAGATGAGCGGTACCACTGTAGATCAGGCTCTCATCCAGATTACGGGCAGCGCGGTTCCGCAGGGCATTGACGATGTCATCGCCGTCATGGAGGCACTGGACGCGGCGCTGCCCGGCGACGACGGGCTGAAATGGTTTAACTGGCTGTACCTGCTGGTGACGAAAGAGGTGCGCGACAATCCACCCGCCGGCGGCTTTAACAACCCCGAGTGGGTGACGCGGCTGGACGTGGTCTTCGCGCAGCTCTATTTCGCCGCGGTTAACAGGTTCCTCCGCGGGGCCGGCCCGACGCCGAGTTCGTGGCAGGCCCTGTTCGAGGCGCGGCACCGGCCCGGCGTCGAGCGCATCCAATTTGCCCTCGCGGGCATTAACGCTCACATCAACCACGACTTAGCACTGGCCTTGTTGCAGACGAATGCTGAACTAAACCTCGCGCCGACGCTTGACGGCCCTGAGCACCAAGATTTTGAACACGTCAATGACATTCTGGAAGCCGTCCTCCCGCAGGCACTGATGATTCTGGCGGAGGGCAGCGTCATCGGGGGGATAGCGCAGGACACAGGGAAGGTCGGTCGGCTACTTGCGATTTGGAACGTGCGACAAGCTCGTGACCTTGCTTGGGATTTCGCCGACCACCTGAAGGGGCTGGGCCCCCTGAGACGCCAGCTCGCATTGGTCGCACAGGACAAGCTGACCGGCGTGATCGGTCGCAGCATACTGCTCCATGTTTGAGTCCACACCTGCCCGGCGGACAAGAGATGAGGAAGATGAAGTGCGACGTGTTGGTGGCGGGGGCGGGCCTCGGCGGACTTACGGCCGGGATAGCCTTGGCCCGTGAGGGCTTCGAGGTCTGCGTCCTCGAAGCCGACACCGGCCGCCGGGCCGACCACTGGGGCTTCACAATCTGGCCGCCGGGAACGAGAACGCTCGACTGGCTCGGCATCCTCGACGGCGTCAAAGCAGAGGGGTGTCGCATCGAGTCTTTTCGGTGGCTGAGCGGCGACGGCAGCGAGCGTGTGTCGGTAGACCTCGCGCGCCTTGAAGACGTGGGGACGTTCGTGGGGATACTACCGTCGAGGCTCTTGAACGTTCTGGAGGCCGGGGCCGCCGCGAACGGCGTGACGATCCTGAAGGGCGCGGCCGACTGGGAGTTCACGCGCGGGAGCGACGGATTGTTCGAGGTTCGCGCCCGCACACCGGGCGAGGAGTGGCTGATCGGTTGTAAATTAATCGTCGGCTCTGACGGGCCGCAGTCTTGGCTGCGTCGGCGGCTCGGTATTAATGCTTGGCAGTGGCGGCCGCCGGGTCAGGTTATCGTGACGGGAATCGGCGGCCCGCTCGACGCCGCGGAGTCGAGGCAAGCGATGGGCGTCGGCTGGTCGGCCGGCAGCGTCTCGCTCGGCCACGGCAAGAGCTGGGTCTACGCCATCCTCGGGCGGCGCGACAGGAGGCGTAGCCTAGAGCCTTTCGGTGCCTACGAGGCCATCGAGCCGCAGGCGCGGACTGCGCTTGCCGAGCTGCGAGATGTCGCCGAGATACGCCCTTGGAGCATACGCGTCCGTCGTTGGACGACCGACGGCATACTCTTGATCGGGGACGCCGCACACACGGTGCTGCCCCACATCGGGCTCGGCGGCACAATGACGCTGGAAGACATTCCGGTTCTGTGCAAGATAGCGTCCGATGCGCTACACAAAGGGGACACGAGCGCGGCCAGACTCGGCGAATTCCAGCGCCGCCGCCGCCGCCGCGTTGCCTACGCCCACCGCGTCTCGGAAGTCTGGGCGCTGTCCATGACGAGCCGGTTGCCCGGCTTCAGGCTGATGAGGGATTTCAACTTCCGCCGCTTGGCGAAAAATCCCGAGAAGGTCGAGACGTTTGTAAGGGAGTTGTCTTCGCCGGAACCCGTACGCCTCGGCACGCGCGTCGGGGTCTTGATTCCATGACGGCGCACCCGGAAGGAATTCTATGATCGCGGTCGTCGGCGGCAGGGGCTTCATCGGCGGCGCCATCGTCAAAGCACTACGCGGAGCGGGCCACGAGGTCGTAGTCGTCACACACACCCGCGATGCGGCCGGAGCCCGGGGCCATCGCTTCGGCGATATGCTCCGCCCCGAGACACTCGGCCCCGCGCTGTCCGGTGCCGAGGTGGTAGTCCAAGCTGCCATGTTCCCCACTTACCCGATTGAGAAGCCGGGGCGCGGGCAAACGTTCGAGGAGTTTGACGGGCGTGGTACGGAACGACTGGTGACAGCGGCGAGGGCCGCGGGCGTCCGCCGCTACATCTACATCTCTGGGAGCGGCATCCCCGCCGAATCGCCGCGGCCCTATTTTCAAGCCATCCTCCGCGGGGAGAAGGCCGTGACCGGCTCGGGTATGGAAGCCGTCTGCGTACGGCCCGCCTTCGTCTACGGCCCTTTGGATCACGGCCTCAACCGTATTCTCTCGGCGGCCAAGAAGCTGCCGTTCCTGCCCGTTGTCGGCACGGGCCGGCAGTTGGAGCAGCCGGTCTTCGTGGAAGACTTGGCGGAGGTTGTGAGGCAGGCGGTAGGGAGCGGAGCGCCGACGGGCGTCTTTGAGGTCGGGGGGCCTGAGCGTTTCACGCTCGACGAGATGCTGAGCAGGTTCTTCAGGGTGGTGGGGCTGAGCCGCCCCGTTGTACACGTCCCTTACGGGCTGGCGCGGTTCGGCGCGGCGCTGCTCGAGCTTCTGCCCGGCCCGCCTTTGACGGTTAACGCCGTTGACTTTCTAACCGAGGACTTCGTGGCCGATACGCGCGCTCTACTATCGAGCTTTGACGTGAGGCTTACGCCTTTTGAAGAAGGGCTCCGCAAGTACCTACCGCGCTGACCTGCCGGCGGCGCGCGAAGTCCCGCATGGGGATGCATATCGTGGGCAGCAGACTATACCTGTTCGCTAGTCAGGTCTTTTTCACGGCGGCGCTCGGGCCGCTCTTCCTCTGGCCGAAGGTCGGAGGGTCAAGACCCGTCCGCAGCTTCGTCGCCTTCTCCTTCGGCCGCCTCCTCGCGCCGCGTTACTCGCGGGTCATCAGCTCGTTCGGCGAGCTGTATGGGGTCGCGTTGGATGAGGGGCTGAACCGCGCCGAGGCGGTCGCGGAGTCGCGAATCGGGAAGGTGATTGATTGCGGGACGGGGACGGGGTTCGCCGCGACGCGGGCCGCGCTCAGATTCCCGGAGGCGTCGGTCATCGGCTTCGATCTTGTCACGGAGATGCTTGAGCAGGCCCGGTCGGACGCCGCCCGGCGCGGGCTCCGCATAGCGCACGTGCGGGCCGACGCCAACTGCCTCCCGTTGGCCGACGGTGCCGCCGACCTCGTCATCGCGCACAACACCGCGCCGTTCCTGAGCGAGTTTGCGCGCGTCTGTCGCCGTGGCGGTGTCGTGGTCTTCGTTGACTCGGCGGCCCGCTGGATAGCGCCGGTGGCGCGACGTGCGGCCGCACGAACCGGCTGCTTCGACTTGGTAGAGGCACGTCAAACCCAGTCCGGCTTCTTCTTAGTGGCCCGCCGCAGCTAAACAGTCCGCCCCGTTATGAACTCCCCTGAAGATGATCCTGACGGTCGGCCCGGTGAGCGGCCTGCACCCCCTTCACCCCGCGGTTATAACTTCGTCGGCACCGCACTACACTTCAGGCGCGATCCACTGCGGACTCTACTCGACGGCCGGAGGCTGTGTGGAGATGTGATTCGTTTTAGACTCCCCGTCCTGCCCGACCTCTACTTGGCCGCGCACCCGCGCGACGTTGAGCATGTCCTCCATAACGAGTCCCGCCGCTACTCGAAAGACCCGACGCACAGTTCGCAACTGCGCGCGCTCGCCGGCGACGGCCTGACGATGAGTGAGGGGGCGCTCTGGTCGCGGCAGCGCCAGATCATGCAGCCCTCTTTTTATCCCGCGCAGACCGCATCCTACATGACACATGTCGCCGACATCACCGCGGCGGTATTGGAAAATTGGCGTGTGCATCTCGACCGCGGCGAGGCGGTGGACGTGTCTGCGGCGATGCTGCGGCTCATGCTCTCGGTAGTCGTCAGGAGCCTGTTCGGGGCCGACGTAGGCGACCAAGCCGCCGAGCTCGTCAGGTCTTCGGCAATCATGCTCGACTACGCTTACAGGGGAATGCGCAATTACTACAGCCCCCCGGAGTGGTTGCCCCTGCCGTCCATCCGCCGCTTCATCCGTGCCCGCCGCCACTTGAACGACTTCGCCTACGGTCTTATTCGGCGGCGGCTCGCCTCAAGGGAGGAAGGCGGCGACCTGCTCTCGGCACTTCTCGGGGCGCGCGGCGGAGGTGCGGGAGAGGCGGCCGGCCTAAAGCAGGCGCGCGAAGAAATACTCACGATGATTCTGGCCGGGCATGACACCACCGGGGTGGCGCTCGCGTGGTCTTTCTATCTGCTCGCCCGCCACCCGGAGGCGGCTGAACGACTGCGCGAAGAAGCTTTCGAGGTGCTGGGCGACCGACACCCGACGGCCGCCGATATCCCGAATCTGGTTTACGCACGAATGGTGCTGGACGAGTCCATGCGGCTTTACCCACCGGCTTGGGTCTTATCACGCAGGTGCGTCGCGGACGACGTGCTAGGCGGCTACCGCATCCGCGCCGGCAGCACGGTACTCCTTAGCCCCTACGTCACACACCGTCACGAAGCGTTCTGGCCCGAGGAGGAGAAATTCCTGCCCGAGCGATTCGCGCGTGCGACCTCCTCGAAGAGGCCGAAGTACGCCTACTTCCCCTTCGGCGGCGGCATGCGCCACTGCATCGGACGCCAGTTTGCAGTGGCAGCGGCCCAGCTAGTCCTCGCTATGACGGCGAGAACCTACAGCATGGCGCTCGCCCCCGGACTGGACATCGGGCCGCAGGCAAAGCTTACGCTCCACCCGTCCCGCCCCGTCATGGTGACGTTGGAGAGCGCGGCGCCGACTCGCCCCCTCTGAGAGCCTCTTAAACTTTTGTGCGGCCTACTACCGCGGCGCTTCGGCGGGGCTACGCAGCTTGTAGCGTGCAACCTTGCCTGTGAATGTGCGCGGCAACTCGGAGACGAATATGATCTCCCGCGGCAGCTTGTGGGACGCCAGCAGTCCGCCGAGGTGAGCCCTCAACTTTCTTTTGACGCCCGACACGGCCTCCCACCCTTCGCGCGGGCGCACGTAGGCGACTATGACATTGGTGCCGTCCTCCCTCTCGGGGCAGACGACGGCGCACTCGGCGACGGCCTCGTGCAGCAGGAGTGCTTCCTCGATCTCGGCCGGCGAGACCTTCAGCCCCCCAACCTTGAGCAGGTCGTCCGTGCGGCCGACGAAGAAGAAGTAGCCGTCCTCATCGCAATAGAGCACGTCGCCCGTGCGCGTCCACGGGCCGACCATCGTTGCCGCGGTCTCGTCCTGCCGGTTCCAGTACCTCGCGGCGTTGGCACCCGACTTGACGTACAACTCGCCCGGCTCGCCGACCGCCGCCGGCCGCCCGTCGTCCCCGACGAGCTTCGCCTCGTTGCCCTCTATCAGCGTGCCGGTGCTCCCCGGTTTGATACAGCCTTCCTCGGAGGAGATGAAAACGTGCAGACATTCCGTCGAGCCGAAACCCTCGACGATCTCGCTGCCGAACGTCTCCTTCCACCTCTTGAAGAGGCCGGCGCTCAAACGCTCGCCCGCGGAGACGAACAGGCGGACGCTCGAAAGGTCGAACTCGGTCGCGCACCGCGGAACGCTGAGAATGGCCGAGTAGAGGCTCGGCACTCCGAAGAAGACCGTGGGCAGCTCCCTCCGGACAGTGTCATAGACGCTGTAGGGGTCTGCCGGCCCGGCCATCAGCACCGAGCAGGCGCCGACGCTCAGGGGGAAGAAGACTGAGTTCCCAAGCCCGTAGCCGAAGGAAAGCTTCGCGGCCGAGAAACAGACGTCGCCCTTGTGCAGCTTGAGCCGCCCCGGGATGTGCCGCGCCACCTCCAAAAGCCCCCTGTGCAAGTGCACGACCCCTTTGGGGATTCCCGTGCTGCCGGACGTGTACTGTATGAGGGCTACGTCGTCCCCGCGCGTCGGGCGGACGCGGCAGAGGCTCACTGCGCCGTCCAGATGTCGCGCGAGCGGCTCGTAAGGCGGCGAGGAGAGGTCGGAATCCGTAACCCACACGTGACTCGGTCGGGGCAGGCCGTAGTCGTCGAGCTGTCGTAGAATGCCGTCGAGCATCGGACGGTGTTCTGAGGTAATCACCACGGCCTCCGGCCGACAGTCGGCGAGGATGTAGAGGTATTCGGCCGGCGCGAGTCTCGTGCTGACGGGGACGGGGACGGCCCCTATTCTCATGAGTCCGAAGAAGGCGGCGACGAACAGAGGGGAGTCCGGCAGGATTAAAACGACGCGGTTCTCGAAACCGACCCCCGACTCGGCGAAGAGGTTCCCGGCCCTTCCCGCCGTGTGAAAAAGCTCTTCGTACGTCGTCGCCCGATTTTCGAAACGTAAGGCGGGGTCGGCGCCGCCTCCTCCTTCAAGCCGCCCGTCCAGATAAAACTGCGACGCGTTGGCGAGCCCGAGTTGACGCCGAAGAGACATACCGAGAACCTCCTAAAGCGGCTCCGGCGCTGCCAGTATCAACGCCGTGGCGGAGCCGCCCACGTCCAAGGCGTGAACCAGAACGCGGCGGGGCGTCAGACGCAATGGCTCGGTGGTGACGCGGAGGGCGGGCGAGGCAGGGTCGTGGGTGTGAAAGCCGAGCGTACGTGGGATGAGGTTCTGCGTCAGGCCGAGCAGGGCCGCTGCGATTTGCAGCGCCCCGGCCGCACCAAGGCATTCGCCGACGGCCCCTTTGACACAGTAGACAGGCGTCCGCCCGCCGAAGACTTCAAATAACGACGCCGCCTCTGCCGCGTCCGCCTCTCGCTCCCCGGCGGCAGATGCGTAAACAGCCTCGACTGCGTGCGGCTCCAAGTCGGCCTCACGCAGCGCCTCCAAGATAGCGCGGCGTGAGGCTCTTTCCAGTGCGTGCAGCGAGGAGGGGGGCTCGAAGGCGCGTCCGTAGCCCAGCACCTCGGCTTGAACGCGGCCTCCGCGCGCGCGAACCTCGCCCGCGTTTTCGAGGACGAAGACGGCACCGGCCTCGCCGAGGACAGACACATTTCTGCCCATGTCGAACGGGCGCGGTGGTTGCGCGGTCTCGGCCGCGCCGCCCGAGATGAACTCACGCGCGGAGAAGTAAGAGAGCGTTTCCACTCCGCCAGCGAAAATGACTTTCGCGCGGTTGTCCCGCAGGTAGTCGGCCGCGTAGGCGACGGCGTCAAGGCTGGACGTGCCGCCGTTCGTCAACGTGATGTTAGGGCCTTCCGCGCCGAGGTGGATGGCGAGCTGTGAGGTCGGCGCGTTGAAGCCTGTCTGCGGCCCTTGGGCGGGGTTGATGCGATCCACGCCGTCGAGCAGGCCGTCGGTGAAGAGGCGCAGGTAGTCCTCATAGCCGGAAAGTACCGAAGCGCCGAACACGCCGACGCTGGGTCGCTCCCACACCTGCGGCGTGAGTCCCGCCTCGGCGCACGCCATCACGGCGGCGCACATGAAGATTCGAGACTCGCGGCTGAGCGACCTGATGCCCTTCCGCCCGAGAAAGTCTGAGACCTGAAACTCCCCGATGAAAGCGCCGTAGAGCGGCGGCAGCTCCGGGAGGCGTTCGTGGTGGAACGAGCGAAAGGAGAACGCGGAGCGGCCCTCCCTCAACCCGTCGAACAAGGCGTCTTTGCCGACCCCCAGCGCGGTGACGGCCCCGGCCCCCGTGATGACTACCCTACTCCATGACATAGCCGTCCGTCCGACGAGTTTAAACCTTCGTAAAGACCACGCACGAGATGTTACCGCCGAAGCCGAAGGCGTTGTTCAAGGCGACATCTACTCGCAAGCGGCGCGGGGCATTCGCCACCACATCGAGGTCGCAGTCCTCATCGGGCTCTTCGTAGTTGGCGTTGGGCGGGACGATGCCGTCGCGGATGGCGAGCAGGCAACTGACGGCCTCGATGGCGCTCGCCGCGCCCTGCGTGTGCCCGAGCATCCCCTTGATGGAGGAGACCGGGATTGTTCCGACCCTCTTGCCAAAGACCGTGTGAATCGCCTTCGCCTCGACGAGGTCGTTGACCGGCGTCCCCGTGCCGTGTGCGCTTATGTAGTTCACCTCGTCAGGGCCGAGCCCGGCCTGCCCGAGCGCCTCACGGATGGAGCGCACCGCGCCCCGGCCCTCGGGATGCGGCGCGGTCATGTGGTACGCGTCGGCCGAGTTGCCGTGACCGGCAACTTCGCCATAGATTCGCGCGCCGCGCGCCCGTGCGTGCTCATCTGACTCCAACACCAACGCGGCGGCACCCTCCGAAAGCATCAGCCCTTTCCTGTGCCTGTCGAACGGCTGGACGGCCAACGGGGCCATGCTGCGAAAGCTGTTGAAGAGCATGAACATTGTCTTCGACAACTCGTCGGCACCGCCCGCGACCATCACGTCGGCCCGCCCGGCCCGGATCGCGTCCATCGCGAAGCTGATTGCGCTGTTACCGGCCGCGCAGGCTGTAGGTAAGACGAGGTTCGGGCCCGTCAAGCCGAACTCGGCGGCCGGGGCTCGGCTCGTCACCGCCGCGTCATGCGAGGTGACTGCGGCCCGCGCGACGCCGCCCGCGACGCGCTCGCGGCAGAGTCGGCTCGCGTACCGTTCGGCACTGGGGCGGTTGCCGAGCACGATGCCGAAGCAGACGCCGACGCGCTCGGACGGGATGTCCGAGTCCAGAAGCCCGGCGTCCTCCAGTGCCATCCGAGTGACCGCCACCGCGAACTGCGTACTCCTCGACAATCCCGCGGCGTCGAGTTTGTTGATATAAAGTTCGGGCCGGAAGGCTACGACCTCGCCGCCCCTGTGAGTTTGATAGGGTGAGGTGTCGAACTGCGTGATCTCGGACGTCCCGACCGAGCCCGCCAGCGCTCTCCTCCAGAACTCCTCCGCGCCGATGCCTATCGGGGAGACCACCCCGAGGCCGGTCACGACGACCCTCCGGCGGGCCCCGTGTTTACGTTCTGCTCCTGACATGGTTCCGGGTCGCTTGGATGATAGATTCGACGCTGTCCATGCCTGCCGCCTCTTCGGGCGCATAGTGGATGTCGAAGCGCTTTTCGAGGGCGACGATCAGCTCCAGCTTCCGGATGGAATCGCCGCCGAGGTCGTCGGCGATGTGTGCCTCGTCTCCGACCTCGTCCTCCTCCAACTCAAGAATCTCGGTCAACGTCTCGCGGACGATCTGCTTGATCTCTTCATGCTCCATGCCTGACTCCTCTCGCGGCTACGGCGAAAGCGGGACGCCGGAGGCCGGTCGGTGCCGGTACTGTCGGAAGAGGGAGACGAGGGCACGGGCCTTGTTAGCGCTGACCCCGTCCGACCAGTGCAGGTACTGGGTGGTCAAGACCCAGTAGACGCCGGAGCCCATAATCACCAGCAGTGTCTCGCCCCGCGGCCAGTACAGGAACAGCGCCGCGGACAAGAATACAAACCAGTAATGGTACAGGGCCTCGCGGACAGCCTGCCGCTGCTCGTTCTCCTTCGCGGCGCGCACGCAGAGTGTCAAGGCCAGCGAGACCGGCATGAACAGCAGGAGAGCCAAGAAGCGTGGCGGCAGAAGACGCGCCCCGACAAGCACCAGCGTGATGAAGAACGGCAAACTGATCATGACGAAGATGACGCGCGTTGCATGCCTCCGAATCAGGGACACCCACAGACTGTCGTAGCCCACACGGTCATCGCCCTCGATGTCGGTGATGTCCTTCACGCCCGCGAGCGTACCGATGAAAGCGCCGACGACCAGCAGCAGCGCGCCGCTCGCCCGCAGCAGTCCTGCGAAGGCACCGGCCCCGTCGGCGGGAATCACACCCGATGACGCCCAGCCGATGAGGAAAGGCCCGCCGAAGGGGAACGTCAGCGCGAGGAGCGAGAGATACCGCTTCCTCTTAAAGCGGATGCCGTAGGAGTAGCCGACGCCAGCCATGATGCCCATGACGAGCAGCGCTGCGAGGAAGGGGTTCGGCCGCGTGTACACCCATGCAACGTCGCAGGCGACAATCGTCAGCCAGACGAGCAGGCTTATCAGCTTGATTCGGTCGAAGCCGACGGCCTCGCAGTAGGCCGTGCGCTCCGGCCGGTTTATTTGGTCTTCGACCCGGTCGGAGAGACGATTTACCAGCTCAGTCCCGAGTGAGTGCAGGAACCACACGGCGGCCCCGAACACGGCCCAGCGCCGGCCGCCGCCGCCGAAGGATAAGAGAGCCACGTAGAACGGGAGGAAGTAATAGGCCGCGAACCGGCAACTGCCGCAGCGCATCAGGGCAATTAACTTATTCATCAGCGCTACTCCCCGCGAAGATTGTTATGCGGGACAGGAGTTGAATGACCCCAACGGAGTAGAGCGGGCCGGCACACGCCCCGTCAGGGAGGTCGAATTCCCGGCGCGACCGACGAGCTGTGTAACGTCAAAACCTCACTGGGAGTTATTTGAGGAGTCAGCGGGAGGTGATTAGATACCTTTAGGTGTTAACGAGCCTTGTCACCACGTCGCCTCCTGACATATCACCCGGTGAAGCAGTGGCCTCCTTACCGCCGGGTCAGAGTACTTTCCGGCGGTAAGGGATATGCAATGGACAAGAGTCGCCGTCGGGTGCGGCTCTAATCATAGTAAGTGATGCGCCGCGTGCGGAAGGGGGTGTTGAACCTCTCCTCGTGGTCACGGCCGGCGCGCACGAGACGCGACCAAGTCCAGAAGGGCCACTCCCAGAGGATACGTGCCGCACCTTCAGCGGCCAGTTGGACGTCCCTGCGTAGGCGGGCCACGCTCGGGTCCTCGTCCCAGTCGCCGGGGCCGTCGTACCAGTCGCGCTGCTCGCGGCGACGTCGCTCCCTGCGGGCCCACTCGCGGCGCTCCTCCTCGGAGGGGCCTTCGAGCCACGCCTGCCGCCTGCGCCGCTCGCGCTCGGCCCACTCCTTGACCTCTTCATCCGCGGGCCAAAGGGCGCGTGCCCCCTCGCCGCCGCGATGCTCGTACTCCCTGCGGGCCCACTCGTGGCGCTCCTCCTCGGAGGGGCCTTCGAGCCACGCCTGCCGCCTGCGCCGCTCGCGCTCGGCCCACTCCTCCACATCGTCGCGGGTTGGGGGGTACGACGTTACCTCCTCTTCCACGTAGGACACTCTCCTACGACGCGGGTCTGCCGAGGTCGTCGGTTCGCTCTTTGAGTCAGGTTCTCTCGACATAATATTCCCTCATGAGGCGTCAAACCATTCCGGTTCCAACCGCGCTCATGGTAAAACACAAAGGGCTGCTAAGCAATAAAATAGTAACTCCCGCTGAGGAGCACGGTTCCTGTCGCAACATCGCCGTAACCTCAAAGGGCCGCCACCCTCCAGCAGGCCGACTGATTCTTATATAGGTACTCCGCGACTCCACATGCGAGACGTTTATGCTGACTCTCATCCGTAACTTACCCCGCCTGCTCCGGGTAAGCATCGTGCTGCTCACCGTCGCACCGTCTGTATTGCTGCCTTGGCGACGTCGTTCGCCCGACGCGCCTCGGCTCCTGCGGGCCGCGCTGGAGAAGCTTGGCGGGACGTGGATCAAGCTCGGACAGGCCCTCGCCCTGCGTTTCGACCTGCTGCCCGCGAGCTACTGTTATGAGCTGTTCAAACTCCTCAACGAGGTTAAGCCGTTCCCTTACGAGCAAGCCAAGGAGATCATCTACGAGGAGCTGAAAAGAGAGCCGGAAACAATCTTCAGCTCCTTCGAGCGCGAGCCGTTCGCGGCTGCGTCCATCGGGCAGGTTCACCGCGCCGTGCTGCCGAATGGTGAGGTGGTAGCGGTCAAGGTGCAGCGCCCGGGCATCCGCCGCCTCATCAAGGCTGACCTTAGCTTAATGTACTTCTTCGCCGGGCTGCTGGATCGAACGCGGCTGCTCGGTGCCACGCGGACACGCGAGGTCGTGGACGAGTTCGCGGTCTGGACGATAGACGAGCTGGATTACCGCATCGAGGCACGCCACGCCTACAACCTGCGTCAGAACGCACGCGGCGAGATGCTGGAGAGGGACGCCAAGGTCTACATGGAACTCTCCGGCGAGCGCGTGCTGACGATGGAGTTGCTTGTGGGCATCCCGCTCATCGAGATCATGTACGCCGTGCGCCGCGGCGACTCGGCTTACATTCGGTCGCTCGCCGAGCGGGGCTACGACCTGCGCCGGATCGTCACACACTTGACGTGGAACCTGTTGAACCAAGTCTACCGCTTCGGCTACTTTCACGCCGACCTGCACCCGGCCAATCTCTTCGTCCTGCCGGGCGACGTTATCGGCTACGTTGATTTCGGCATCGTAGGCAACCTCTCGCGTGAGGTGCGGGATTCGCTAGCGCACTATGCGTGGCATCTTTATCAGGGCGACGTTGACCGCGCGACCGAGGAGTTCATGCGCTGGATTGCGCCTTCGGACAGGACGGACGTGGGGGCCGCGAGGGAGGACTTGAGACGTATTATTGACGACTACCTGTTCAGCCTGCGAACCCCGGATCGCCGGACGGGGCGGGACGGATCCGCGGTCTTCGAGGTGGATATCCTGAACACGATACGCCGCCACGAGATGATGCTCTCGCCGAACGTGGTCATATACCTCAAGGCGCTGGTCACGGCCGACGCTGTCATCTTCGAGTTGGTGCCTGACTTCGACCTACAGGGCATTGAGAATCGCTTCTTCGGGCGCATGATTCGGCAGGACTCACTCGAACTACTCCAACCAGACCGACTGGCCCGCTTGGCGTTCGACTACAGCCACCGCCTTCGGCGCGTCTTCGACGCGCTCGAATCGGTGCAGAAGTCCGGGCAGGAAGTCACCGAAATCATTAACCGAATTCGCAGACGCTTCCGGTTGCTGGCTGTGGCGGCGGCACTGGTGCTTGCCGGACTCTTCTTATCCATTTTCTATCAGGCAAAGACTAAAGCTTTCGCCGGTGCGGCCGGCGTGGCGTGGGAGACCATCCCGGTAATCCTGTCGGGCGTTCTCGTCATTGTCTGCGTCGTGATGCTTCATCAGCGGAGAGAACTTTTACGCAGGGAGCGAAGACGCGTCGCGGACGCGCAACAAGCACTGCGCAGCCGCTGGGCGAAGCCGGAGAATCAAAGCGAGCTTTAGCTTGACTTCATGCGCAATGCGGCCGGCAGGCGAAGGATTCCCAACGGGGACGGACTTGAACCCAAGATTGATCGTGCTTTGGCGTGTGCTCGCCCTTGCGTGAATGACTGGTTAGACGGCGGCCTCGTCGGTCTCGTCCGCGGGAACCTCATCAGCCCGAGCGGCTCTGCGTGCCTCCCTGCGCGCGGCGCGAGACTCCACCCACTCGTAGACCATCGGCAGAACCACGATCTTAATCGGGCGGGTCACCAGTCCGCCGACCACTACGATTGCCAGAGGCTTCTCGATCTCCGCCCCGGTTCCCGAAGAGACGATGAACGGGATGAGGCTGATGCTGCCTATCAGTGCGCTCAACAACTCGGCGCGCAGGCGGACGCTCGCGCCGGTGATCACGGCGTCGTATAGTTCCACGCCTGCGCCGCGGAGCTTGTTGATGTAAGAGACCATCACCATCCCGTTCTGCACCGCGATGCCGAAGACCGCGATGAACCCGACTATCGCCGGGACGCTCAGGGGGAAACCCGAGACGAGCAGGAACGTCGTGCTGCCGACGAGCGCGATGGGGATGTTGAAGATGATCGTCAGAGTGTTGCGCAGCGAGTTGAAGCAGGCGTAGATGAGCACGAAGACCAGCATCAGCGAGACGGGTATGGCTACAAGAAGTCTGCGCACGGCCTGCTGCTCGTTCTCGAACTGCCCGCCCCAAGTGATGAAATATCCGGGCGGGGTTTTGACCTGCGCGGCAACAGCCGCTTGCGCGTCGTGGACGAAGCTGCCGATGTCTCGGCCCGTGACGTTGCACATCACGACGACGCGGCGCAGGGCGTCCTCGCGACTCACGACCGCGTCGCCGCTCGAAAGCCGGAACGTCGCCAACTCCCCGAGCGGCACTCGCCCGCCGACCGGCGCGGCTATCAGAATGTCGTTGAGCTTTTCGACTTGGTTGCGGTAGTTCTCGCGCAGTCGCACGAATATCGCGAAGTGGCGCTGGCCTTCGAGCACGTCGGTCGCCTCGTCCCCGCCGATGGCAATCTTGGCGACTTCGAGCACGTCCGCGATGTTGAGCCCGTAGCGCGCCAGCTTGTCCCGGTCGAGCGCGATCTCAAGGTGCTCCTCGCCCGCGACCTGCTCGACCGCCAAATCTTTCCCGCCGCGCACGTGCGACATCGCCTCGCGAACCTGCTCGGCTATCTGCCGCAAAGTCTCTTGGTCTTCGCCGAAAATCTTGACGGCGATCTGCGCGTTGATGCCCGAGATGAGTTCGTCGTTGCGCGTCTGAATCACCTGCGAGAAGTTGAACTCGACGCCGGGGAACCCCTCCACGCGGCGGCGCATCGCGTCAACCAATTCGTCCTTCGTCTTCGCCGTCGTCCACTGACTCTTGGGCTTCAGTCGCACGTAGATTTCGTCGTTGCTGACGCTCTCGGGGTCGCCGCCCAACTCCGCGCGGCCGATCTTTGCGACGACGGTTTCGACCTCGGGAAAACCTTTCAGCGTCTTCTCTATCTGCGTGGAGATTTCTACCGCGCGCGAGAGCGAGATGCTCGCGGGCATCGTGGCGCGCACGAGCATGTTGCCCTCGTCAATCGTGGGCAAAAACTCGCTGCCGATGATGAACACGTCGGCGACGCTCCACGCGAGCAGCGCGGCGGCGATGACGAGCGTGAGATAGCGGTGGGCGATAGTCCACTTGAGCACGGGGACGTAGACGCCCTTGACGAACCGTATGATGGGATTCTCGCGCACCTCGCCCTTCTTCAGGCGCAGCAGCAGCGAGCACATCATCGGCGCGACGCACAGGGCCATTATCATCGAGCCTATCATCGAGAACGTGACTGCGTACGCGAGCGGCTTGAAGAGCTTGCCCTCGATGCCCTGTAGGGCGAAGACCGGCATGAAGACCGCGATGACGATGAGGATGGCGAAGGACATCGGCCGCCCTATCTCCTGCGCGGCGACGAGTATGGCCTCGCGCATGGAGTGCTCGCGGTGTTCTTCCAGATGGCGGTAGATGTTCTCGACCATCACGACCGTCGCGTCCACCATCATCCCGATGCTGATGGCGAGCCCTCCGAGCGAGGTGAGGTTGGCGGAAACGCCCGCGTACCACATGAGGATGAAGGCGACCATCATGCAGAACGGTATCGCGGCGGCGGTGATGAGCGAGCCGCGGAAGTCGCCGAGCAGAAGGAGGAGAATCAACAACACCAGCGCCTCGCCTTCAATCAGCGACTCGACAACCGTATGGATGCTGTTATCAACCAGCTCGGCTTGGTCGTAGTAATCAACTATCCGGACGCCCTCGGGGAGCGACCTGTTTATCTCGGCCACCTTGTCCTTGATTCGCTCGATGACCTGCTTCGTGTTCTCGTTGATTCGTTTCAGCACGATGCCGGTCACGACTTCGCCCTGCCCGTCTTTGGTGACCGCGCCCTGCCGTATCTCGCTGCCGACCTCGACCGTCGCCACGTCGCCCACGCGTATGGGCGAGCCGCCGCGCGAGTCGAGCACGATGTTCTGTATGTCCCCGATGTCTTTGACCAGCCCGAGCCCGCGCACGACGTACTGCTCGTCGCCGTGCTCGATGAAGTTCGCGCCCGTGTTCTGGTTGTTGTTCTGGATGGCGTCGAAGAGTGTCTTGAGGGGGATGTTGTAGTTGACGAGCGCCTGCTGGTCTACGACGACCTCGTACTGCTTCACGTCGCCACCGAAGCTCAGCACGTCGGCGACGCCGGGCACCGTGCGGAGTTGCAGCTTGATTATCCAGTCCTGAATCGTGCGCAGCTCCTGATTGCTCTTGCCGGGGCCGACTATCTGGTAGAGATAGATCTGGCCCGTCCCCGTCGTGATCGGCCCCATCTCGGGGTCGAACCCGGCGGGGATGCTGTCCTTGGCCGACGAGAGGCGCTCGAAGACCTGCTGGCGCGCGAAGTAAATGTCGGTGTCGTCGCTGAAGTAGACCGTCACGACGGAGAGCCCGAACTTCGACTCCGACTGGACGCGCACCACGCCCGGAATCCCGTTCATCACGTTCTCGACGGGGAAGGTGATGAGCTGCTCGACCTCCTGCGGCGCGAGCCCCTGCGCGTCCGTGTCAATCTCCACCTGCACGGGGGTCACGTCGGGGAAGGCGTCAACGTTCAGCCTTTCGAGGGCGAGAATCCCGCCGGCCGTGACGAGCATCGTGAAGATGACGACGAGCAGACGCTCGCGGTAAAAGAAAGCAATGAGTTTGTCGGTCATAAACGCACCGCGGCCGCCGTGTGGCGCTTTCCCGCTCTACTGCTGCGGCTGGCCCTGTTGGAGCAGAAGGTAGTTGCCCTTGACCACTACATGGTCGCCCGCCTGAAGCCCGTCGAGGATTTCAACCCGGTCGCCGTTCTCTATCCCCGTGGTCACGATGTGCTTCTCGTAGCCGTTGCCGGTCTGAACGAAGACGACCTTGTGCCCGCCGTCGTCGAGCACGGCCGACTGCGGGAGCGAGATGGCGGCGCGGCGCACGTCCGTGACGATCTCGACGTTGGCGAACATGTCCGGCTTGAGCCTTCCGTCCGCGTTCGAGACCTCGGTGCGAACCTGCACGCCGCGCGTCTCCGGGTTGACCACGCTTGAAATCAGAATCACCCTGCCCGCGAAGGCCACGCCGGGGAAGGCCGGGACTGTGACCCTGACCTCCTGCCCGCGCCTCACGCGCCCGAGGTCTTTCTCGAACACGTTGGCGTCAACCCAGACGCTTGAGGTGTCTATGATCTTGAAGACGCTCGCGTCTGTGCCGACGGTCGCGCCGATTGTGGCGTTGCGCTCGACGACGACGCCGGAGATGGGCGCGTTGAGCGAGAAGACCGACGCGAGGTTGGGCCTGCTCGCGAGCGCGTCTATGGCCGAATCCTTCAGGCCGAGTATGAGCAGGTGGCGGCGTGCGTTCGCCACGGCCACCCTCGCCCCCGCGACGTTACTCGCCGCCGCCGACTTCGCCAGCTCAAGGTCGTGCTCGGCCTGCTGCAAGTTCTTCCCGGCGGTGATGGTCTTCTCGTAGAGCATCTTCGTGCGGTCGTAGTTGGCCTGCGCGAACTTGACCTCGGCCGCCGACGTGCGCGTGGCGTTCTCGTAGTCGGCGAGCGCCTTGAGGTAGTCGGCCTCGGCCTGATCTATGTCCGCCGATTCGAGGTCGGCCAGCTTCTGCCCCTTGCGCACGACGCTGCCCTGCCCCGCGTAGAGGCTCACGATGCGCCCCTCGTGTACGGGGCCGATGCTGGCCACGCGATCCTCGGGGACGAGGACTTTCCCCGTGGCCGCGATTGACCCGGCGATCTGCTGCGGCGCGACTATCTCCAACTCGATGGCGGAGCTTTGCGCGGGCGCGGCGGCGCCCGCCGGCTGCGTCGAAGCGTTCGAGGAAGCGTCGGCGCCTCTCTTGCCGCAGCCCGCACAAACGGCCG
This sequence comes from Pyrinomonadaceae bacterium, assembly GCA_035248785.1. Taxonomy (GTDB): domain Bacteria; phylum Acidobacteriota; class Blastocatellia; order Pyrinomonadales; family Pyrinomonadaceae; genus QHXN01. Next base: position 5,030 of record DATFHD010000024.1, on the reverse strand, counting down.
CGAAGAGGAGCGACGCGGTCAAGAGCGTTGGAACGATTCTTAGTCTGAACATATCGCGCGTCCTTTCGCGGCTCACCTATTTTTGCAGGGGCGTCGCGGTCGCAAGCTCAAGGTCGAGCAGCGACATCTGGTAGTCGAAGAGCGCTTGGTAATAACTAGCGAGGGTGTCGCGCCGCGTGCGGATGGCGTCGAGCAGGTCGAGCGTGGAACTCTCGCCGGCCTTCAGGGCGAACTCCGTCAGGTTCTGAATCTCGTCAACTTTGGTCAGCACGCCCGAGCGGTAAAGCTCGACCCGCCGCTTCTGAAGCTCGAATGCGACCAGCGCCTTGTCCACGTCGCCCGACACCTGATTGGTAATAAGCTGCTGCTGCGTCTGCGCACGCTTCCTGTCTATCAGCGCCTTGGCCCGCTCGCCTTGGTTGCGGTCGAACAGGGGCAGCGTGACGCCGACGCCGACGTTGAAGGTGCTCGTGCCGAGGGGAACTTGCTCGACGCCGGCCCCGACCGTGATGTCCGGGATGCGCTGGGCGTTCTGCAAGCGTATGGACGCGTCGGCGGCGCGCTCGCTCAGTTGCGCGGCCTTCAAGTCGGGCCGCGCGGCCAGAGCATTGGCGCGCAGCTCGTCGGGCGAGAACTCGTAAGGCTGGTAGTCGAGCGCCCCGGCGACCTCGATGTCCATCGTCTGGTAGTCGCCGCCGAGCGTGACGCGCAGGTCGCGCAGGGCGACTTCGTAATCCCTCTGCGAGTTGGCCACGTCCGTGTCGAACTTGAGTTTTTCGACTTCGAGCCGCTTCAGCTCAAGCCCGGCGATCTCGCCGGCCTCGTACAACTCCTTCGTGTGTTGGAGCGTTTCGGCGAACGTCTTCTGATTGTCCTCGGCGAGCTTGAGGAGAGATTCGGCGAGCAGGGCGGTGTAGAACTTTCTCTTCAGGTCGTTGGTCAGTTGCCACACGACGGTCTCGAACACTCCGCGCGCCAGCTCGGCGTTCGCGTCGGCGGCGGCGATTCGCTTGCTTCGCTTGCCGCCGAGCTCGACGGTCTGTGAGACGCCGTAGTCATAGGTCTGCTCTTTGATGAGCGGCCCGGTGAACTTGAGAGGTATGTCGGAGGTGCTGATGTTGACTTGGGGGTTCGGGCGGAGCCGCGCCGTCAGCTTCTCCGCCTCCGCGGTGTCTATGTCGTATCGCGCCGCCACCAACTGAAGATTCCGCTGAAGGAAGATCGTCATGGCGTCCGAAATAGTGATGGGCCGTCTCGCCTGCGCCGCCGCGGGTGCCGGAGTCGTGGGAGACGCGGGAGCCGGCGTCGTCGTTGGGGTTGCAGGAGACGTGGGAGTTTGCTTGGCGTCGGGCAGCACGAAGAGGTTGCTCTTCCAGACTTGCTTCGCGGGTTCGGGCGACCTTTCCTGCGCCGGCGCGGGCCGAATTATGAAGGTGAGTAAGAGCAGGCCGGCTATGTAACTCGCGCGGCGATTCCTTCGCCGTCGGCGGCGTCGGGGCGAGCCGCATCGGCCCCTGTAGATCGCGGAATCACACTGCCCGCCGAAGCGGCGCGGATAATTATTAGCGCGCTGATACATCCGATCACCTCGCATCTGCCGGCTGCTCGAACTGTTATTGGTCGTGCGGGGCGAAGCCCCACCACGCTGGTAGAGAGATTACCGGCGGGCGGGGCACGCCCACCGCGGACTAGCGGTGTGGATTCGGTAAGCTGCCGGGGCCGGCGACCTTTGAGCCGCGCCGCCGAGTTAGCCCCGGACGAGAGGCGGCGCGCGGCCCGACGGACGGACGGCCAGACAGGAGGAGTAGAGAACCGTCGGCGTGAAGACGGACGCGGTTTGCGTCGAAGGCGCGAGGAGTAGGAGCGGCTCGTGGACGAGGCCGTTGAAAAGTTGCTGTTGGAACTGACACACGACGCATTCTCTGTTCTGAGAATCGTCCGTGTTCGAGTGCGGGCCGCCCGCGTCGTTCAGGGCGGCAAAGGACGAACTGTTCGGCGCGGCGGGGCCGTGGCTGTGCGCCGCCTCCGCCGTCGCCCCGTAGGTGACGACGAGGAGTAGCAGGTAGCCTAGCGCCCGGCGGCACTTGGCGCGGCGAAGGCTCACTGCCGATATGGTTCTGCTGGCCACGTTCGCCGCTATGTTATTACATGTCCCTCCCTCATAGCTATCCCCCGGGCTTGGCCTACTTTGAATTCGCGCATCGTCATTCGTAGCGTAGGGCCTCCATCGGGTCAACCTTCGTCGCGCGCCGCGCCGGCACGTAGCAGGCCAAGAGCGCCGAGAGCGTCAGCGCCGCCGCCACGCCGCCGAAAACGAGCGGGTCTGTGGCGGAGACTTCGTAGAGAATGCTGTTCATCACGCGCGTCAGGGCGAACGCCCCCGCGAGCCCGATGGCGAGTCCGAAGAGAGTCAGCGCCAGCCCCTGCCTGATTATCATCGCCAGCACGTCGCGCCCGCGCGCGCCGAGCGCCATGCGCACGCCTATCTCGTGCGTGCGCTGCGCCACCGTGTGACTCATCACGCCGTAGACGCCGACCGCCGCCAGTATCAACGCCGTCGCCGCGAACACACCTATGAGGAGAGTGTTGAAGCGCTGCTGCCCGACGGAGTCGGCGATCACGTCCTCCATGCTCGCGACCTGCGAGACCGGCAGGTCTTTGTCTATCGCCCACACCTCACGCCTGACCTCGCGCGCCATCTCCGACAGGTCGGACGAGGCGCGAATCACCATAGTCATACTTCGCGGCGCGGCGGCCTGTGAGTGCGGCAGGTACATTTCCGGCTTCGGCTCCGACGCCCACTCGCCCTGCTTTATGTCCCTCACGACGCCGACCACCTCGCGCGGCTTGCCGCCTTCGCCGCCGACCGTGATCCTCTTCCCCAAAGGCTCTTCGCCCGGCCACTGCCGGCGCGCGAGCGCCTCGTTGACGACAACGACGCCGGGCGAAGAGGCGTCGTCGCGCTCCGTAAAATCACGCCCTTTCAAGAGCGCCGCGCCCATCGTCCGAAAGTAGTCGGGGCGCGCCACGCGGTAGACCGCGCTCGGCCGCTCTGCGTCAGTCGGCGCGGGGCGGCCCTCGACCGTGAAGCCGTACGTCCACACGTCGCCGCCGAGCGGGAGGTGGTTGACGACGCTCGCAGACTTAACGCCCGGCAGAGCGTTCACCCGCTCGGTAAGTAGTTTGAAGAAGGCCGCGCGCTGCTCGTCCGTCGAATAGCGCGGCCCGGCGAGCGGCACCGTCGCCGTCAGGACGCCGCGCGGGTCGAAGCCGGGAGCGACCGAAGTCAGTCGCAGGAAGCTGCGCATCATGAGCCCGCCGCCGATGAGCAGCACGAGCGACACTGCGATCTCGCCCACGACCAGAAGTTGACGGATGCGCTCTTGGCGGCGGTCGCGCGCCGGGCCGCGCGACCTGTCCTTGAGTGACTCGGTCAGGTCAGTCTTCGTCGAACGTAGCGCGGGCGCGAGGCCGAACAGAAGGCCCACAAGGACGGAGAGGACGAGCGTGAAGACGAGGACGTTGGCGTCGAGGGCCGCGGTTCGGACGCGCGGGAGCGCGTCGGGCCCGAGCGAGGCGAGGGCGCTGTTACTCCATGAGGCCAGAAGGAGTCCCGCGCCGCCGCCCGCGAGTGAGAGCAGCAGACTCTCCGTGAGCAGCTGCCGGACGACGCGCCAACGCCCCGCGCCCAGCGCGATCCGCACGGCGATCTCCTTCCGGCGCAGGGCGGACTTAGCGAGCGTCAGGTTGGCGACGTTGGCGCAGGCGATGAGGAGCACGAACCCGACCGCCCCCAGTATGACGAGCAGCGCGGGCCGCGACTTCCCCACGACCTTCTCGTGCAGCGAATCTACCGAGACGGTCAGCCCCTCGTTCTCGCGCGGGTATTGCTCTTCGAGCCGCCGGCTGATCGTCTCCATCTCGGCCTGCGCCTGCGCCCGCGTCACGCCGTCTTTGAGCCGCGCGAAGACGCGCAGGCTCTGCCCGCGCCTGTCACTCACCCTCCGGCCGAGGTTGAGCGGCAGCCAAGCTTCGGCGTGCGTGGCCCAGAAGGGCGCGAACTGGAAGTCCGGCGGCATGACGCCTATGACCGTGTACGTCTCGCCGTCGAGCGCGACCTGCCGGCCGACCACGCCGCGGTCGCCGCCGAAGCGCCGCTGCCAAAAGCCGTGGCTGATAACCACGACGTGCTCGCGTCCCGGCTGGTCTTCGCCGGCTACGTACGTGCGGCCGAGCGCGGCCTCCACCCCGAGCACGTGAAACATCTCGGCGCTCGTCTGTAAGACGTTCAGTTGTTCGGGCTGATCCCGCCCCGTCATTGTAAGGCTCCACGACTGCGCCGCCGCCATTGACTCGAACGAGTGGCTTTGCTCGCGCCAGTCGAGGAAGTTCGCCGGGGCGACCGGCGCCCAACCGTCGTGCAGCACGGTCACGAGCCGAGCCGGGTCGCGGTACGGAAGTGGGCGCAGGAGCACGGCGTTGACGACCGAGAAGATGGCGGTGTTCGCGCCTATCCCGAGTGCGAGCGTCAGGACGGCGACCGCCGTGAAGCCCCGATTCTTGCGCATCGTGCGCACACCGAATCTCACGTCCTGCCTCAGAGTCTCCAGCACGCCGCCCCCTTTCACGTCCCTGCAAGCCTCTCTGATACGCGTCCAACTCCCGAAACTTTCGCGGGCGGCGCGCGCCGCCTCGTCCGGCGTCATGCCGCGGCGCACGTTCTCCTCCGCGCGCATCCGAACGTGGAAGCGCAACTCCTCTTCCAACTCGCGCTCGACCTTGTTCTTTAGAAAGAGGGCGCGAAGGCGCGTTCGCGCGACCCTGAGCCGGTACATCAAACGCATTACGTTTAAGTCGTCTGCAAGACCTTGAAGACCGCCGACGCGAGCCGCTCCCAGTTCTCCTCCTCGACCTGAAGCTGCTTGCGCCCCGCCCTCGTCAGGCTGTAGAACTTCGCCCGCTGGTTGTTCCCCGACACCCCCCACTCCGACACGACCCAGCCCTGCGCCTCGAGCCGGTAGAGCGCCGGG
>DATFHD010000023.1:0-28308 GCA_035248785.1 Pyrinomonadaceae bacterium | reverse complement strand
GGCTGACCGTCTGGTTGAACCTGTAGTCGCGCCCGTTCGCCCTGACCGTCACGTCCGCGCGCGCGCCCGCGTTGAACTCGGGCGCGTCGAACTCTAAGCGCTGCTCGCCGAACTCGCGCCCGGCGTCGAGCGCCTGCGTGTCGCTCCAACCGGCAAGCGAGAGCGTGACCGAGCCGCGCGGCGCGAGGCCGTGCCAGCGCAACATGACGGAGACGACCTCTTTGAGCCTGCCGCCGTCGCGCCGGTAGAAGACGGTCGGCGCGACGGTCGCCTCGGTCACGCCCGCCGCGGCGGCCTCGCCCTTGAGCGCGGAGAACTCAAGCGCGTCGTAGTAGAGCACGTCGGCGTCGGTCGTCTCGCCGCCGGGCAGCGCCGTCGAGAGCGGGTCGGCGACGGCGAGCAGAGAGATTTCGTTCCGCCCCGCGCGAAGGAACCCGGCGGGCACGTCAACGTCCACCGCGCCTATCGAGTACTGCGGCAGAATCGCGCCCTCGCTGTTCCCCTCCCCGTAGGTTTCGAGCCGCTGGTAGAACCAGCCGCGCCGGCCGTTCACGGCGACCTCAACGACAGGCGCGCGCGCAGTCTTGTAGAGTAGCCCGAGCCGCAGGCGGTAGACGCTCTGGCTCACTTCCGGCAACTCGAACTCGATTCTGTGCGGGACGGCCGCGCCCGTTTTCGAAGGCACGACGGCCTGCTGCGTGCCCGGCCAATCCTGCGCGCCGCTCCTGCCGACGACGAACGTCTTGGGCGCGGACGAGGCGGGGCCGAACTCCTCCGACGAGTTGTCGAAGTCGCCTATCTTCCAGACCGCGTTCCCCGCCTGCGCCGCGACGTAAACGCTTAACGCCAGCGACAGAATAACCCCTTGGATGAAGTGTCTGCGTATCAACGGCCCTATCCCCGTTATTTCGACCGGCGGCTATTTTGTTTGCAAGAACGTTTCCGGCTGGCTGGTGCGAACGTGAGAAGCAAAATACTTCGTCCGGGTTGACGCGGTCAATCGCGCCCCGCGCGGCGGCGCAGTTTTTCCGCCCGCGCCTGACGCGCGCGGCTGTGGTATGTTGGCCGCGGCGTATGCAACTTCCATCCGGGACGCACGCGAGGAGGCTTGTCAACGTGCGCAGCCTTTGTCTTCTCTCCGTTCTCTTACTGACCGCCGGCACGTCTCCCGGCCGTCAGCTTCCCGCGCGCTCGGGCGAAGGCCCCGTAACGATGGCGCAGTTGAACTCGTCGAAGACGGCGGGCGTCTCGGTTGCGGAAGTCTCTGACTACGCCTTCGGCGGCTTCCGCGGCGAGATGAGCGGGCCGCCGCACGCGGACTTGAACCCCGGCAAGGCGTTCGTCATCTACTGGAAGGATTTTCCCTACCGCTTCGTCTTCTCACACGAGGCGAGCTACTGCCCTTGGTTCGAGTTGCCTTCGGGCGCGGGCGTCTCTTTCCAGATGTGGGAGGGCAACGAGGGCTGGGCCGAACTCTTCAACGAGCAGGGGCGTCGCGAGCGCAACAGCTTCGTTGACATTATTGAGGCGGGGCCGCGCCGCGTCTGGGTGCGCTGGACGTACTTCGGCGTAAACCTTGAGGCGGGCGAGGCGGCCTACCGCGCGACGGAAGACTTCTGGGCCTTCCCGAACGGGCTGATTCTGCGCCGGCAGAGCTACCGCACGCTCAAGCCCGGCGACACGCGCGGCTACGCGCGCGAGCCGATTGAACTCATCGTCCTCAACCCCGTCGGGATGCAGTGGTGGGACGTGCTCGCGCGCGAGTCTTCGACGAATGAGAGCCACGCCTTCGTCGGCGTTGACGCCTTCTCACGCGCGCGCGTGGACATCTACTGGAAGCGCAAGGACGACCCGAAGAAGATTTACGCGGGCACGGCGCGGCGCACCGGCTCGCCTTGGAAGGAGATTGACGACGCGCGCGGCTTCGCGGGGCTCATCCCCCTGCGCGACGGCTCGCCCTTCTTCGTCATCGGCGACGCCTCGGGCTTCCCGCACGAGACCGTTCGGCTCAAAGAGCACGGCGACCGAAAGGGCACGGGCGGCTGGGGCTGGGGGACGCTGACTTGGGATCACTGGCCCGTCGGCTGGCTCAACAGCCAGTCGCACGACTTCTCAATCGAGAACTTCGGCGTCTACCCTTCACACTTCGCGCCCTTCGGCCTAGACCTTTGGAGCATGAAGAACGAAGAGACAGAGAACCGCGACTTCTACTCGCTCGTCGGCGTCGCGGGCGCGGACGTGGAGGCCGTCCGCACGCTGGCGAAAAACTGGCTCAGCGCCAACGCGGTCGCCGACCCCGCGCGCGCCGCTTCTCTAAAACCCCTCCGCGACGCGCCGCGACGCCAACCGCGTTAGCTACTTTGACGGGGCGAGGCGCGCGGCGTAGCCGCCCGAGGGCGCGAGTTTGATAGTCAGCGTCTCGCCCGCATGCACCTTCCGCGTGGAGACGGCGAGCTGCTTCGCGTCCGTGGCCGCGTCCGCGCCGTCGGCGTACTCCGTCAGCTCGTACACGCCGCGGCCGAGGAAGTTGAGCGGAAGTCGCAGCGTGCGCCCCGTCTCGTTCGACATCCCGCCGACGAACCAAGTGCTTCCGCGACGACGCGCCGTGAGGATGAACTCGCCGATGCTCCCGTCTATCACACGCGTCTCATCCCAGCTCGTCGGAACCATCTTCAGGAACTCAGCGCCCGGCTGGCCGCGGTAGGCGCCGGGGTGGTCTGCGACCATCGCCAAGGGGCTGTCGTAGACGACGTACATCGCGAGCTGGTGCGCGCGCGTCGTCATCACCATCGGCAGCTTGTCCTGCGGCTTGAACTCGGCGCGCGTCACATTGCGAAAGCCCGCGGGCGTGTAGTCCATCGGGCCGACGAGCATCCGCGTGAAGGCGAGCGTCACGTTGTGCGTCGCCGTCACGCGGTCGCTCCACTTGTTGTACTCGGCGCCGAGCACGCCCTCCTGCGTCAGGTAGTTCGGGTAGGTGCGCACGAGCCCCGTCGGCTTGTAAGCGCCGTGCAGGTCTACGACGAGGTGGTGCTCGGCCGCCTTGCGCAGAATGCGGTGGTAGAAGCCGACCATCTCCTGATCGTCCCTGTCCATGAAGTCAACCTTGACGCCCTTCACGCCTATCTTCTCGTAGAAGGGGAACGCCGTGTCCATCTGGTCGCGCGCGGGAATCCAGTTGAGCCAGAGGATGATGCCGACGTTGCGCTCGCGCGCGTAAGCGACGAGGCCGGGCAGGTCTATCTCTGGGATGGACTTCGTGATGTCGGCCTTCGTGTCGGCGTTCTCGCCCCACGAAGGCTTCTTCGTGTACCAGCCCGCGTCCACGAGCATGTACTCGAAGCCCATCTCGGAGGCGAAGGCGATGTAGTGCTTCATCGTCGCGTCGTTCATGCCGGGATTGGCGACGCCCTCGGCAATCTGACCAGACCACCAGTCCCAAGCGGCCTTGCCCGGCTTAATCCAAGAGGTGTCGCGGAAGGCGGGCGGCGGGTTGAGGCTGAGTAGCAGCGTTGATTCTATGAGCCGGCCGGGCGCGTCTCCCAACATAATCACGCGCCACGGCGACGTGTGCGGCGCCGACGCGCGCACGGCCGAGCCCTCTTCCGCACCGCCGAACGGCGACAGGCGCGAGACGAGTGCGTTCGGCACGCCTTCGAGCCCTTGCAGGTACATGCCCGCGTAGTCTTCGAGGTCTGCCTCCGCGACGGCGAGTGTGGGGCCGCCCGCGACCTGCGCGACGAGCGGCAGCCCCGTCTTCGCGCCGGGCTTAATCTGGCCGAGCGTGATGTGGTCGAACTCCTTCTCGTAGTTCGAGTGGAACGTTCTCAGTTGCAAAGCCCAGCACGCGTAGTCGTCCGCGAAGCGGAACTCGCTCCTTTCGTCAACGATCTCGAACTGCTTCAGAGCGGCCTGCGCCGGGATGCGGTAGCGGAAGGCCGCGCCGTCGTCGTACGCGCGGAAGACGAGTTCCAGCCTGCGCCGCGCGCCCGTCTTCTCTTCGAGCGACACGACAAGCTCGCGGTAGTTGTCGCGCCCGCGGCTCGCCTTCCCCGCAACGATGTCGTACCAACTGTCGTTCGCGCGCCGACGCGTTCCGGTGACGCGCATCCCGGCCGAAAGCAGTCCGCCGTCTTTGAAGACGAGGCCGAGCGCCGAAGGTGTAATGACCTGCCGGCCGACGCGGCTGACCGAGTAAGTGGGTGCGCCGTCGCCGTTCAGAGAGAAGGCGACCTCCACCCTTCCATTCGGCGAGCGCAGCGTGAAAGCGCCCGGTTGATTCTGGCCGTTGGCGGCGTTGGCGGCGCAGAGCAGGAGCAGGAGCGCCGCCGCGAGTATTGTTCTCATCATCGTTTCTTTGAATAGGTCGAAGCGCGCGTTCGCTCACGGGTCGCGCGCGCAGCGGAAGCCGAGGTTGTTGAGACCCGAGTCGGGCGCGGTGTGGCCGCGCGCGGCGACGCGGTAGTTCGTGCAGTAGTTCTCGCTGCACATCCAAGAGCCGCCGCGTATGACGCGCTCGTCGCCCGCGTCCGGCCCCTTCGGGTCGCGTGCGGGGCTGTGCTCGTAGTAGCCGGCGTCAAACCAGTCTTCGCACCACTCCCAGACGTTGCCGGCCGTGTCGTAGAGCCCGTAGCCGTTCGGCGCGAAACTCCCGACCGGCGCGCGGCCACGGAAGCCGTCCTCGGCCGTGTTCTGTTCGGGGAAGTGCCCCTGCCACCAGTTTGCGACCGCGCGCCCGCCCGGCCGCAGCTCGTCGCCCCACGAATAACGTTTGCCTTCGAGCCCGCCGCGCGCCGCGTACTCCCACTCGGCCTCCGTCGGCAGGCGCTTGCCAGCCCAGCGCGCGAAGGCTTCGGCGTCGGCCCAAGAGACCTGCGTCACGGGCTCGTTGTCGGGCGCGGGCGGGGCTCGCGGCCCTTCCGGGTGTCGCCAGTCGGCGCCGTCAACCCTGTGCCACTCGCCGTCCGACGCGTCGAAGACGCCAGACCAGCCGAAGCGTTCGGCCTCTGTCACGTAGCCTGTCGCCTCTACGAAGCGCGCGAACTCGCCGACCGACACCTCGCGGCTGTCCATCCAGAAAGAGTTGACGGTGACTTCGTGCGCCGGCCCTTCGTACGGCATGTCTTCGTCCGAGCCCATGCGGAACTTGCCGCCGTTGATGAAGGCCATGCCCGCGGGGCCGTCGCCGTGTCTCCCTGCGGACTGTGCGGCGCCGCCGCCCTGTTCTAAACTCCGCGACGCCCCAACACTCTGCGGCGGCGGCGTGCCGCAGCCCTGCGCCGCCGCGAGCAGTAACAAAAGCGACGACAGCAACAGCAGAGACGCGCAGAGCGGGGCGAGACGCGCCGCCCGACACGGCTTCGACTCACCTCCCGTCATCAATCCCGAGCGCTCGTGCGGCAGCTTTCTCATCGTCTTTCCGGCGGAGTGCGGCGCGTGTGTTTGAAGTCCGTCAGGCAGGACGGCAGATTATGGCGGGCGCCGGACGGCAGTCAAGTGGAGAGTCGCCGGGGAATTGTTTGACAAAGCGAAGTCGAATCACATACAAAGTTCTCTCTAGTCAGCTCTACTTTTCTTTCGCAAGCCTAACCCGTAAATGACGAACGAAGTTATCGCCGCCATAGACATCGGCGGGACTAAGATTGCCCTCGGCCTGTCCGACCTCGAAGGCCGGCCCCGGCTTCCCTTCCGGCGCTTTCCCACGGACGTGGCGCGCGGGCCGCACCGAATTCTGGAACAGGCGCTCGACGAGCTGGAACGGATGGCCGGCGAGACGGGCGCGCGCGTCGCGGCCGTAGGCTGCGGCTGCGGCGGGCCGCTCAGCCGCAGGCGCGGACTGATACTTTCGCCCGCGAACCTGCCGGGCTGGGACGAGTTCCCGATTGTTGACCTGATAAGCGAGCGCCTGCGCGTGCCGGTCGAGCTCGACAACGACGCCAACGCCGCCGCGCTCGCCGAGCACGAGTACGGCGCGGGGCAGGGCGCCGAGAGCATGGTCTACATGACCATCTCGACAGGCATCGGCGGCGGCGTCATCCTCGGCGGCCGACTGATTCACGGCGTCGGCGACGCGGCGGGCGAGGTCGGGCACATGATCGTGAAGCCGGAAGGCGCACCGTGCGGCTGCGGCGCGCGCGGCTGTCTTGAGACGATCTGCTCGGGGACTTCCATCGCGCGGCGCGCGGCTGAGCGGCTGTCGAACGGGGCGCAGAGTTCGTCGCTGCTCGGCGGCGGCAGTCTGAAAGAAATTACGGCGAAGGCCGTGGCGGATGCCGCGCGCGCGGGCGACCGTGTGGCGTCCGAAGTGTGGGACGAGACGATTGAGTATCTGGCGCTCGGCGTCGGCAACGTCATCGCGGCGTTCGCGCCGGAGGCGGTCGTGCTCGGCGGCGGCGTCTCGACCGCGGGCGAACAGCTCCTTGAGCCACTGCGCAGGCGCGTAAACGAATCTGTTAAGATAGCGCCGGTTGATGAGATTCGGATCGTGCAGGCGGCGCTCGGCGGCGACAGCGGGGTCTACGGCGCGCTGATACTCGGCCGTCAGGCTTTGGCCGCGCAGCAGTCGCAAGGCGACGCGACGCCTTCCCGCGCCTGACGATAGCTCCCGGTATCCGCATGAAGCAGACCACACGAGCGTGCCGCGCCGCGTTCAGCCTCCTCGTCTTCGCGCTTCTGCTTTCGGCTTCGGCGCCGCACGCCGCGGCTCAGACTTCCCAAAAGGCGAAGACGGCGGGCGCGTGGTGGAAGCGCGCGGTCTTCTACGAAATCTACCCGCGCAGCTTTCAGGACTCGGACGGCGACGGCGTCGGCGACCTGAACGGCATCACCTCGCGTCTGGACTACCTCGCGCGCCTCGGCGTGGACGCCGTCTGGATCACGCCCTTCTATCCTTCGCCGCAGGTGGACTTCGGCTACGACGTGAGCGACTACGAGTCGGTTGACCCGCAGTTCGGCACGCTCGCCGACTTCGACCGGCTGGTAAAGGAAGCTCACCGTCGGAAGATAAAGGTCGTCATTGATTTCGTCCTCAACCACACCTCCGACCAGCACCCGTTCTTCAAAGAGTCGCGCTCCTCAAAGACGAACCCGAAGCGCGACTGGTACATCTGGCGCGACCCGAAGCCCGACGGCTCGCGCCCGAACAACTGGTCTTCGTCCTTCGGCCCTTACGCGTGGACGCTCGACGAGAAGACGGGGCAGTTCTACTACCACTACTTCTACCCGCAGCAGCCCGAGCTGAACTGGCGCAACCCCAAAGTCGAGCGGCGCATGTTCGAGACCGTCCGCTTCTGGCTCAAACGCGGCGCCGACGGCTTCCGGCTCGACGCGGTGAACTACCTTTTCGAAGACCCGCAGCTCCGCGACAACCCCGTGCTGCCCGAGCTTCGGCCGGGCACGACGACGGGCGAGCACCTTCAGGAGAAGAAGTACAACCGCGACCTGCCCGAAGTGCAGGACGTGATGGTGCGCCTGCGCGCCTTCAACGACCGGGTGAACCCCGAGAGCGTGCTCATCGGCGAGGCGTACGTGCCGAAGTGGGAGGAGCTGATGCGCTACTACGGCCCCTCGGACAACGGCGTCCACCTGCCCTTCAACTTCTTCCTCATCATGGAGCCCGCGCGCACGCATCTCGACGCGCAGGTCTTCCGCTCGGTCATCGAGGCATCCGAGAAGGCTCTGCAAGGCCGCTGGACGACCTACGTCCTCTCGAACCACGACAACCCGCGCCACTACGACCGCTACGGCGACGGCAGGAACAACGACACGATTGCCAAGCTCACGGCGACGCTCCTACTGACGCTTCGGGGCTCGCCGTTCCTCTACTATGGCGAAGAGATCGGCATGACGACGACCGAGCCGAAGACGATTGACGAAGTGCGCGACCCCGTCGGCCGCCGCTACTGGCCCGCCAACAAGGGGCGCGACGGCGAGCGCACGCCGATGCAGTGGGACGCGACCGCGAACGCAGGCTTCACGAAGGGCACGCCATGGCTCCCCGTCCCTTCGTCGGCGCGCACGAAGAACGCGCGCGCGCAGGAGGACGACCCCGACTCCCTGCTCAACTTCTACCGGCAACTCATCGCCCTGCGCCGCCGAACACCGGCGCTCCTCGACGGCGTGTATACGTCTGTCGGCAACGACCCGCACGTCTACGCGTACCGGCGGAGCACTCCGGGCCAAACGGTCGTCGTCGCGCTCAACATGTCTGCCGAGCGGCGCACGTTCGAGCTGCCCGCGCCGAAGAGAACCGGCCCCTTCTCCTACAAAGTCGCGCTCAGCAACGTCGCCCGCACAGGCCCGCGCGAACTCTCCGGCGAGCTGAGCCTCGCGCCCTTCGAGGCCGTGATTCTTGAGGCGAGCGAACGCTAGCCGGTGCAACCCCGCCGCGTCAGCGGCAGCCGTTTGTGCTTTCCTGATCTTCTATGAGACGAACGCTTCGTAATCTAATCATTTCGCTCTCTCTCTTTTCCCTTTTACTGTCGGTCGTACCCGTCAACGCGCAGACACGCGCGACGAACGCAGCGCCCGACTACCTGAACCCGCGGCTGCCCGTCGCGCGGAGGGTTGACGACCTCGTCTCGCGCATGACGCTCGAAGAGAAGGTTGCGCAGATGATGAACAAGGCGCCGGCCATCGAGCGGCTGAACGTCCCGGCTTACGACTGGTGGAACGAGGCTTTGCACGGCGTCGCCTACGCGGGGCGCGCGACGGTCTTCCCGCAGTCAATCGGACTCGCCGCCAGTTGGGACGCGGCGCAGATGCGTCGCGTCGCCACGGCCATCTCCGACGAGGCGCGCGCCAAATACAACGACGCCATACGCAGGGGCGACCACAGGCGTTTTTACGGACTGACGTTCTGGTCGCCGAACATCAACATCTTCCGCGACCCGCGCTGGGGCCGCGGGCAGGAGACATACGGCGAAGACCCTTTCCTCACCGCCCAGCTCGGCGTCGAGTTCGTACGCGGCATGCAGGGCGACGACCCGAAGTACTTGAAGACCATCTCGACGCCGAAGCACTACGCAGTCCACTCCGGCCCCGAGCCGACGCGCCACGTCTTCAACGCGGCGGCCTCCGAGCGCGACATGCGCGAGACGTACCTGCCCGCCTTCCGCGCGGCGGTCGTCGAGGGCGGCGCGGGCTCCGTCATGTGCGCCTACAACCGCGTCAACGGCGAGCCGGCCTGCGCCAGTAGAAAGCTGCTCGGCGAGATACTGCGCGGCGAGTGGAAGTTCTCGGGCTACGTCGTCTCGGACTGCGACGCCGTCGCGGACATCTACAAGCACCACAAGTTCACCAAGACCGAAGAGGAGGGCGTCGCGCTCGCCGTCAAGCGCGGGACGGACGTGACCTGCGGCTACGAGTACCGCGCGCTCGTCCCTGCCGTCGAGCACGGGCTCATCACCGAGGCCGAGATAGACACGGCCGTCAAGCGTCTGTTCAACGCGCGCTTCCGCTTGGGGCTGTTCGACCCGCCCGAACTCGTCCCCTACTCGCGCATCCCCTTCGACGTGAACGACTCGCCCGCGCACCGCGAGCTGGCACGCGCCGCCGCGCGCGAGTCAATGGTGCTCTTGAAGAACGAGGGCAATCTGCTCCCGCTCCGCAAGGACTTGAAATCAATCGCCGTCATCGGCCCCAACGCCGACTCGCTCGAAGTGCTTCTCGGCAACTATCACGGCATCCCCTCGAAGTGGGTCACGCCCGTCGCCGGCATCCGCCAGAAAGTCTCGCCCGCGACGCGCGTCACTTACGCATTGGGGACGACGCTGACGGGCGAGGCGCTGCTGCCCGTGCCCGCTTCGGCCCTCTCGCAGGAGGACGGCACGCCCGGCCTTCGCGCGGAGTACTTCGCTAACCGAGAGTTGCAGGGCGAGCCGGCCGTGCGCCGCACAGACCCCGACCTCAACTTCGACTGGTTCACAGACCCGCCCGCGCCGCAGCTTCCCATGGACAACTTCTCCGCGCGCTGGACTGGACGCATCACCGCGCCCGCCTCGGGCACCTACCAGCTCGGCGCGCGCGCAGACGACGCCGTGCGCGTCTACATAGATGACCAACTGTTTATAGACTCTTGGCGCGACGGCAGTCTGAGGACGACCGTCAAGCCCTTCGAGATGGAGGCCGGGCGCTCCTACAAACTGCGCGTGGAGTTCTACGACCGCTACGCCGACGCGACGGCGAAGCTCGTATGGGGGCCGCCGCATCTGGCCGAGACGATGTTCGAGGACGCGTTGAAAGCGGCGAAGGAGTCGGACGTGGTCGTCATGGCGCTCGGGCTCGACCCTTCAATCGAGGGCGAGGAGCGCGACGTGAAGCTCGAAGGCTTCAGCGGCGGCGACCGCACGTCTCTGGATTTGCCGAAGGTGCAGGAGGACTTGCTGAAGGCCGTCCACGCCACGGGCAAGCCCGTCGTGCTCGTGCTCTTCAGCGGCGGCGGCATCGGCGACACTTGGGCCGACGCGAACGTGCCGGCCATCGTGCAGGCTTGGTATCCCGGCGAGGAGGGCGGCGCGGCTCTGGCGGATGTGCTCTTCGGCGACTACAACCCGGCGGGGCGACTCCCAGTCACCTTCTACAAGTCGGCCGAGCAGTTGCCACCGTTCGACTCTTACGGGATGGAGGGCCGCACTTACCGATACTTCCGCGGAGAGCCGCTCTACCCGTTCGGCCACGGGCTGAGCTACACACGCTTCGAGTATCGTGATTTGAAGGTGAAGAAGAGCGTGAAGGCCGGCGAGTCGGTGTGGGTCTCGGCAGAGGTGCGCAACGCCGGCACTGTCGAGGGCGACGAGGTGGTGCAGTTGTACTTGACCGGCGCGGCGGCCTCCATCAACACCCCCGCGCGTGCGCTGAAGGGCTTCGAGCGCGTGCGCCTGCGGCCGGGCGAGTCGCGCCGCGTCAGCTTCACGCTCGCGCCGGGCGACATGGCTTTGATAGACGAGGCGGGCAGGCGCATGTTGGAGCCCGGCGAGTTCCGCATCACCGTCGGCGGCAAGCAGCCCGGCTTCAAAGGCAACGCCGACGCGCGCACGACCGGCATGCTTTCCGGAAGCTTCAACGTCACCGGCAAACGCGTCGAGATTCCGTAAGACAACGACATGAAGAGTAAATCCGGTGCCGCCTTCAGGGCGACGTTCGCCGCGGCCGTCCTTCTCCTGAACGTGTTGCTCTCGCCGCCCGCCGCGAACGCACAGCGCAGACGTGCGGCCATGCCCGCGCCGCAAGCATCCGACGCGGCCGCAGACCTCGCGGCTTACGTCAACCCGTTCGTCGGCACTGGCAACTCGCCGCTGCCCGACTACCTCGGCGGCAACGCGAGCGGCAACACCTTCCCCGGCGCGACGCTGCCCTTCGGCATGGTGCAGTTCAGCCCCGACACAGAGCGCGGGTTCGGGCCGGACTACCGCGGGAGCTACGCCTACGACGACACGGGCGTCCGCGGCTTCAGCCTCACGCACCTGAGCGGGCCGGGCTGCCCCATCTTCGGAGACGTGCCGTTCATGCCCGTCGTCGGCGGCGTTAAGACCTCGCCCGCCACAGACCCCGGCGCGTACGTCGCAAAGTTTTCGCACGACAGGGAGCGCGCGTCGCCCGGCTTCTACGAGGTCACGTTGGACAGCGGCGTGCGCGTGAGTCTGACGGCGACGACGCGCACCGGCTTCGGCGTCTTCTCGTTCCCGCAGGGCTCTGACGCGACGCTACTCGTCAACGTCTCGCGCAACGCGACGGGCGTGCAGGAGGCCGAGTGGCGCGTCGAAGGCGACAGACAGTTGAGCGGCTCGGTCGCGAGCGGCGGCTTCTGCGGCGCGCGCAACCGCTACGTCGTCTACTTCGCCGCAGAGTTCGAACGCCCGTTCTCTTCCTTCGGCATCTGGGAGGGCGAGCGCGTCCTGCCCGGCGTCAGCCCCGCGAAGGGGAATAAGACCGGTGGCTTTGTCACCTTCGCCGCGGCGCCCTCGAACGTCGTGCGGATTAAGGTCGGCGTCTCTTACGTCAGCGTCGAGAACGCGCGCGCGAACCTGCGCGCAGAGAGCGCCGGGTGGGACTTCGAGCGGGCGCGCAACGCGGCGCGCGCCCGCTGGAACGAAGCACTCTCGCGCATGGAGGCACGCGGCGGGGCTGAAGGTGAGCGGCGCGTCTTCTACACCGCGCTCTACCACGCGCTGCTCCACCCGACCACGTTCAGCGACGCCGACGGCTCGTACCTCGGCTTCGACGAGCGCGTCCACCGCGCGCCGGGCCGGACGCAGTACACGAACTTCTCCGGCTGGGACATCTACCGCTCGCAGATTCCGCTCGTCGCGCTCCTCTTCCCCGAAGAGGCTTCAGACATGGCGCAGTCGCTCGTCAACGCGGCCGAGCAGGGCGGCGCTTTGCCTTTGTGGCCCGTCGCCAACGACGAGAGCGGCGCGATGTACGGCGACCCTTCGACCGTGAGCATCGCCAGCGCCTACGCGCTCGGCGCGCGCGGCTTCGACACGCGCGCGGCGCTGCGCGTGATGATTCGCAACGCCAACGACCCCGCGGCGAAGTCGCGCACATACGCTGCGCGGCCGGGCTTGGCCGACTACCTGAAGTACGGCTACGTCCCGATGGAGCAGAAGGGCCTGCGCGGCTCGCCCTCGGTCGCGCTCGAATACGAGACGGCCGACTTCGCGCTCGCGCAGTTCGCCAAAGCGCAGGGCGACCCGAAGACCCAACGCGAGATGATGCGGCGCGCGCAGTGGTGGACGCGTCTGTTCGACCCCGTCAACAAGTACATACGCGGGCGCTGGCGCGACGGCTCTTGGCTGCCGGGCTTCGACTTCAAGGAGATGCTCTACAAGCCGGAGCTGCCTTGGCGCTACGACAGCCACAAGTCATACGTCGAAGGCAACGCCGCGCAGTACACTTGGATGATCCCGCACAACCTGCGCGGGCTGTTCGAACGCATCGGCGGCAACGAGGTTGTGATTAAGCGGCTCGACACTTTCTTCACCGAGTTCAACGCCGGCCCCGACCGCCCGTACTTCTTCATCGGCAACGAGCCGGTCTTTCCAGTGCCTTGGGCGTACAACTACGCGGGGCAACCTTGGAAGACACAACACATCACGCGGCGCGTGCTGACGGAGCTGTTCACGGACACGCCCGGCGGCATACCCGGCAACGACGACCTCGGCGCGACCTCCTCTTGGGTCGTCTTCGCGGCCGCGGGGCTCTACCCGTCCGTGCCCGGCGTCGGCGGCTTCTCGCTCAACAGCCCTCTCTTCCCCGAGATTGACGTGAGGATGGGACGCACCGGGCGCGTGCTCAAGATAGTCGGCGAAGGCGCCGCGGCACGCGCGCCTTACGTGCAGGAGCTACGTTTGAACGGCGCGCAGTTCGAGAGCACTTGGCTCCCCTTCGACAAATTCGAGCGCGGCGCGACACTTCAGTTTAAGCTGAGCGACCAGCCGAACACGTCATGGGCGACACAACCCTCCGCCGCCCCGCCGTCATTCGACGAAGGGATGGAGAGCGCGCCGACGCCGTAAGCCGCCTACTTCTTCTCTTCGGCGAGCGAGCGGACGCGCGCAGACCACTCGGCCGCGGACATAGAGCGTAACTGCGGCTGCTCGGCGGCGGCGTGAATCAGTTGGCGGAGCGCGGGGAGGATTGGGAAGTCAACTTCCGAGGGCGTGCGCGCGACGCGGTCGAGTAAGGCCAGCCGCTCTTCGCGCCAGCCGAGCGGCGGCGCGCTCCCGGCGGAGAGGTATTGCAGCGCCTCAAGCCCGGCCGCGCCCATCTCGGCCAGACTGTCCGCGAGCGGCACGGCGTCAGCCATGAGCGGCGAGCGGTCGGCCATCACGCGTATGACGGGCTGCAACGCGCGCCACTCTTCGAGCACTTCGCGCAAGCGTTCGCGGCGCGACTGGAAGCGCGGCGCGTCGTCAATCAGCCCCGCGACCGCCGACGCGAACTCGCGCGACGCCGCCGGGTCGGGCGCGGCCGCGTCCACCAGACGCGTGAGCGGCGTCTGCTGCGTAATCGGCCGAACCTTCTCACGCGCGAAGAACGTCGGCCGCAGCGCGCCGAGCAACACCTCAAGCGGGCGCACGTCCTCCGAGCCGGCCAGCCGCCGCAGCATCCTCCCCTGATAAGAACGATGTCTTAAACCGACCTCCTCCAACTGCACGCTCACGGCTTCGAGTCGGCGGTACATGTCTTCAACGTCCCTGACTTCGCGCGGCGACCAGAGCCTTTCGGCAATCGCGGCCAGACGCGGCCAGACGCGCGAGTCTACGTTCTCTGGCCCGACGTACTCGCCCCACATGCAAGCCTCGCCGCCGAGGACGCGCGCCGCCTCCTGCTCGCTCAAGGCGGAACCCTCGGGCAGCGGGTCGTTGAGGTAGAGGACGGACGCGGGCAGAAGGTGGTCGAGGTAGTAGCCGTTCGAGAGGATGACCGAATAGCCCCGCTTCGCGGCGTCGGCGAGCCCCTGCGGCCCGCGCCAAGACTGGACGACCGTATCTCGCGGCAGCTCCGCGTGCAGTATCTCGTCCCAGCCGACCATCTTCTTCCCGTGCTTCTGGACGAGCTGCGCGACGCGCCGGTTGAAGTAAGCCTGTAGCGCCTGCTTGTCCGCGAGGTTGTTCTTCGACATGAACGCCTGCACCGACTGACTCAAACGCCAGTGCTTGCCCGTCACCTCGTCGCCGCCGATGTCGAGGTAGGCGTCCGGAAAGAGCGCGGCCATCTCGCCGAGGAAGCGGTCTAGAAAGCGGTAAGTCTCCTCCTTCGTCGGATCCATCGCCGCGTCGAAGATGCCGAAGCGGCGCTCTATCTGGTACGGCCCCGGCGCCGTCGCGAGTTCGGGGTGGCCGACGAACCACGAAGTCGAATGGCCGGGAACGTCGAACTCAGGGAGAACGCGTATCCCGCGCTCGGCGGCGTACTGGACGACCTCGCGCACCTCCTCCTGAGTGTAGAAGTCGCCGTCCGAGCCCGACTGATGAAGCTCCGGAAAGACTTTGCTCTCGACGCGGAAGCCTTGATCGTCGGTCAGGTGCCAGTGCAGAACGTTCAGCTTGACGGCGGCCATGCCGTCGAGGTTGCGCTTGATGACTTCGACCGGCTCGAAGTGTCGGCCGGCGTCAATGAGCAGCCCGCGCCAAGGGAAGCGCGGCGCGTCGCTGATGCGCGCCTCGGGGACGTAGTAGCCGCCGGCGTCCGCCGACAGCAGTTGCAGAAACGTCTCCATCCCGCGCAACGCGCCGACGACCGTCGCCGAGTTGACGAACGCCTGCCGCTCGGAGACCTCCAAGACGTAAGACTCGTCCTGTCCCAACTCGGGCACGGTTGGCCCCGCGCCGCGGCACTGTATGACGAGGTTCGCCGCCGCCGGAATCTCGTTGAAGCCCCGCGCGAACTCCATCCCCGTCCGGCGCTCAAGCCGCGCGACCGTGCGGCGTACGCCCGCCAGCAGGCGCGCGTCGCTGTAGCCCTGCACGGCGACGTTGAACGCGGGCGTGACCTTCATCCTCCCGCCGAGCAGCCGCAGAGACTTCGGCACGGGCATCAGGTTATGACGCGGCGCGGGGACGGCCGCCGCCGCTGCGGGCCGCGCCTCCTGCGCGCTGAAGCTTGTCGTGAATGAGAAGAGTAGAAGCAGAGGCAGGAGGGCGCACGTTAACGTTTTCATGCTTTCCTTCGACGTGAATACGTTTCCACTTTGGGGCGTTCGGCCGCAGCGCGTACAATGCTGCCCGCGGTTATACCACAACCAAAACTGACGATGTACACGGCCCCGCGGAAGCGTGCCGCGCCGTGGCGACGTGTGAAAAATTGAATGCCTGATAGAAGATTCATAAAGGCGTGCGCGTGGCTGCTCTGCGCCCTCGCCGCCGCTTCCGCGTCTGTGTCTGCGAACGTGAGGCGCGCGCCGAAACAACAAGCGGCCGGCGCCGAGAGTCGGCAGAACGCGCCGCTCAACATCGAGGCGACGCGCGGCGCCGTGAGACTCGCGCGCGGAACTGACCCAATCTTTTCCAACGCGAGGCTGCGCCTGCGCTTCGCCGACAACTCGACCGTGACGGGCGACTTCGTTAACCCTGTCACGTCCAAAGGCTCCGACGCCGCGGGCCGCTTCGACCTCTGGCGCTACGACTTCAAGCCGGTGGCCGCGCCGGGCAGTTCGGCCAACCCGCCCGCGCATAAGGCGACGCTTGAGCTGCGTCGTTACGTTCAACCTGAAACCGTCGTCGCGTGGCTCGACTACGAGGGGCCGCCGCTCGCGCCGCGCGAGGGCGTGATGCTTTTGATGAGCCTCGACGCCTTCGCGCGCGGCACGGCGCAGAAGCGTCTGAAGCTCTACTGGACTTCGCCCGTCTTCGTCTCGGACTACCGCCTGCTCCCGCCCGCCAATCAACTCCTGCTGTGGCAGCAGACGAAACGCGAAGGCTACAACCTTCTGGTTCCGCTCGCGGGCGGCGGGACGGTCGCGGAGCTGGGCGTGAGCGAGATCAACTACCGGCCAGAGTTCCGCGTCGCCGCGTCGAGCTACGACCCGAAGCTCGCGCCGAAGCGCGTGCCGCTCTTCGCCTACGCCGCGGACGCAGACCCTTACCGTCTGGCGCGCGAGACGTACCAGACGGCCTTCGCCGCGACCGAGCAGCGCGGTCGCCTGCGCTGGCAGAAAGGTTACCCGGAAGTCTTCCGCAACCTCGGCTGGTGCTCTTGGAATGCGTACGGCAATCAGGTGACGGCGGAGAAAATCTTGAGCAGCGTGCGCTCGTTCCGAGACAAGCACATCCCGCTCGGCTTCGTGCTGGTGGACGACGGCTGGCTGAGCGTGAAGCACGACCGGCTGACCGCCTACGGCGCCGACGCGTCGAAGTTCCCCGAGGGCTTGGCGGGGCTCGCGCGGCGCCTGCGCGGCGAGTACGGCGTCTGGCACGTCGGCGTCTGGCACACGTTTCAAGGCTACTGGTCGGGCGTGGATAAGGAGTCGGAGGTAGGCCGCACGCACGCGCTCTTCGACGGCCGCGACGAGAAGTCTCTGCCCGACCCGCGCGAGGGGCGCGGCGAGTCCTTCTACGCGGACTGGTACAGGAACTTGAAGGAGTGGGGCTTCGACTTCGTCAAGGTTGACGGGCAGGCGAACAACGTCAGGTTCACGGACGGGCTGATGCCTCTGTTCGACTCGGCGGCCGGCTCGCAGCGCAACCTCGAAGGCGGCGCGCGCGAGTTCTTCACGGAAGAGAGGCCGTTCGGACTGCCCGGCGCCGCCGGCCCGCCGGGGCTCGGCGTCATCAACTGCATGGAGATGACGCTCGAAAACGTCTATAACTGGCGCGAGTCGAACGTCGCGCGCAACAGCGACGACTACCTGCCCGAGGTCGCGCAGAACTACGCCGATCACGTCTACCAGAACGCCTACAACGCGTACTGGCTCTCGAACTTCGCCTACCCCGACTGGGACATGTTCCAGTCGCACGACCCGCACGCGGAGTTCCACGCCGCGGCGCGCGCCGCGAGCGGCGGCCCCGTCTACGTCACCGACGAGGCCGGGAAGGAGCGGGCCGAAGTCATCCTCCCGCTCACGCTCTCGGACGGGCACTTGTTGATGACGGACGAGCCCGGACAGGTGACGCGTGACACGCTGCTGCGCGACGCGGCGCTCGAACCGATTCCGCTTAAGGTCTTCGGTCGCGTGACGCGGCCGGGCTACGCGGCCGGCGTGGTCGCGGCCTTCAACGTCAACAAGTCCGCCCCGAGAGTGAGCGGCGAGATACGCGCGTGGGATGTGGAGGGGCTGACGGCGTACGGGACGGGCTGGGAGCGTGTGGCCGTCTACCAGCGCGGGAGCGCGAGCGTGTCGTTGCTCGGCGCGTCGAAGGGCACGCTGGCGCTGCCCTTCGGCCTCGGCGAAAGCGGACACGATTTCTTCACGCTCGTTCAGGTGTCGGAAGGCGTCGCAGTCTTCGGGCTGCTCGACAAGTACGTCGGGCCGGCGGCGGTCAACGCGGTCGCGCGCACGGGGCAGCGCGTGCGTGTGCAGTTGGCGGAGGGCGGGGAGTTCGGCGCATGGCTGGCGTCCGCGCCCGCGCGCGTCGAGGTTGACGGACGCGCCCTGCCGGCTTCCGCTTACAGCTACAAAGACGAACTGCTGCGCGTCCCGCGCGCGAGCTTCGGCGCAGCCACGGGCGCGCGCGAGGTCGTCATCGTCACGGCGGGCGGCGGTCGCCGTTAGCAGAGATAGAACGAGCTTAAAGAGAAGGGGCCGTCCCCGTGGCGGGGCGGCCCCTCTCTTTTGCCGGACGCGAGTCCGGGTTAGAAGTTGAGTTTGAAGCCGAGTTGCACCTGACGCGGGATGTTGCGCTGGCCGTTGTTCGGGTTCAGGATGCCGAAGGTGTTGCTCGTCGGGTTGTTGTCGGGGCTGCCGAAGAGCGGCGTGTTGAAGACGTTGAAGGCTTCGAGCCGGAACTGGAAGCGCACGTCCTCGGTGAAGATGAGCGACTTGTTGAACGACATGTCGAACTGCCAAGCGGTCGGCTGCCGCAGGTTGCCGAGCCGGAACGGGATGGTGCGCAGCGTGTTCGCGGCGCGAATCTGCCACGCGGGGTTGGTGCAAGCCTGCTGCACGCGCGAGCCGGCCGAGTTCGTCACGAACTGTAGGCTCGTGCCGTTGGTCTGGCGCACGCAGTTGTTGAAGTACGAGCCGTTGTAGCCCGGCACGAACGGGTTCGCCACGTCCGGGTTCGAGATGCTCGGGTCGGCGATGAGGTCAACGCCGCCCGGCAAATCAATCGGCACGCCCGAGCGGTAGCTCGCGTTGACGGTGTACTCCCAGCCGCCGACGAGCATGTTCAGCCCCCGCCCCGCGTCGTGCGCGTAGCGCTGGCCCGTGCCGAAGGGAAGCTGGTAGACGGCGCTCACGGTCAGGACGTGCGGGCTGTCGAAGTTGACGACCGAGCGCGTCGGCTCGGCGTCCTGATCGTTGAGGAAGCCGAGCGCGCCGATGTTCTTCGAGAAGGTGTAGGAGACCACGCCGACGAGGCCGCGGCTCAGACGCTTCTCAAGGCTGGCCTGAAGCGAGTTGTACCAGAGCTTGCCGACGTTCTCGCCGTTCAGGGTCACCGAGCCGAACTCGGGGAACGGCAGGAGCAGCAGCCCGCGCTGGATGTTCGCGGCGTTCAGCGTCGCGTTGCCGGGGATGAGCCCCGCGAACGGGTTCGTCACCTGCGTCGTCAGGAACGACGGGTCTTGCCGCGCCTGCGCGAGCTGCGCGGCCGAGAGCACGTTGATGTTGCGCCCGCCCTGCCCCTGCGCGTCGCCGGTCAGGATGTCCACGCTGCGGCTGCCGACGTAAGACACGTCCGCCTTCATCCTGAACGGAAGCTCGCGCTGTAGCCCCAGCGAGAACTGGTGTATGTGCGGAATCTTGCGCCCCGGGTTGGTGACGGTGAGGCTCTGCCCGAGCGAGGTCGCAAGGCCGAGGCCGGAGCCGGTCGGCACCGCGAGGCCCGACGGGAACGGGTTGTTCAGGGCGTCCGTGCGCGGGATGAAGTTGCCGGCGGTCGAGCCGCCCACGGTGCCGCTGAACGGCGTGATGACGCTGAAGCCGGTCGCGCCGCCGTACTCGGCCGACGGGAAGTAGTAGAGGCCGTAGCCGCCGCGCAGCACCGTCTTCTCGTTCCACTGGTAGGCGACGCCTACGCGCGGCTGGAAGTTGTCGCGGTCGGGCTCGAACGCTTGGCGCGACTGGCCGCCGACGCCCGCGAAGAACAGGCCGCCCGTCAGGTTGGCGCACGAAGGGCAGTTGGCCGTGTTGGCGTTCTTGACGGCCGCCGCCAGCGGGCTCGCCGTCGAGACGGCGAAGCCGCGGTTCTGGCGGTTGAAGCGCTCGACCGGCGGCATCTCGTAGTCGTAGCGGAAGCCGAGGTTCAAGGTGAGCTTCGGCGTCACCTTCCAGTCGTCCTGTATGTAGCCGGCGTAGTAGTCCCAGACGAACGTCGTCGGCGAGATGTTCTCAAGCTGCGTGACGGCGCCGTTGCCGTTGCAGCCCGGGCCGGTGTTCGACGGCGCGCCGATGAGCAGGTCGGCGAAGGCCGCGCCCGTCGTGTTGCTGCGCGGGTTGTTCGGGTTCTGCGCCGTGTACTGCCCGTTGAAGCAGAAGACGCCGCCGCCGAAGTTGAACGAGCCGCCCGACTGGTTGACTTGGAACGTGCGCACCTCGCCGCCGATCTTGAACGTGTGGTTGCCGCGGACGTGCGTCAGGTAGACCGGGATGCTCCAAGAGTTCGTGATGTTCGAGTTGGGGTTGCGCGAGCCGAACTCGGGGATGCCGCCGGCCGGGTCGTTGAAGGTGATGCGCGGCACGATGGAGACGGGGCGCGCGTTCGAGAACGCCTGCGAGAAGCCGAGCGTCGTCGCGTCGAAGGGCGAGGACGCCTGCCGGAAGGCCGCCTGAAGGAAGCGCGTGAAGCTCAGCCGCACGTTCAGGATGGACGTGGACGAGAGCGTCGTCGTCGAGTCAACGACCGCGCCGTAGTTCTTGCGCACGAGCGGCCCCTGTTGGTCAATGCCGAGGCCGATGCGGTTGTTGCCGCCGAAGGCGAACTGGTCGCGGCGGTTCTCGACGAAGCGTACGAAGACGTTCTCGTTGTCGCTGTAGCGGTGATCCATGCGGACGACGTAGGAGTGGAAGTCGTCCGTGCCGAGCCCCTGACTCAGGTAGAAGTTGTTGAAGCGCGTCGTCGCCGAGCCGGTGTTCGGCAGCGAGAAGGCGTTGACGATGTTCTGGCCGACGGGGTTGATGCAGGCGATGGTGACGCCGCAGCCGGCGCTGCCGGCGACGGGGATGACGTTGCCCGGGTAGGGCGTGCGCGTGCAGATGCCCGAAGAGTCGCAGACGGTCGAGAGCGGGTTGTAGATGGTCACGCCCGACTGCGAGAAGTTGCCCTGCCGTTCGAGCAGCGTCGGCACCGTCGAGAAGCCCTGCCCCGGCGTCAGCTCTTTGTACCCCTCGGCGTTGACGAGGAAGAAGGTCTTATCGCGTCCGTTGTAGAAGTGCTTGCCGCCCTCGCCGAAGCGCGGGATCATGAACGGGCCTGACAACACGAAGCCGTACTGGTCAATCTTGCTGCCGCCGAGGTTCTCGCACGTTATCTGGTCGCGCGTGAAGCGCGGGCTGGCCTCTTGGCCCGCGCACGGGCCGGAGGTCTGCAAGCCGCGCGCGTTGTTCGAGAACGAGTTGGCGTTGAGCTGGTAGCGGCGCGCGAACTCGTAGAGCGAGCCGTGGAAGTTGCTCGTGCCCGAGCGGATGGTGATGTTGACGGTGCCGCCGCCCGTGCGCCCGAACTGCGCGTCGTAGGAGTTCGTCTGCACCTTGAACTCCTCGGTCGCCTCGGCCGAAGGGACGAAGGCGATGTTGTTGCTCGAAACGGTGCGGCTGGCGTTGGCGTCGGTGATGGAGTTGTTCGGCGCGCCGTCGAGCAGGAAGTCGTTGTGGCGGTTGATGCCGCCGTTGATGGAGAAGTTGACGTTGTCGCCGTTGTCGAACGGGCGGTTGAACTGCGGGTTGCCGTTGAACGTCACGCCCGGGGCGAGCGTGGCGAGGTTGAGCGGGTTGCGCCCGACGAGCGGCAGTTCCGCGACGCGCGCGCGCTCGATGACCTGCCCGCGCGAGGCCGTGTCGGCCTCAAGCAGCGGCGCCTCGGCGTTGACGTTGACGACCTCGCCGACGCCGCCGACTTCGAGCGCCACGTCGAAGGTGGCCTTGTCGGCCGTGTGCAGCTCGACGATGTCGCTCTCGGCCGTCTTGAAGCCCTGCTTCTCGACCTTGACCGTGTAGCGGCCGGGCTGGAGGGCGGGGACGGTGTAGTTGCCCTCGTCGTTGGTCTCGGTCGTGGTCGTCAGGTTAGTCTGCTGGCTGGTGATTTGGACGGTCGCGCCGGGGACGGCCGCGCCGTTCGGGTCGCTGACGCGGCCCGTCAGCGTCGCCCGGGATTCCTGGGCAAGAGATGGAAGCGCCAGCGCGAACACGGCTAGCGCCAAGGCGAAAATCCGCCTGACGGGGAAGTACTTCATCTGACCTCCTAGCAACAATGAACTAAAGCAGGAACAGCGGAGTGACGTTTTTCTTAGCTCTCGAACGTCTTAACGAAAGGAGCTATATGTGCCTTTGGAAGGCGCGCCCACTCGGAAGTGCGTGCGATATTAAGTTGGCCGGGCGTAAAAAGCAAGCGCCTTTACATTCGAGGTAAACGTTTTCGCGTGGGATTTAAGCGTTTTCTCGTACGCCGCCGGACAAGGCGCCCGCCTACTCCGCGTCGCACTCGGCGATGATGTGCCGGTACGCCTCGCGCGCCGCCTCGTAGGCGCGCTCGGCCTCGGCACGGTCGCGCGCCGGTATCTGCGGCCCCTTCTGGCTCCAACACTGGTCTACGGCCTTCAGGCACCACTCGGCGCTGCGGCGCGAGGCGCGAATAGGCTTGCCGCCGACGGTCACGAACACGGGGTTCGTGTGGGAGGACGGCAGGATGCGTAGCGCGACCCAACTGCTGCGCTCAAGCGGCACGTCGAAGGCGACCTCGCGCAGCGTACCGTCTGCGACGACGTTCCGACGCGCGACCGCGCGGCCGTTGACGACAAGTTCGAGCGGCACCTCGCGCGTGCCCGAGAGGCGCGCTCGCTCGACGTGCCAGTAGGGCGTCTGGTCGGGGCGGCGTCCGCGCACAGACTCGTCCGGCTGCTCGTCCAGAAGCGCCGCGACGCGCGCCGTGACGCGGACGCTCTGCGGCTTGTCCAGACGAAGCTCGCTCCCGCGCGTCCCGACCTCCACGCCGCCGACCGTGAAGTCCAGAAGGTGGCTCCGGCCGTCCGAGACGTATGCGCGGCCGTCGCGCAAGCCCTTCACCCACACGTCGTAGTTAAGCGCGCCGTCCAACTTCACATAAGAGCGGCCCATGCCGACGCGCTCGGCGTAGATGCAGGGGAAGTCTGTCTCGCCCGCGAGGCGCGTGCGAAAGCCGCTGTTGAGCGTGTGATACCAGACGTTGAGTTCCCAGACGGCGGGCGTGTCCACGGCCGAGATGAAGTCAACGGCGTCGTGCGTCACGTCAACGATGTATTCGTTGGCGCCGATGCCGTCGAAGGGCGGCATCTCGTAGTTCGGCAGCTCCTCGGACTTGACCTGAAGCCCCCAGCCCGAATGCGCGAAGCCGACGACCGCGCCCTGCGCCTTCGCCCACTTGAGGACGGGCAAGTCCCACGTCGGCCACTGCTCAATCGTTTCCGCGCCGGGGTAATTCTGGTCTGTCAGGCCGAGCAGCGTCAGGTGGCCGTTGAAGCTCGAAGGGAAGCCCGAGACCTCCACGTCGTAGCGCATCAGGTTCTCGTGCGTCGAGAGCTTGTTGACCTTGGCCTCGAAGAACTGCTTCTGGAAGTAGTAGCAAGGCCCCCACGTCAAAACGTCGCCGACGTTCAACCCCTCGCCGACGATGTGGCGAATCATGTCCTTCGGCATCACCCCTTGGGTCGGCGCCTCGTAGTGAGAGCAGCCGGCGGCGTGTATGTGGTGGTCGCCCGAGTACCAGCCCAAGCGCGCGGGGTCAATCCAGCGCTTGAGCCGGAAGCGCCACTCTTCGGGCCGTGCGCCCGCGCCGACCGCGAGCGTGCGGCGCTGCAAGACGTACTCGGGGCCGCGCGTGACCTCGACGGCGTACGCGCCCGCGGGCAGGCGTATCTTCTCGCCGTCCTCGCGGTAGACCTGCGGGTGGAAGGAGAAGTCGGGCGCGAGCCGCTTGGTCTTCGCGGGATACTGCCGGCCCTGCGGGTCGCGTATGACGAACGAGGCGGTCGTCGGCTTGCCGTCTTCGTCGAGCACGCGCAGGGTCACGTCCTTCGACGGCAGGCACTCGAAGAGGACGGGCACGTCGTTGCGGAAGCCTATGTCCTGCGAGCCGGCGCCGATGTCGAAGCCGAGCTGCGCCTCGCGCCGCCCGCGGTCGCGGCTGTAGAGCTGGATGATGCGGTATTCGAGGGAGAGGCCGGAGAGCTTCGCGTCGAGCGGCGGCTTGTCGAACATCGAGAGTTCGAGCCAGCGCGCGGCTATGTCGCCGGGCGTTATCTTCTGCGTCGGGCGCGGGTCGAGGCTGAAGCCGCCGGGGATGTTCGAGATGCCGCGCGCGTAGACGGGCAGTGCGTTGCGGCTCGTCGCGCGAAGCTGCGCGGTCACGCCCGCGTCGTTGCGCACCTTGACGAGGAAGCAGCGCCAGCCCTGCTCCACGAGCTGCGCGCGCGCCGCCCCGCGCGTCACGCTGACGCGGCTCTCCGGGCTGATGTTGACGTTGGCAAGGACACGCCTGTCCAGCACGCCCTGAATCGCGTTGAGCGCACGCGCCTCGTCCGCGTCCTCCGACGCGCTCTCTATCGCCCGCTTGTCCGCCTCCGTGAAAGGCTCGCCCAGCAGCTCCAAAGCCTCCACGACGCGACGCGCCTGCGCCGCCAACGGCTGAAGCTCGGGCGCCTCGCCCTTCGCTTCCGCACGCGCCGACGTGTGCCGGATTCCCGGAGAGGCAGACGAGCGCGAACCATTGGCGGCGACGAGCGCCGCGAGCGCGCAGACGAGCGCGAGCCACGCGACGGGCCTCAGCCCGAATTTCAAATTTGAAATTTCAAATCTCAAATCTTTAATCTCAAGCGCCTTCAGACTTCGAGCAGGCTGACCTCGCGAACCTGCGCGCGCCTGCCTGCGCCGCCTTCGACGAGCAGCGTCTTTATCTCCCAAGGCTTTATCTGCGCGCGGTGTTGGACGCCGAGAGCGGCGCACTCGAAGGCGAACTCGGTTGCGCGCCCCGAGCGCTCTTGAAGGCGTACGACGACGCCGTCGCCGCGCTCGGCGCGCTTCAGCGCCATCACCCAGACGTTGCCGGGCGAGAGGCTGAGGAACGAGCGCTCGCGCGGCTCTGTGCCTTCGTGCGCCGAGTCCATGACGTACTCGGCGGGCGTCTGCATCTCTTCGGCCAGCCGGTCGAGTTCGAGCGCGCCGACGGCCCCGCGCCCGCGGACGAGCCAGAAGCGGCGCTCCTGCCGGCCCTGATCCTGCCAAGCGTTCGCGTCGTTGTGCGGCACCTGAAACGGGTCGTGGCGCGCGAAGGGCGCCGAGCGGACGAGCACGGTGCGGAGAAGTCCTTGCAGGCAGTCGTAAGAGTAGGTCGAGTTGTTGATGAGCCCGACCGTGTAGTCCTCCGCCCCCGCGCGCCCCTCGACGGCGACCCAGTCCTGATAGGTCTCCTCCTCGCCGTTGGGCTCGCGCTCGATGCGGCCGCCCGCGACCTTCGCGAAGACGCGCGGCGAAGTAAGGCCGACCGGAACTTCCAACTTGAGTATCTGCTCGCGCTCGCGCCAGTCAATCGTGAAGCGCAGCTCGACGGCATCAATCGCCTTGAACTGCGCGATGTCCAGAACGATTTCCGAGTTCTGCCAGCGCGCCCGCTGGCGCGTGACGCGCGTGACGGGGCCGTCCTCGATTGTCTGCGACGAGACGAACTGCGGCCGTCCCATCTCCTGCCGGAACCGCTGTACGCCGTGCCCCCAAGTGTCGCTCGTGTCGCTGATGACGACGAGCCCGAGGGGCGCCGCCAACAGCTCGCGCCCGTCGGCAGACTTAAGTGAGCTGATGCCGAAGCCGCGCTCGTTGACCGTGAAGATTTCCGTGTTGAAGGGCGCGGTGTCGGGCGGCGTGCCGTGGACGAGTTCGAGCACCTTGTAGCCGAACGCGGGCACGTCCACCCAAGCGGAGACGCGCGGGTAGACCTGCGTCATGCTGTCGGACGGGCGCCACTGGATGGCGACCTTCTGCCGGTCGGCCGTCTCCATGTGCGTGACGGGGACGACACCTTCGGGCACCGCGCGCCAAGGGTTGCCGCCCGGAATCTTTTCGGTGTGGTACTCGACGAGGCATTTGCGCGCCCACGGCAGAGGGTTGAAGACGAAGGCCGCGCCCTCCGCAACCGTGCGCGTGTCCACGCGCCGCGCCAATGACTCAAGCGCCTCGACGCGGTTAGTGTTCGCCGTGTCGCAGGCCCGGCCGAGTTGGTCGCGCGAGTCTTGGTAAGCTGAATAGAGCGCCGTGCCCGCGAGCAGGTCGTGGAACTGGTTGAAGAGAACCTTCTCCCAAGCCGCGCGGTACTCGGCCGAAGGGTAGGCGTGGCCGTGCTGTAGCCCCGCGGCGAGCGAGAGCGCTTCGGCCTGACCGAGCCAGCGCTCGGCGCGGCGGTTAAGTTGCTTGCCCTCGCCGTGCGCCGCGTAGTAGCCGCGCGCGTGGTGCTGTAGCTCGCCGCGCACGACGGGCAGGTCGGCGAGCGCGGGTGACTTCTCGACCGCCGCGAAGAACTCTGCGACGGTGCTGAAGCGCAGTTCCGGAAGCGTCGCGTCCTGCCGCAGTTCGATGAGCCGCTTTAACTGCTCGCGCGTCGCGCCGCCGCCGTGGTCGCCGACGCCGAAGAAGTATGCGGCCGAAGAGAAGCCGGGCGCGAAGCTGTTCTGCGCCGCGTCGGGGATGCCGGCGGCGTTCTTGCTGTAGCCTTTGTAGATGCGCAGCGCGAGCAGGCGCGAGCCGTCCGGCCCCTCCCACCAGAAGAGCAGCGGCAGCTTCATCTCGTGCGCCTCGGGGCGCATGAAGACGTAATACCTGTAGCCCGCGCGCCGGAGCAGCGTCGGCAGACCCGCGGCGTGTCCGAAGGCGTCCGGGTTGAAGCCGATTTCGACGTTAACGCCGAGCGCGCGTTGGAAATAGTCTTTGCCGTAGAGGCTGTGGCGGACGAAGCTCTCCGACGAGGGCACGTTGCAGTCGGGCTCGACCGGCCAGCCGCCGACGACCTCCCAGCGCCCTTCTTTAATCCGCTGCTTCACCTCCTCGAACATCTTCGGGTCTGCGCGCTCGACCCAAGCGTAGTGGTGCGAGGAGGAGTGGCAGTACTTGAAGTCGGGCGTCTCGCGCATGCGGTCGAGCGCGCTGCGGAAGGTCGTCAGCACGAGGTTCGAGCCGTCGCGCCAAGGCCACAGCCACGCCGCGTCTATGTGCGAGTAGCCGACGACGTGCATCACCCTCGACTTCGGGTTCGACGGCGCGGCCGTCGTGTTCTGCCGAGCGAACGCGGGCAGCCCCGCCGCCGCGCCGCCCAACGCCGCCGCGCCCGCGAGGATGAAACTCCTGCGCGAGACCGCGCCGCCGTCGTCCTTCAACGGCTCTTTCTCTTCCGACATCAAACGCCCCCGTGTTCCGACTAACTCTGAACCTGACCCAGTTCCGCGTCTATGTGTATGCACCAGACGTGCAGCAGCATCAGATGGACTTCCTGCACGTGCGCGGTCACGTCGCTGGGGACTGCGAGGACGTGGTCGGCCGTGCCGCCGACGAACCCGGCGCCGCCGACGACCGCGACCGTGACGGCGCCTTTCGCCTTCGCCGCGTCGAGCCCGCGCCGTACGTTCTCCGAGCGCCCGCTCGTCGTGAACCCGACGGCCACGTCGCCCGGTTGGACAAGCGCCTGCGCCTGCCGCTCGAAGAGCTGGTCGTAGCCGAAGTCGTTGGCGATGCAGGTCACGGTGCCGGGGTCGCTCGAAAGTACGACGGCCGGGAACGGCTGGCGCGTCGCCTTGAAACGGCCGAGCAGCTCGCCTACAAGGTGGCTCGCCTGCGTGGCGCTGCCGCCGTTGCCGAAGGCGAGGACTTTGCGCCCGGCGCGCAGCGCGTCCGCGAGCGCGCGCCCCGCCGCCTCGGCTTCGGGAATCAGGCGCTCGAAGCAGACCTCGATGACGCGCTGGTGCGAAGCGAAGTGCTCCGCGATGTATGAATCCGACATCTCGACGCACACCTCTCGGGCCGGACTTGGCGGCCGGCGTGGTTCTCGCTCTGACTGTTTGAACTCGGGGAGACCGTTCAGCCTTCGGCGGCGCCGCGCACCTTGCCGGCCTGATCGGCGAAGACCGCCAGCAGCAGCACGACGCCGAGCGCGATCTTCTGCATGTACGGGTCTACGCCGAACAGGTTAAGCCCGTTGTTGAGGACGCCGATGAAGACCGCGCCCCAGAACGTGCCGACGACGCTCCCCTGCCCGCCCGTCAAGCTCGTCCCGCCGACGACGACGGCCGCTATCACGTCAAGCTCGTACTGTATGCCCGAGTTCGGCACGCCCGCGCCGAGTCTCGAAGCCAGCACGAAGCCCGCGAGCCCGACGAGCAGCCCGTTCAAAACGTACGTCAGTACGAGCACGCGCCGTATGTTGACGCCCGCGAAGAAGGTCGCGCGCGGGTTGCCGCCGACGGCGTAGATGTAGC
>DATFHD010000022.1:0-4755 GCA_035248785.1 Pyrinomonadaceae bacterium | reverse complement strand
GTCGTCAGCCGCCGCCGCAAGAGTTCACGCCGCCCGACGCCGACGAGCCTGCGGCTCAACCCTTGACGCGTCCGACGCGGGCGACGACGGCCCCGCCCGGAATCGAGTCGAGCGACTACGCGCCGCCCGAGCCGCAACGCTCTTTAAGCGCGAGCACGATGACGCCCCCGAGCCGCCGCGAGACGCGGACGCCGGAGCCGCGTTCCTACACGCCCGCGCCTCCGCCGCTCGCGCCGCTGTCGGCCGCTGCGCCTCCGCCCGCGCACACGCCGCCGGGGGTCAATCAAGGCGCGCGGACTTTTACGCCGCCGCGCGCCGCCGCGGAGGAGCACGGTACGGCGCCCCCGAACTCCTTCGAGCCGCCGACGCGCCGCGAGGCCGTCGCGCAAGACGGCGCGAACGCCTCGGGTCAGTTGTCGGAACTCGGGCGGCAGGTCGAAGGCTTGCAGCAGCAGGTCGAGCGGATGCAGTTCCGCCCCGCCGCCTCGGAGGTGAGAGTCGAGATCGGCTCGGCCGAAGGCGAGCACATAGTCGAGCGGGTCAGGGAAGTTCACGCGCCCGCGCCTCAGCCCGCGCCCGTGCCGACGCCCGTCGAGCAGCGTCCCGCGCGCGCGCCGGCGCCGGTCTTCGTCCAGCCGCGCACGACGCAGCGCGCCGCGCCGCAGTCCGAGTCGCACGAAGACGTGAACGGGCGCACGCCGGAGCCGACCATCAACGTCACCATCGGCCGCATAGAGGTGCGTGCCGCGCAAACGGCCGAAGCCCCTGCGCGGCAGGAACGCCGCGAGCAGACGCCCGCGGCGATGAGCCTGCGCGAGTACCTGCGCAAGCGTTCGGGAGGGCATAGCCGATGAGTAACTCGCTCTCCATCGCCGCCGTCACCGCGACGCTCCGCAAGCTGATCGAGGATCAGATCAAAGCCGACCCGGCCCCGACCGACACCGAGGTCACCACGCAGCCGCCCGACAAGGTGCCGGAGAAGCCCGGCAACCTCATCAACATCTTCCTCTACCAGACCGCGCTCAACGCCGCATGGCGCAACGCCGACATGCCCGGCGTCAAGCGCGGCGAGACGGGCCTGCCCCCGCTCGCGCTCGACCTCTACTACCTCGTCACGGCCTACTCGAAGAACGACGACAAGCCGGAGCCGGACAGTCACCAACTGCTCGGGCGCGCGATGAGCATTCTGCACGACCACCCCTTGCTGAGCGCCGCCGACATCAAGGCCGCGCTGCCGGCTCCCGGCAGCAGTATTGACGTTAACGACTTCGACATCTACGACCAGATAGAGCGCGTGCGCATCACGCCGCGGCCGATGACGCTCGACGAAATCTCGAAGCTGTGGACGATGTTTCAGGTCAAGTACCGCATCTCGGCCGCCTACCAAGTCTCGGTCGTGCTCATCGAGAGCAAGCGGCCGGCGAAGACCCCGCTGCCCGTCACGCAGCGCGGCGAGGGCGACACGGGCGTCTCGGCGCAGGGCAACCTGACTTCGCCGTTCCCGACGCTCACGGGCCTCGCCTTCCCGAACGCGCTCCAGCCGAGCATCGAACCGGGCGAGGTTCTCAAGCTCAGCGGGCACCACCTCGACGGCGACCGCCTCAGCGTGCACTTCGACAACCCGCGGCTCGCCGCGCCCATCGTCGTGCCCCAACCCGCGATGCCCGCGCCGACTTCCGACGGCCCGGCCGACATCAGCGTGACGGTGCCCGACGACCCGCCCAACTGGGTCGCGGGCTTCTACAACGCGACCGTCGTCGTCGAGCGCGACGCCGACACCGTCAACCCGACGCGCACGACCAACGCGCTCTCCTTCTCGCTCGCGCCGAAGATTCTGAACTTCTCGCCGCCGTCGAGCCCGGCGCCCGCGAAGGACTTCAACGTCATCGTCGTGTGCGACCCCGAGGTGCGGGCCGGCCAGCACGCCTCGCTCCTCTTCGGCGACCGCGAGATACCGGCCGACGAGCACCTGACGCAGACCGACACGCTCACCTTCCGCGTGACGAACGTCGGCCCCGAGTCAGTCGGGAAGTACTTTCTGCGTCTGCGCGTGGACGGCGTTGACAGCCTGCTCCTCGACTACACGAAGACGCCGCCCGAGTTTGACCAAGGGATGGTCGTCGAAATCACGGAGACGTAAACCGAGCCGGCGGAGAGCACAGAATGAGCCAGAGGGCACAAGCGGAGAAGGCGAACGAAGAGTACCTGTCGGCTGCGCTGACGTGGCTGCGTCTGCTTCTGCTGCGCGCCGCGGGCCCCGAGCCTTCGCCGGTCGTGCTGACGCCGGACGCGCCCGAAGAGGCGCCCGCGCCCGGCACGCCGCGCCGCCGCCTCTTCCGCCGCCAGCAGCCCGCCGCCGGCATCAACGAGCGCGCGCAGACTCCCGCGACTCACCTGCTCCCGCCCGCGCAGCCCCTCGACCTCGTCACCGACGAGCAGTTGCAGGAGGCGCTCGACGCCCTTCGCCGCGCCGAGGCGAGCGACCCGCCGCCGCAGTTGATTCTGCTCGGCGTACGCTTCGGGCTGTCGCAGTTCGAGCGCGACGTGCTGCTGCTCTGCGCCGCGATGGAGCTGGACACGCGCATCGCGGCGCTCTGCGCGCGCGCGCACGACGACCCCGCCAAGCCTTACCCGACCTTCGGCCTCGCGCTCGCGCTCTTCGAGAATCCTTCTTGGGAGGAGCTGGCCGCGACGGGGCGGCTGCGCTACTGGCGGCTCGTGGAGGTGAGGCAGGCCGACGGCCAGCCGCTCATCGCCAGCGCGCTCAGCGCGGACGAGCGCATCCTCGACTTCATCAAGGGGCTCGGCGACGTGGACGCCTTCGGCGAGCGCCTGTCGGCGTTCCTCGCGCCGCTCGAAGTCGCGGGCTCGGGCGGCGCGCTGCCGCACTCGCAGCAAGTCGTCGCCGACATGATCGTCAACATCCTCAGCCAGCAGGCGACGCGCCCCGAGCTGCCCGCCATACACCTGCTCGGCACCGACTCGGCGAGCAAGCAACTCGTCGCGCTGCACGCCGCGTCGGCGATGGGGTTGCGGCTCTACCGCCTGCCGGCCGAGATGCTGCCGCAGCAAGCGCCGGAGCTTGAGACGCTGGCGCGTTTGATTCGGCGCGAGGCGAGGCTGACGGCGGTCGCCGCCTACCTCGACGCGCACGAGTACGACGCGCAGTCGCCGGAGGACGCGCACGTCTGGCTGTCGCTCCGCCGCCTGCTCTCGCGCGTCGGCGAGACCGTCTTCCTCTCGACGCGCGACGTGCTGCCCGATCTGACGAAGTCGGCCGTGCCCGTTGACGTGTCGAAGCCGACCGCGGCCGAGCAGCGCGACGCGTGGGCCGCGGCGCTCGGGCTCCACGCGGGCGACAGCCCGGCCCGGCTCGCCGCGCAGTTCGACCTCGACTCGACCTCCATCAGCCGCGTCGCGGATCAGGTCATCAGCCGCGA
The DNA here is from genome assembly GCA_035248785.1 of Pyrinomonadaceae bacterium. GTDB lineage: Bacteria > Acidobacteriota > Blastocatellia > Pyrinomonadales > Pyrinomonadaceae > QHXN01. The sequence goes on along the minus strand of DATFHD010000022.1, from coordinate 1,315 downwards.
CGCGGGCGACGAGATTCCGCTCGCCGTCGTGCGCGAGCAGCTCTGGGACGCGTGCCTGCTGCACACGCGCCCGCGCCTCGAACGCCTCGCGCAGCGCATCGAGGCCAAGGCGAAGTGGGACGACCTCGTGCTGCCGCCTAACGAGAAGGCGTTGCTGCGCCAGATAGCCGATCAGGTCGGCCGCCGCGGCAAGGTCTACGAGGAGTGGGGGTTCGCGCGCAAGATGAACCGCGGCCTCGGCATCAGCGCGCTCTTCGCGGGCGACAGCGGCACGGGCAAGACGATGTCGGCCGAAGTCATCGCCAACGACCTGCGCCTCGACCTCTACCGCATAGACCTCTCGGCCGTCGTCAGCAAGTACATCGGCGAGACGGAGAAGAACCTGCGCCGCCTCTTCGACGCGGCCGAGGGCGGCGGCGCCATCCTCTTCTTCGACGAGGCCGACGCGCTCTTCGGCAAGCGCTCGGAGGTGAAGGACGCGCACGACCGCTACGCCAACATCGAGGTCGGCTACCTGCTCACGCGCATGGAGGCTTTCCGCGGCCTCGCCATCCTCGCGACGAACATGAAGAGCTCACTCGACGAGGCCTTCATGCGCCGCCTGCGTTTCATCGTGGACTTCCCGTACCCGGGCGAGCCCGAGCGCAAGGACATCTGGCAACGCGTCTTCCCCGCGCAGGCCGAGACGCGCGGGCTCGACTACGACCGCCTCGCGCGGCTCAGCATACCCGGCGGCGCGATTCACAACGTCGCGCTCAACGCGGCCTTCATGGCCGCGCAGGCGGGCACGCCGATCACGATGCCGCTCATCCTGCGCGCGGCCGAGCAGGAGTTCCGCAAGCTCGGCCGCCCGGTCAACGTGAAGGACTTCAGCTGGCACGAGCCGGCCGTCGGGGTGGTGGCGTGAAGATTAACCTGCACGTCGAACGGTTGATTCTCGACGGCCTGCCGGTCGCGCGCCACCAAGCCGCGCAGGTGCACGCGGCCTTCGAGTCGGAGCTTTCGCGGCTGCTCACGCTGCACGGCCTCGACGCGTCTCTGATGTCGGGCGCGAGCCTCGCGCGTCTGAACGTCGGCGAGTTGAGGCTGCCGCGCGGCGCCGCGGGCGACCCCGCGCAACTCGGCGCGCAGATCGCCGCCGCCGTCTACGGCGGCTTCGGAGGGGAGGTGAAACGTTGAGCGAACACGCGAACGACAAGTCTACAAAACCGGCCCCGCCCCTGACGCTTCTATCTACGGACGGCTTGCTCCAACGCAAGTGCGCCTGCGGCACTCACACCGTCGCGGGCGGCAAGTGCGACGCGTGCATGCAGAA
>DATFHD010000021.1:0-10115 GCA_035248785.1 Pyrinomonadaceae bacterium | reverse complement strand
GAGGTTGCCGCGGCCGTCGTAGCCGTAGACGTGGCTCCAAGAGCCGGCGCCGACGTAGGTGCCGGCGTCGTCGAGGGTGGCGGCGGCCTCGGCGAGTTTCTGGTGCGTCATCCGCCCGAGCGAGTCGTAGCGGAAGCGGCGTTTCTGCCCGCCCTTCGTGACTTCGACGAGGTTGCCGTTACCGTCGTAGTTGTAGCGCGTGACGTGACCGCCTGCCTCGGAGACCGAGCCCGAACCCGCCGGGTTCGGCTCGACCACCTCGACGATGCGCCCGGCGGCGTCGGCGCGCTCCCAGCGCTCACGGCCCCACGCGTCCGCCGTCCGCTTGGTGAGGCCCGGCTCGGAGGAGGCGCCGGGCGGGCGGCTCGCCTCGTTATAGAAAGTCTCGGCGATGCTGCCGTCGGCGCCGACGGCCTTCCAGCCGCGGCCGAGCACGTCGTAGAAGTTCTCCGTCCACTGGATGGTCTGGCCGCTGCGGTAGGGCGCCGACTGCTTCCAGACGCGGCCGAACTGGTCGTACTTCGTCGAGACGATGTCGGGCACGCCGCCCGGCGCGACCTCCCACTCCTGATATATCTCCCCGCGCCCGTTGAAATACTTGTAGGTGGACGCGGCGAGCGAGTTATCGGCAAGGTAGACGTTCTCGGTGACGATGGTGTACTGGTCGTTGTAGAGGTAGGACGTGTAGGCGCCCGTCGGGAGGCGGGTGTAGTTCGGGCGCAGCGAGTCGGCGATGAACTCGGTGGTCGTGACGCGCCCGTTGGCGTCCGTCTGCGAGAGCGGCAGCCCGGTGTTGAAGTCGTAGGTGGCGCGGGTGGTGATACGCACGGCGGAGTTGGGGTCGGAGGAGCCCTGCGTCCGCGAGGTGGCGTAAGCGTACTGCGTGTCGGCGGTGAAGTCGTCGCGCGACTCGTCGCAGCACGAGGATGAGACGCTCACCATGTTGCCGGTCACGTCGTAGCCGCGCGTCTCGACGACCGGGCCGGCGAAGTTCGCGGCGTCGGCGTACTTCGTGACGCGCGTGACGTTGCCGCGGTAGTCGGTCGTCGGCACGTAGTCGGTCTGCCAGTAGCCCGGCTCGCAGACCCACTGGCAGTTGGTTCCGTAGTCGTAGCAGTCGTAGTAGCAGTACTCGTCAACCCAAGTCTGCGGGGCGTACGGGTCGGAGGCGGCGTCGTGCATGACGGCGCCGGGCGTGGCCTTGAGCGCCGTGCCCGGCCCGTCGTACTGGTACTCCGTGCGCGAGAGCCGCGTGTAGCCGTCGCCGTCGTAGACGGTGACGGACGTGACGAGGCTGAAGATGTGGCGGTCGGTGTAGGCCGGGTCGTTGTTGTATTCGCTGACGGTCTTGCGCAGCAGTTGGTAGCCGCCGAAGCCGTAGCTGCGAACCTCCGCCACCTGATTGTACTGCGGGCCGTAGCTGAACTCTTCGGCCGTCAACTGCCCGACCTCATCCGTCGTCTCGTTGCGGACGGGGCGGACTGAGCCGTAGGCGCCCTGCTGCCACGAGACGGTCGAGCGGCGCCAGAGACGGTTGGCCGAGTCGTACAACTCGTCCTGATAGGTGAGGCCGTCGTACCAAGTGTTCGGGGCGTTGTAGGAGTACTGGACGTTGCGCGTGCCGTCGGGCTGCGTGACGGTGACGGTGCGCGGGCTCGTGTTCTGCTGCACCGAGTAGGTGGTGACGGCCGCCGCGGTGTCCATCGCGGCCCACGTCTCGGTCTGCGTCGTGTAGGCCGGCGGCGCCGTGAGGTAGGTCGCCGTGCCCGTCGGGTAGTTGTAGACCTTCTGACTCGTCACGGTACCGGGGGTGACCGTCCCCTGTTCGTTGAGCGGCGTGACCGAGAAGTTCATCCAGCGCTGCTCCTGCACCTTCGAGATCATGCCGTAGGTGGAGTAAGAGTCGGCGTCGCCGAACCAGAAGCCGGTGCGGGTGGCGGGGTAGTAGATGGCGTCCACGACCGGCACGGTCTGACTGCGGACGGACGGCGTGAGGCCCGAGAACCAGTACGAGAGCGTCTGCCAGCGGTAATGGAGGCGGACGAGCGTGCGCGTGCCGCCGGAGAGTCCGGGGCCGGTGACGGCCGTCAGCAGGTTGCCGGCGTCGTAGTAGAAGTTGACGACGCGGCCCAGTGTGTCGGTGACGGTCTGAATCTGCGGGCCGGCGTTGTTGCGGTAGGTGATGGTGATGTAGTTGCCGTTGGGGTCGGTGATGCGCGTCGGGTAGACGGCGTTGCGGCCGGGCGCTCCGTAGAGGACGACCGCGCCGTTCGGGTAGCGGGCCGAGGCGTAGGTGATGACGCCCTGCGAGTTGGTGGAGTGGTAGTAGTCAATGAAGGTGCTGTCGGTGGTGTAGCCGGTGAAGGTGCTCCCCCAGCTGTAATTATTCATCGTGCCGGTGTAGCTGTGGCGCGTGCCGTCGGCGTCCACGATCATGCTGCCGCCGCCCGAACCCATCTTGATGAGGCGGCCGAAGCCGAGCGACCAGCCGGCGGCGGGCCAGTCCTGATCAATATCGTAGGTGACCTGCGAGCCCGACTTGCTCCAAACCTGCGAGTTGTAGGTGAGGTTCAACTTGAGGTCTATGCCGCGGCCGTCGAGGTCGAGCACGGGGGCGCCGATCTGGTAGTTGCCGCTGCCGGCCCCGCCCGACGAGTTCGGCGGGTCGCCGCGCACGTTGCCGGGGTCGTCGGCCGCCGTGTAGTTGCTGTCGTCCCACTCGCCCGAGAGGGGAATGAAGGCCGCCGAAGGCTCGGCCGCCGCCGGTTCGGCCGCCGCGGCGAGGGAAGTCTTGACGAAGCTCACCTCGCCGGAGTTTGCGCGGCGCGCGCGCACGGCGGACTGGCGGCCGGGCTTGCGCTTGGCGCTACGGGAGACTTCCGGCGGCACGTCGCGCGTCGAGACCTCTTTGACCGAAAGGGGCTGCTCCCCTTCCTTGGGCTGGCCCGTGTAAGGGCGCGGGCTGCCGGTCTGGTTCAAGACCTTGACCTTTACCTCGTCCGACGCGCCCATCGCCTCGGCCGTGACGAGGAATTCGCCCTCGACCGCCGAGACGAACTCGCCCGTCTCCATGATGCGCTTGTTCTGCTTGCGGCCGCCGAGTTCTTTCGCCCTCCACTTAATCTTGACGCCGCCGACCACGTCGCCCGACGCGTCGTAAGCGGCGGCGTCGAAGTACATGCGCTGGCCGACCTGTAGGGTCACGTCGCCGGGGCTTATCTCGATGCGGCTGACGCGCGCGTCTCGCTCCTGCTGCTTCTCCTGTCTGGCGCGGCCGTTGGCCTGACCGCTGCCGAGCACCTGCGCCAGCAGGCCCCGCCACCCTCCGCGCAGCATGTAGGCCGCGTCGGCGTTCAGTTGGGTCGCCATCCCCGAAAGGACGAGCGGGGCCGCGGGCGCCGAGGACGAAAGCAGGCAGAGCGCCAGCGCCAAGCTGAGCGCGCGGGGCAGAATCCGCCTGACGGCCCGCGCGCCGCGGCCGACGGAGTGGCACGCGCGAAGAGGCGTCGGCTTCAATCGCTTGACGAAAGACGAAACGACGGCGTCGGGGGAGGAAGTCCTGCGCGAAGGGTGTGACATGGTGTACTCCTCTTTGAAAGGAATTCAGCGCGGCCTTTTTTTTTGGAGTTGGTAGACGTTTGCCGGGCGCTCCGGTGAGGGGAGTCTATTTTTCGACCGCGTCGGCTGCTTGAACGAATCCGCTAGACGTTTGAACGAATCCGCTAAACGTTTGAACGAATCCGCTATCGGCCCTCCTGACGTGGGCGGGCGACCGTCCGTTTTATTTTTCGTCCACGGCGGAACGGTAGAGGTGAGTCGTGCGGAGGAGGGTGGAGGGGGCGATCCCGATCATGCTCCGGAAGGTGCGGCTCAGGTGGGCCGAGTCGGAGAATCCGGCCTCAAGCGCCACCTCCGTCAAAGACCTTCCGGAAGTCATCAGATTCAGCGCCGCACGCGTCCGCGCCCAGAGGACGTAGCGGCTGACGGGTATCCCTACCTGCTCGTTGAAGAGGTGTGAGAAGCGGCTCGGCGAGAGGGCCACTTCCGAGGCAATCTCCGCGATTGTGAGGCGGCGGCGCCCGATCGCGGAATCAAGGTACTCGATGGCACCCGCGACCCGCCTGTCGAGCGGCCTGACGGCGTCGCCCGGCGGGGTCAGGTTTTTGAACAAGAGGTCACAGAGGTAGTCGGCCTCTTCCCTGTCGCAGCCCCGCTCAAGGCAGCCGCGCAGCCGGGGCAGGAGCGCGGCGAGGACGTGCCGCGGCGGCGCAAACACCTCACGGGCGTCGTAGTAGGCCGACACCTTCCGCCCCTCGGGCGTCTCCGGCACAAGGTAGAAGGCGGCGAAGATCACGTCACGGCTGACAATCCGGTGCGCACGGTCGGGCGCGATGACGGCGGCACGACACGAGCGGAACCTCCCGCCGCTTGCCAGAAACAGATCGAATTCGCCGCGGACGGCGATATAGATTTTAAAGTTGTGCAGGGCGTGGGTGGAGGTCTTCATGTCGGGGCCGAGGTAGAGGGCCCCGGTACGCGTCAGGAACCCCAACCGTTGGTCGCGTTGTACGCCCGCCGAACTCTCTTTCGGTAGATATACGCCAGACATGAGCCCCTCCTGTGTCGCTGAGTGTCCCGCAATTCGCTCGGGAGGCGAGAAACGGGTGTGAACTCCTTCCAAGAGAATTTGCATGGGCATTATAGGATTCGGCGCCGGGGGAGCACATTAAATTGTGATGAGCGGCCCGGTTAAGAGGACGAACCATCCTGTTTTTGGGACGGCTCGTCAGGGGTTTGGACAGGCGCCGGCGCCGTGACGCCGTTGCAGGCGGTCGGCCCGTGGGAGTGGGGCGGCAACTTCGCCGACGGCTCGACGCACAACGTCAAGCTTCAGATGAGGGGGAGCAGCATTGAAGTCTTCGTTGGCGGAGTCGAGCGCATGTCGGTGACGGACACAACCATTACGGCCGCGGGGCGGATAAAGCCCCGCGGCCGTCTACAACGCCGACGATGAGGCGTAGGACGATAATGCTCGGCTCTTCGACAGAATTGAGGTCTACAATAACGATTCAGACAAACATCTGAATGACCGGGGAGTGCTGCCTGTGTGTTAAATTACTGAAAAACGCGGGGCCGGGAAGACATCGCTGCGATGAATTCCGCCACTCAGGAGGGTTTCCGTTAATCTCTGATGGAAACTTCTGCCAAGCTACTGGCTGTCCTAAATCTTTTAGGAGTCGCGCAGGCTCTTCTCTTGGCCGCCGCGCTGCTCAGTGTCAAACGGGGCAACAGAGTCGCTAACCGTTTCCTCGCGGCGTTCGTGTTGACGCTTGCCGTCGGGGTGGGCGGCTCGACGATGGCATCGGAGCCTCTGATTTTACTTTACCCGCACCTGCTCAAGATCCAAGACCCCGTCAACTATCTCGGCGCGCCCTTGCTTTTTCTCTACGTGCGGACGCTTCTCAAAGGAAATTCGGGAGCCGGAAAGCGAGACCTCTTACACTTCCTCCCGTTCAGCCTGTGTTTTCTTTTCTTGGCCCCTTTTTATTTCCAGAGCGGTGAAGCCAAACTAATTTCCATCGGATCGGAATCTTACTTCTGGCACCGTTGGGGTGCCGTCAGGTCTACGATACTCATCGTTCAGGTCATTATTTACCTGTCTCTCATCGCCTTGATGCTCAGGGCTTACTCGCGAAGCCTCAAGCGACAGAGTTCTCCGGCCGCCAAGTCTATTCTTTTTCAGGTTCGATTTCTGTTGACGGCCTTGGCCTCTCTCTGGGTGGTGGGGGTTTTCAAATTCGTACTTACTACACTCCGCCCTGCCTACGACACCGCGACAGTAGATTTGATCGTTCCTGCCGGCCTCTCGGTGTTCGTATATGCGATGGGTTACATGGGGCTGAGAAGACCGGAAGTGCTGACGGGGACGGAGGATGTGCCCGCCCCTCCGCCTAGGTATGAGAAATCAACCCTCACGCCTGAGCGATCCGACACTTATCTTCGAAGGCTTCTCGACCTGATGAAAACAGAGAAGCCATATCTGGATGGCGACCTCACGCTCCAAAAATTAGCGAAGGCGCTGGCGATCTCCCCTCATCATCTTTCGCAGACGATCAACGAGCACCTGAACCAAAATTTTTTCGACTTCATCAACGCCTACCGCATAGAAGAAGCTAAACGGATGTTGCTCGACCCGGCGAAGAAACACTACTCGATTCTGGCCGTGTCTGAAGAGGTCGGATTCAACTCAAAATCGGCCTTCAACACCGCGTTCAAAAAGCACGTCAGGATGACCCCCTCCGAGTTCCGAAAAATTGCCGACGGTAACGGTCAGGCATGATGCCTGACCCGCCCACACCGTAGGGCGCCGCCGTTGCCGTCCGCCGAAAACCCGCCCCAGACGACCGTTTGAGCGTCCATCCTTATAAAACAGGACGCCTTTCATATAACTCAGGGCGACTCCGCCGAGAGCGGTCTGTTATGTAAGCCCGGCAGGCAGGAACCACTCTCCCGGATAGTCGTTCACCCGGCTTTCTACAAACCGAACCTTCTATGAAAGACAGAGACGGCACACAAACTCGAATGCCGGCGAAGAGCAGAATGCGTGCGCGTTTGAGCGCCTCGTGCCTGTTGTTGCTGCTGCCCGGTTTTGTCGGCGGCGCGTTGGGATTCAAGACCCGGTCAGAGGGAATTTATTCCGTCGGGGTCACACGGCCCGTACAGAACGGCAACGGGCGGATAAATCAGTCGGTCGCAAGTCTTCCTCTCTGGCAGGAAATCAGCGCGGGCAAGCTGACGAGAAGTCGCGCCGCGTCCGGCATAGCTCCGAACTCCTACCGGGCGTTCAGCCTCGACGGGGCCGCGCAGGGGCGGTTGCTGCGTCAAGCTCCGTTGGAGCACACCGCGGCGGCTCGAAACACACGAGTGGTCATGGCCTTACCTATGCCGGACGGAACCTTCGCGCGGTTTCGCGTCGAGGAGTCGCCCGTGTTGGCTCCGGCGCTCGCGGCGCGTTTCCCGGAGATCAAGACCTATCGCGGTCGTGGTCTTGACGACCCGACTGCCACTGCTCGCTTCGATGTCACACCCGCCGGCTTTCATGCCGTCGTGCTTTCGGGTGGCGGCACGGTCGTCATCGAGCCCGACGCACGCAGGGGCGCGGGCGCGTACGTTAGTTATGACAGGCGTGACGTGCCGGAAGATGCCGCGTCTTTTCATTGCCTCTCATCTGACACCGACGAAGCTTCAGCGCAGATGCGTAGCATACAGTTAGCGCGCAGCAGTCGCGCGAATCTCAACATCGTCACCGGCACACAGTTGCGTACTTACCGGCTCGCGCTCGCAGCGACCGCCGAATTTACTCAAACATACGGCGGCGGGACGGTCGGCGGCGCGCTGAGCGCGATGACCACGTTGATTAATGGCATTAACGCCATCTACGAGCGCGACCTCGCCATTCATCTACAGTTGATTGATAACGAGGCGTCCCTCATCTTCATCAATCCGGCGACGGATGGTTACACCAGTGACGACGCCACCGCCATGTTCAATCAGAATCAGACGAAACTCGATCAGGTGGTGGGTTCGGCCAACTATGACATCGGCTTCGTCCTCGACGGGCGCGTCTATACTTTTCAACCGGGCAAGTTTTTATTCGAGGGGCAAGGACTGTTCGAGAGCGTGGGCGTGAACGGGATCAAAGGAAAGGGCGTCTCTATTCTACGCTCCATCGAGCCGTCTTCGACGAGCGCAATCTGGAATGTGGCTCATGAGATGGGTCACAAGTTCGGCGCCCTCCACACCTTCAACGGCTCGATAGAGGATTGCGGGACTAGCCGCACGGCCGCTTTCGCCTACGAGCCGGGAAGCGGCTCGACCATCATGGGCTACCGGGGCGGGTTCGCACCCAACGGCCAGTATCTACCCCTCTGCGGCGGGGAGGATTTACGTTCGACCGATACTTATTTCCACGCCGCGAGCATTCAGCAGATCATCAATTACACCACGTTCGGCAGAGGTAACTGCTGCCCGACTCTGACCGACACGGGGAACACCCCGCCGTCTGTGGATGCCGGCCCGGATTACACCATCCCCTCACACACACCTTTTACATTAACGGCGACGGGCGGCGACCCGGACGGTGATGCGCTGACTTACACATGGGAGCAGTTCGACCTCGGCGCGCCGGGGCCGCCGGACACCGATAACGGCAACCGTCCGATCTTCCGTTCGTTCGCTCCGGCGCCGAGTCCCGCGCGCACCTTTCCGCAGTTATCAGATATTTTGTCCGGCACTCCGACTTTCGGCGAGTCACTGCCGACGACGACCCGGACGATGAATTTCCGCGTCACCGCGCGCGACAATCACGCGGGCGGAGGCGGCGTCCAAATCGGGGCGATGCGAGTCAACGTCGTGTCGGGCGGCGGGGCGTTTGCGGTCACACAGCCGGGCTCTTCGACGACTTGGGCGGCCGGTTCGACCCAGACTGTGATATGGAGCGTCGCCAACACGTCAAGCGCGCCGGTCAGTTGCGCCAGCGTCCGGGTTCTGCTCTCCATTGACGGGGGTAACACCTTCCCCTTTATCCTCTCGGCCGGCACACCCAACGTCGGCACGGCGACGGTCATCATTCCTAACACGCCCACCTCTACGGCACGCATCAAGGTCGAAGCCGTCGGCAACATCTTCTTTAATATCTCGCTGCCGAACTTCACGATCACGGCTTCCGCCAACCCGGCACCTCCGACGCTGCTGACCGAAGAGAACACAGACCGGGCAATTGCGCTCGACTCCGTGACGTTCACGCGCGACCCTTTCCCGCTCACCAACCCCGATAACCTCAGCCCAGACCAGCACACTCGCATTATGATCTTTGCGGTCGGTTTGGAGTTGACGCCCGGCGAAGATGTTTCCGTCGTCACGGCTCAAGCCGAAGACGCCGGGCACAGGACGTACCCGCTCACAATCGAGTACGTCGGGAAAGTACCCGGCTTCGACTGGTTGACGCAGGTCAATGTCAGGCTGCCGGAAAGCCTCGCCACCCCCGGAGATTTGTTGATAAGCATCAGCCTGCGCGGCGCCGCCAGCAACAAAGTTGTCGTCCGAACTAAATAGCCACACACAACTCGCAGGTCTAACGCCGGGCATCGCCCGCGCCCCTAAGAATGATACATGACCAAGATGCTGAAGGGTCGGCGTGCGCTCAGCCCGGCCTTCGTCCATCCTTTGCAAGTAATCATTCGGCGGCGCCCCCCTCCGACAGTCCGCTGTCCCGCCGAATCGCCTCGATCTGCTTGAAGTGGTTGATATCGTGTCCGGCGAAGTACATCGCGATGTCGCGGATGGATTCTACGCCGCGCTCGGCATGCACTCCGGACAGCTCCCATTCCTCCGTGCGGAGGGAGCGAAGCAGCGCGAGGTTCGCCTGTCTGAGGACGCGAAAGATTTCCAGCGACAAGCGCACATCGGTTCTGTCGTACCGTCCGGTACGCGCCCAGATGTCCTGATCGAACGCCTGAATGGCCGTCCCGGGAGAAGAGAGGATCATTCGCAAGCGATACCCGCCGACAAGTTCATCGTCGGCAAGGTGGGCCACGATCTCTTGAATTGACCACTTCCCCGGCGCCGGCCGACGCGCGAGTTCCGCCGCCGACAGGCCCTCGATCAAGGAAGCAAGCCTGTCCGGCGCCGCCGCCTGAAGCGCAAGAAAGTCGCCCCCGGCTTGATAGCCGAGGATCTTAGCCTTATATGCGGCGGCTGCCTCACCCGGTTCTAATAGCGCCACTTCGCAACTCCTTTTGAACATGTGGTTAAGAAATCATGCCGTTGATAGCCTGCGGTCGAAGAGTTACGGGGCGGTGTTTTGAAGCGGCATCACGAAGTAAACGCCCTGATGGTTGTCCCCGTGGACTTCCGGCTGTGCCCCGAAGCCCAGAGAAAGCTTGATGTGGTGGTTCGCGTCACGCCCGTAACTACTATACGACGCCACCTGATAACACCCGAGCGCCTTGGCGCGGCGGATGGTTTGCCTCTGCAACTCCGAGCCGATGCCTTGGCCTCTGGCGTCCTCGCGCACGGCGAAGGCGTGGATCTTGGCCTCGGTCAACCGCACGCCG
>DATFHD010000020.1:0-4582 GCA_035248785.1 Pyrinomonadaceae bacterium | reverse complement strand
CCAATCTTATCAGAGCGCCTCGCTCGGCTATGACGACGGCTTCGGCGCGTGGGTCGAGCCGCAGGCGGCCGAAGAGGCGGACGAGGCGGCCGACGCCGAACACGACATCGGCGGCGCGATCCCCGACGACCAGCCCGCGGCGGCCGAGCAGCAGTCCTTCACACAGACCTTCACCGCCTCCGAGTACCCGCAGGCGAGTCGCTTCGTCCCGGCCGCGTCGGTCAACTACCGCGCCACCAACGGGCGCACGATAGACAAGGTCGTCATCCACATCACCGACGGCGGCTCCAGAATCAGCGGCACGATCGGCTGGTTCCAGAACCCGAACCAGCGCAACCGGCGCGACGAGCCGATCCACGTCAGCGCGCACTACGTCGTCGGTCAGGACGGCGAGGTCGTGCAGATGGTGATGCACAAGGACGTGGCATGGCACGCCGGCTCGGCCAACTCGCACAGCATCGGCATCGAGCACGTCGCCAACACGCGCGGGCTGCTGCCCACCGCGGCGCAGTACTGCGCTTCGGCCGCGCTCGTCCGCTGGCTCTGCGACACCTTCTCCATCCCCATTGACCGCCAGCACATTCAAGGTCACGCCGAGGCAGACACGCGCACCTCCCACACCGACTGCCCCAACGCCGTCTGGGACTGGGACTACTTCATGGGCATGGTCAGGAGCGCCACCTGCTACGAGCGCACGGCTACGGGGCAGAGCATGTCGCTCGGCACGGCCGCGGCCTTCTCGACCGACATCCCGCTCGACCCCGGCACGGGCGGGCGCTCCATCGGCCTCGACGCGCTCGAACCCGGCGACATCATCCTCTCCACCACCAACGCCGGCATCTCCCGCGCCATCCGGGCGATGACCGGCTCGGCCGTCAGCCACGCCATGATCTACACGGGCGACGGCGGGCAGGTGGTCGAGGCCGTCGGCGACGGCGTCATCTTCCGGCCGCTCGCGCAGGCCATCGCCGACGCCACGGTCGCGGTCGCCTTCCGCCACCCGAACATCACCTCCGATCAGGCGTTGCTCGTCCGCGACTTCGTCGGGCAGCAGATCGGCAAGTCCTACAACTACTGGGGCATCGTCCGTCAGGCGCGCTTCCAGATAGACCGCGCCTACTGCCGCCTGTTGAGCGGCGACGCGCGCGCCGAGTGTGAGAACTTCGTCGGCCGCGTCTGGCTCGGCACGGCCGACAACGAGACCTTCTTCTGCTCGCAGCTCGTGCTCGCCGCTTACGAGGCCGCGGGCCTGCCGCTGACGAGCAACCCGCCGAACTGGGGCAGCCCCGACGACCTCGCGCAACTGCGCCTCTCGAACCGGCTCAACTACGTCGGGCACCTGAAGGCGCCGCCCGTGCCGAGCGGGCAGAGCCTCGCCGCCGACTACCGCGGCAACGGCAACGGCTACCACCGCGGCAACGGCCGCCAAGCCGGCGCCGCGCGGACGGCCCCGCGCGCGATGGACGCGATTGACTTCAACTGGGGCGACGTGCAGCTCGTGCCGCAGTTGACGGGCGGGTCGTGCTGGGCCGCGGCGGCGGCGATGGTGGTGGGTTGGCGCGACCGCGTCTCGATTGACCCGGCCGAGGTCGCCCGCGGCACGGGGCGCTGGGCCGAATACACCGGCGGCCTCCTCCCCGACGACCGCCGCGCCCTCGCCAACGCCTTGGGGCTGGTGGCGGAGCCGCCCGTCGGCTACACGGTCAGCGCCTTCCAACGCATGCTGGAGAACAACGGGCCGCTCTGGGTGGGCGTCGCCATCCCCTACGGCCATGCCGTGACCGTCACAGGCATCTACGGCGACGGCACGCCCGACGGCACCTTCGTCCGCATCAACGACCCGGAGCCGGTGGGGGAGGGCAGTCAGACGACCAAGACGTTCAGCCAGTTCATGCGGGAGTACGAGAAACGCATGACGACTGACGACTCGGGCAACGTCAACGTGCAGGTCTTACACGCCAACGGGCGGCGACCCGTCACGAGTGCGCAGGCGCTCGAAAACCAGTCCTTCGACTTCAACTGGGGCGACGTGCAGCTCGTGCCGCAGCCGAACGGCATGTCGTGCTGGGCCGCGGCGGCGGCGATGGTGGTCGGCTGGCGCGACCGCGTCTCGATTGACCCGGCCGAGGTCGCCCGCGGCGCCGGGCGCTGGGCCGAATACACCGGCGGCCTCAACCCGGATAACATCGAAGACCTCGCGCGCGCGTGGGGGTTGGTGATCGAGCCGCCGCGCTCCTACAGCATCGAGGGCTTCCGCCAGTTGATTCAGAACAACGGCCCCATCTGGCTCGGCGTCGCCTCGCCCTCCGGCCACGCCGTGACCGTCACCGGCATCTACGGCGACGGCACGCCCGACGGCACCTTCGTCCGCATCAACGACCCCGGGCCTCCGGGCGAAGGCACGTTGGACACTATAACCTTCAGTTCGCTGGCGCAGCAGTACGAAGGTCTACTAACCGTCCACCAGCGGGGGCACATCAACGCGCAGGTCTTGCACGCCAACGGGCGGCGGCCGGTCTCCGGCGCGCAGGCTTACGCCGCGAGCGCCTACGGCTCGTCCGCGCCGGCCGCGCGCCAGATGCAGGCGCAAGTCGTGCCCGTCGCCGCGGCCATCACCGGCGCGGTGATGACGCGGATTCTCAACAACGAGGGCGACATCACGTGGGAGCTGGATCAGCTCCAAGGTCTCAAGCACCCGGGCAACAACCCGGCCAACCAAGGCACGGCGACCTTCTCGACCAGAACCGTCAGCGTGCCGGGGCTGCGCGTCTCGACCGTCCTCGGCATAGACCAAATCTACGCCGACGCCGAGATCACTTTCCAGTACAACGGCCGCTCGCTGGGCAACGTGCAGATCGCGATCACGCAGTCGAACGACGCCTACAGTCAGGGCCTCGTCGTGAGGGCCAACATCATGGACGAGGCCAACGTGTTCACGCGCCCGCCGAGCACCGAGCAGTTCGCGGCGATCAAGGTGCGTTTCCACTACCGCTTCACCAGCCCCATCCAAGACGACAAGATCGGCATCATTGACTTCGTGCTCTTCGGCGACGGCACTTTCAACCGTCAATCGCGCTGGACTTAACGGTGACGAGCCATGAATCAGGCACAGGCGTTAACGGACAACCAGACTGCGGCGCGGGCCGCCCTGCTCCTCGCCGACCCGCCGCCGGACATCTTCGAGCCGGTCGTCGCGGTCACGCAGGGCTTCGCCCGCGGGCGCGCGATGGCGGCGGGCGAAGGCTCCGGCGAACTGCACTTGATCGAGCCGCCGCCCGACATCGTGGAGCCGGTCGTCGCGGTGTCGCAGGGCGCGGCGGCCGTGCGCGCGATGGGCGGCGGCGAGGGCAGGCCGGCGGGCGAGTGGTGCTTGGCCGACCCGCCGCCCGACGTGGTCGAGAACGTGCAGGTCGTCGCTCAGACAGCGACGGCCGCCGCGCTCGGCGACGAGGTCGCGCCCGACGTGCCGCTCTTTCTGAAGGAGGCGGACTACGCCGAAGAGCTCGCCGACGCGCCCGACCCGGAGCGCGCGGCCGAGACGCCCGCGACCGCCCCGCTCTCGAACGAAGAGATCTATCGCATCATCCGCGAAGTGGCCCTCGCGGATTCGGGCGAGGAACTGTACTGGGCGGTGGCGACCGACCGCGACTTCGCCGCCGGCCCCGCCGCCGAGCGGCGACAGTTCGGCCTCTGCTTCGGCCTCGTCCTCTTCACGCAGGAGTCCGGCCGGCTCGGCTCCGTCCTGCGCCTCATGCGGCGGCGCGACCCCGACGCCTTCAAACTCGTCTTCGGCGCGGACGCCGACGCGCTCGTCGAGACGACCAACGCGGCGACGCCGCCCGAACGTCTGCGGCCGGTCGGCGGCGAGCCCTTGTGGGGCGAGAACTGGGTCGGGCGCTTCCGGCGCGCGGGCGAGGTGCCCGCGTTTCAGGCGGCGCAGAACGAGGAGATCATCGAAGGCCAGTTCCGGCCGATGCTGCGCGTGGCCGCAGGCCTCGGGCTGACGACCGACCGCTGCCTTGCGATGGTCTACGACCGCGTGGTGACGCGAGGGTTGGGCGGCGGGCTGCGTTGGGTGGTGCAGGCGGCCGGGCCGCTGCGCACCGCGCAGCAACGAACGCACGCCCTGCGCACGCTCGGCTTCGACAACGTCGCGCAGTTTCAGACCTCGGCCAGCCTGACACCCGCGAGCGGCGTCTTCGACGTGAAGACTCACGCCGCGCTCGCCGGCGCGCTCCGGCGACAGGGCGACTCGACGCTGCCGTCCGCGGACGAGTCGGCGCGCAGACTCTACGGCGCGGCGACGCAGCCCGCGCGCTGGCGGCTGCGCCGGCTGCTCGACTCGAACGCCTTCACAGACGTGGCCTACGACCTCGGTAACTGAACCGGCCGGTTAAGCCGAAGAGACAAACGTGAGCCGAGAAGCACCAGAGGTACACGCGGCACGCAAGCTCGCCGACCAGATAGCGTCGGTGCTTGAGAGCGCGCCTTCATTCCGCCGGCTCGACCAGACGACGCAGTCCGCGCTCGTCCGCGACCTCGGCACGATCCGCCACGCGCTCGGCAAAGAGACGACCGGCGA
>DATFHD010000019.1:0-2716 GCA_035248785.1 Pyrinomonadaceae bacterium | reverse complement strand
GCCGTGGGCGCGGTAGGTTGCGTCGCTGAAGTCGAAGGGCGACTGGCCGATGTTCCCGCCGCCGTCGGCGTAGCCGGTCGTGCCGAAGGCCAGCGCGGCCGCCGAGATAAGCGACCCCGCGAAGAGGGCGAGCCGCCACATCCGCCTCGTCCTGTTTATGCTCGTTCTCATTGTCAGGTCTCCTTCGTGTGTGTGTTCGGAACTGTTAGCTGTCGGGGGTGAGCGCCGCGAGCTTCGCTCCGCGCGTGCACACCTCGGCCCACCCCGCCCCGGCCCCTTCGGTCGGCGGCCGGCGGCGGATGATAGACAGACCCCTGCCGTGCGAGCGGCGGCGCCCCACGTCGGGCGCGACACGCCACAAGCCTCTTCGGGAGCGGCCCGTGCGAGTTGTTCTATTGCTTCCCCTTGAAGTTCATTACGGGAGGAGCGGGGGCGGCAGCGAGGTGTGTCTTACAGCGGATGACTGCCGACGTGCTCTCCGAATGTGGGGCGCATTATGTCGGAGCGGCCGTCAACAGACTGTCAGCCAACTGACAGTTATGAAAAATAATTTGCGCGCAGGCCAGCGCGAGCGAGCCGACGTAGACCTGTAGCTCCTTGAGGCGCGTGACGCGTATCCACCCGCGTCCCAGTTCGATGATGTCACGTCGTTCGAGGTCGTTGAGGACGGTGGTGGTCGTCTGTCGCGCGGCGCCGATGAGGCTCGCCACGTCCTGATGCGTGAGCGGGACGAGCAGTTCGGGGGCCGACGCGTCGGCGTCCGCCGAGCTGGTCGAGACTTCGTGGAGCAGCTCGCAGACGCGCGCCGCCACGTCCTTCGCCGTGATGTCCGAGAGCTTCTTCTCCATCCGGCGGCGGCGGCGGCCGACGAGCCGGATGTAGTTCATGGCGAGCTTCGGGCGCGTCTCAAGCAGGCGGACGAAGTCCCGCTTGCGGAAGACCCACATCAGCGCGCTGTCGAGCGCCTGCGCCATGTTGCTGCGCGTCTCCTCGTCGGCGAGCGCGAACTCGCCGAAGATGTCGCCGGGCTGGAAGATGTCAATGGCGAACTCCTTGCCCGACTCCGAGAGGACGGAGAGCTTGATGCGCCCCTGCTTGAGGACGTAGACGGTCTCGGCCGGGTCGCCGGGCGTGTAGACGAACTCGCCGCGCTCCTTGCGCAGCGAGCGCGCCGCGGCAGTTATCTCCGACATGTCGCCGTGGCCGAGCCCGTCGAAGAGTTGTAGGCGGTGGCCGTTGATGTCGGCTGCTTCAGACCTGTGCCGCGCGGCAGGGCCGCCGTGGTGTCCCCCTTCGTTCGTGCCGGCACCGGCACAACTGAGTGACGTAGCGACTGACATTGTGACTTCTCCTTCCCTATGCCCCCGAGCGCCGTGTCGGCGCGCGTGTCGGGTGGGGTAAGTGGCAAGGTGTTAAGGGGCGCCGTCCGCTGTGAATCCCTAAGAGTCTAAGGCCGAACGTCCTCCAAGGCTATCGAATAATTACCTCGCGGCGGGCGCGGCCCTCGTCAGGCGGCGCAGGCGCCCGCGTCGCGGCAGTCCTGCGCGGCGTGGTGCGTGCGGAGTATCTCGGCAAAGTCTGCACGGCCCCCCCTCAGTGCGTCCGCCCCCGGCATCCCTCCCAGCCTGAACAGCTCTTCCAACGCGGCCATGTCGCGGTCGCGGTTCACGCCCGCGGCCGCGAGCGCGCGACCGCCGCTCATGTAGAAGGCGATGAAGTCCTGCGCCGCCACGTCGCCCGCGTAGATGATCTCGTCCCAGTGCGGCGCGTGACCGACGTAGACGAGCCCCGTATCGAACTGGCGCGTCCAGAAGAAGGGCACGCCGTCGAAGGTAGTGACCTTGCCGGCCATGTTGCGTGCGGCGACGCGCCCCTGCTGCTGCGCGGTGCGCCAGTGCTCGATGCGCGCCCGCGCGCCCGTGCGCGGGTCGGGGAAGCTGGCGATGTCGCCCGCCGCGTAGAGGCCGTCGGCCGCGCGCATGTGTGCGTCAACGAGTACCCCGCCGCCCTCGTCGAGCGTGACGCCTTCGAGGAAGCCGGTCGCCGGGTGAACGCCGACGCCGGCGAGCACCATGTCTGCCTCGATGCGCTCCCCGCCTTCGAGCGTGACGGCCTCGACCCTGTCCGCCCCCTCGAAGCGGTAGACGACTGAGCCGAGTTTGAACCTGACACCGCGCTCCTCGTGCACGCGGCGGAAGAGCGCGCCGACCTCCGCGCCGAGCGCGGACTCGAAGGGCTCGCGCGAGGGCGAAACGACCGTCACGTCGAGGCCGCGAATGCGCAGCGAGGCGGCCGCCTCCATGCCGATGAAGCTCGACCCGACGACGACGACGCGCCCCGAGCGGCCCGCCGTCTCGATGACGGAGTCGGCGTCCGCGAAGCCGCGCAGCAGGCAGATGTTCCTGAGGTCGGAGCCGGGGATGTTGAGGCGGCGCGGCGAGCCGCCCGTGGCGACGAGCAGCGCGTCGTAGGCCAGCGTATCGCCGCTGTTGAACGTGATCGTCTTCGCGGCGGCGTTCACGCGCGTCACCTCATGCCCGCACAGCAGTCCGATGTCGTGCTCCTCGTAGAACTCTTCGGGGCGGAGCGGCATCCACTCCGGCTCGGCGTGGCCTTGCAGGTAATCCTTGCTGAGGTTCGGGCGGTCGTACGGGGCGCGGTCTTCCCTCGTGATGAGAACAACGCGCCCGCCGAAGCCCTCCTCGCGCAGCGTCTG
>DATFHD010000018.1:0-6682 GCA_035248785.1 Pyrinomonadaceae bacterium | reverse complement strand
TGACTTTCTTGCTGGCGCTGCGCGCGCGCGCGAGCGGACGAATCATAACGATCCTCCTTGTGCCATGTTGGCGGAGATGGGAATTTGAATCGGCATCCGGAGTCGCCGTCGGCAACGCGTGCCGCGGGATATGAGAGGCGCCGGCCCTTGCCCGGCCGCCTCAGCGGGGAGACCTTCTTTGCCCACGAGGGGCGGGCCGACTCGGCCGCCCCGCATCCCTGCGCTCGAAGTTTGATAGCAAATAAGTGGAAGGGCGCGACGGAACTCTATGACCGCCGCGCCCGCACTGTCAAGAAGATTTGTGCCGCCGCGGACGCGGATGGATTAAAATGTCTGCCTCCCGCCGAGGCCGCGCCTTTGCCGGAAGGTCGTATGTAAGCTGCGAGGAGAATGACTATGGCCAGTAACCCGAAGGACGCGCCGCGACACTACTACTCTCTGGGCGAATACTACGCGCTCGAACAGGCGAGTGACGCGCGCTTCGAGTACTGGGACGGCGACATCATCTGCATGAGCGGCGGCAGCATCGCGCACTACCGAATTTGCAGCAACGTCCACAACTCACTCGCTGTAGGCTTGCGCGGCGGGCGATGCGAGGCTTTTACCGGCGACGCGGCCATCTGGACGCCTGCGCTCCCGCCCTACCGCTACCCTGACGCGAGCGCCGTATGTGGCGAGTTAGAGTTCAAGCACATAAACGGCCTCGACGCAATTGTGAACCCTGTCCTCGTCGTTGAGGTGACATCGCCGAGCACGGTTAAGCTCGATGAAGGGGAGAAGCTCATAGCGTATCAGGCGATTCCGAGCCTGCGCGAGTACCTGCTCGTCTCGCAGGACGCGCCGCACGTGATGCACTACACGCGGCAGGACGGCGGCTCGTGGCAGCGGCGCGACGTGACTGACATGGACGCCTCGCTCGAACTCGAATCGGTCGGCTGCGCGCTGAAGCTGCGCGACGTTTACGACGGCGTGACGTTTGCCGCCTGAACTAGTGCTGTGCTCTGCCTCGACGCGGAGCTACCCTCCCGCCCGAACACCCCTCCCGCCTTCACTCCATCGCCGAGACGACGGCCTGCGCGAACTCGTCGGTGTGGGCCGTGCCGCCTACGTCGCGCGTGCGCACCTGACCGTCGGCGTAGACTTTGAGCATGGCCTTCTCAGTGCGGTCGGCGGCCTCGCGCTCGCCGAGGTGGCGGAGCATGAGGATGGCGGATTGCAGGAGCGCAGTCGGGTTGGCGATGCCTTGGCCGGCGATGTCGGGCGCGGAGCCGTGTACGGCCTCGAAGACGGCGCCGAGCTCGCCGATGTTGGCGCCGGGGACGAGCCCCAGTCCGCCGACGAGGCCGGCGCAGAGGTCGGAGACGATGTCGCCGTAGAGGTTCTCCAACAGCATGATGTCGAACTGCTCGGGGCGCATGACGAGCTGCATGCAGGCGTTGTCCACGATCTTGTCGTCGGCCTGAATCTCGGGGTACTCGGCGGCCACCTTGCGGAAGCATTCGAGGAAGAGGCCGTCGGAGAGCTTCATGATGTTGGCCTTGTGGACGGCCGTCACCTTCTTGCGCCCCTCGCGCCGCGCGAACTCGAAGGCGTAGCGCGCGATGCGCGTCGAAGCCTTGTCGGTAATGACCTTGATGCTCTCGACGACGCCGGGGACGACGACGTGCTCAAGCCCGGCGTAGAGGTCTTCGGTGTTCTCGCGCACGACGACGAGGTCGAGTTCGGGGTAGCGCGCCGGCACGTTCGGGAGCGCGCGGACGGGCCGCACGTTGGCGTAGAGGTCGAGCGCCTTGCGCAGTCCGACGTTGACGGAGGTGAAGCCCTTGCCGACCGGCGTCGTGATCGGGCCTTTGAGCGCGACGCGGTTGCGCTTGATGGATTCCAGCAGCTCCTCGGGCAGCGTCGAGCCGAACTTCTCCAAAGCCTGCGCGCCCGCGTAGTGCGTCTCCCACTTGATGTCAACGCCCGTCGCCTCGATGATGCGCACGACCGCCGAAGAGACCTCCGGCCCGATGCCGTCGCCCGGAATGAGTGTGATAGTATGTGTCATGGTTTGGTAGTCAGTAGATAGTAGTCAGTAGTCAGTAGGAAAACCTTTCAAGCCGAGTCGTCAGAGTGAAATTTACACCTCCGCCGAGCGGAGCCTACTGACTACTGGCTACTGTCTACTGACTACTTTGATTTTTCCGCATCATACCAGCAGTTCTCCCAAATGCGAAAGATTGTGGACGAGCGGGTGGACGTGGCCGTGGTGGGCGGCGGCGTGGCGGGGTTGAGCGCGGCGCGCGAACTCGCCCGGCGCGGCCTGAAGGTCGCCGTGATTGAAGACAGGCGCGAGGGCGGCGCCTCGCGCGCGGCGGCCGGGATGCTCGCGCCGCAGGCCGAGGCCGACTATGCCGACGAGCTTTTTGAGCTGCTCTGCGCGAGCCGAGAGATGTACCCCGCGTTCGCCGCGGCGCTCGGCGAAGAGTCGGGGATAGACATCGAGATTGACACGACGGGCACGCTCTACCTCGCCTTCACCGAAGGAGACGAGGAGGAGGTCGAGAGGCGTTTCGCGTGGCAGACGGGCGCGGGGCTCGCGGTCGAGCGTCTGACGGCGGAAGAGGCGCGCGAGCTTGAGCCGAACGTCTCGACGCGTGTGCGCGCGGCGCTGCGTTTCCCACGCGACTGGCAGGTCGAGAGCCGCCGTCTGGTCGTCGCGCTCGACGCGGCGGCGGAATGTTCGGGCGTGCGCATCGTCCGCGCCGTAGAGGCGCGCGGCGTCAAGGTCGCGTCGGGCCGCGCCGCGGGCGTCGTGACCTCGGAGGGAGAGCTTGAGGCGGGCGCGGTCGTCTTCGCCGCGGGCGCATGGAATTCGTCGTTGCACAAGTTCGGCGCAGAGAATCCATACCTGACCGACGACCCGCAGGTCGAGCCGGTGCGCGGGCAGATTCTCTGCTTCAAACAGTCCGCGTTACAGCCGCCGCTCGTCCGCCACGTCGTCTACAGCCCGCGCGGCTACCTCGTCCCGCGCCGCGACCGAAGGCTGCTCGCGGGCTCGACGAGCGAGCCCGGCGTTTACGAATGCCGCGTGACGGAAGAGGGCCTGAGCACGGTTCGGGCGAACGCGGAAGAGATTGCGCCGTCGGTCGTCTCGCTGAATGTCTCTGACTCTTGGGCGGGCCTGCGTCCGCGCGCGGCCGACGGGCTGCCGGTGCTCGGCGAGTCGGCGGACGTGCGCGGGCTCTTCTACGCGGCCGGGTTCTACCGCAACGGCATCCTGCTCGCGCCCGCCGCGGGCGAGATAGTCGCAGACCTCTTGACCGGCAAAGCAACCAAACTCCCGGCGCGCGTGCTCGAAGCTTTCTCCCCCGCGCGCTTCCAGCAGTTCACCTTCCCGCCGCACCGTATGACCGCGCCCGGCGGGCGCTGATTCGAGTTTTAAGGAGTGAAGTCCGGACAGATGAAGAGAGTTTCGACCTTTGCCCTGCTGCTGCTCGTCGCCGCGCTCGCGCCGCTCGCGCCGGTCGAAAACGCGCGCGCGCAGGCGGGCGTGCGTCCGCGCGCCGTGCAGCCTTCGCAGAAGGATGCGGACGGCGAGGCTGCGGCGTCCGCGAAGGCGTCCGAGGCGCAGACGCTCTACGAGGACGCGGCCAAGTACGTCGAGCGCAAGTTCGAGGAGTTTCGTCAGAAGCAAGTTCCATACGACCGCACGCTCGAACAGAAGACTTATCAGGAGCAGAAAGACCTCGCGCTTCAGAACGCGGCGCGACTCGCCGCGCGCGGGCCTCTGCACGGCACGGACGTTTACTACGCGGGGCTGCTCTACGCGCTCGCGGGCAACGGCGAGGGCTCGCTCGACTCGCTGCGCCGCTTCCTCGCAGAGCCCGGCGACGCGAAGGCGGAACTTCTCCAACGCGCGCGCTCAATCGCCGCGCAGCAGGCCGCGCAGCTCGGGCGCGCCGAAGAGGCCGAGACGCTGCTCGCCGACTTCGCGAAGTCGGAGCCGCGCGCGGCCGTCACAGACCTGAACCGCATCAACCTCCTCGTCGCCTCGGCCTACGTCAAGCGCAAGGACTACGCTCGCGCCGCCCCGCGCGCGGCCGACGCCTACGCCGCCGCGCTCGAATACGCGCGCACGGCCGCGGCCAACCCCGTCCAGCGCGACTCGACCATCTACACCGCGGGCGCCTACTACGCCAACGCGCTCGCACGTTCGAACCGTCGGCCCGAGGCGCTGAACGTCGTTCAGGAGATGCGCGCGCGCGCCGTCGCGCTCCCCTCCGCGCGTCTGTACAGGGACGCGACGGGGCTGCTCCTACAGATGGGCGGCGAGTTCGGGCCGCCGCCCGCGCTCAACGGCGTCGAGCCGCCCGTATCGCCCGAGATTGCGGTGGCGGAGATGATCGGCGCCGGGCCGCGTCGGCTCGCAGACCTGCGCGGCAAGGTCGTCTTCCTAGACTTCTGGGCGACGTGGTGTACCTACTGCGTCCAGACGATGCCGCGGCTGAACGCGCTGCACCAGAAGTACAAAGACCGCGGCCTCGTCGTCCTCGGCCTCAACGAGTTCGAGGGCAACATACAGGGGCGCGAGGCGACGCGCGCGCAGGAGTTGGAATACTTCCGCCAGTTCAAACGGCGCATGAACGTCTCCTATGACTTCGCCGTCGCGGCCGACGCCGAGAACGCCCGCCTCTACGGCATCGCCAGCCTCCCCACAGGCGTCCTCATAGACCGCCGCGGCCGCGTACGCCTCCTCACCATCGGCGCCAGCGAAGAGGAGGCCGAGTTGGTGAAGAAGATGGTCGTCAAGCTGCTGGACGAAACGCCGTGAGAAGGAAAGCAGTGACGAGTTGAAGGCAACTTCTTACTCGCCACTCGCCAGCCGTCACTCGTCACCGACCCCGGCTGGCTCGTCACTGGTCACTCGTCACTCGTCACCGCTTTTGATACTCTTGCAGACGTTATGGAAGGCTCTAACATCACTATTCTGATCGCGTTCGCCGCGGGGCTGCTGTCGTTTCTGACGCCGTGCGTGCTGCCGCTCGTGCCGGGCTACATCTCGCTCATCTCTGGCGTGAGCGTCGAGCACCTGAAGGGCGAGGGCGGCGGGTCTCGCTCGGCCGCTCGGCGCGCGGTCATACTGAACTCGCTCGCCTTCAACGCGGGCGTCTCGCTCATCTTCGTGCTGCTCGGCGCGACCGCCGGCTGGATAGGCAACGTCCTCTTCTCGACGCCTTGGGTGAGAATCGTCGGCGGCCTCGTCATCATCGCCTTCGGGTTCCAGATGATGGGCGTGCTGAAGATCGGCGCGCTCTACAAGGACACGCGCAAGTTCTCGGACGACAAGCCGGCCGGGCCGCTCGGCGCGGCGCTCTTGGGCGTGGCCTTCGCCGCCGGCTGGACGCCGTGCATCGGCCCCATCCTCGGCGGCATCATCGGGCTCGCGGCGACGAGCGGCGGCTGGAAGAGCGGGCTTGTGCTTTCGGCCTTCTACGCGGCGGGCCTCGCCATCCCCTTCCTCGTCGTAGGGCTGCTGATGAACGCCTTCCTCAGCTTCTACGCAAAGTTCCGCCGCCACCTGCACAAGGTCGAAGTCGCCTCGGGCATCCTGCTCATCGTCATCGGCCTGATGGTCGCGTCGAACAGCCTGACGTGGGTCGCCAGCGTCGCCTCACGCTACCTGCCCAACGCCGAGAACCTCGTGAAGCAGACTCCGGCCGAAGCGCCTTCGACGCAGCAGGCCGCGCAGACCGCGCCCGCCTCCGACAAGAACGGCGCCGCCGCCGAGCCCGCGCCCGACGTTGACCTGAAGACGACCGACGGCAAGCCGCTTAAACTTTCAGACCTGCGCGGGCAGGTCGTGCTTCTGAACTTCTGGGCGACTTGGTGCGTGCCCTGCCGCTCGGAGATTCCGGGCCTCAACGAGATGCAGCGCGACCTCGCCGGGCGCGGCTTCAAGGTGCTCGGCGTCTCCACCAGCGACTCGGCCGACCTCGTACGCGAGTACCAGAAGGACGTGCGGCAGGACTACACCGTCGCGCTCGGCGACGAGGGCGTCGCCACGAAGTACGCCGTCGGCGTGCTCCCCACCACCTTCGTCATAGACCGTCAGGGGCGCATCCGCCACAAAATCATCGGCGAAAAATCCCGCGCACAGTTCGAGGCGCTCATCAAACCCCTGCTCGACGAGCAGGCGACGACGGCCGCGATTAAAGGCGAGTGATTCCCGGCGCGCGTCTCCCGCGCAACGCAAACGAACGTCACGGCTCAACCCGAAAGTGAGAAGCTTTATGTTCAAGAATCTCAGCCGCAACGCTTCCGCCGTTATGCTCGCGGTCGCCGCGCTCGTGTCGGCGCACGCCGCGCTCGCGCAGGGCGCGAAGCCGATCCCCGTCACGCCGAGTGCGACGCCGAGCCTGACGCCGATGACCCTCGCGCCGGGCTTTAAAGTACAGGGCGGCGCGCAGCAGCAGCCGTCCGCAACGCCCACGCCGCAGGCAGCGGCGACGCCGGCCGCCGCGCCGTCGCCGACGCCGCAGGGCGGGACGATGCTTGTGCGGAGCGAGGGGCACGAGTGGGCGCCTTTGCTTGAGCAGAAGCTCGACTACAAGGACTGGACGTTCAAGAGCCTGAAGGACGGCACGCCCACTTCCCTGCGCGAGCTGGCGAAGGGGAAGAAGCTCGTGATGGTCGTCTA
>DATFHD010000017.1:0-66875 GCA_035248785.1 Pyrinomonadaceae bacterium | reverse complement strand
GCCGTGGTAGTCGTTCGTCCCAGACTTCGTCACCGTCAGGAACTGCCCGCCGTTGGAGCGCCCGAACTCGGCCGAGAACTGGTTCTGGATGAGCGTGAACTCGGCCACCTCCTCGGGCGAGATGTAGCTCTGCGGGCCGGTCACAGACTTGTCGTTGTTGTCTATGCCGTCGAGCATGAAGTTGTTGTTGCGAGGGCGCTGGCCGCCGACCGAGCCGCCCGTCCCGACGCCGACGCCGCCGGACGAGGTGACGTTCGGTGAGATTAGTGCGAGGTTATTGACGCCCGAGCCGACGCCGCCCGCGGCGCCGCTCGCGCCCGTCAGTGCGAGCTCGACCACCTGCCGCGCGCCGAAGCTCTTGGAGAGGTCTGCCGTCGTGGTGTTCACGAGCTCGGCGCCGCCAGCGGCGACCTCGACCGTCTCGCCGACGCCGCCGATTGTCAGTTGCGCCGGCAGGTCTGTCACCTGATTGAGCTGCACGCGCACGCCGCTCAGCGTCAGCGTCTTGAAGCTCGGCGCCTCGACCGTCACGGTGTAGTCGTCGCCGACGAGCAGGTTGTTGAACTGGAACTCGCCCTCGCCGGAGGTCTGGGTGGTTTTCGACTCGTTACTCGACTTCCGTGTGATCGTCACCTTCGCGCCGGGCACGACCGCGCCCTGCGGGTCGGTGACGACGCCGCGCACGTTGCCGGTCGTGACCTGCGCCTGCGCCGACGACAGGCAGGCGACGGCGAAGCACAGCGCACAGGCCGTCAGCAAAGCTTGTCTAAAGATTTTGCGAGCCATCTGATACTCCTCGTGTGATGTCTGACGCCAAACAGACTCGTGGCGCGGGCCGCGCGCCGGGAGACATTCCTCTGCGGCTCAGCTTTGCAACTGGGAGACCAGCACGGATTAGAGGGCGGCGGCGAGTCGCGCCCGGCCTTTGACGAACTGAGATTTATCGGGGAAATCGCGGCGTTCGGGTCTGTATTCGGAGGGCGTGCGGCGGGCAGGTTCAGGGAGAAGTCCGGGCCGTGAGTTTTAATCCGATAGCATTAACTCCTATATGATAGGAATAGTTCATCCAAATTTCTGCCGGGTCATCACGGCTGAAGCACTCGCTCAGTCATGCTGAGCGTCCGTCGGACGTGCGGGCGCCGCCTCCTTGTACAGGTCGGAGCCGAAATGCTTCACCGCCCTGACGAGTTGGAGCCCCATCTCCCACGTCAACTCTTCACCGTCCAACTCGTAGCAGAAGCCGTCGAGGCTTGGGGGCACTCGCACACGCGGGTCGCGCAGGAGCACGAGCCGTCGCGCGTAATGCACGTACGCGGCGCCGATTTCGACCAGCGTGCTCTGCCTGAGCGAGTCGCCGCCGCCCGCGCCCGCCTCGAAGTCGTCCGGGCCGACGACGATGATGCCGGCCTCGCAACGGCGCATCGCCTGACAGATGTGCTCCGGCAGCAACTCGCCGGCGTCCGCCTCCCTCTCGACAATTTCGCAGGCGATGTCGGCCACCTGAAGCGCGTCCTGAATGCGGTTGATGACGGTCGCCCCTCTGGGCGCCGAGATGTAGACGCGCAGGCGCGGGAGCGCCGCCGGGCGGGGCCGCGCGGGCTGGCGCGCGGCGAAGCGTTCCGCCTCCGCCGTCTGTTGTCCGAAGGCCGGGCGGGCCGCCGCCTCAAGGTGCGCGGCGAGCGCGTCGTGGTCTACGCGCAGGCGTGAGGGCTGTCCTTTCCGGCCCGCCGTCGCCGCGCCGATTTCCGCCGCGTGGCACACCTGAAGAAAACTGAGCACGTGGCCTTCGGCCGTGCGCTCGCCGCGCTGTAGCGCTTCGGGGAAATGCTCCTGCCAGTAGCCGACGATGTCGGCGTGTGTGACGAGTTCGAGCTGCCGCTGGTGAACCCACTCAAGGAGGGCTCGGTACGGCGGCGTGTTGTTGAGCAGGACGCGGTAGAGCTCGGACTCGGGCTCAAGCTTGCTGGCAAACTCTCGCCCCAGACGGCTCAGCTTGATTCGGTCGCCGCTCTTCGTGACGATGCCCCACAGCTCGTAGGCGGCCACCTTCCTCGGGTCGAAGAGCTTCCGCTTGGTCGCGTCCGACGCCTCGACGACCGTGATACCCTCGGGCTTCTTTTTGAGCAGTTGCACGACTTCGCGTACGTCGTTGGCCGTCGCCAATATCGGCAAGCTCGACTTCTGAGTTCCCACGATTACCTGAAAAGCGTGCTGCATAGGTTCGTCCGCCCCGACCCGCCCTGTGACGGTCTTCCCGTCGAGACGATTCGCGCCGGCGGGTCGGCGCCCGAGATTTGTCAGGCCGCCTCTATCAAACCTGACGGCAAATGTATGGGTAAGAGTGGGCGATAACAAGAGCCACTTCCGGCTATCGCCGCCAGTCCATTTCGACGCGCGGCGGCGGCACGTGCCTCACTTCCGCGCCGACGCCGGGGCCGTCGGCCTCCTCCTTAAAAACTTCTTAGCCCGCGCGCTGCCGGTCTGATATATAAAGGGGATAGTGGTTAGTTGCAATAACCAATTCCCGCTGATACCACATGACCAATCTGCCGTCATTGCGGAGTCAATTAGGCGCGGTCGCGACCTTGATATCTATCGAGCGGGGGGCGCAGAAGCCCATCTACCTGCAAATCTACGAAGCCTTCAGGGCGAGGATTATTCAGAGAGAGCTGCGCCCCGGCCAGCTCGTCCCGTCCACGCGGCAGCTCGCGCGCGAGCTGCGCGTCTCGCGCTTCCCCGTGCTGAACGCCTACGCACAACTCCTTGCCGAAGGGTACTTTGAGAGCCGCGCAGGCGCGGGGACTTTCATCGCAACCGCGCTGCCGGAAGAGCCGGGCCGCCGGGGCCGCAAAAGCGTGGCGAGTCCCGCGCCGGGCGCGCGTGCGCTCTCGGCACGCGCCCCGACCCTGCCGCGGTACGAGAACCCTTCATGGACGGAAGGGCTCGGGCCTTTTCAGGTAGGGCATCCGGAGCTGGAAGCGTTCCCCTTAAAGACTTGGTCGAAGCTCCTCGCGCGCCACTCGCGCCGCATGCGGCCCGCCGAACTCAGGTACGGCGACGCGATGGGACTGGAAGCGCTTCGGGAGGCAATCGCGGTCTACCTGAGGACTTCGCGCGCGGTTCTGTGTGAGGCGGAGCAGATAATGATCGTGAGCGGGTCGCAGCAGGCGTTGGACATCACCGCCCGCGTGCTGCTCGACCCGGGGTTGCCGGTCTGGGTCGAAGAGCCGGGCTACTGGCTCGTGCATCACGTCCTGAAGGTTGCGGGGTGCCGGGCGGTGCCGGTTCCCGTAGACCGCGAAGGGCTGGACGTGGCCGCGGGAATCGGGCTCAGCCCCGAAGCGCGCGCCGCCTTCGTCGCGCCGTCCCACCAGTACCCGCTCGGCGTCACGATGAGCGCCGCGCGCCGTCTCCAACTCCTTGAGTGGGCTCAGAGCGCGGGCGCATGGGTCGTCGAGGACGACTACGACAGCGAGTACCGTTACGACAGCCCGCCGATCTCATCCCTGCAAGGTCTCGACACAAGCTCCCGCGTCATCTACATCGGGACATTCAGCAAGGTGTTGTTCCCTTCGCTGCGGCTCGGCTACGTCGTCATCCCGCCCGACCTGCTCGACCGTTTCGCCGCCGTCCGACAGGCGATGGACATCTGCCCGTCGCCCGTCAATCAGGCCGTGCTCACGGAGTTCATACGCGAGGGTCACTTCGCCCGGCACATACGAAAGATGCGGCAGGTTTACGCCGAGCGGCGCCGCGTGCTCGTTCACGAGATCGAGCGCGAGCTCTCCCCCCTCTGCACGATCGTGGGGGACGAGGCCGGCATGCACCTCACGATAATGCTCGACGACAAGGCACGGGACACCGAGGTCGCCGCGCGCGCCGCGGAGAAGAGACTGCGGCTCTCCGCCTTGTCCCTCTCCTACGTAGGCGACGCCCCGCGGCAGGGGTTCGTCTTAGGCTTCGGCAACACGCCGGCGTCCGAGATACCGGGCGCCGTCCGCCTCCTCAAGAAACTTCTTAAAGCATAGCCCCGCCGCGGAACGACGCCGCCGCAAGTGTCAACTTGGACTGCTGTCGCAAGTGTCAACTTTCGACGGGACGACGGCGCCCGACTTCGTCGGCGGGCATCACACGTCGGGCGCGGGCTCGCCGTGCTTTATCTCCACGCGCCAGCTCGAAGGGGCGCGCAAAGCTTCTAAGCTGCCGAGCCGGTAGACGAGCACGGGGCGCGGGCTCCCGTCCGGGTACTCGCGCGCGAGCCGCCCCCGCGGCTCGAATCCGAGCGAGAGCGCGAGCGCCGCGCTGGCCTCGTTACCCACGTCCACGCAGATGTCAACGTGCCCCACCCCGTGCGAGGTGAACGCGTGACGTGCGAGCGCCGCAGCAGCAGCGGCCGCGATGCCGCGCCGCCGGCAGCCCCGGCGCACCCAGTAGCTCACCTCCAACGCTTCGGGCCCCACGCGCGGGTGGAGGCTCGCGCCGCCCGCGAGCCGTTCCGCCTCCCCGACACAGACGGCGTAGCGCCAACGCCGTCCGGCGTCGAAGTCGTCGGCGTAACTTTGCAGGCGTGCCCTCAACAACGCGAGCGTGCTCGGCTCCTCGCGGCCCCAACTCATCCAACGCTTGATCGAGTCGAGGCTCTCGTCTATGGCCGCACGCAGGAGCGGCGCGTCTTCGGCCCGCCAAGGTCGCAGCACGAGCACCCCGTCCGCGTCCGACTCAGTGGTCATAGCTCTTAAAGATTCTGGCGGTGGGACTGCGGGAGCGCGTCGCGCTCAAACTCAATCCCAGACGTTGGGGCGCGCCGCGCCCATCGAGCGCAGGTAGCCCAGCAGTTGGCCTGCGTGGACGGACTCGTGGTAGGCCATCCGGAGGATGAAGTCGCCGGCCTCCCTGACGTAACCCACGTCAGACCTGTCAACCTTCCTCGCCCTCAAATCTTCGGGGGAGTAGGAGCGCACCAGCTCCAACGTCTCCCGTCGGTAAGGCTCGGCGAAGGCGAGCTCTTCCACGACCGACGTGTAAGGCCGCCCCGTGAACGGCGACTCGTCGGAGGCGAGGCTGGCACCGCTCTTGAGCATGCGCGTGTAGAGGTACTCGCCCTCAAGGACGTGCCGCACCACTTCGACGCACGACATGGCCGCGTCGTCGGGTCGCCAGTGCAGCCCGTCCGCCGGTATGGCGAGCCAGACCTTGACGCTCCTGCGCCTGACCTCCTCAAGGTTGAGCACCAGCAAGTCCGTCGCTTTCACCCCGCCCTCCCTCTTCGGCTACGCCCCGAACTGCCGCAGGTGGTGATCCATGTGCTTGTACATCAGCACCGCCCACTCCTGCGGCGTGAGCGGCCCGAAGAAGCTGTGCGGGTGCGCGGTGCAGCCCTCGGGGCCCGACTCGACGAACCGGTCTATCAGGCCATACAGCCGCCGCCGTTCCGTATCCAGTTCCCGCTCGTCCTCCGCCTCGAAAAGATTCTTCATGCGGCAGGACTTCCCCTGAGCAACTGGCGGACGGCGCCGAGGTGGTAGGCCGTGTGGGCGACGATGGCCATCGCCGCGCCGACGTTCCGCTCCCCCCAGCCCTCGGCGGAGCGCAGGGCTTCGGCGACGGTGTCGTACGCGCCGCGCAGCTCTCGCTTGAGCGCCTCCCACTCCTCCGCGCTCACGGTCTGGACGAGCCAGCTCTGCTTCCAATCCGCCGGCTCGGAGTCGCCCTGCATGTACCTGTGCAGCACGTCGAGGTAGAACTTCACGTGCGCGCAGTGAGCGGCGACGGTCGTCCCGCCCGGCCTCGTCGGGCGCGAGGCGTCTTCGGCCGTCAACTGCTCGACGGTCTGGAACAGCCCGCAGCCCTGATCGAGGAAGGCGGCCGAAGTCTTCGGCGGCGGGCCTTCGAAGGTCTCCTTCAAGAGGAGGAAAAGGTTCCCGGTGAAATCTTCTTCCGCAATCGTTCCCATACAGGCTCCCACGTCCCCGCCGCGTTAAATTTTTCTGACCGCGTCGCCCGCCCTTATCACTCCGGGCCGAATCACCCTCGCGTTGAGACCGCGCAGGCGGAGCCGCTTCCCGCCGGGCGAGTTAACGAACTTCATCGCGTCGAGCCCGAAGCGCTCGACGAACTTCTTGCAGCCCGTGTGCGGCTGTGCGGTGACTTCGATGACGGCCGAGCCGAGCGCGAGCCGCGTCCCCGCGGGCAGGTTCTCCTCGCTCAGATCCATGTCAATGAGGAGCTGGTCGCCCGCCAGCTTCCAACGCCGCCTGTCGCAGGCGACGAGGTCGAGCGCGCGCGAGTTCATGACGTTGAGCTGCATGTCCGGGTGCGGCGACCCGTCGGGCGTGCGCGAGCTGCCCCGGTCTTTCCAGTTGTCGCCGACGAGACCTTCGGCGAGGTCGAGCACGCCCTCTTCAAGGACTTCCCGCTCGCCCGCGCGCGGCCGGCGCACGATCATCTCCAGCCGCCCCTCGTCCTTCGGCGACCCGAGGATTTCGCACAGGCCCGCCTCAAGCTCCTCCGCCGTCAGATGTCTTACGTCCAAAGCCTTTGCCCTCTCCGCTCCGCTTCACTCGACTTTAATCGTCGGCTCGTTTCTGACATCGAAGTTGACCGAGCTGGCGATGAAGCAGAGGCGGTGCGCGCGCTCGTGCAGCGACCGCGCCAGCCCGGGGTCGCTGCCCTCCTTAATCGTCACGGAGGGCTTCAGCACGACCTCTGTGAAGTGGCCGCCGCCGTCGTCCGTTATCCTCATCGTCCCCTCGGGCTGGTCTTCGTAGGCCGTCACGACGACGCCCGCGTCGGCGCACAGGTGCAGATACCAGAGCATGTGGCACCCCGAGAGCGACGCCATCAAAAGCTCCTCCGGATTGTAGCGCGCGGCGTCGCCGCGGTAGACCGGCTCGGACGAGGCGAGGATGACGGGCTTCCCTTCGGCCTTGATTTCGTGTGCGCGCTGGTACGCCGTATAAGCGCTCGTCCCCTCGCCCGTGTTCCCAGTCCACCTGACGCTCACCTTGAAGTGGTGCGGCTTGTGCGTAGCTTTCGACAACGTTTCCACCTCCGCGTTCGAGTTATTGTTCGCGGGCGCGGCGACGCTCCTCTTCTAGATTACGCGGCCCCGCCCGCGCGTGTTTCGGCCCCCCGTGCCGCCAATGCTACAACGGCGCGGCGGGCGCTCAAGAGCCATTTTAGGCGATTCACGACAGACCATTCGGGCCGCCCCGCGTTAACGTCTCACGCCCGCGGGCGCGTGCCCATCCGCCGCACGCACGCAAAGTGGCATCGCGCCAAAACGAGTTAATGGCACTTGTGCCGGGACGGATTCCGCCTAAGCTTTCTGCGACAGTCGTACTGTCGCAGAAAGAGGAGAACCTTTAGAATGGCCTTAGAGATGAAAGAGGTCTGCGAGAAGTGCGGCGCGGGGCTCAGCCCCGACGGCGTCGCATACATCTGTAGCCACGAATGCACGTTCTGCGTCGCCTGCGCGCGCGGCCTGCAAGCCCTCTGCCCTAACTGTGGCGGCGAGCTAGTGCGCCGTCCGACGCGGGCGGCGGCCGTCGGCGCGGCCTGCGCGTCGGACTCCGCGCCCGCCGCTGCCTAGCCAACGGACGAAGATGAGAAGGATCGAGAAACCGAAAGAGGGCGAGTACCCGCCCTACGCAGACATCTACATCGGTCTGCTGCCCGACGACGGCCTCGTCCTCGGGCACATGAGCGAGAGCCTGAAGGCCACGACCGCCTTCCTGCTCTCGCTGCCCGAAGAGAGGCTCGCCTTCCGCTACGCGCCGGGCAAGTGGACGGTCAAAGAGATTCTCGCCCACGTCACCGACGACGAGCGCATCTACGCCTACCGCGCCCTGCGCTTCGCCAGAAACGACCCGACGGAACTCCCCGGCTTCGATCAGGACGCCTACGCGCCCTACTCCGGCGCGAACCGGCGCACGGTCGAATCCCTCTTGGAAGAGTTCGCGGCCGTGCGGCGCGCTACCATCGCCCTCTTCGACGGCCTCGACGACGAGGCGCTATTGAGGTCGGGCGTCGCCGACGGGAACCGCGCGACGGTGCGCGCCCTCGCCTACCACATTGCAGGCCACGAGCTGCGCCACGTGAACGTCATCAAAGAGCGATACCTGTGACCGATGCGAGTTCGGGGCACCACGTCGCGCACGCCGCTCAGCCGGCGCGGCGGCGTGCGCCCCGGCGCCAAGCGTTCAGACAGGAGCGGACGGCCTCGGCCAGTCGCGCCGCGCCTCTACGAATCTGCGCCTCGTCGAAGGCGGCGTACCCGAGTTCCAGCCCGCCGCGCGGGGGGCGCGTGGCGTAGAACTCTGACACGGCCCGCACGTACACGCCGCGCGCCGAGGCCGCGCGCGCGGCCTCGCGGTCGTCCAGACCCTCGGGGAGCCATGCGACCACGTGGAGCCCCGCCGTGGACGGCTCCACTTCTACGATGTCGCCCGCCTCGCGCCTGAGCGCCTCGACGACGCACGCGCGGCGCGCGCGGTAGAGCGTGCGCATGCGCCGTATGTGGCGGCCGAAGTGCCCCTCCTCGATGAAGTCGGTCAGCACCGCCTGCTCGACCGAGGGCGAGTGGCGCCCCACCATCAGACGCGCCGACACGAGTGCGTCAACCAGCGCGGGCGGCGCGACGATGTAGCCGAGCCGCAGCGAAGGGAACAGCACCTTGCTGAAGGTGCCGACGTAGACCACGCGCCCCTCGCGGTCGAGCCCCTGAAGCGAGGCGAGCGGCCGCCCCTCGTAGCGGTACTCGCTGTCGTAGTCGTCCTCCATCACCCACGCGCCGGCCCTGCTCGCCCAGTCCAGCAGGGCCAGACGGCGCGGCAGGCTCATCATCATGCCGAGCGGGAACTGGTGCGACGGGGTCACGTAGACGAGCCGCGCGCCGGGTTCCAGCGCCGCGCCCGCCGCCACGTTCAGCCCCTCGGAATCAACGGGGACGGGGACGAGGCGCGCGCCCGCGGCCGTCAGCGCCACGCGCGCGCCCGAGTAGCCCGGCTCCTCCAACCACACGGGGTCGCCGGGGTCGAGCAGCACTCGCGCGACGAGGTCGAACGCCATCTGCGCGCCGTCAACGATGACGACCTGATCGGGCGTGCAGCGCACCGCGCGCGACAGCCCGAGGTAGGACGCGACCGCCTCGCGCAGCGGCGCGTGCCCCTGCGGCTCGCCGTAGCCGAGCAGCGTGTCGGCGGGCCGGCGCCAGTGGCGCGCGAGGAGCTTCGACCAGACGTCGAACGGGAACGCGTCGAGCGCGGGCAGGCCGGTCTGGAACGGCTGCACGGGCTCCGGCGCTCTAGGCACCAAGGGCGCGAAGGCGGCGAGGCGCCGCCCGCGTTCGGAGAGCGCGGCCGCATCGCTCCGCGCGCGCACGCGCCGCGGCGCCAGCGTCTTGACGTTGAGGAGGTCTTCCGGCAGCGCGCGCGAGACGTATGTGCCGGAGCCGACCTGCCCTTCGAGGTAGCCCTCGGCGAGCAGTTGCTCGTAGGCGTTGACGACCGTGTTGCGCGAGACCTTCAGCTCCGACGCCATCTCGCGCGTGGACTGAAGGCGCGTGCCCGGAGCGAGTTGCCCGGCGAGGATGGCGCGGCGCAGGCAGTCGTACAACTGCCTGTAGAGGGGCGTCTGCGATTCGGCGTCGAGCGAAACTAAACCGTTCGGTATGGCGGACGAATATTTAGCCATGTGCGAGAATCAGGCGTAAACGGCCGGCTCAGATTGGCACTTTCATCTTAGGTGAAATCGGCGTCGCAGTGAAGTCCAATGCCGCGACTGACGCACCGTCACATGCTAAACGATCGCAGCCGGATTTGTTCGCCGCCGGGAGTGGTACAGGAGGGACGCCGAAAATGGCACTTTACCGCGGGCCTGTTCGCGCTAAAATTTGGTTAGCGAAGGGGCGGCTCGTTTAATTCCGCTTCTAATCGCCGAAGGAGGAACTTATGAAAACGCGTTTCGACATGGCGGCCGCGCCGGGCCTTTACAAGGCCATGATGGGGCTGGAGCAATACCTTCACGGGTGCGGGCTCGAAGAGTCTTTGCTTCACCTCATCAAGCTGCGCACGTCGCAGATCAACGGCTGCGCCTACTGCCTCGACATGCACTGGAAAGACCTGCGCGCCGCGGGCGAGACGGAGCAGCGGCTCTACTCGCTCGACGCTTGGCGCGAGTGCCCTTACTACACCGAGCGGGAGCGGGCGGCGCTCGCATGGGCCGAGGCCGTTACGCTCGTCAACCAGAGCCACGTGCCCGACTCGGTCTACGAGGAGGTGCGCCCGCACTTCAGCGACAAGGAGCTGGCCGACCTGACGCTCGCCGTCGCCACGATCAACGCTTGGAACCGCCTCGCCATCGCGTCGCGAACCGAGCCGGGCACCTACCAGCCGGCCCGTGCGCGCGGGGCGAAGGAGAGCACTTAACCCTCGCGGGGCGCGCGAAAAGGGGGCGGCGTGTCGTCTCATCCGCGTGGGCTAAGCAGTGGGTTCGCGTCTGCGGACTCGTCCGCGCTTTCGCGCGCGCCCTCGCGTTCTCGCGCGAGCAGGGCGCGCTTGCGTCCGACGCCCCAGCGGTAGCCGCTCAGGCTCCCGTCGCCGCGCACGACGCGGTGGCAGGGGTTGACGAGCGCCACGGGGTTCGTGGCGCAGGCGCGCGCGACGGCCCGCGTCGCGGTCGGTCGGCCCAAGCTGCGCGCGACTTCGGCGTAAGAGCGAGTCTCGCCGTAAGGTATCCGCCGCAGCTCTTCCCAGACGCGCGACTGGAAGGCGGTCGCGCGCACGTCGAGCGGCAGTTCGAGTTGTGACGAGCGCCCGCCGAGGTGGCGCAGCAGCGCGCCCACGAAGTCGTCGAGCCGCGAAGGGTCGCGGCCCAGTTCGGCCGCGGGGTACTCGGCCGCGAGCGCCGCTTCGAGTTCCGCGTCCGAGTCGCCGAACTGTATGGAGCAGACGCCGCGCTCCGTCGCCGCGACGAGCAGACGCCCCATGTCGCAGCCGACCGTCGTGTAACTGATGCTCATCCCTTTTCCCCCTCGGCGGTAGCCCGCCGGAGTCATCCCGAGCCGTTCGGAGACGCGCTCGTAGAGCCGACTGCTTGAGCCGTAGCCCGACTCGTAGAGCGCCTCGGTCACGCCGCGCCCTTCCCTGACTTTTGTCTTGAACTGCCTCAGCCTCAGCGCCGCCGCGTACTGGCGCGGGGTGATGCCCGTGACTTTCTTGAAAGTCCGCTGCAAGTGATGGGGGCTCGCGCCCAGTTCCCTTCCCAACTCTTCGAGCGGCGCGGGCTCGCCCTCCCTCGCCTCGATAAGGGCGCAGGCGCGCAAGACCAACTCGACCGAAGGGTCGGGCGGCGAAGGCTCGCGCGGCAGGCAGCGCTTGCAGGCCCGGAACCCGCCCGCCTCGGCCTCCTCGCACGCGTTGAAGAAGGAGACCTGCTCGCGCCGCGGCCGACGCGACGGGCACGAGGGCTTGCAGTAGACTCGCGTCGAGCGGACGGCGTAGACGAAAAGGCCGTCGAAGCGCGCGTCACGCGCGCGCACGGCCTCCCAATAGACATCCGGCTCGATGGCGCGAAGTTCCTGATTGATAATCTTGTCCTGCTCCACACCCAATCACCTCACGCGCCCATCGTAGGCCAGAGACCCCGCCGCAATCTATCCGAATCTTGCTCACGAACTCCCTGATTTGGTCTGGCGCGGCGCCGGGAAAATGGCACTTGCGCTTACGCGCGCCGGGGGTACTATTGTCCCGAACGGGAGCTTGGTTCCGACAAGTTGGAGGAGATGACTATGAAGGCGTTCGTTGTTTTCGCAGCCCTGTTCGGGCTGGCCGCCGCACGCAACGCGCCGGCGCAGGAGACGAAGGTCAAATGGTTCGGGCACGCGGCCTTCTCGGTGACGACGCCGAAGGGGAAGGTCTTGTTGATAGACCCTTGGCTGAGGAACCCTCTGAACCCGGAGGCGAAGGACGGCCGTGACCCTATGGCCTCGCTGACGAGGGTTGACTACATACTCCTCACGCACGGGCACCGCGACCACGTCGGCGACGCCGTCGAGATAGCGAAGAAGACGGGCGCTGCGCTCGTCTGCAACCCCGAGCTCGCCGGCAACCTCGTCAAGCTCGCCGGCTTCCCCGAGAAGCAGGCCGACACCGACGCCATCATGGGCATCGGCGGCGAGATTACTATCGCCGACGGCGAGGTCACGGTCGCCATGACTCCGGCCGTTCATTCGAGCAGCGTCTTCAACCCGAAGGCCGGCCCGACTGAGCCCGAGCGCGCCTACGGCGGGAACCCCGCGGGCTTCGTCATCATGATTAAAGACGGCCCCGTCATCTACCACTCGGGCGACACGGCCTACTTCAAAGACATGGAGACCATCGGCGAGCAGTACCAGATAGACCTCGCCCTGCTCAACACGGGCGGCCACTTCGGGATGGAGCCGCGCATGGCGGCGCGCGCCGCGCAGTCCGTCCGCACGCGGCTCGCCGTCCCGCAGCACTACGCGACCTTCCCCGGCATCGCCCCGGACGCCTCGGCCTTCGCCGCCGAGTTGAAGAGATTAAAGATACCTTTCTACGAGATGAAGCCCGGCGAGACTCTCACCTTCCGCGGCCGGCAGATGACGAGAGAATAAAGAGTCGGCTCGTGAGGATGAATCGAGGTTGAGGGCTACTTCAAACTAAGGAGACTCGGGATATGCGTAGATTCGTCGCCGTCGCAGCGCTGTTGGTCGGGGGGTTGTTCGTCGGGGTTACGGGCGCGCGGGCCCAGTCGGCACTGTTGAATCTGCCGGACGCCAGCCAGCACGCGCGCGTCACGCAGCGCCTCGGCATCACCGACATCACGATTGACTACCACCGGCCGCTCGTCCGCGGCCGAAAGATATTCGGCGGCCTCGTGGCCTACGGGCAGGTGTGGCGGGCCGGGGCCAACTACAACACCACCGTCGAATTCAGCGACCCCGTCAACGTCGAAGGCCAGCCACTCCCGAAGGGCGTGTACGGGCTGCACATGATCCCGGGCGAGACCTCTTGGGTCGTCATCTTCTCCCGGAACTCAACCTCGTGGGGCAGCTTCACCTATGACAAGGCCGAAGACGCGCTCCGCGTGACCGTCAAGCCGCAGGCCGCCGAGAACCGCGAAGCGCTCAGCTATGATTTCGAAGACCCGAAGCCCGACTCCGCCGTCATCACGATGCGCTGGGAGAGGGTCGCGGTGCCCTTCAAGGTCGAGGTCAACACCCCGGAGATCGTCCGGCAGAGCCTGCGCAACCAGCTCCGCGCACGCCCGCAGTTCGAGTGGCAGGCGTGGCAGGAGGCGGCCGACTACCTGCTGAACAACAAGCTCGGCGCGGACGAGGCTTTGAAGTACGCCGACCGTTCCATCGAGATTGAAGACCGCTTCGAGAACGAGATGACCCGGGCGCAAGCGTTGGGCGCGCTCGGGCGGAAGGATGAAGCCCTCGCCGCGCGCGACGCGGCGATTGCCAGAGGCACTCAGCTCCAAGTCCACAGCTACGGCCGGGGGCTCCAGATTCAGGGCCAGCAGGACGAGGCGATGGAGCTCTTCCGCAGCAACGTCAAGAAAGACCCGAATAGCTGGGTCGGGCACAACGACGCGGCGCGCGTCGCGGTCGCGCGGGGCGACTTCGACGCCGCGGTCAAAGAGATGAGGCTTGCCGTCACGGCGGCCCCGGAGTCGCTCAAGTCCCAGCTCGCCGACCTCGTCCGGCGACTGGAAAACAGAGAGGACATCAACAGGTAGCGCCGCAATAGACCTCCTGCATCTGATTTCGTAACACAGCCGCAAATAGAGAAAGGGGAGGGCCCATAGCCCTCCCCTCGTCTTGCCTCGACCAACAAACGTCCGGGCCGGGTTACGGGCGGCCGAAGATGCCGCCGAGTATGTTCCCGATGCCTGTGTTCCTGCCGTAGCGGCCGTTGTTGTAGCCGTTCTGCCTGTAGCCTTCGTCGTAGCCCCGCACGAAGCCGTCGCGGAAACCCTGCGAAGAGGCGTTCTTGTAGTAGTGAGACCTCTGCGGGCTGTAGCTCTGGCCGCGGCGGGCGTCGCTGGAGCCGGTGTTCAGGCCGTCCTGATAGCCCTGATTGTACGCGGCCTGATTGTAGCCGCCGTACGTGCCGTAGCCGCCGCGGTTGCCGTAGCCGCCGTAAGTACCGTAGCCGCCGTTGCGCTCGTAGCGGTCGTCAATGCCGTCGCGGTTCCGGTCGTAGACGTTGCCCCTCTCGTAGCGGTCATCAATCCCGTTGCGATTGCGGTCGTAGACGTTGCCGCGGCGGTTGCGACGCCAGTCACGGTCGCGCTCGTGCCGGTAGCGGTCGTCGTCGCGGTCACGCCTGTACTGCGCCTGCGCCGTCGAACCGGCCGCCAGCGTGAAGCCGGCCACCATCAGGAGCGTGATGAGCGCGCCGCCCATTCCCTTGATCGTTCTATTCATGTTTATGGCATACCTCCGTGGCCTTTTTCTTCGCAAGAGCTATGCCACCGGCGCGCGGCGCCAAATGCCTGATATGAGCGGGACAGGCACATCAACAAATCCGTCAGGCGTTACCATTTCGTGCAGTCACGGGCGCAGATGAGTAAAGTTTTCGGCTACCCATCTCATGCGGCCGTGACGGCGGGTCACAGCATGAAGCCGAGGTCTCGGACGGTGAAGTTGGGGAGCACGGGGAAGACCTGATCGAGCTCCGCGTCGGTGGCGCCGAACCACTTGGCGAGGGTCGCGCCGTACTGCGCCGTCGAGGTCGTCGGGATGAGCACGCCGCGCGTGTTCGCGTCGTCGGGGCCGCCGAGGACGAGCTGCGGGAAGGTGCCGTAGAGGTCGCCGCCTTTGACCGAGCCGCCCATGACGAAGAAGTGGCTGCCCCAGCCGTGGTCAGAGCCCGTGCCGCCGGGCTGAAGCGTGCGGCCGAAGTCGGAGAGCGTGAAGGTCGTGACGCTCTGCTGAACGCCCAGCTCCGCGGTCGCGTTGTAGAAGGCGCCGAGCGCCTGACTCACCTGCGTGAGCAGGTCGTAGTGGTTCCAGCTCTCGCCGCTGTGCAGGTCGAAGCCGCCCATGCCGCAGAAGAAGACTTGGCGACTGACGTTGAGCGGCGAGCGCAGGCTGATCATGCGCGCGACCTCTTTGAGCTGGTCGCCGAGCGGGTTGGCGGGGAACTGTGTCGAGAGGTTCGACGCGCTCGCCGCGCTCTTCAGCATGGGGCCGAGCGTGAGCGCGTCGGCCATCGTCCTGTTCGCGGCGTCAATCATCTGGTTGCCGCTCGCGGTCGTCGCGATCTCCTTCTGCCCCAGCGCGCGCGCGTCGGCCGCCGACTGCGGCCAGAAGCTCATCGCGTTCTGGGCCATGTAATTTCCGGGCTGGATGGACGCGGCCTGAACCTGACTGCCGGTGCAGAAGAGCGACGTGCCGGCCATCGAGATGGCCGTGGGGAAGCTCGCGGCGGCGTTGGCCTGCACCATCAGGTCGGCCGCGCGCCCGCCCCAGCCCGTGCCGCCCGAGGCGTTCGGGAAGCCGGTCTGCATCTGCACGACTTGGTCGGCGTGCGAGAAGAGGTTGGTCGGGACGACCGCGTTGGGCGCGAGGTACTGCTGGCGCGTGATTGGCTGGACGAGCATCCCCGCGTTGGCGAGTATCGCCACGCGGCCCTGATTGTAGAGGCTCTGCAACTCGGGCAGGGCGTAGTGCAGGCCGTAGGGCGCGTTGTTTGAAGTGTTGACGGGGAGCAGTTGGCTCGGGGGCAGGGTGAGTCCGGCGCGAGCCGCCTTGTAGCTGTTGTAGCCGGACGCGTCGAGCGGGACGACGCAGTTGTGCCCGTCGTTGCCGCCGAAGAGGAAGACGCAGACGAGCGCCTTGTAGTCTGTGAACGTCGAGGCGCGCGCCACCTGTAGGCGGCTGAGCGCGGCGAACGCGCCGAGCCCGATGCCGAGCTGCATGAAGCCGCGGCGGGAGATTCCCTGTTTGTTACTCACGGTTCGATTCCTCCGGATGATTCAGTGCTGAACAAGGTATTCGCCCGACGTGGCGGTCAGGTAGAGCGCGGTCTGCGCGCGCGTGCGCGGGTCGGTAGAGGCTTGCAGCGCCTTGTAGATGGAGTTGCGCGTCGTCTGCGACATGCGGCCGTAGAGCAGCACGTTGTCCACGGCGTTGACGAGCTGGACGGAGTCGGCGGCGACGCCCATGAACGGCGCGATGAGCGCGTTGCTGTAGTTGCCCACTCCCTGATAGAGGTAGTTGCCGCGGTTGATCGCTTCGGTCGGCGAGTAGATTTGAAACTCCGGCCCGTAGAGCGTCGTCTTCGGGATGCGGTAGAGCGGCGAGTAGTGGCCGAAGACCGAGGCGGGGTCGAGGAGCCCCTCGCCGAAGGTGTAGTAGATGTACGCCGTCTGCGTCTGCGGCGGAATCGCCGACAGCATGGCGCGTGAGAACGCGAGGTAGGAGAGCATCGGGCTCTTGAGCTTGCCGAAGTTGGCGGGCGGCTGGTCGTCGCGCGCCTCGGGGTCGAGCAGGATCGCGCGGACGACCGCTTGCATGTCGCCGCGCACGCCCTGCCCGTTGTCGTCGAAGACGGCGGAGATGCGCGCGACGTAAGCGGGGCTCGGGTTGCTGGTGACGAGCGCGCGTATGAGGCGCGTGGCGACGAAGGGGCCGACGTTCGGGTGGTTGAAGACGATGTCGAGGGCGCCGTCGAGGTCTTGCGTGATGGTCTGGTTCGGCGGGAGCACGCCGCCGAGGAAGGTCTTCTGCGTCGTGTCGTGCAGCCCGGGCCGCGGCTCCATCACGCCGGGGTAGTATGCGTAGTTGCCGACGCTGGTCGGCGTCTTGCCCGGCGGCGTCGGGTACGTCCAGCCTGTGAGCGCGCGCGCGAGCTGCTGCACGTCGGTCTGAGTGTATGTGGGAATCGGATTGCCCTGCGCGTCGAGCTGCTGTGAGCCGTCGGGGTTTAGCCGCCAGAGGCCGATGGTGAAGAGCTGCATCAGCTCGCGCGGGTAGTTCTCGTTCGCGCCGACGGTGCCCGAAGGCTTCACGCTGTTGACGAGGTCGAGGTACATGCCCATCGAACTGCTCAGGGTCATCTCGCGCATCAGCGTGCGGTAGTTGCCGAAGGCGTTGCGCGAGAGGATTTGCAGGTGCGGGACGATCATGTCCGCGTTCGTGTTCTTGTTGAGCGCGACGACCCACACTTGGCTGAGCGCGTAGACGACGCGCTGGCGCAACTGGTCTTGGCCGGCGCCCGCGTTGTAGTAGAACGCGTTGACGGCGTCGGAGCGCGTCGTCGTCGAGAGCGTGTAGTCGGGCCAAGGCGACTCGGGCAGCGCGAACTGCTCGTCGAGGAATCCGTTGAAGCCGACCTGCTCGACGTGCTGCACGAGCTGCGGCGTCGGCCCGAAGGTTGACTGTTCAAGGAAGCGTCCGACCGCGACGGCCTGCGGGTCTTGCAGGTTGACGCCCGCGCTCGCCTTCTTCGTCGCGTCGGCGGCGCTCGCGGCCGTGACGCTGACGACGCCCATGAAGGGCGGCACGGCGGGCGCGGTGTAGAGGCCGCTGGCGTCTACGGTGCCGACGCTCGTGTTGCCGCCGTTGATGCCGTTAACAGACCACGTGACCGAAGTGTTCGCGGTGTTTAGGACGGCGGCCTGAAACTGCTTCGTCGCGCCGAGCTGCACCGTCGCGTACTGCGGCGACACGTTGACGGAGACGGGCGGTATCGGCGTCGGCGTGGGCGTCGCCGTCGTCGTGCCGGTGCTCAGCGTGTAGCCCGTCGAGACGGCGCCGGGCGGGCCGGGGTTGATGACGAAGACGACGGGGCTGCCGCTCTGGCTCCACGTGCCGGTGGCGGTCAACTGCGTCGCGTTGACGTAGGTGGTCGTGAGCACCATGCCGCTCATCAAGACCTGCGCGCCGCTGACGAAGAGGTTGCCGTTGACGGTTATCTTGAACGGCCCCGCGGGCAGAGGGTTGGGCGTGACGGAATAGACGAGCGGCGTCGGGTTGCGTATGGTCAGTGTGAAGCCTGCGGAGGCGTTCGGGTCGGCGACGCTCGTGGCGGTGATGTTGAAAGCGGTGCCGACGGCCGCGCCCGCGGGCGCGGTGTACTTGCCCGCCGCGTCAATC
This sequence comes from Pyrinomonadaceae bacterium, assembly GCA_035248785.1. Classification (GTDB taxonomy): domain Bacteria; phylum Acidobacteriota; class Blastocatellia; order Pyrinomonadales; family Pyrinomonadaceae; genus QHXN01. The sequence continues at coordinate 48,745 of DATFHD010000017.1, read as the reverse complement.
GTGCCGACGGCCGCGCTGCCGCCCGGCATGCCGTTGACCGTCCACGTCACCGCGGTGTTGGTCGTCCCCGTCACGGTCGGCGTGAACTGACGGGTCGCGCCGGCCGGCAGCGTGACGGACGCATCCTTGAAAGAGACGGCCACGCCCGTCTGCGCCAGAGCGCCCGTATGGGCGACCGTGAGCAGCGCGCACAACAGCGCGCAGGCGGTCGCACGCGCGCGCCTTCGTCCACTACTCCGCATACTTCGGATTCCTCCTGTCAAACTGAGCCGCGAGGTTCGAGAGTTCAAGAGCGCCGGTTCGCGCGTCACAGGATGAGGCGGGCGCGCACAGGCGTGCGTGTCACTTTCGGAAATCATCCGGCCGGACGATTTTCTGAAAATGACACGCTGGCGCGCGGCCGTCCGCGGTAACGATGGGAGTCGCGTTGAGGCGCTCGCGGGAGAGTCCCGCGCGAGAGATTCAGTTGTGGTACATTCGCGTCGGCACGGCGTCGCGCCCGGACTCCGTGCCGGCGCAGCCTTTCAAAAGCTTCCTTGACCCGACGCGGCCCGGCCGAAGTCACGCGCGCCGCTCACACTTTCGGCGCGGCCTGCCCATCAACCCCGCGCTCCCGTCCCGAATGGAAGGAGATTCACGAATGTCCTCCGGTTCAAGCCTCCGCCGCTTCTCTCTGTGTCTCGCCGCCGCGCTGCTGCTCATCCCGTCCGTCGCGCGCGCGCAAGGTGAGGTCACGGCGCTCGAACTGAACGCGCCCGTCGAGCGCGAGATCGCGTCGGGCGAGAGCCACGATTACAAGATCGAATTGCAGTCGGGCCAACTCCTGCACCTCGCGTGGGGCGTGCAGAAGTTCGGGCTCGTCCTGACGGTCTTCGCGCCGGACGGCCACCAACTCCTGACCGTCAATCACAACCCGCACGCCGAGCCGAAGATTGACGTGGCCGTCGTCGCCGACGCGCCCGGCGCCTACAGGCTCAACGTGCGGCCGTCGGGCGCCGCGTCCGGGCGCTATCAGTTGACCGTCGTCGAGGTGCGCGCGGCCGACGAACTGGATAGGAAACGTTTCACCGCGCAGTCGGCCGGCGAGGAGGCGATGCGGCTCGAAGCGCAGAACACCGCGCAGGGCCGGGCCGAGGCTGTCGCCAAGTACGAGGAGGAGGCCGCGCTCTGGCGCGAGGCGGGCGACCGCAACGACGAGGCGTCGGCGCTCATACGCGCCGGCCGCCTCCACCTACAGCTGGCGCAGTACCAGAAGGCCATAGACGTTTTCAACCGCGCGATGTCGGTCGCGCGCGAGGCCGGCTACCGGCAGGGCCAGATGGAGGCGATGGGCAACATGGCGACCATCTACTCCGAGCTGGGCGACACGCAGAGGGCGCTCGAACTCAACCGGCAGATGCTCCCGCTCGCGCGCGAGCTGGGCGCACGCGACGACGAGGGGAGCATCCTCGTCAACATGGGGCTGTCCTACGAGAACGACCTGCACGACACGAAGACCGCGCTTGAGGACTACAGTCAGGCGCTACAGATTTTTCAGGAGGTCGGCGACCGCCTGCGCGAGGGCGTCGCGCTCAACAACATCGGCAGCGTCTACAGGCGGAATCAGGATTTCCCGCGCGCGCTCGACTACTACCAGCGCGCTCTCGCGCTCCGCCGCGAGACGAAGAACCGGCAGGGCGAGGCCGCCACCCTCAGCAACATCGGCGGCACCTATCAGGCGATGGGCGAGTATCAGAAGGCGCTCGACTACACCACGCAGGCGAACGCCCTAGTCCACACGGTCGGCTACCGGCGCGGCGAGGCCGTGACCCTCTTCGCGATGGCGGAGGCGCTCGACGGCCTCGGCCGGACGGCCGACGCGGTGGGCAGGATAGAGAGCGCCATCGGCATCATCGAGTCCATGCGCAGCGACCTCGTCGGCGAGGAAGACCGCGCCACCTTCTTCGCGTCGAGCGGGGCGTACTACGAGCTTTACATCGAGCTGCTGATGAAGCTCCACCGGCAGGACGCGTCGCGCGGCTACGAGGGGGCGGCGCTTCAGGCCAGCGAGCGCGCGCACGCGCGCATCCTGCTCGACCAGCTCAACGAGGTGCGCGTCAACCTCCGACAGGACGTTGACCCCGCGCTGCTCAAAGAGGAGCGGCAGGTTCAGCAGCAGCTCAACGCCGCGACGCTCGCGCGCTGGGAGCTTGAGCGGGAGGCGCACACCGCCGAGCAACTGGCGGCGTCGCAGAAGAAGGTGGACGACCTGCTCGCCAGCTATCAGGAGTTGGAGGGGCGCATACGCGCGAGCAGCCCCCGCTACGCCGCGCTGACGCGCCCGCAACTGCTCGGCGTCGCAGAGATTCAGAAGCAGCTACTCGGCCCCGACACGCTGCTGCTCGAATACTCGCTCGGCAGAGACGGCGGCCGCCTCTGGGTGGTCGCGCCCGACTCGGCGGCGAGCTTCGCGCTGCCCGCGCGCGCCGACATCGAGAAGGCGGCGCGCGGCTACTACGAGCTGCTGACCGCGCGCGCGCAGCACTTGAAGTTTGAGACGCCGGAGGAGAAGCTTGCGCGCGTCGCGCGGGCCGACGCGGAGTTGCCGAAGGCCGCCGCCGAACTGAGCCGGCAGTTGCTCGGCCCCGCCGCGGCGCTGCTCGGGTCGAAGCGTCTGCTCGTCGTCTCGGACGGCGCGCTCCACCTCGTCCCCTTCGCCGCGCTCCCAGACCCTTCGGAGCCGTCACGCCCGCTCGTCTTCAAACACGAGATCGTCAACGTGCCGTCGGCGTCGGCGCTCGCGGAGCTGCGCCGCGTCGGGCGCGGCCGCCCTTCGGCCGGCAAGACCCTCGCAGTGCTGGCCGACCCCGTCTTCGAAAAGGAGGACGGGCGCGTCAGGGCCATCCTGAGCGGAAGGCCGCTGGCCGACTCGCGCCGGCCGGAGCACGACGAGGGCGGGGCGGCCGCGGCGCAGTCCGAGTCGGCCGAAGAACTGACGCGCGCGGCCGTCGAGGCGGGCGTCTCGGGCGAGGGCGGCGCCATCCCGCGTCTGCCGTACACGCGGCGCGAGGCGAACGCCATCTCGGCGCTCATCCCGCCGCAGGAGCGCGTCGAGGCGCTCGACTTCGACGCGAGCCGCGCTACGGCGACGAGCGACGTGCTCGGCCAGTATCGCTTCATACACTTCGCCACGCACGGCCTGCTCAACAACGAGCACCCGGAGCTTTCGGGCGTCGTCCTCTCGCTCGTGGACAGGCAGGGGCGCGCGCAGGACGGCTTCCTGCGCGCGAGCGAAATCTTCCGGCTCAGGCTTCCGGTCGAGCTGGTCGTGCTCTCGGGGTGCCGCACGGGGCTCGGCAAGGAGACGAGGGGCGAGGGGCTGGTCGGGCTGACGCAGGGCTTTCTCTACGCGGGCGCGGCGCGCGTGATGGTCAGCCTGTGGGACGTGAACGACGCGGCGACCGCTGAACTGATGGAGAGGTTCTACAAGGCCATGCTCGGCAGGGAGCATCTGTCGCCGGCCGCGGCGCTGAGGGCCGCGCAGATTTCGGTCTGGCAGGACAAGCGCTGGCAGTCGCCCTACTACTGGTCTGCCTTCGTGCTGCAAGGCGAGCCGAGATAGTCGGCCGGGCGGGTCATTGTCGGGCGTCGGACTTGAGCACGTCCTTCAGCAGGTCTTCCGCGATTCTTCTCGTCACGTCCTCGACCGTGCCGGTGTAGACGCCCGCGCGTCCTCTGCCGGCGGCGGGCCAGATGACCTCGCCGTCCTCGTTGACGAGCCGGACGGAGGCCGTGACCGGACGCCTTCCGGCGCTCCCACCGCTGACCTTTATCTTAAAGGCGGCGTCGGCCTCCTCTCTGGCGTCGGTCGGGGTCAGGCGCCCGCCCGCGCGCAGACTGCCGGCGAGCAGCCGCGTCGTCCGCGCGCCCAGCTCGCCTACGGCCGTGACCTCGATAAAGACCTTCCGCACACGCGCGAGCGCCATCGCGCTGGCCGCAGACTTGACCGACCTCGTCGCGTCGGCGTCGCCCGGACTGTCCGCCCCGCCCGCCCCGCTTTCTGATTCGGCGCTCTCGTTATTCAAGTTCGCACGCGCCTGTTCGGCGGGGGCCGTCGCGCGCAAGGGCCGCTTCGAGGGCGGCCGGCGCACCGCGTCACGTCTGGCCGCGTCGTGTGTCTCGGCCTGCCGAACTCCGCGCGACTCGGAAGTGACGCCTGCGTCCGGCGAGTTATGATCCGGCGCGTCGTTATGGGCCGGCGCGTCGTTGGCGGGCTGGCTGACGGGCTGGTTGGCTGAGGGTTGCAGTCGTGCGGTCTCGGGTTCCTGCACGTTCCTGAAGACGTACAGCGCGAGCGCGCCCGCGCAGACGAGCAGGAGCAGCAACGCGAACGCGGGGCGTGTGAACGCTCGGCCTTCGGGCGCCGCGAGCCCGCGGAGCAGACGACGCCCGAAGAGCGACGCGGCCCTCGGCCAGAGCGTCTCCTGATAGGCCACGGTCAGCGAAGCGGGCGCGGCCTCGCCCGGCCCGTGGGTGAGGCTGAAGGTTAGTCTCTGCCCGCCTTCGAGCACGACCTCCGACGCGTTCGCGCGCTCGCCGCCGAGGAGGTGCGCCGCGAGCAGCGTCCAGCCGTCTTCACCCTGCGCGCGCACCTCGACGAGCTCGTCACGGTCGCCGACGGCGACGCTGACCGAGCCTGCGCGCCAGAGGTCGAGGCGCGCGCGCTCGGCGCCGTTGACGGCGACCGACAGGAGGCGCGCGTGCGTCGCCTTCCGGCGCGCGGACTGTTCGGCGAGGAGGTGCTTGAGCGCGGCCACCTCGCTCCCGCCGAGCGGCGGGCCGTGGCGGCGCTGTTTGTCGTTGGGGCTGGACATGTTGTTTTTACCGTTCGGCAGGTTGAACCGCGGGACGCTCAGGCGCGACGCGGGCGGCTCCAACTTCAGCGAGCCCGTCAGCAGCTCGTAGCATTCGGGGTGGACGACGGCGTGGATGCGGTTGATCTCGACCTTGTCCTCTTCGCCCTGATGCGCCGACGAGAGCGTCGGAATCTCGTCGGTCGTCGGGTCGTAGCGCGCGGGGATGGGACACGGCGTGCGCCACGGCGAGAACTGTTCGAGACATTCGGCCACCAGCCCGGCGAGTTCGCCCGGCGCGTCCAGAGTCTGAAAGCGCTCCTCGCCGCGCGAGCCGCGGCAGAGATTGACGAACTCCTCGAAGCGCTCCTTCACCTCTTGCAGCAGCCGGCCCTTGCGCGAGCGGTAGTAGTAGTCGTCCTTGACGCGGTCGGGGTCTTGCACGACGACGTTGTAAATCTCCATCGTCTCGTTCGTGCTGTAGCTGTGCAGCAGGCGGCTGACGCCGAGCGCGACGTAGAAGGAGTTGCGCCTGATGGAAATCCTGATGAGGTGCTTGACGTAGTGGACGAGCAGGTCTTCGGCGCGCAGCGCGTCGCGCCTTTGCTCGCGCGCCCTCTCGTACGGCTCGCTCTCGACGTAGACGAGGCGCTGAAGCAGGTGCGTGTCGCTGAGCGTGACCTTCGTGCGGTTGCCGGCGGGCCGCGCGCGCTGCCAGAGCGTGCGCCGCGTCGGCGAGTAGTAGAGGCGCTTGACCTGCGCGGCGGCGGCGACCTCCATCTTCGAGAGCGCCTCGCGCACGACCGCGAACGCCTCCGCCTCGTCGCCGAGGATGAAGAGGGCGAGGGCGAAGGCCAGTTGGATTACCTCGTCCGTCGGGTTGAAGGCGTCCATAGCTCGTCCGATGTCGGCGGGCCTGTTCTCCCGTTCGCAGTTGAAGGAATCGTTTACAGTGCGGGCAGTGTGATTATAAGCGCGGGGGCGCGCGGCAGCGTGGCATTTTATGAAAAAGGAAGCGGGCGCGCACGTGACCTCACACGCACGCGCCCGCCCGCCCTTGCGGCCAGCTCAGTACTCTTCGCTGCCGAGCATTCTGCCGGGGACGAAGAACGCCGTCCGGCCCGTGTCGGCGGCGAAGATTTCGAGCGAAGGCATGATGCAGGGGATGATGTCGCCGTCCGCCGTCTCGACGTGGACGTTCGCGCGCAGCCGCGTGCGCCCGCCTGTGGGGAGACCGTCGGTCTTGTAGTCGAACTGCGCGGTCTTGCCCGGTTCGAGCGACTGCTCGCTCTGCCCGACGAGCCGGCCGTCGCCGTCGTAGAAGCTGACGACGAGGCGGCAAGGCCCCGGCGGGAACCCCTCGGGCATGTCCACGAAGGAGACGTTGACGCGCGCCGTCTGCCCCTTCACGACGTTGAAGAGCCCGGAGTCGAAGTCGCGCGGCGGGTCGGGCTGCGGGTTGAAGCCTACGAGCGAGCCGGGGTTGAGAAAGGCCGTCTGCCCCGTGGCCGCGTCGAGGACTTCGAGCGAAGGGACGAGGCGCGGCCTGTAGCCGCTCGGGTCTGCCGCGACCTCGATTGTCGCGCGGAGGGTGGAGCGGCCGTCGCGGTCGAAGCCCGACGGCGCGAAGCCGAGCGTCGCGCCCCTCTCGGGCGTGAGCGTCACCTTCCTCTGAACGGCGACGCTCCCGTCCCCCGCGTAGAGGGTCAGCAGCGCGTCGAAAGAGGCGGGGGGCACGCACGGGTCGGGCGGGAAACACGGCCCGGGCGGGAATGCGTCGCGGTAGTAGACGTTGAGGCGTGCCACCTGACCGCGTGCGACGCCGACCGCGCTCGTCTCGATGATGAGCTGTCTGTAGGGGTCAATCTGCGCCCGCGCCGTCGCCGCCAGCGAGGCGACCAGAATCGCGGTCAACAAAGTAAATTTCAAGAAGGTCTTCTGCTCAATCGTTCTGCTTCTCATTCGGCTCCTCACTTGAAGTGCCCGTGCGGGCGTTCGTCGGCCTCGGCGGAATCATCAGGGGCAAAGCGCCTCCCTTCCGCCTGCGCGCCGCAAGGTACTCCGCCGGCCGGCCGCGCACTGTGTTACTTTTGGAATTCCGAAAATGACACGGCCGTCGTTCACGTCGAAAAACTGAGTCGAGGCGCGACGCTGTTCGGGGTGACCGCGTGTGTGGGTCGTGGATTATACTTGCGGCAGGTAACGCCGACACCGTTTGATAGAGGATGCTGTGAGGAATATTCTGCGCGATCTGCGGCTCGCCTTCCGACTGCTGCTGAAGAGTCCCGCCTTCACGACCATCACGCTGCTCGCCCTCGCGCTCGGCATCGGGGCCAACACGGTCATCTTCAGCGCCTTCGACGCGGTGATGCTCCGCCCGCTGCCTTACCCGAACCCGGACGCGGTCGTCACCGTCTGGGACTCTTTCCCGAAGCAGAAGGTGCAGAAGATCGGCGTCACCTACGCCAACACCGCCGACATGAAGACGCGCAGCCGCGTCTTCGACCCGCTCGCGCTCTACGTGGCCGGCTCGAACACGGCCTACAACATGACGGGCGCGGGCGGCCCCGAGCGCGTACAGACGACGCGCGCCTCGGCCGACTTCTTCCGCGCGCTCGGCGTCGCGCCGCTCCTCGGGCGCGCGCTCAGGGCGGAAGACGAGGAGCCGGGGAGGAACCACGTCGTCGTCCTCAGCTACAACCTCTGGCGGCGCGACTTCGGCGGCGACGCGGGCGTGCTCGGCCGGAAGCTTCAGCTCAACGAAGAGGACTACACGATTGTCGGCGTCATGCCGCGGGGCTTCGAGTTCCCTTCCGGTTCGGAGATGCCCGCGGGGCAGCAGTTCGCTTCGGCCACGGAGATGTGGATACCGCTGACCGTCCCCGACACGCCCGCCGCGCGGGGCGACCGCAACACGCACGCCTACAGGGCCGTCGCGCGACTCAAGCCGGGAGTGACCATCGAGCAGGCGCAGGCCGACACCGAATCGGTCGTCAAGGGTCTCGTCGCCGAGCACGCGGACGAGAACGAAGGGCTCGGCGTGTCGGTGACGACGCTGCGCGAGAATCAGGTCGGAGAGTTTCGGCCGGCGATGCTCGCGCTGCTGTGCGCGGTCGGGTTCGTGCTCCTGATTGCGTGCGCGAACGTCGCGAACCTTCTGCTCGCGCGCGCCGCCGCGCGCCGGAGGGAGTTCGCAGTCCGCGCCGCGCTCGGCGCGAGCCGCGGGAGGGTTCTGCAACAACTGCTGACCGAGAGCGTGCTGCTTAGCTTGGCGGGCGGGGCGCTCGGCCTCGTCCTGTCAATCGTCGCCATACGCTTCCTCGTCGCCTTCGCGCCCGCGAACATCCCGCACATAGGCGAGACCGCCGTAGACCTGCGCGTGCTCGGCTTCACCGCCGCGCTCTCTATCCTGACGGGGCTTCTGTTCGGCCTTGCGCCGGCCGTCTACGCGTCGAGCCCGAACCTCTACGGCGCCGTGAAGGAGGGCGGACGCGGCACTTCGGGCGGCGCGGGGCAGAGCCGCCTGCGCGGCGCGCTGGTGGTCTCGCAGGTGATGCTGGTCTTCGTGCTCCTGACGGCGGCGGGCCTCATGCTCAAGAGCTTCAGGCGACTCTCGGAAGTTGACCCGGGCTTCGACGCGGGCCACGTCATGACGGCGCGCGTCACGCTCCCCGCGGCCTCGTACCCGCGGCCGAAGAAGCTGCTCTTCTACCAGCAGCTCTTGGCGAACCTCGGCCGCCAGCCGGGAGTCGAGTCGGCGGCGGTCGTAAGAGACTTGCCTTTAAGTGGCACCGACCCGCGCATCGGCGCAACGGTCGAGGGGCGCAGCGCAGACGCGCAGGGCGGCGGCTACACAGTCCGAGACAGAATCATCAGCCCCGACTACTTCAAGGTCATGGGCATCCCTCTCAAGCGGGGCCGCTACTTCGACGAGCGCGACGGGGCTGAAGCGCCCGGCGCCGCCATCATCAACGAGAGCGCCGCGCGGCAGATGTTCCCCGGCGAAGACCCCGTCGGCAAAGTCATCTCGACCGGCGGCCTCTACGCGCCGGACAAGTGCACTGTGGTCGGCGTGGTCGGGGACGTGAAGTTCGGCGGGCTTGAGAGTCAGGCCGACGCGGAGGTCTACACGCCTTACGCGCAACAGCCGGACAAGTTCAACCAGCAGATGATAGGCAGCATGGCCGTCGTCGTCAGGACGAACGGCGCTCCCGAGGGACTGGCCGGAACGCTCAGAGAACAGACGGCCGCCGTGGACAAGAACGTGCCGGTCTCTTCCCTGCTCTCGATGGAGGAGGCGCTGTCGAACTCGCTCGCGCCCAAGCGTTTCAACCTCCTGCTGCTGGCCGGCTTCGCGTGCGTGGCGCTCCTCCTCGCGGGCGTAGGCATCTACGGCGTGCTCTCCTACTGGGTGACGCAGCGCACGCGTGAGATAGGCATCCGCATGGCGCTCGGCGCGCGAGGCTCACACGTCACGCGGCTGGTCGTGCTACAGGCGATGAAGTTCGTGCTGCTCGGGCTTACGGTAGGCGTGTGCGTCGCGCTCGGCCTCGCGCGCTTTCTTACGGGCACGCTCCCAGACCTGCTCTACGGGGTTAAGGCCGCAGACCCTCTGACGTACGCGTCCGTCGCGCTGCTGCTCGCGGCCGTTGCGCTCGCCGCCTGCGTCGTCCCTGCGCGCAGGGCCGTCCGCGTGGAACTCGTCGAAGCCTTACGCGGCGAGTGAGCCGGCGGGTTCTCACTAATTTTTTCATTTACATTGGCCGACTTTAGTTTGTCGTTTCTTATATGCCTTCCTTCCGGAAGGCGTCCCCAAGGCCCAGATATATTTTTTCGCCCAGAAATAGCAGCGCTCTTTCACCGTCGGTTTTTCCTTAGACGCGTGACATATCGAAAGCATGTCGGCTTTCATCTTGGCGTCGCACGCGTCCTTATCCGCCCCGTAGGTTTGATAACATTCGTCGTGGCTGTCGCAGCCTTTGCCGCCGGGGGTGCATGTCGCGAACTGTGTGTCCGCACCGCCCGCAGGGTTATCGGGGTCTACCCCGTAAGCTTTGGCGACGAACGCGGGCATGCTGCATCCGTCGTACTCGAATTCCCACTTCCCGTTAATGCAGCCGCCCGCTTTCGAGCAGCCTTTTTGCCGCGCCCCCTGTTGGGCCGTGGGATTTCCGCCCGTCACGTCGCCGGCTCTCTGCTCCGCCTCGCGCTCATGAACGTCGCCCGCGCCGACGGCCGTCGAATACTTCTGAAGCATAGGCCGTTGGGCGCGCTGTTGCACCACGTGGGTCAGTTCGTGCGCCAACAGCCGCAGGCCGGAAGGGGTTTCCGGCGCGTACCGCCCCGGAGCGAACGCTATGTCTCTTCCGACAGTGTAAGCCTGCGCCCCGACTTCGCGGGCGGACTCTGCCGCCTTCTTATCCGTGTGCACCCGAACCCGGCTGAAGTCGTGGCCGAAGCGCGACTCCATCACCCCTCGCGTGGCCGAGTCCAACGGGTGACCGGACATATCTAATACCTCATGAACTACGGGCGGCGCCGCAAGCCCCACACCCGACCGAGTTAAGCCGGACGATGTCTGCTGTTGCGACTGATTCTGTTTCTGTGCAAAGGTGCGCATCAATACCCCTCCACTCGGCGAAGCGGCCCGCCGCCCCAGTCCTCAGCGATGAGCGCCCAACGCTCGTGGTCGCGCCAGCGCCCGCAGACCTTCAGGTAGCGGCGCGAATACCCTTCACGCACGAAGCCCGCCCGCCTGACCAACGCGATGGACGCCACGTTCCCCGGCTGGATGTTCGCCTCAAGCCGGTGCAATCCGAGGTGTGAGAACGCGTGCCGCAGCATCAGTCGGAGGGCTTCAGTCATGTAGCCCCGCCCCGCGTACGGCTGCCCGACATAATAGCCCACGTAGGCGTTCTGGAATCCGCCCCGAACAATCTGGCTCAAGTTGATTGAGCCGATGATGGCGCCGTCTTCCACGTGGCAGATGAGGAAGCAGGCGTAATCGGCCCGGCGACACCTCTTCAGGAAGGCGTGAAACTGTTCCGGCCCGGTGGGCGGCGACGCAAGGCCCCGATGCAGGCGAGCGCTCCCGCGGTTGAGGGAGATGAACTCCTCCTCGTCGCGCGCCGTCGGGGGGCGCAGGAAGACCCTCTCGCCGACAACGGCGGCACTCTTCATTCGAGCCTTGCCGCTCGCGCTCATGCGTGAAGCTTGGAAGCCGGCTAACGCACGGCACCGACAGCCCGCCCGCAGCCCCGCAGGAATTTGAAAGCCCTCGCGTCGGCGGTCGGGTGCATGCCGTTGTCAGGTGCGTGTTACCCGGAGGCCGCTTCTCTTCACTTATTCGCCCGCTGATACGCTTGGACGAACTCTCTGGCGAAGTTGGTGCTCGGCCGGCGCTCTCCCAATCTGGTGCGCGAATCCTTGAAGCTCAACAACACCCGCACCCGGTTATCACTCAGGACTTTCACCACGGAGCCGACCCCGACGCTGTAAGGGACGCCGACACGGCCGCCGACGGGGACTAACACCCCGTAACTACGCTCCTCTTTGAGCGAAAACCGCAGGTGTACGTCCGCGCCCTCGGGGGCGGAGACGACGGTCAGGTCGGGCAACCTCTTCTGAATCTCTTCAAGGACGTGATTACGCAGCTCGATGTCCGTGCCGGTATCAACGAACACTTTCTTCACCCCGCGCAACTCGCCGGGATGGCCGTACTCTACCGTTGGATTCTGCGCGAGGACGGGCAGTGCTAAGACGGAGGCCAGCAACACACAAGTGACGGTAAAGGTTCGCAACATCCGAATACTCCTTTCGTGGTTACCGGGGAGACCGACCGGAGAAGTTCTATCACTACGAGCCTTGACAGACAAGCATCTAACGCCGGGCGTTACACGCGCCGTCCAATATTTTTCTCCCCAACGGATACGGCGACGGCCTTTCAGGAGGCCGTCGCCGTGTAGTCGCAGGCGTCGAAAAGATTGGGTGGCGGGGGAGACTTGAACTCCCGACCTCAGCTTAGCTCTTGCAGCATGTCCGTCAGGCCAGCGCCCGCGCTCTCAAGCAGCTTGCAGGCGGTGTCGAGGTCGAGCGGGTGGGAGAAGAGGAAGCCCTGACCGTACTCGCACTTCAGTTGCTTGAGGTAGGCAAGTTGTTCCTTAGTCTCGACGCCTTCGGCGACGATGTCCATGCCCATGTTACGCGCGAGCATGATGATGGTGCGGACTATCTCGTTCTCGCCGTCGCCGCCGCTGACGAAGGAGCGGTCTATCTTCAGCGTGTGGATTGGGAAGCGGTGCAGGTAACTCAAAGAGGAGTAGCCCGTGCCGAAGTCGTCCATGCTGAGGCGTACGCCGAGCGCGCGCAGTTGCATCAGCATCTCGGTCACGGTCTCGGTGTTCTCGATGACCGAACTCTCCGTGATTTCAAGGTGAAGGCGGTGCGGGTCGAAGCCCGTCTCGGCCAATATCTGTTTGACCTGCCCGACCAAATCGGGCTGCATGAACTGCTTGCCCGAGAGGTTGACGCTCAGCGAGAGCGGGCGTGCGGGCGAGGCCGCTTGCAGGCGGTGCATCTGCCGACATGATTCGCGCAGCACCCAGCGGCCGAGCGGGATGATGAGCCCCGTCTCTTCGGCCACGGAGATGAACTCGGACGGCGCGACCAGCCCGCGCTCGGGGTGTTGCCAGCGCACCAGCGCCTCGAAGCCTTGAATTGAGTCGTCGGAGAGCGAGACGATGGGCTGATAGTGGACGACGAACTCCTCGCGCTCGACCGCGCGCCGCAGGTCTGTCTCCAACCTCAGCAGAGCGACGGCGCGCGAGTGCATGCCCGTGTCGAAGATTTCGTAGCGCGACTTGCCCGCGGCCTTGGCGCGGTACATCGCCGTGTCGGCGTCGCGCACAACGTCTTCGGGGCGCTCGTACCCGGTGTTCGAGAGCGCGATGCCGATGCTGACGGAGGTGAAGACCTCGTGGCCGCCGACGTTGATCGGCGTGGTCAACTCGCGCTGTAGACGCTGCGCCACGCGGATGGTGTCGTTCACGTCCTCCACGCCGTCGAGGAGGACTGCGAACTCGTCGCCGCCGAAGCGCGCGACCGTGTCGAGGTGGCGCAGGCACTTCTGTATGCGCGCGGCCGTGGCGACGAGCACCCGGTCGCCCATCGTGTGGCCGAGCGAGTCGTTGATGACCTTGAACCGGTCGAGGTCGAGGAAGAGGACGGCGAAGAGGTATCTCTTCTGCGGCCGCTTGGCGCGCTCGACGGCGAGCCCGAGGTGATCCATGAAGAGCGCGCGGTTCGGCAGCCCCGTCAGCGCGTCGTGGAAGGCGTCGTGGAGGAGTTTCTCCTCCATCTGCTTGCGGCGGCTGATGTCGCGCGCGACGACCTGCACGGCCGGCCTGTCCCTGTAGACGAAGGGGACGGCCGCCGCCTCGACGCAGACCTCCGCCCCGTCCGCGCGCACCAGCTTCTCTTCGAGGAAGGCCGCGTCGCCCGCGGCCCCGCAGAGCCTTCGCCCGACGCCCTCCTGACGGTCGTGGCGCACGAACTCCCTGATGGGCCTGCCGACGATCTGCTCCCGCGCGCCGGCGCCGAGCAGTCTCACGCCCGCGCCGTTGACGAAGACTATCTCGCCGCCGGCGTGGACGAGTATGGCGTCCGGGGAGAGTTCGACGAGGCGGTGATAACGCTCCTCGCTCTCGCGCAGGGCGCGAGACGCGCGCGCGCGCTCGACCGCGTAGCGTATCGAGCGGCCGAGGAGCGGGGCCTCAAGTCTTCCCTTGACGAGGTAATCCGCCGCGCCGGCCCTCATCGCCTCGGCGTCCACCTCGTCGCCGCCCTGCCCCGTGAGCAGAATCATCGGCGCGCCGCGGCCCTCGTCGCCCGCCTCGCGCAGCAGGTCGAGCCCGCTCCTCTCGCCGAGCCGGTAGTCGAGCAGGTAAACGTCGTGTTCGCCGCGGACGACCGCCGCGCGCGCCTCCTCGTAGGAGGAGACCCAGTCGAGCAGGAACGCGCCGCGGCCGAGTTCGGCCAGCAGGTCGCGCGTCATCACGTAGTCGTCCTCGTCGTCGTCAACGAGCAGGACTCTGATAGGTTGCGTGTCCATCTTACGAGGTCTTGACGGCGGGCGTGTCCGTCTCAGGAGCCGTTGCCCGCGTCGGGCAGTTCCACTATCTCGAACCAGTACTTGCCGAGCGTCCTCATCACCTCGACGAGCCCCTCGAACTGCACGGGCTTGGTGATGAAAGAGTTCACGCCGAGGTCGTACGTGCGGTAGATGTCCTCTTCGGCCTTCGAGGTCGTGAGGACGACGACGGGGATGGAGCGCAGGGCCGGGTCGCTTTTAATCTCGCGCAGCGCCTCGCGCCCGTCCATGCGGGGCATGTTCAGGTCGAGCAGTATGAGCCCCGGCCGCGGCGAATCGCCCTCGGCGGCGAAGCGCCCGCGGTGGTAGAGGTAGTCGAGCAGTTCCTCGCCGTCCTCGACGAAGCGCAGGTCGTTTGCGAGCCGGCTCTCTTCGAGCGCCTCGCTCGCCATCATGCGGTCGTCCGCGTCGTCGTCCGCAATCAGGATGGTGATGGGTCTCGCGCTGCCGTTCATCGGTCTGGGTCTCCTGTGTGCTGGCTGGCGGGCAGAGTAACTGCGAAGGTCGAGCCGCGGCCGGGCTCGCTCGCGGCGGTGACGCTGCCGCCGTGCCGCTCGGCGATGCGGCGGACGACGGCGAGCCCCACGCCTGTCCCCTCGTACTGGTGGCGGCCGTGGAGCCGTTGGAAGACGGTGAAGATGCGGTCGAGGTACTTCTCGTCGAACCCGATGCCGTTGTCGGAGACGAGGATGCGGCATAGCTCGCCGCCCGCAGGTTCCGCGTCGGCGTCATTCGACGCGACGCGCTCGCACCAAACCTTGACGAGCGGCGGCTCGTCCGGCTTGTGGAACTTCAGGCCGTTGCCGATCAGGTTCTGAAGCAGTTGACGCATCTGCAAAGGGTCTGCGTCGAGCGTCAACATCTCGCCTATCTCTACGCGCCCGCCCGAGCGCTCGACGCGCGCCTCAAGGTCGGAGACGACGCCCGCCGCCACTTCCGCCAGAGCGACCGCGACGAACGGCTGCGCCTTCGTCGTGACGCGCGAGAAGGTGAGCAGGTCGTTGATGAGCGTCTGCATGCGGCCGGCCGCGTTCTGCATCCGTTCGAGGTAGTCGCGCCCGCCCTCGCCGAGCGCGTCGGCGTACTTCGTCTTGAGGCGGTCGCCGAACGCCTGAATCTTGCGGAGCGGCTCCTGCAAGTCGTGCGAGGCGACGGAGGCGAAGTCCTGCAACTCGCGGTTGCTGGCCTCAAGCTTCGCGGCGAACTTCTTCAGCTCGGCCTCGCTCCGCCGCAGCGCGACCTCCGCGCGCCTGCGCTCGATGGCGACGGCGACCTGCCCCCCGACGGACGTGAGGAACTCTACGTCGCCTTCGGCGTACGCATGCGTCTCCTCGTAGTGCTGGACGACCAGCACGCCGATGACGCCCGAGGGCGTCCTCAGAGGCACGCCGAGCCAAGAGGCCGAGAAGGTGCCGACCGCGCCCTCGACCAGACCCCGCTCGACCATCTGCTGCAAATCCTCGCGGGAGAGAAGCAGCGGCGTGTCGTTGTTGATGACGTACCCGGTCAGCCCCTTGCCGAGCGGGCGCGGCGGCGGCGTGGGGTCGTGCTTGTCTACGAAGAACTCGAAGTGCAGGAACCCGGTTTCGGGGCTGTAGAGGGCAATGAGAAAGTTTTCGGCGTAGAGCACACGCCCGACGGCGCGGTGGATAAGGGAGAAGAGTTCGTCAAGGTCGTAAGTGGCGTTGAGCCCCTGAACGATCTCAAGCAGCGCCCGACACTCCTCTTCCACCCGCCTGCGGTTCGTAACGTCTTCGACCGTCCCCTCGAAATAGAGGAGGGCGCCGCCCACGTCCCTGACCGCCCTCGCGTTCTCGCGCGCGTAAAAGCTCGACCCGTCTTTGCGCGTCCAGAGCGACTCAAGGCCCACGACCTCGCCGTCCCGCTCAAGCGCCTGCCTGAACTCGGAACGCATATACCCCGGCTCGAACTCCCGGTTGAGGTCGCGCGACGACAACTCCTCAAGCGAGGCGTAACCGAGCATCCTTAAGAGCGCCGAGTTAGCCATCAGCACGCGCCCCTCGGGCGACGTGCGGTAGACCCCGATCGGCAGCCCTTCGAGGAGCGCCGCGCCCAACTCCGCGCCCGGCCCGTAACCCGGGCGCGCCATCACGTCAAAAGTCGTCATCATGCTCATAAATAAAGGAAGCGTCTTCGGGCAGGGCCCCGCGGGGCCGTCAGAAATCTTGAAGGCACTCGGTTCGGTAAGGCCGATTCTCAGAGTTAAATCCGCAGCGAGATTCAGGAAACCAGCTCCACTGCGAGACAGGGCGTGAGGGAGTGCGTAGAAAATGCGGAGGAAATCGCGATTCCCCCCGGCCTAAAAAAATATTAACAGAGCAGTCCCGCTGCCTTCAACAACTTTTACTCAAACGCGCCTCCGCCGGTGAGTGGGCCGGGCGGCCTTCTTAAAAAACCTCATTCGGGCCTTTGCCGGTTTCGACCAGATAGGCGGCGGTCGCCAGCGCCCCGCCCGCGACGTAATCCTGAAACCGGTTCCTGAGAAAAGGGTCGCCGTGGGTAAAGCGCGGCTCCACGCCCGAGAAGTCCACCTTCGCGACGGCCGCGTCTTGAGAAAGCCCCTGCGCGACGAGCGTCTTCATCTGCGCCGACACGCTCTGGACGGTCTCGATGAGCAGCTCGACGTACTGCGAATCGGTCTCGACGGGGCCGTGACCCGGGACGAGCGTTTTGAAACCGAGGGCCTTGATGCGGTTGAGCACGCCGACGTACTCATTCGTGTAGGGGCTCGGCATGAGCGGGATGGGGCCGGTGACCACGTCGCCGGTGGCGATGATCTTTTCCTGCGGGAGCCACATCACGATGTCGCCCGCGGTGTGGGCGTTGCCGAGGTGTAGGAACTGTATCTCGCGCCCGCCCGCGTAGAGCGTCATGCGGTCGTCGAACGTCGCGTCGGGGACGACGTAGGCCGTGCGGTTGTTCTCACGGTCGAGCTGGTCGGTGATGGACAGGCCTTTTTGCAGCCAGTCCTGCTCCTCCTTGATGAGGGGGCGGCCGCTCATGTCTTTGTTATTACTGAGGGCGGCGGCGACGTTCTTGCGGATGTTTGGCACCATCGTGACGCGCCGCTTGAGCCACCTCTCCTGCGTCTCGACGATAAGGTCGCGCGAGTGCGGGTGGGCGAAAACTTGGGCCTGCGGGAAGGCCGCCTTGATGGCCTGAAGGCCGCGCATGTGGTCGCCGTGCCAGTGGCTGATGACGACGTGCGTGACGGGCTTGTCGGTGACCGAGCGCACCTTCGCAACGATGCTCTCGCCCATCGCGGGGCTGCCGCCGGCGTCGAAGATGACGACGCCTCGCTCGGTCACGACGAAGACCGAGTTCCCCTCCTGCGGCAGCTCGAAGGGGTCTTGCCGGATGGCCGCCCAGACGCCCGGCGCGAGTTGCTGCCAAGAGTATTCAAAGGGGTTGGCGCCGACTTCGGCCGCCGGCCATAACAGGGCGAGGGTCAGCGCGCACAGAACGAGTCCGAGGAACTTTTTCATGGGTGCCACTCACTTTCAGCATACGGTCTTCGCCCATCGTGGCACCGTCGGCCCCGAATCACATCGGGGATAGATGAAATTCTCTCAAAATTTCTCAGAGCCTCGCGCGGGGCTCAGTCCCAGAGCCGCTCGACCAGACGGCGGAACCGCGGCTCGGGGCGCAGGGCGTCGAAGCACGGCTCCACTCTTAGGAAGACCATCCAAGGGGCGCGCTCGCCGTGCGCACGTTCGAGCCAACCCAGCGCCTCCTCCCTCTCCCCGAGCGCCGCGTAGACGAGCGCCTCCATGTACGGAGAGACGTAACCGCGCCGCCTCATGGCCCGGAGTTCGCGCAGCGCGCCGAGCGCCTCCGCACGCCGCCCCGCGCGCGCGTAGGCGCAGCCGAGTTGCGCCGTCACCTGCTGCTGGTAGTCCACCGCCTTCACCCTGCGCAGCGACGCGACCGCCTCGCCGTAGCGGCCCAGTTGCAGCAGCGCGAGGCCGAGGTAGTAGTGCGCGAGTGTGAAGCCGGGCTCCATCTCCAACGCCTCGCGGTAGCGCTCGGCCGCCCGCTCGTACTCGCGGCGGAAGTAGAAGGGCAGCCCCGTGGTGGCGGCGAGCGTGAGCGAGCCCGGGTCGAGCTTCTGCGCGAGGGAGACTTCGGCCAGCGCCTCGTCGAAGCGCGTCTGCGCCATCAGGAACCAAGCGTACCAGTGGCGCGCCGAGGCGTAACGCGGGTTAAGCTCGCAGGCCCGCCGGTACTCCTCTTCGGCCCGCGCCCAGTCCCACTCGTAAAAGAAGAGCGCCTCGGCCAGAGAGGCGTGGGCCTCGGCCATCGAGTCGTCCAGTTCCAGCGCGCGCAGGGCCGCCCGCTTCGCGCGCGGGAAGGCTTCGGCGGGCGGCAGGTGCAGGTACTCGCCCAGCAGCAGGTACGAGTCGGCGACCCCGACGTGGGCGCGCACGTAGTTCGGGTCGAGCGCGAGCGCGCGCTCGGCGTACTCCGCGCCCTTCAGCAGCCCGCGCCGCGTCCGCTGATCCCAGAAGAAGCGCCCCTTGATGTAGAGCCTGTACGCCTCGCCGTCGTCCGTGTCCCTGCGCCTGAGCCGCCCGCGCTCTTCGCCCGTCAACTCGACCGACAGCGCGCGCACGACCTGCTCCGAGATGGCGTCCTGCGTGCCGAAGATGTCTGTGAGGCGGTCGTCGAACTGGCCGGCCCAGAGGGTGACGCCGTCGCCGACGCGGACGAGTTCGGCGTTGACGCGGATGCTCTCGCCCGCGCGCTGGACGGTGCCGTCGAGCACGGCGCTGACGCCGAGTTCGCGCCCGGCCTCCTGCGGGCTCCGGCCCGCGTCGACGTACCGCAGGACGGAGGTGATGGGGCGCGCGACTACCGCACGCAAGCGGTTGAGCCGGTTGATGAGCGAGCCGGCGAGGCCCGGCCCCCAGTACTCTTCGCCCGCCTGCCGGCCGATGCTTTTGAAGGGCAGGACGGCCACCGTCACGGCCCACGGGCTCGGGCCGTTGCCGTCGCCCGCCCAGTCCGCACGCGCGCCCTCCTCCTCTAGCTCGCGGACGGCGGCGACGAACCTGTAGCCGCGGCCCGGCACGGTGACGATGAAGAGGTGGTCGCCCGGCGTCTCGCCGAGCGCCTTGCGCAGCACGAAGACGTTCTGCGTCAGGTTGCTCTCCTCGACCGCCGTGCCGGGCCAAATCCTGCTCAGCAGTTCTTCCTTGGAGAGTATCCGCCCGCGGTTCTGGACGAGGGTCAGGAGGAGGTCGAAGGTCTTCGGCGTGAGGGGGACGGCCTCGCCGTCGCGCGCGAGCAGACGGCGGACGGAGTCGAGCCGGAACGGGCCGAACTCGTAAATGATCCTTCGGTCGGAACTCATGTTATCGAACCGGCGGGAGGTCACGAACTCGCCCTGACGCGCCCCGCACTGTAAACCCCCTCGCCGGAGGATACGCGACGGCCGGCACGGGCTCAAACTTTGAGAAACTTTGAGAGGCTTTCGCCCCGGCCTGAGATAACCTTCGGCCGTTGAGGTTCACACGCAGTCCGAAGACCGGAGGCCGAAATCTATGAACCGGAGAACGATGGTCGTCGGCGCGCTGCTCGTTTGCGCCTTCGGCCTGACGACGCGAGTGACACACGCGCAGACGACGACGGCGCAGACGGCGCGCGTCTGCGCGAGCGCGCCCGAATACCGGCAGTTAGATTTCTGGGTCGGCGAGTGGGAGGTGCGAAACTCGGCGGGGCAGCCGGGGGCGGGCCGGGCCGTGGCCGCGAGCAGCGTCCTGCGCATCATTGACAGTTGCGTCGTCTACGAGAACTATTCCGAGGGCGAAGGGTTCCTCGGCAAGAGCTTCAACTTCTACGACGCCACCCTGCGCAAGTGGCGGCAGACGTGGGTGGACAACGCGGGCCGCGTCAGCGAGTTTCTCGGCGAGTACAGCGACGGCGCGATGCGCTTCGAGGGCGAGTCGCACCTGCCGGACGGCTCGAAGGTGCTCCGCCACATGACCCTCTTCAACCTCGCGCCCGGACGCGTCCGCCAACTCTCCGAGGCTTCGCGGGACGGCGGGAAGACTTGGCGTGTGACTTACGACTTCACGTACGTGCGAAAGAAGTGAGCGCCGGCCCGCGGTGTGGCGATGCGCATTCGAGCTCGACTAACGGAAAGTGACGCGCATCGAAACGAAGTCGAGCGTCACGCGCCGGAAGCGCTTGAGTAAATCCCCGCCGACGTTGCCGTAATAGAATTTGCCGTTGTCGTTCAAGGCCCGCGTCATGAGGCGAACCTCCGGCAGCCGCTCTTCCCGGCCCGAGAACTTCACGGCGAAGTCTTTGACGATGTAGGCGGGGACTTCCTCTGTGCCGCCGACGCCTGTGAACCTTTCCGCCCGCAGACTGAATCTGTCTTTGACCTCGTCCTCGAAGTCGTGAAGGAAAGGGACGTAAAGCACAGACCGCTCCGCGCCCGTGTCGAGCATGAAGGTCAGTTCCCTGTTCTCGTACTCGCCTTGAAAGAGGATGTTCTTGCCGTCGAGACACATGTTCGGCCTGCCTTCGCCCGGCGACTCGCGAGAGACCCGGACAGTCCCGTCGCCGTCGAAGGAGACCCGCCGCAGCCCCTCGATGACGGGAAAGCCGATGACGCCTTTCAGAAAAAAGCCGTCGGGAAAGGTCAGCACTTTGTCGTCCAGCACCATGAAGACCGCGTTGTGAACCGTCGCGCCGCCGAGTTTCATCGCGGGCAGAAAGCCGAGCTTGGGCTGAATCCTGATGCTCGTGATTGACCCGAGCGCGATTGATTGGTCGAGCATCTTCACGCCCAACTTTTCGGCGACGGATTTAGCCAGCAGAGAGACGTTCGCGCCGGTGTCGAGGCCGAGGACGATTCGCTGGCCGTTGGCCTCGACCGGCGCCTTCCAACCCGCCTCGGGGCTCGGCCCGTTGAGTTGTGCGGACTCGCCGACCGACACCCTCTGGCGCGGCACCGAGCGCAGCGCGCCGTACAAGGCCACACTATTCTCGTAGTCCTCGACCTCGTCCGGCTTCAACCTCTGCCTGAAGCGTTCTAGCGTCGCCCGGTAGGCGTCGGCGGCCTTCCCGTACTCGAACATCTTGACGAAGTCGTCCGCGAGCAGCGTGTAAGCCTCGGACAGCCACTCGTCGTTTGCCCCGGCCCGTGCGACGTAGCGTTTGAGATACGTCGTCGAAGTCCGCGGCCGGTTGAAGAGGTTGGCGACCGCGCCGCGGAAGAAGAGCATGCCCGCGTCATCATTGCCGCGGTAACTCTCGACGGCGTCGCGCAGCTCGAAGTAGCGCTTCTGGTCGTAGAGCTGTTTGAGCTTTGCCAGCTCGCCCTGCCGTCCCGTCTGGGCGGGGGCGAGGCTCGAACAGACGAGGGTCGCGGCGACGCACGTCAGGAACAGGTGGGCCGCCGACCGAACCTCTCTATAAAGCTCTCTTCCGTATCCCTTGCTCATGTCGTCAGTGATTCGAAGGGGCGCCGCCCGCCGCGCCGCGCCGGACGTATTTGAAGTCGTAGTTGACCGCCCACGTCTTGCCGTCGTCGTCCGACTGCTCCGAGAGTTGGCGGACGGTGTTGGCGTCAACGTCGAAGAACGTCAGGCGCGTGATGAAGCGCTTGCCGTTCTGCGTGAACGGCTCGCCGTCGAAGCGGAGCGCGCCGTCCTTATACATGCCGGAGAAGCGGTGCGGGTTTCCGTCCGCGCCGATCCAGTATTGAAACCACTTGCCGGCCTGCGGGTCGTAGAAGTTGATGCTCTTGCCCGTGCCGCCGCGCGCGCCCGTCCAGTTCTCAAGAATGCCGCAGCCGTTCGCTATGCGCTCGATGACGCTCGCGCCCGCTTTGTACCCCTGCGGGGCGTAGGCGTCCCACTCGCCGACGAAGAAGTCGAACTGCCGCGACTCGGCCCTGTCCATGCAGGGACTCTTCGGCATGTTCGCGCCCTGTGCGGGCGGGGCGGCGGTCTGCGCCGCCGCGTGCGGCTGAAGGGCACAGAACAGAATCAGGGCGGCGATGAGATGCGAAGCTCGAAACGTGTGTGGCGTCGTCATTTGATTTGCTTGCTCCCTTCCTCGCGCGTCGAATATTAGTGTTCGGGCACGGCCGGTCGGGAACCTGTTTAGCACCTGAGGGCGGGCGAAGTGTCCAAACCCGTATCAAAAAAATCTCAAATCCTCGACAAAGAGCTTCCGCTACTTGAAGTCGCTGATGAGGGTCGCGTCGTCGAACTCGGCCCCGCGCTCGAAGGCGAGCCGCTCATCGCCGTCGCCGACGCGCGTGTCGTGGAGGTGCGTGACGACATCCCCGAGAACGACCTGAGCAAGAGCACGACGGCCGTGCCCGTCTCGTTCGACACGGTCGCGGGCAATCACGTCGTGCTCGACATAGGCCAAGGCCGCTACGCGCTCTACGCGCACATGCAGCCCGGCAAGATGCGCGTCCGCGCGGGCGACCGCGTGAAGCGCGGGCAGGTGCTCGGACTCCTTGGGAACTCGGGCAACGCCGTCGGGCCGCACCTTCATTTTCAAATCGCCGACTCGCCCGTCGCGCTCGGCGGCGAAGGGCAGCCCTTCGTCTTCGACTCGTTCGAGGTCTTGGGCGTCGAGTCGCCGCAGGCGCTCAAGGAGGGCGTCTGGCGGCCCGACCCGAACTTCAAGGTCGAGCGGCGGCGGATGGAGATGCCGATTGACAGCGTCGTCGTGCGCTTCCCCTGAGCCCGACCGAAAAAGGAGTTGACGGAAATAAGCACGCAGGGATTAAAAGTCGGCCCAATCTTGTCCCTCATACCCGCCGCGGCCCGCAGGAGCGGCATGCAACCCGACCCGCGACACCAAGCTTCTCATCTTTCTTCAATGTCTTGTGCCGATGGTGACATCCTGCCCGGCGAGGAGCGGCTTGAATGAGATTAATCGCGTGCATGTTAGCCAGCGCCTTAGTGGTTATCACCCTTACGGTCGCTGACGCCCGGGCGCAGCAACTCGCGTCCAGAATTGACGAGTATATGAACGCCGCCGTCGGGCAAGGTAAATTTAGCGGCTCCGTGCTCGTCGCACGCGATGGCGAAGTAGTCTTCAGTAAGGGCTACGGAATGGCGAGCCTCGAACTGGGGGTGCCGAACACCCCGCAGACCAAGTTCCGCGTCGGCTCGCTCACCAAGCAGTTCACGGCGATGGCCGTGATGATCTTGCAGGAGCGGGGTAAGTTAAAGGTACATGACCCGGTCTGTAACTTTATACCTGACTGCCCGCGGGCATGGGCCGGGGTCACGATCCACCACCTGCTCACACACACCTCCGGCATCCCCGACCTCGTCTCCTTCCCAGACTTCCAGCAGACGATGGCCCTGCCTTCGCCCGTGGACAAGACGGTCGAACGCTTCAAGACGAAGCCTCTCGAATTCGAGCCCGGCGAGAAATTTAAGTACAGCAACTCCGGTTACGTCCTGCTGGGTTACATCATCGAAAGGGTGACGGGCCAGAGCTACGACGCCTACCTGAAGGAGAACATCTTCGGGCCGCTGAAGATGCTCGACACGGGCAACGACCGTGGCGACGTGCTCATAAAGAATCGCGCCGCCGGCTACGTCAGGCGCGGCGACGTCATCCTCAACGCGCCTTACATAGACATGTCTATCCCCACGGGCGGCGGGTCGCTGTACTCCACCGTGGGGGACTTGTTCCTGTGGGATCAGGCCCTGTACGCCGGAAAGTTGATCAACAAAAACTCGTACGAGGCCATGTTCAAGCCTTACGCGACCGCGGATTGGGGCGACGGTGCCGCCTACGGCTGGTTCATCGGCGCGGATAAATCGGGTCACAGGTACATGGGTTTTCAGGGCGGCATTAACGGCTTCGCCGCTCAAATCATGCGATACCCGGAGCAGAAAGTGCTGCTGGTAATACTCTGCAACTTCAGCTTCGCGCCGGTCGGCGAGATCGAGCAAGGGTTGGCGGCCATCGTATTCGGCGACCGGGCCCGGTCAAGTGTCGGACGCGCCGAACGACTCATCCATCCCGACCGCTCCGGCGTGTCGGGTCGGCGCGGCCGACACTTAACATATATTCATAAGACGATAATATAAATCGGCGTAAACCTTCGGCGTCGCCCGCGCGTTAACCGCCCACCCCTCACGAAAACCCAAGGAAACGAGTCTACGAACACGGCCGCCTCACGCGGCATGGCCGTCGCATGTCCGCCCGTCGTGCGTTGACTTGCAGGCGCTTCGTCTACCGGCACGGCCGGTCGGGAGGCGCGAGACGAGCCTTAGGGCCGCTTCAATTCGCAGTGGAGGACACATGAGAGACTCTACAGTTCAGGTTACACACCGCTTGGCGTGGCGTGTGGCGTGCTTCGCGCTGTTCGTTCTCGCCTGCATGGCGCCCGCGCGGGCACAGCAGACGGGCGACATCCGCGGCATCGTGAAAGACCCGACCGGGGCCGTCGTCCCGAACGCGCGGGTCACGCTCACGGATAAACAGACCAACCGTTCGACCTCGGCCCAGACCTCCGGCGAGGGCGAGTACCAGTTCAACAACCTCCTGCCCGGCGTCTACACGATTACCGTCGAGGCCACCAACTTCAAGACCCTGACGCTCAACGACGTGCGCGTCGAGCTGAACCAGACGACCGACGTGGCCGCGCAGTTGACGGTCGGGTTGCAGGCGGAGACCGTCGAGGTCTCGGCGGGCGGCGCGGAGTTGATTGACTCGACCACGACGACGCTCTCGAAGAGCTTCGGCGAGAGGCAGGTCGTTGACCTCGCGCAGACCAACGTCGGCGGCGCCTTCGGCGGCGGCGTCAACAACCTCGCGCTGACCGCCGCGAACGTCTCCTCGACCGGCGGCGTCGGCGTGGGCACGGGCGGCTCGGTCGGCGGCCAGCGCCCGCGCAACAACAACTTCGTGCTCGACGGCGTGGACAACAACAACAAGTCGGTGACGGGGCCGTCCGTCTACGTCTCGCCCGAGGTGGTGCAGGAGTTCTCGCTCCTACAGAACCAGTTCTCCTCCGAGTTCGCGCGCTCGAACGGCGGGCAGTTCATCACCGTCACGAAGTCCGGCACGAACGACTTCCACGGCACCGCCTACGGCTTCCTCCGCAACCGATACCTGAACGCGCTCGACGAGCGCACGAAGGAGGCGGGCTTCGTGCGCGAGCACGGCGTGGCCGGCACGCAGTTCATGCCGCGCTTCGACTTCTTCCGCGGCGGCTTCAACGCGGGCGGCCCCGTCTACCTGCCGAAGTTCGGCGAGGGCGGCCCCGCAGTCTGGAAGGGCAGGGACAGGCTCTTCTTCTTCGCCTCCTACGAGCGCCTTCAGGCGGGATTCGCCTCGGTGCCGGCGGGCATCACGGCGCTGACGGCCGCCGGGCTCGCGACCGTCGCGGCCACGCCCGGCGTCTCGGCGACGAACCTCGGCGTCTATAGAAACTTCGTCCCCGTCGCGGCGTCGAACGACGCGGGCACCGTCAACTTCTGCCGCGTCCGCCCCGACATCAACGGGCTCTGCCCGAACGCGGACGTTAACCTCCTGAAGATCCCCGTCGGCACCGTTGACCTGCCGTCGCAGCCGCAGTTCAACAAGCAGAACAACTTCGTCCTCAACTTCGACTTCACGCAGAGCAGCCGGACGCAGCACCGCACGCGCCTCAACTACACGAACAACATCGGCGTCGGCCTCGCCGGGCTGCCCATCTTCAACGAGGCGGTGCCGAACCTACAGCGCCTCTTCTCATACACGCTGATACACACCTTCACGCAGAACCTGACGAACGAGACGCGGCTCGCCTACCGACGCACCGACACCTCGTTCCCCGTCACGTCGAAGTTCCGCTTCCCCGGCCTGAACGACACGCCGTTCCCGAACGTCGGCCTGCTCGACCTCGGCGTGGACATCGGCCCGCCCGGCAACTTCCCGCAGACCGCCGTCGAGAACAACTACCAGATAGTGGACAACGTGACGTGGCTGAAGGGCGGCCACTCCTTCAAGTTCGGCGGCGACTTCCGCCAGCTCGTCTCGCCGCAGACCTTCACGCAGCGCGGGCGCGGCGACTACCAGTACACCGAGGCGCAGTACTACTTCTACGACCTCGGCGCCGACTTCACCGCGCAGCGCAGCGTCGGCGACGCCGTCTACTACGGCACGCAGAAGGTCGTCTACACCTTCCTGCACGACGACTGGCGCGTGCGCCCGAACCTGACGCTCAACCTCGGCGTCAACCACTCCTATCAGGAGCCGCCGAAGGGGACGCAGATGCAGGCGCTCAACGCCATCTCGTCCGTCCCCGGCCTGATAGACTTCCACGCGCCGAAGGCGCAGACGAAGAACTTCGGGCCGAAGGCGGGCTTCGCCTACTCGCCCGACTTCTCGTCGGGGCTGCTCGGGCGACTCTTCGGGGGGGCGGGCCGGAGTTCGATTCGGGCCGGCTTCTCGATGGCCTACGACTACATCTTCGACAACGTCTACATCCTTTCGCTGCCGCCGCAGGCGCAGCAGACCGTCAACGCCACGCCCTACACGCCGAACTTCCTCGCGGGCGGCGGCATCCCGAACGTGCTCGCGCCCGCGACCTCCAGCGCGGCGGCGGCGCGCGCCGCCACCGGCACGTTCATTGACGATCAGGAGGTGCCCTACTCGCTCACGTGGACGGGCAGCGTCCAGCGCCAGTTCCTACAGAACTGGTCGCTTGAGCTGCGCTACCTCGGCACGCGGGGCATACACCTGCTCACGCAGAACCGCATCAACATGCAGAACAAGGTCGGCGGCGGGCTGTCGGGCCTCCCGACGTTCTTAACGAGGCCATCACAGGCGCAGCTCGACGCGCTGACTTTGACGCTCGCCAACATCAATGCGCGCTCGAACATCGTGCCCGCCTACCAGCAGGCGGGGTTCACGACCCCGATAGTCGGCTTCCTGTCAAACGGCAACTCTACCTACCACGGCGCGTCGGCCTCGCTCGCCCGGCGCTTCTCGGCCGGCTTGCAGATGACCGCGGCCTACACTTGGAGCCACCTGATTGACGACACCACGGCCGAAGTCTTCTCGACCGTCCTGAGCCCGCGCCGCGTCGAGGACTTCCAGAACCTGCGCGCCGACCGCGCAGACTCCGCGCTCGACCACCGCCACCGCTTCGTCACCTCGTTCATCTACGAGCTGCCGTGGTTCAGGAATCACGGGAACGGCTTCGTGCGCGCGGCGCTCGGCGGGTTCAACTTCTCGGGCACCTACACGGCCGAGTCCGGCGAGAGGGCGACCGTGCTCTCCGGCACCGACTCCAACCAGAACGGCGACTCCGCCAGCGACCGCACCATCCGCAACCCTGCGGGCGTGCGCGGCACGGGCAGCACCGTGACGGCGCTGACGAGGACTGACGGGCAGGTGGTCGGCTACCTCGCGGACAACCCGAACGCCGAGTACATCCGCGCAGGCATCGGGGCGGTCTCGAACTCGGCCCGCAACACGCTGCAACTGCCGGGCGTCAACAACCTCGACTTCTCGGTCTTCAAGAACTTCCGGCTGGGCGAGTCGCGGCGCGTACAATTCCGCGCCGACTTCTTCAACGCCTTCAACCACCCGCAGTACATCCCGGGCTCGCCGAACGACGTGGCGCCGGTCGCCACGACGAGCGTCCAGCAGGTCAACACCGTCACCTCGTCGAACTTCAACCACCCTGACCGCATCTTCATCAGCAACGCGCGCGTCGTCCAGTTGGCGCTCCGCTTCGACTTCTGACTGCGCGCCGACCGCGCGACTTCCGAGAGGGGGAGCCCGCTCCCCCTCACTTTTTTTGTCTTCGGGTGCGCCCGCGCTAGGAAAGGTCGAAGGCTCGCGCGTCTTCGTACGCGGTGGGCTGACGCCTGCGCGCCGCCGAGAACCCGAGCCGTTCGAGGAAGCGCGTGAACCGAGGGCTTGAGCGGAGGTGGTCGAAGCCGGGGTCAATGTTGAGGAAGACGAGCCAGTTGGCGTGCTCGCGGTAGGCCCTGTCGAGCCACTCGTAGACGCGCTCGACCTCGCCGAGCCCGGAGTAGACGAGGGCGAAGTTGTAGGGCGAGACGTAACGCCTCGACGAGAGCGCGCTCAGCTTCTTCAACTCGTCGCGGGCCGCGTCGCGCCTGCCCATCACGGCGTAGGTGTAGCCGATGAGCGCCGACGCCTGCGGGATGACGTGGCCGTCCTCCCGCACCTTCCTGAACTCCGCCAGCGCCTCCTCGCGGTCGCCCTTGTGCAGCAGCGCCGACCCGAGGTAGTAGTTGGCGAAGGTGAAGTTCTGATCCATCTCAAGCGCGTCCCTGTAGATTTTGGCGGCGCGGTTGTACTGGCGCTCGTAGTAGAAGGGCATGCCGACCGCGGTGTTGTAGATGAGCGACATCGGGTCGAGCGCCCGCGCCCTCCTGAACTCCTCCGCGGCCTCGTCGGAACGCTCCTGCGTGAGCAGGAACCACGCGTACATGTGGCGCGCGACGGCGTGGTTCGGGTTCAACTCGAAGGCTCGTTGGAACTCATCTTCCGCCGCCTCCCAGTCGCGCTCGTAAAAGAAGAGTACTTCGGCCAGCGAGACGTGCGCGTCCGCCAGCCCCGCGTCAATCTCAAGCGCGCGCAGCGCCGCCGCCTTCGCCCTGACGAACGCCTCCTGCGGCGGGATGAAGAGGTACTCGCCGAGCAGGCTGTAAGAGTCGGCGAGCCCCGCGTGGGCCAGCGCGTAGTCGGGGTCGAGTTCGGTCGCGCGCCGGAAGTACTCGATGCTCTTCCTGAGCGTCGCCTCCGTCCTCTTGTCCCAGAAGAAACGGCCCTTGACGTAGTACTGGTAGGCTTCGACGCTCTCGGTCGGGCGCCTGAGCAGGCCGGGCTGCCCCTCGCCCGCGAGCCTCAACGCGAGGGCGCGCGCGACCTGCGCCGAGATCGAATCCTGCAACGCGAAGAGGTCTGAAAACTGCCCGTCGAACTTGCCCGACCACAGAACCCTGCCGCCCGCCACGCCGACGAGTTGCACGGTGACGCGGACGCGTTCGCCCGAGTGCTGCATCGTCCCGTCGAGCACGACATCCACGCCCAGCTTCCGCCCGACGGTCAACGGGTCGTGCCCGCGGCCGGCGTAAGTGACGACGGTGCTCGTCGGGACGACGGTCAACTCGCGCAGGTCGCTGAGCCTGACGACCACGGCGTCGGCCATCCCGAGCGTCAGGAGCCCGTCGTCGCCGGTTCGGGAGTTCAACTGCTTGAAGGGCAAGACCGCGAGGGTTTTGGGCGTCGGGCCGTGGCCCGCGTGTCGGCGAAGGTCGGCGCGGGCTGGCGGCGCGTCACCGCGGCCCCCGCCCCTCAAGAGCCTGACCTCGGCCACGAAGCGGTAGCCGCTCTTCGAGACGGTCTCAATGTACTGCCGCCCGTCGGGGGCGCGCAGCACCTTCCGCAGTTGGAAGATGTTCTGCGCGAGGCTGCTCTCCTCGACGAAGCTGTCGGGCCACAGCGCGCTAAGCATCTCCTGCTTTTCCAGCGTGTGGCCGCTGTTCCTCACGAGCAGGACGAGCGTGTCCAAGACCTTCGGGGCGAGCTGCACGGCTACGCCCTCGCGCAGCAGCACGCGCTCGACCGGGTCGAGACGGAAGGGGCCGAACTCGTAAATGTCGTAGTCCTCTCTCTTCATCAACGCCCCGCGGCCGCGACACAATAAGATTTTTATAAGAATTCTCTCAAGATTATTAGGTTGTCCCGCGGGTAATATTCTATGAGAAATCAGTTAGAGGAGGCTTCTGCCGTGAGGCCGCAACTCCAAATTTTAGACGGCGCGGGCGCCTCGGCCCGCACGCCGCTGCCCGCATCGGTGACGGCCAACGACGTGCGTAACGTCATCCGGTATCTCAAGAAGAAGCCCGGCGGGGTCACGGTCGGCGAAGGGATAGTCGCCCTCCGGAAGCAGCTCTTCGAGCCGGTCAAGCTCGACGCGTACGAAGCGCTCGGCATCACCGTGCGCAGCTTCGACCGCCTCAGGCTGAGCCCTCTGGGGTTCGAGATGGCCCGCCGCCTCGAACCCGAGTCGCAGATGTTCCGCGCCTCGCTCGACAACGTCGAGGCTTACCGCGCCGTCTTGAAGTGGGCGCTCGACAGGCGACTCGACATCGTCGTCAACGCCGACGTTGCCGACTACTGGCGCGCGCACTACCCCGGGCCGCTCGGCCTCAACACGGACAGGATGATTGACGCGAACGTCACCTGCTTCTTCCAGATGTGTCAGGCCGCAGGCATCGGGAGCCTCATCATGGGCAAGAAGGGCCAGCCCACGCGCCTCCGCGTTGACCACGAAGAACTACTCTCTTACGTGGCGGGCGGCCCGGCGGCGGACGCGGCCGCCGACCCGCCGCCCGTCGCCGGCCCGTATGTAACGCAGGCGGCCCGGCAGGGCGCGGAGAGGATGCGCGTCTTCGTCTCGCACCGCTCGAACCCTGCCGTCGCGCAAAATATTCAGACCGCGCTCGAACTCGCCGACGTCGAGAGTTTGGTAGCGGAGAGGAAGCTTTCCGAGGGAGAGCCCTTCCCCTTCGAGACTGCCGAAATGATGCGCCGCTGTGACGCCGCGATTTTCATTCTGGCGCCCGACGAATGCAGAGCCGACGGCGTCGGCCCGCTCGCCGCCGGCTTACAGCTAGAGGTCGGCGTGGCCTTCGCCCTCTACGAACGCCGCATCGCGCTGTTCTCGGGGGACGGGTTTTCGCCGCCGGCCCGCTTCAATAAGCTCCGCCATTACAAGTATGACGGTGAGGATTTATCGTGGGAGAGCGGGATACAACTGCTCAGGCTGATTAAAGAGTTTCGAGACGCGGGCTCACACCGGCAGTGAGTAAGGTGCGGCGTACTGTCCCTCATTTCTGATGAATGACGCTCAGAATGCAACCGCTCTCCTGCGAGATTTCTGCTATCGCAGTCCCGCCGTACCAGCCCTCCGGCAGGGTGCCCGTGACGTGCCACACCCCGTCATGCAAGCTCGCCTTAAAGGGTCTTTCGCTCTCAATCTGCTCCTTCCCGTAGATCGGCGTCCAGACGGCGACCGCTATCGAAATCGCCGTCTGCTCGTCGGGGACGAAGCCCTTCGGCGGCTTGTATGAGGCCCGCCGCGTGTTAGCCGGCGCGGGAGTTTGCGCCACCTCGCTCGCGCTAAGACCGGGCGCGGGGGTGGCGCTCGACTTCGGGCTTAACGCCGCATCATGTCGCCCGCACGCGCACGCTAAAGAGCCGTTGACGAGGAGTAGGAGTAACGCGAGACGCTTTACCATTCGAGCCTCACAAAAAGAGAAGCACCTGACACCGCGCATCACCCGCCAGCCCGCCAATTTTACATGACAAGACTCGCGTCGCGGGTCGGGTTGCATGCCGCCGTCAGGCGTCGGCCGTCGGCTGTAAGGCCGCCGCCCGCCCCGCAAACGTTATCCAGATGGCGACCTGCCCCGCGACGTACAAGCCGAAGGCGATTATAAAAGGTGAGGGCGAGCGGCCCCACCACTTGCTCAGATATTCCCAATCACCCCACGCCAACAGGTATGCCGCGGCGCCCAAGTAGTGCGCCGCCATGACGGCGAGGAAAGCCTTCTTGTAAACCTCCGCTCCGGCCCTGCCTAAGAGGAATCCCACCGCGGGCCACAAGACGACCGGCGCGAGGAAGAACAAAGGGATGAAGAGTGGCGCCCCGAAGATGTAGAGCGGGATCAACACCCCGTCGCCCCCGTTAGCGACCCCGAGCCCGAAGAAGGCCAGCGCAGCCCCATAGAGTAGCCCTGCGGCGGTGAGGATGATGACTCTCTTTCGATACGCTGCCATTAGGTCGCCGACCGTCCCGTCATGTTAGCCCGCGGCTTTTTCAGTGGGGACTAAGACTACAGAATCCCGATCTCCTTGAGCCAGTTCTCCACGAGCGTAGGCCACATCGTCACCGGATGTTCCGTGCGCCTCAGGCCGAAGGCGTGCCTGCCCTTGGCGAAGAGATGAACCTCCGCCGGGACGCCCGCGTCGTCAAGGGCGCGCGCATAAACCGTGCTGTTGCAGATTTCGTCCACGGGGTCATCCCAAGCCTGCAACAGGAACGTCGGCGGCGTTCGCTTTGTGACGTGTATGCCGGGGTCGAGGGTGGCGCCGTCGCGGCACAGGTGGCCCGGATAAAGCGCGACGGCGAAGTCGGGGCGGCTGCTCAGTTTGTCGGCTTCGTCTACCGGCTTGTATGTGGGCTCGAAGATGTTGCTGGTCTGCGCGACCAGATAGCCGCCTGCCGAGAAACCGATCACACCGATCTTGTCGGGATCGAGGTTCAACTCCTTCGCCCCGGCGCGGACGAGCCTGATTGTTCTTTGCGCGTCCTGAAGTGCGCGGGGGACTTTAGGTGTGATGGCGCAATCGCAATCCTTGTCCCAGTGATGATTGCTTTTGGGAACGCGATACTTGAGCAAGACGCATGTCATGCCTTTCGCCGTCATCCAGTCACAGATTTCAGTTCCTTCGAGATCCATCGCCAGAAGCTGGAATCCGCCGCCGGGGAAAACCACCATTGACGCGCCGGTATTCTTCCCCTCGGGCGGAAAGACCGTCATGGTCGGAGAGGTCACGTCATAGGCTACTGTGTAGGGACGCCCCGCGACAACGTCCGGAGCTTTCGTGACCTCAACCCTCTCGGCCGGTTGAGAGACACCTTCCATGTCCGGCGCACCGTTCGGCCAGATCGGGATCTGTTTCAGTCCCGAAGGCGGCTGCCAAACGCCGGCCTGCCTGACCTCTGCCTGTTGCCGGTCTGGTGTCGTCGGCCTGTTCGCTCGCGCCGGCTCGGCCCCGGGCTTGCGCGTCACGGCGACGCCACCCACCAAGCCCGCCAAGCCCAAGGCGCATACAAGCATTAGCAAAGTTCGGCGCACTATCGCTTCCTCCCTGACTGAACGGACACTGGCGGCCATCCCCGATGATTCACGAAGGACGATCGCAAGGAATGATATTCCGCAGACTAACGCCCGCCGTCACCTGTTCGGCACGCATGTATCTTTACCCCTCCCTCTCCCCTGCGGCAAGGAGACCGTCGCGCGTCTTTGCACAGTTCACGGGCCACGCCGCGGGGCAGTTAAGGTGTCGGGCCTAACGCCGGAGAAGGGGCCGGCATCAGGCGGCAGCGATGGAGCCGGGATACCGGATGCGGTATATTCCCGGCAGCAGGCGAAAGCCGGTCGGCGGATAGCCGGCTCCCGTGTCGTTCAAGCTCTTGATCAGCAAACACCCTTATGGAGAGTCTATGGGAACTGAACCGTTGTCGGAGCCCGTACGCGTACTTACCGAGTATAGTCAGAAGCGCGTCGGCGCGAACGAGGTCATGCGTGCGCTCGCAAGCCACAAAGGTTGGCTCGCCCCGGCCTTGATGTTCGCGCGGGCCGAAGGGCAGGATCTTTTTTTAGACAGCATGGTGCTGTTCGGCACGGAGACCCGCCTGCCGCCGGGCGAGTTGTGGGTCTTCACCGACCGCGCGGCCGCCGAGCGCGCGCAGGCTTCGGGGGCGTTGCTCGGGCCGTACGCGGCCGACGTAGCCGGCACCGAGTTATTCGACAAGATAGACCCGGGCTTCCAGATAGTCCGCGTGAACCCTTACTCGCCCAGCGAGCAGGGCTGGCAATTCCTCCCCGGCAGTTACGAGTTGGCTCGGCTCTGGGCTCAGGTCATCACGCTCGAAGAGGGCTTCCAGAACAGGGGCGACTCGTTCTACGAAGCCATCGCCCGCTTCCCGGCCTTCCTCCTCTTCAACGGCCCGTCCGGCTACGTCATCACCCTGCCGAATCAGGGCGGCATGAAGAACCCCGCGGTCGTCTTCACCGCCCCGGACTGCGCCGACGCTTTTCTGGCCCGCCTCACCGACGAGCAGCGTCAAGGCCTTGAGCGCGTAGCCGCCGACGGCATGACCCTGATAAAGAAGCTGCCGCTTCAGCAGATAGACGGCATGCTCCTGAACGCGTTCGGCCCCGGCCCCGCCAACGTCCTCTTCTTCGCCGAGATCGAAGACGTCAACTCGCTCTACGACGAGAGTTATTGACGCGCGTATTCGTCCCCGTTTGAACCGGGGCGTCTCGGGAACCGTCTGAAGGGTGAATCTCTCAAGGCAGGCGGCAGAGCGCGCACGTGATGCGGGACTAGCCTTGCCTCTCAGACGTTGACGTATGCCTCCTTCGTGGCATATTGTCTGTCACCCGGCGCGGCCGCTAGGCTTGCTCTCACTCAAGGCCAAACCTGCTGCCGACCCATAACCAACGACCGGAGGCTCTGCGCTTACCTCGTACGCAGAGCTTCCATAATCCCGACCAACCGAGCTTTCAGCTTTATCACCCCCGGAGGTTTCAAATGCTCACCGTCGCCCTCAGCATCTTTGCGGCTATCGCCGTCGCTGCCGCAGCCTTCCTCTTCCTGCGCCTGCAAAAACAGGCAGCCGCGCACCGGCAACTCGACGACGCCCACCAGCAGCTCGCACGCGAGTATGAAGACTTCAAAGACCGTTATCGGGCCGTACTCGACGTGGAGGCCGAGAAGGCGCGCGTTTTGCAGTCTCTCGAATCGGAACGTTCGAAGATTCAGGCTGACATCGCCGGCGCACTGGATGAGAAGCGGCGCGTGTTAGACGGCTTAGAAACAGAGAAGCAGAAAGCGCGCGCTCAGGTCGAGGCAGAAGCGCAGTCCCGCCGCGCCGAGTTGGAGGCGGAACGGGTCAGGTTGGAAGGGATAATTGCTCAAATCAAGGTCAACCAGCAGGAGTTGCTCGATGATCTGCGCGACAAGCGACGGCAGGGTGAAGCCGACATGGCCGCCTTCCATAAGAGCATTGACCGGCTGCGGGCCGAGTTCAACGCCTTGGATGAAGAGGCTAACCTTCAATCCTTCGGCTTCTACAAGCCGCGGTACGCGTTCGCCGACTCCATCAGCTACCAGCGCAAGCTGGACGAGATACGCGAGCGCCAGAAGCAAATGATTAAGAATAAGTCCGCGGCCGTCTGCCCGGTGGAGTGGGCCGTCAACGGGAGCCGCGCCGAGGGACGAAAGTCGATTAACCAGACGCTGAAGCTGATGCTCCGGGCCTTCAACGGGGAATGCGACGCCGCGATAGCGAAAGTGAAATACAACAACGTCAAGGTCATGGAGGCGCGCATCCACAAGGCCTACGAGGCCATCAACGGCATGGCCGAAGTTCAAGCCTGCCACATCGCCAGCGACTACCTGTATCTGAAACTGGAGGAGCTGTTCCTAGTCCACGAGTATCAGGACAAGGTTCAGGAAGAGAAGGAAGAGCAGCGCCGCATCCGTGAGCAGATGCGTGAGGAGGAAATCGCGCTCAGGGAGTTGGAGAAGGCCCAGCTCGACGCCGAGAAGGAGGAGAAGCGGTATGCGGAGGCGCTGCGTAAGGCCACCGAGGAGGCGCAGCGCGCGGTCGGCGAGAAGCAGCAGAAGCTGATGTGGCAGGTCGAAGAGTTACAGCGCAGGTTGGCCGAGGCCAAGACAAACAAGGAACGTGCTATCGCGCAGGCGCAGATGACCCGCTCCGGCCACGTCTACATCATCTCCAACGTCGGCTCGTTCGGCGAGCACGTCTACAAGATCGGCATGACGCGCCGGCTCGACCCGATGGACAGGGTGCGGGAGTTGGGCGACGCCTCAGTCCCCTTCGCCTTCGACGTACACGCCATCATCTACTCGGAGGACGCCCCCACGCTGGAGAACAAGCTGCATAAGCTCTTCGACGGGCGGCGGGTTAACCTCATCAACCACCGAAAGGAGTTCTTCCGGGTCACGATTGACGAGATAGCGCGGGCCGTCAGGGAGAATCACGGGGAGATTGACATAACGCTGGCCGCCGAGGCGGCCGAGTACAGGAAGACGCAGGCGATGTTACAAGACAGGCAGCAGGCCCCGCCTGCGGAGGTGTGGTCGCAAAACGTATCGGTGGCATAGGTGACAAGGACAAAGGGATGGGGGCGAGTTTCCTAAGAGACACGCCCCCGATTTATTCCCGCCGAGGTGAAGGCCGGCTATTGCGGCCGGCTCCGCGCCCTGCTCCTCTTGCGCGCGGCCGCCGCGCCTGCCAGCCCCGTGCCGAGAAGCAGCGCCGTCGCCGGCTCGGGGACGGCCGCCGTCTGGCCCGTGGCCGTGGTCAGCGTGAGGTCGGCCCTGACGATTAACGTATAGCTCCCCGTCGAGCAGATGATGGCGTTGTTGGCGCAGCCGCTCACGACGAACGTGCCGTCGTTGAACTGCCCCAGATTAGAGGCATCGAAGGTGTAGCTGAAGGAGCCGTGGCCGATCTCCGTCCCCGCGGGCAAAGTACCCAGTTCTACCCTTGTGCCGTCAATGTAGTACCCGACCGTCCGGACGTTGAAGGTCGGGAAGTCGAAGAATATGGTGTAAGTGCCGCTCACCGTCGCCCCGACGACCGTCTGCCCTTGCGGCAGGCTGAAATTAGTGACGTGACCGTCGTTCCCGCCGTAGCCGACGTCGAGGACTATGGTGTCGGCGAACGCCGGCACCGAGCAGGCCAGTAGCAGCGCGGACAAGAACGCCAGCCTTCGCAGACAACTCCACATACGTCGGGCCTCCCTGTTATTAATGAGCAGCCGTAGGGGATGTTTACCTTAGTGAATCGAGTGGCCGCATCTTAGCACGGGGAACGGCGACCCGTCCTTAAAATTTTCTTAACGCGTCTTCGGCGACTCGCTTTGTGCAAGGCCCGCGAAAACATAATTGCCGCCCTCGGACAGCGATAACATAGTTTCATGAGGGCTTTGACAGGAAGTTCTTCACGCCCGTACAATTCGGCCGGCTCAAGTCGGGAATACTCACGGGCGGGTTAGACGCGGCACGACACTCCCCGAAGCAGCGCGTGACGCCTATCACAGACGTAGTCCCATTCAACATTTAGCCTTTACTGCCGTCACGGGACGAGGCCGGCGAAACTGCGCCTCCGCACGCAGCATCTCGTCCGCGCCGCCCGGCGTCCGGCGAATGGTGAATCAACCGTGCTCAGCAAAAATTTAAAGAGTCGCATCTACCCCCTGCTCGCGTCGGCGCTCGCCGTACTCGCGTCCGCCCACGCGTCCGCACAGGTCTGTTCCGCGCCCAGTTTCGCGCAGCAGCCCATCTACGCGGTCGGCAACGACCCGCGCTCGATTGCCGCGGCCGACTTCGACGGCGACGGCAGGCCGGACTTAGTGGTTGCGAACTACGGCTCCGACAGCGTCACGGTGCTGACGAAGGTGGGGCGCGGCGCCCCGGCCACGGCCAACAGCTACGCCGTCGGGCACGGCCCGCACGCCGTCGCCGCCGCCGACTTCAACGGCGACGGGCGCGCCGACGTGGTCACGGCGAATAACTCGGCGGGCACCGTCACGGTGCTGCTCAACGACGGCGCGGGCGGCTTCGCCGGGCCGCCGGCCACCTTCGCCGCGGGCGGCAGCCCGCGCTCGCTCGCGTCGGGCGACTTCAACGGCGACGGCAAACTCGACCTCGCCTTAGCGACCTCGTTCCCGACGGTCGCGGTCTTGCTCGGCGACGGGCAGGGGCGGTTCGGCGCGCCCAGCTCTTTCGACGCGGGCCAGCAGGCGACGAGTTACGTCGCCGCCGCCGACCTGAACGGCGACGGCAAACTCGACCTCGCCGCCTCCACCAGCGGCGTCACCCAGATACTCCTCGGCGACGGCGCCGGCTCATTCGCCCGCGTGACCACCGCGCAGTGCGTGCCGCAGCCCGCACACGACGGCATCGCCTTGGGCGATGTCAACGGCGACGGCAAGCCCGACATGGTGGCGGCCGACCTCTCGGCCTCGCAAATCCACGTCATGCCCGGGAACGGGGCCGGGTGCTTCGGGGCCGCGACCAACATCGCCACCTTCGACAACTTCAACGCGAGCGACAGCCGGCCGCGCTACGTCTCGCTGGCCGACCTGAACGGCGACGGTAAGCGCGACATCGTCGCGGAGAACGTCGTCGCGCTCGGCGACGGGGCGGGCAACTTCGGGGCGCCGAAGATATACGGCGGCGCGGGCGTCGGCGATTACGCGCCCAGCGTCGTGGGCGACTTCGACGGCGACGGCCGCCTTGACCTCGCGCGGACGAACGGCTCGGGCACGTTCGGCACGCAGCCGGGCGCCGTCAACATCCTGTTCGGCGACGGCGCGGGCGGCTTCAAGTTCGCCGCCGGTGACGAAGGCCACGGGGCCTATGCGGTCGCGCGCGCGGACTTCAACGGGGACGGCAAACCAGACCTTGCCGTTTCGGTTCTCGGGGGCGTCGCCGTCATGAAGGGCGACGGCACCGGCGGCTTCGGCCCGGCGGTCAAATTCAACAGCGCGGCCGGGTCTGCCTCCGTCGGCATCGTGGCCGCCGACTTTAACCGCGACTCGAAGCCCGACGTGGCCGTGCTCGACTCGTCTAACGGCGAGGGCGGATTCCAGCACGTACTCGTGCTGCCGGGCGACGGCGCGGGCGGCCTCGGCGTGCCCGTCCCAACCCGCGTCGGAAACTCTCTACAGCCTTGGACGCTCACGGGCGGCGACTTCAACGGCGACGGCAACCCGGACTTGATAGTCGTCAACCGGGGCGGCGGCCCGAACAACGGCGGCAGCATCTCCATCCTGCTCGGCGACGGCGCGGGCGGCTTCTCGGTGACGACCAACGTCGCCGTCAACACGGCGGTCAACGCCGGCTCAATCGGCGTGGGCGACTTCAACGGCGACGGCAAACCAGACCTCGCCGTGCCGGGCTTCAGCAACCCCTCCGCCCCCGGCTTCAGCGTCATGCTCGGCAACGGGGCGGGCGGCTTCGGCCCGCCGACGGGCTTCGCAGGCTCCGGCGTGCAGTCAATAACCGTCGCCGACTTCAACAACGACGGCAAGCAGGACATCGCCTTCGGCAGCTTCGACGCCGTCGGGAAGGTCTCGGTCGCGCTCGGCGACGGGGCGGGCGGGTTCGGGGCGGCGACGCAGTTCAATGTCGCGGCCTTCGCGCAGGACTTGACCGCCGGAGACTTCAACGGCGACGGCAAGCAAGATGTCGCGGTGGCGAGTCTGGGCGCATCGGGGAGCCCCTTCTCGACCGTCTCCGTACTTTTCGGCGACGGCGCGGGCGGCCTCAATCCGGCCGTCAGCTACGCGGTGGCGAAGAGCCCTTGGAGGGTCACCTCCGGCGACTTCAACGGCGACGGCCTGCTCGACATCGTCACGGCCAACAACAACGCCGACAACGTCTCCGTGCTCCTCAACACCTGCGGCGCGTCGGCGGGCGGCTCGCCGACGCTGCAACTGAGCGCGCAGAACTACGTGGTCGGCGAGGGCGCGGGCAGCCTGACGGTGACGGTGACGCGCACGGGCGGGGTGGGCGGCGCGGCCTCCGTGCGCTACGCCACCTCCGACGGCACGGCCTCGGAGCGTTCAGACTACATCGCGTCGCTCGGCACGCTCAGCTTCGCCCCCGGCGAGAGCACCAAGTCTTTCAAGGTGCTCATCATTGACGACGCGCGGGCCGGCGAGGAGGGCGAGTCGTTCAACCTCACGCTGAGCGACGCCTCCGGCGCGACCCTCGGCGCCACGTCCTCCGCGGCAGTCACGATTCAGGACAACGACCAGACCGTCACCGGCGTCAACCCGATTGACGACGCCGCGTTCTTCGTGCGCGAGCACTACTACGACTTCCTCAACCGCGAGCCCGACGCAGACGGCCTCGCCTTCTGGAAGAACCAGATGACGAACTGCTCGAACCCGCCGCCCGCGGATTTGACGGTCTGCAAGGTCAACGTCTCCGCGGCCTTCTTCCTCTCCATCGAGTTCCAGAACACGGGCTACCTCGTCGAGCGGATGTACAAGGCGGCCTACGGCGACGCGGCCGGCACCTCCACGCTCGGCGGCACACACCAGCTGAGCGTGCCCGCCGTGCGCCTCTCCGAGTTCCTGCGCGACACGCAGGAGATACAGGGCACCCCGTCGCAGGTCATCGTCGGGCAGGGCGACTGGCAGCGGCAGCTCGAAGAGAACAAGGGCGCCTTCGCGCTTGAGTTCGTCTCGCGGCAGCGTTTCACCTCGGCCTTCCCGGCGTCGCTGACCGCCGACCAGTTCGTCTCCAAGCTCGACTCGAACGCCGGCGGCGCGCTCTCGCCCTCCGAGAGGGCGCAGGTCGTCGCACTCTTCGGCGGCGCGTCGGCCTCGTCGGACGACACGGCCAAGCGCGCCGCCGCACTCCGCGCGGTCGCCGAGAGCCCCGCGCTCACCTCGGGCGAGAAGAACCGCGCCTTCGTCCTGCTGCAATACTTCGGCTACCTGCGCCGCAACCCCAACGACCCGCAGGACACGGACTACACGGGCTACGACTTCTGGTTACGTAAGCTCGACGAGTTCCACGGCGATGCGGTCGCCGCCGAGATGGTCAAGGCGTTCCTCTCGTCCGACGAGTACCGTAAGAGGTTCGCGCAGTGACGACGAATCGTGTGCGCAATTTCGCCCCCTTACAAGGAGAGAAGCAGTGCCTCGCAAAATAAGCTTTAAGGGTCGCGCCGCGGCGGCCGCCTGTCTGGGCGTGTCGCTCCTCTACGCGCTCGCGTGGCTGACTCCCGCGGCGGCGCCGACGGCCGCGCGGGCGCAGTCCGGCCCCTCGCTCTTCGTCAGGACGATCCCCGTGACGGCCAACGACGTGGTCTACAGCCCCTCGACGAAGCGGCTCTACGCGAGCGTGCCGAGCCGGGCCGGCGCGGGCGGCAACAGCGTCGCGACGGTTGACCCGGCCGCGGGGACGCTGGAGGGCTATGACTTCGTCGGCAGCGAGCCGAACAAGCTGGCGCTCGCCGACGACGGGCACACGCTCTACGTCGGGCTCGACGGGGCGGCCGCGGTGCGCCGCTTCGACGCGGCGACGCACACGGCCGGGGCGCAGTTCTCGCTCGGCGAGAGCACGTCCAACGGCCCACTCTTCGCCAAGGACATGGCGGTCGCCCCCGGCAACCCCGACCTCGTCGCCGTCTCGCGCAGGAACGTCACCTCCTCGGCGGAGTTCGAGGGCGTGGCCGTCTACGACGGCGGCGTGCAGCGCCCTCTGGCGACGCGCTCGCACACGGGCAGCGACAACATCGCCTTCTCCGACACGGCCGACGTGCTCTACGGCTTCACCGAGTTATCCGGGGGCGGGCTTGAGAAGCTGGGCGTCAACGCCTCGGGGCTGTCAGTCGTCAAGTCCACCCGCCTCAGCACGCAGGGCGGCGACTTCAAATACTCCGGCGGGCTGCTCTACATGCCGTTCGGGCAGGTCTACGACGCGGAGTCGGCGGCGCTCGCGGGCACCTTCGCGCTGCCCTTCTCGGGCGGGTTAGGCATCCTCTCCCTCGTCGAGCCCGACCCGTCGGCCGGGCGCGTCTACTTCCTCACGTCGGGCGAGAGCGCGTACGGGAACTACGAGGTGAGGACGGTGACGCTGCGCGCCTTCGACCAGAAGACCTTCCTCCCGCTCGGGTCGGTGCAGATACCGAACGTCGTGGGGCGCGTGACGGGCCTCGTCCGCTGGGGCGCGAACGGGCTCGCCTTCAACTCCACCGGCGGCCAACTCTACGTCATCCAGACCAGC
Organism: Pyrinomonadaceae bacterium; assembly: GCA_035248785.1. GTDB lineage: Bacteria > Acidobacteriota > Blastocatellia > Pyrinomonadales > Pyrinomonadaceae > QHXN01. The sequence continues at coordinate 7,153 of DATFHD010000017.1, read as the reverse complement.
CTCGTGCCCTCGAACGAGCCCGTGCCGACGCCGACCCCGACGCCGAGCCCGACGACGACTCCTACTCCGACGCCCACGCCGACGCCCGCACCCGGCGACCTGCGCGAAGTGGCGGTCGTCGCGAAAGACATCGTCTACGACCGCGCGGCGCAGACGGCCTACGCCAGCGTGCCTTCGAGTGTCGGGAGCGGCGGCAACAGCATCACGCCGTTCGACCCCTTCTCGGCGGCGGTCGGGCAGCCCGCCTTCGTCGGCAGCGAGCCCGGCCGGATGGCCATCTCCGACAACGGGCAGTACATCTACGTCGGCCTCGACGGCGCGAAGGCCGTCCGCCGCTTCGACGTGGCCACGCGCACGCCGGGGCTACAGTTCTCGCTCGGCAACGACATCTTCGGGCAGCAGCTCAGCGCCGTTGACCTCGCCGTGCCGCCGGGGCAGCCGCAGACCGTCGCGGTGGTGCGCGGCGGCGGCGGGACGAGCGGCGGCGGCGTCGCCGTCTACGACGACGGCGTCCAGCGCCCGAACGTGACCGGCGTCTTCCACACCATCAACGTCATCGAATACTCGGCCTCGCCTCTCGTCCTCTACGGCCACAACAACTCGACCACCGAGGGCGGCTTCCGGAAGCTGGCGGTTGAGCCGTGCGGCGTCTCCGTGCTCGGCGTCAGGGAGTCACTGCTCTGGGGGACTGACTTCAAGATCGAGAACGGGCTGGCCTACTCGACCTCCGGCCGCGTCGCAGACCCCGAGTCGGGGACGCTGGTCGGGACTTTCCCCGTCACCGCCGACCTCTCGTCGGGCTACTACCCGTCGTCCGTCGTGGTGGACTCGGCGGCCGGGCGCATCTACTTCTTCGTGAGCGAGAACGACGGCTTCAACACCGGCAACAGGACTCTTCTGGTTCGCGCCTACGACCTGCGCACGTTTCTGCACGTGGGAACGCTGGCCGTGCCGAACGTCTTGGGCGCGACGACCGCCGCCTTCCGCTGGGGCGCGGACGGGTTGGCGTTCCGCACCCTCGGCAATAAAGTCTATCTCCTGCGCACGTCGCTCATCCCGGCCGCGACGCAGACGCCCGCGCCTGCGCCTTCGCCCACGCCGCCCTCCTACACGCTGCGCGGGCAGGTCGGCGGCTTCGGCGGCCCGCCGCAGCCCGCCCCCGTCACGCTGAGCCTGAGCGGCCCCCTGACGGGGACAGCCACCACCAATCCCGACGGCTCCTTCGCCTTCACGCGGCTCCCCTTCTGCGCCGACTTCACGGTCACGCCGCTGCCCGTGGAGAACTACACCTTCAGCCCGGCGAGCGTGACCATCACGTCGGCCGACCAGAACAACCCGAACCGCGCGACGGCCTTCTTCAACATGATCCCGAACGCCGTCACGTTCTCGCAGCCGTCCGCGCTCATCGGCGAGGGGACGAGCAGCGTGGCGCTCACCGTCAGGCGCATCGGCGACCTCTCCAAGCCGGCGGCGGTCTTCTATCAGACGAACGACAACACCGCCTCCGAGCGCTCCGACTACAACGCGGCCGTCGGCACGCTCCGCTTCGAGGCGAACGAGTCGGCGAAGACGATCAGCGTCTTCATCACCGACGACGCGAGGGCCGAGCCGCCCGAGACCTTTACCGTCTCGCTCAGCAGCCCCGAAGGGGTGCTTCTCGGCTCCATCACGACGCTGACCGTGACGATCAACGACAACGACGCCGCGAACGGCGCGAACAACCCCGTTGACGACTCGGCCTTCTTCGTCCGCCAGCACTACCGCGACTTCCTCAGCCGCGACCCCGACTCGTCGGGCCAAGCATTCTGGACGAACGAGATCGAGCAGTGCGGCGCAGACTTACAGTGCCGCGAGGTGAAGCGCATCAACGTCTCCGCCGCGTTCTTCTTATCCATCGAGTTTCAGGAGACCGGCTACCTCGCCTACCGCATGCACAAGGCGGCCTACGGCGATACGACCTCCCCCGGCGTGGCCGGCGCCGTCCCGGTCATACGCCTGCGCGACTTTCTGGCTGACGCGCAGCGCATAGGGCAGGGCGTGGTCGTCAACGTCGGCGCGTGGCAGCAGCAACTCGAAGCGAACAAGAATAGCTACGCGCAGGAGTTCGTCCAGCGTCAGAGGTTCACGGACGCGTACCCTTCCGGCCTGAGCGCGGATGAGTTCGTCGGCCGGCTCGACCGAAACGCGGGCGGGGTGCTGTCGGCGGACGAGCGGGCGCAACTCGTCACCTCACTGAGCGCGGCGCCGGGCGACGCGCTCAAACGCGCCGCCGTCCTCCGCTCGGTGGCGGAAGACGCCGACCTGCGGGCGGCGGAGTTGAACCGCGCCTTCGTGCTCATGCAGTACTACGGTTATCTCAGGCGCAACCCCGACGACGCGCCCGAGCCCGGGCTGAACTTCGCCGGCTGGCAGTTCTGGCTCTCGAAGCTCGAAGAGTTCCGCGGCGACGCCGTCGCGGCCGAGATGGTCAAGGCTTTCATCACCTCGGACGAGTACCGCAAGAGGTTCGGTCAGTAAACGTACGCGGCTTTGCACAAGAAGTCTGTAGCGGGCACAGAATGCCGCGTTATGCTCGTTAGCCGGGCACCAGATGCCGGCTACGCTTCCGTATTTTTGTGCAAGACCTCCCGCCGATATTTTATCTGGCTACCGTCCCTCCCCTTGTGATATAAGCGCCCGCTAAGAACCAGAGAGACGGGGGAGACCGCGGTCGGCGACACGCTCCCGCACGCGTCAGGCGGTAACGAATCTCGCTGCTCTAGGGCCTTCACCAGCACTTTTCAAACTCGCCCGTAAGACTCCGCGACCATACGGCCGCGGCCGACTCTACACATGAGACAGGTCTCCCTCACGACTAAAAACGGCGTCTCACACAGACTGCGCGCGCGCCAACACGCTCGCCGTCGGCGACGACGCCGTGCTGCTCGTCGAAATCAACGGGGCGTCGGCGGGCGTCGCCAACGGGCTGCACATCGCGGGCGGCAGCAGCACCGTGCGCGGCCTCGTCATCAACCGCTTCAGCGGCGTGAACTTCGCCTCGGGCAACGCCATCTTCCTTCAGGGCAGCGGCAACAAGGTCGAGGGCTGCTTCCTCGGCACGGACGCCGCGGGCACGGCAGACCTCGGCAACACCGCCTCCGGCGTCTTCGCCAACGGCGCGCGACGGCGTCAGCCCGCTCGGCAACTCCGCGCAGGGCATCGTCCTTAACGCGTCGGCGAACAACACCGTCGGCGGGTGTGGCCATCTGCGACTCCTCCGTGGGCGCCGCGTTGCGGGCGCTGTGGATGTGGCGGGAACCGCCCGACGGCTTGGAGCGAAGACCGCGGGCGTGCGGGCTGTCGTTCTACACCTTTGTGTGAGAGTCTGCCGCCGGCTCGGTGACTGCGGTGCAGAGTTTAACCCCCGCCCTCCGGCGTCTGACAAGATTTTGGTGTGTCTGTTCGGCTCCGATGGGATAAGTCCGGGGGTGACGGCCGCCCTCGGAAGTAATCGTAATGCATGGCAGGCCCGTAGTGAGGTATCCTCACAGCCTCACTCGCCTCAAACCAAACTTTGCAACAGAACCCGTCAACTCATACGCTCAAGCACGCGCGCCCTCACGCCGTCGAGCAGGGCGCGCGCGCCCTCTTCCGTCCGGGCCTCGGCGACGAGGCGGATGATGGGCTCGGTGTTGGAGCCGCGGACGAGGAACCAGCCCTCGCCGGTCGTCACCTTGACCCCGTCGCGCAAATCCACGGGGAGGCCCGCGTACGCCTCGCTCACGGCCTTGAGCGCCGCGCGGATGCGGTCGGAGCGGCAGGCCAACTTCTCCTTGACCATGTAGGACGGCGGCAGCTCTGAGAGAAGTTCGGAGACGGTCGCGCCCGTCTCGGCCAGCAGGTGGAGGACGAGGGCCATGCCGACGAGGCTGTCGCGCGCGAAGTTGATGCGCGGGTAGATGACGCCGCCGTTGCCCTCGCCGCCGATGGTGGCGCGACGCCGCAACATCTCTTCGGCCACGTTCGCCTCGCCGATCTTCGAGCGGTAGACGGGACAGCCGAACCGCGCGGCCAACGCGTCGAGCGCGCCCGTCGTCGCGAGGTTCGCGACCAGCGGCCCCGGCTCGCGCGCGAGCACGTAGCGGGCCGCGAGCACGAGCGTATACTCCTCGCCCGCGGGCGCCCCGCGCTCGTCCACGACCGCCAGCCGATCCGCATCCATGTCCTGCGCGAACCCCACGTCGCACCCCGCCTCGCGCACCAGCTCGCAGAGCGCGACCAGATTCTCCGGCAGCGGCTCGGCCCCTCGCGGGAACGTCCCCGAAGGCGTGACGTTGATGGGGAAGACTTCGACGCCGAGCGCTTCGAGCAGACGCGGCGCGGCGACCGACCCGGCCCCGTTGCACGAGTCCACGGCCACGCGGAGCCTGCGCGCGCCCCTCGACTCTGAAGGAAGCGGGCCGAGCGCGTCGAGGATGGCCTTGACGTGCAGGTCAACCGCCCCCGCCAGAGGCTCGACGGCGCGCATCTCCGCGCCCGCCACCTTGCGGTACTCGCCCTGATGGTAGATGTCTAGGAGCTGCCGCGCCTGCCCGGCGCCGAGGAAGAGGCCGGCTGAGTCAATGAACTTCAGCGCGTTCCACTCGGCCGGGTTGTGGCTGGCCGTGATACAGATGCCGCCGCGCGCGCGCAGGACGCGCACCATAAGCTGCACGGTCGGGACGGGGCAGACGCCCAGATCAACGATGCGGCAGCCGCTCGAAAGCAACCCCGCCACGACCGCCTGCCGCACCATCTCGCCCGACGTGCGCGTGTCGCGCCCGACGCAGATGGCGCCCGGCCCCGTGTACGTCCCGAACGCCTGCGCGAAGCGCACCAGAAGCGTCGGCGTCAGGCTCTCGCCCACCACGCCCCGCACGCCCGAGATGCTGATCTTCAGTGTCGGTATGGCACGCATATAAAGCAGTAGTCAGGAGTCAGTAGACAGTAGTCGGTAGTAAAGCCTGCGTCACGCGAACCTTGCGGTCGTCGTCAACGTCAGCAGAGCGGAGCCTACTGGCTACTGTCTACTGACTCCTGACTACTTCCTTATTCTGTCGCGCGCCCAGTCGAGCAGTTCGCGCGCGCGCGCCTCCGTTTCGGCCTCCGCGATGAGGCGGAGCACCGACTCCGTGTTCGAGACGCGCGCGTGAACCCAGCCGTCCGGCCGGATGACTTTAATGCCGTCCGTCTGTTCGTAAGGAACGCCCTCCGTCTCCAACTCGTCGTGCAGCCTTTGCAGGAGCGAGTGGATGCGGTCGGGCTCGACCGCGATGTTGTGTTTGAGCATCGCGAAGCGCGGAAGACTCTCGGCCAGTTCCGACAGCGTCTCGCCCGTCGTCGCCAGATGTTCGAGGATGAGCCCGGCGGCGGCCGCCGCGTCGTGCGTCCACTGCACGCGCGGGACGACCACGCCGCCGCTGCCCTCGCCGCCCACGACCGCGCCGGCCTCGGCCATCGCCTCGGAGACGAACGCCTGCCCGACCGGCGTGCGAATCACACGGGCGCCGTGCCTCGCGGCGACGCGCTCGACCATCATGCTCGTCGAGACGTTCGTCACCACGGGGCCGGCCTGCCGCCTCAGTTGTATCTCCGCGGCGACGGCGAGCGTCAACTCTTCGCCGAGCACCTCGCCTTTCTCCGTGACCAGCCCCAGCCGCTCGCCGTCCGCGTCGTGCGCGAACCCCACGTCGGCCCGCCCCGCCGTGACGACGGCGCGCAGTTGCGCCATCGTCCGGCGCGTCGGCTCGGGCGCGTGCGGGAACGGCGCCGTCGGGTCGTCGTTCAGCGCCAGCACCTCGCAGCCGAGCGTGCGGAGCCAGCGCGGCGACAGCAGCGCGCACGAGCTGTTGCAGCAGTCAACCGCGACCGTGAGGCGGCGTGCGCGGACGGCCTCCGCGTCGAAGGCCCGCGCGAGCGTTTCGAGGTGGTGCTCGACGGCGTCGCGCCGGACGACCTCGGCGCGGATGCGCTGCCAGCCGGCCTTGTCGAACTCGCCCTGATGGTAGATGTCGAGCAGTTCGTCGGCCTGCGCGGCGTTGAGGTAGAGGCCGTCCGCGCGCACGAACTTCAGCGCGTTCCAAGGCTCGGGGTTATGACCGGCGGTGATCGAGACGCCGCCGTCGGCCCCGAGCCAGCCGACGGCGAGTTGCAGCGAGGGCGTCGGGCAGACGCCGAGGTCAAAGACCTCGCAGCCCGTGGCGAGCAGCCCCGCGACCACCGACGCGTGCACCATCGGCCCCGACGCGCGCGTGTCGCGGCAGACGAGGATGCGCCCCGCGTCGAGGTAGGTGCCGAAAGCCTGCGCGAAGGCGACCGCCAGTTCCGGCGTGAACGTCTCGCCCACCACGCCGCGCACGCCGCTGATACCGATCTTGAGCGAATTCATGCCCGCGAAGTTTAGAAGTTTTTACCGGCCCGGTTTTAGTAACTTCAAGTATGACACCGTAAGTTACGCCGCGCACGCGGCCCAATCGGTGAAACTCTACTCACCGCGAACGTCGTCGTGAACTTGGAGACCTGCCCGACCCGCCACGCCGAGGATCACATGAGAAACAGAGCTTACCTTCCGCTTTTCTTGTCCCTGACGTGTCTTCTGAACACTCTTACGCCGGCGGCGCGCGCCCAGACGCCCCGGCTTCATAACCTGATGCCCGTCCCGGCGTCGGCGAGCTTCCGCGAGGGGCGGCTCGCCGTCACCCAAACCTTCGCGGTCGCCGCGCGCGGACACACCGACGAGCGGCTGCGCGCCGGGGTGGAGCGCATGCTGCGCCGTCTCGAAGGGCGCACCGTCATGGAGCTTCCGCACGGGCTTGCGGCCGACACGGCGTCGGCCGCACTCGTCGTCGAAGCGGCGGGGCCGGGGAAGGCCGTCCCGGCTGTTGACGAGGACGAGTCCTACACGCTCGAAGTCAACGACCGTCAGGCAGTGCTGCGCGCCCCGACCGTCGTCGGCGCCCTGCGCGGCCTCGAAACCTTCCTCCAACTCGTCGAAGGCGACCGCGACGGCTTCTACCTCCCCGCCGTCTCGATTCAAGACCGGCCCCGCTTCCCGTGGCGCGGCCTGCTCATAGACATCGGCCGCCACTTCGAGCCGATGGAGGTCATCAAGCGCAACCTCGACGCGATGGCCTCA
>DATFHD010000016.1:0-14165 GCA_035248785.1 Pyrinomonadaceae bacterium | reverse complement strand
CCTCCATCCCCGCCGCCGCCGGGCACGACGCCTCCGTCCCCGCCGCCGCCGGGTACGACGCCTCCGCCGCCTCCGCCGCCTAGTTCGCCGCCCGCGGCCCCGTCATGCACCATGACCTTTAGCAGCACGTCGGTGACGATGCGCGCCTGTAACAGTCAGAACAGAAACTGCGGCTCGACGACCGTCACGGCCACGCTGCGGAACTACGCGGCGGGCACCACGGTCACGACCAGCGGGACGGTGCCGAGCAACCTGAACGTGACAATCTCCTCGCAGGGCGGCGGCGTCTTCAACATCGCCATCACGGCGAAGAACAGCACCCGCACCTCGAACACCGTAACTTTCGCCGCCACCTCCTGCGGGACGCAGCCGGTGAGCGTGACGACCAACTAGCCCCGGGCGAGTCCGGGCCGTTTAGAGGTTGACCCTGATGAGAACGCGAAGTCACACCCCTGCGGCGCGCGACGGCGAGCGCGGCTTCACGCTCGCCGAGACGGCCATCGCCATGCTGATCATGATGGTCGCCAGCGTCAGCGTCGTCTCGCTCTTCACCTACGCCATCAAGTACAACACCGGCGCCAAAGACCGCGAGCTCTCGATGGCCGTGGCGCAGAAGCGCGTCGAGTGGCTGCGCAGCATCCCCTTCGACGGCACGACGCGCGCCCTCGCCTACCACTACCCGGACACCGCCAACCCGACCGGCGGCGGCCTCGCCGCGACCTCGGTCAACGGCGTGACCGAGACGGGGACGGTCGCCGGGCGCAACTACACCGTCGTCACCACCATCAAGAACGACGGCGGGGTCGCCGACGCCGTCTCGACCACCAAGACGATCACGGTGAAGGTAACGCCCGTCGGCGCCGACACGGCGCTGGGGCAGGTGATTCTGGTCACGCGCCGCGCCACGCAGATTAAGGGGACGAACTGAGGCGGGCCGGGAGCGCCCGCAGAGGGGTTGAGCCTTTATGCGCAGACAGAGTACGGGCAGTGCGGCCGGCTTCTCGCTCATCGAGCTGATGATCGCGATGGCCGTCACGCTCACCATGATGACGCTGGCGAGCAAGGTGCTGATGGAGTGCTTCAACATCCGCACGCATCAGGACGCGCGCTCCGACACCATCGCCGACGTGCAGCGCGCGCTCAACATCATCTCGCGCGAGGTGTCGAGCGCCGGCTACGGGCTGACGACCAACGGCATCGTCGGCTGCTCGGGCGCCGCCGCCACCACCTGCGACTCCAACGTCTCCACCATCCGCGTCCGCTCCAACCTCAACCGGTTCGACACCATGCCGACGGACGCCGACACGCTCGACGACGGCGAGGACGTGAAGTACTTCCTCAACGACAGCGCCAACACGCGCTACCTCGTCCGCTACAACGCGAACGCGCCGGCCACCAAGGCGACCGTCCTCGCCAACCGCATCACCGCGCTTCAGTTCCACTACTTCGACCAGCGCGTCACCTACACGACGCTCAGCTACGACCCGAACACGCCCAACGCCTCGCTCATCACCAACGCCCGCAACTCGTTGGGCGCGGCGCAGGCCGAGGTGGCGCCCAACCTCGCCAAGTACGTCATCGTCCTTGTTGTCGTCAGGCTCCCGGACGTTGGCAAGCCCGGCAGCCCCGGCTACCAGCCGGCGTCCAACGTGATGCTCGCCTCGGACGTGGCGCTGCGCAATTTCGATTTGGACAACTACTGAGACGCCCGGAGAGAAACGAAAGTGGCATCCCCTTTCGAGAGGTTCAAGGAGATGAATAACAGTCACAGGCCGGGCGCCCGCGACCGCCGCGGCGAACGCGGCGCGGCGCTCGTCACGACGCTCCTGATGTCCGCGCTGCTGCTGAGCGCGGGCGGCGCGCTCATCATCACGACCACCATGTCTGCCACCACGGCCGTTGACTCGACGGCCGAGATGCAGGCTTACTACGCGGCTCAGGCGGGGCTCGACGCGGGCCTCGCCGTCCTGCGCCGCAACGTGCCGTCGAACCCGTCGGGCACGTCGGCCGACTTCCGCACCGTCGTCTGCGGCGCGGCCGCCAACTGCGTCAACAACGGCGGCAACCTCTCGACGTGGCTCACGGCCGACATGCGGACGCTCAGCAGCACCAACCCGGCCACCTCCTTCTCGCTCAACGTCCGCGACGCGGCCTTCGCGCCGGGCGCGCCGCTGCCGCCCTCGCCCTACCTTCCGCGCTTCCTCCTCATCACCTCGACGGGGCGCGGGCCGAAGGGCGCGGTGAAGGTCTTGCAGATGACGGTGGACGCCTTCTCGTTCGAGTTCACCGTCCGCGCGGCCGTCGCCATCCGCAGCCACGACACCAGTACACAGGCCATGAGCACCTTCACCATCGGCAACAGCGACCCGCACCTGTGGAACGGCAACGACACCGCGGTCACCCCGCAGGCGCCCGTGCCCGCCTTCGCCGTCACCAACTCGGCCGACTACGACGGGGGCGACGGCCTCAACACCGGCACGCTGGGCAAGGCCGAGAAGGCCATCAGCGAGGACGGCGCCAACGTCATCGGCGCGCAGCAGTTGACGAAGATCAACCCGACAGACCTTGAGACGTGGCTCCAAACCGCCGACAACGCCCGCGCCTTCCTCACCCAGATGAGGGCCGAGGCGGTCACGCAGGGGCGGCTGAACCCGACCGACTTCGGCTCGCCCGACACCCCGAAGTTCAGCTTCGTGGACGGCGACGTGACCTTCAACGGCAGCGAGAACGGCGCGGGGCTGCTCATCCTGACCGGCAAGTACACGCAGGGCGGCAGCGCCACCTACCACGGCATCATCCTCGCGCTCGGCGACGGCGACGTTGACCGCAACGGCACGCCCGGCATCGGCGGCGCACTCGTCGTCGCCAAGTTCCAGCACAACTGGGACGGCGGGACTAAGTCTTACACCGGCGCGGGCGGCTTCCTCGCGCCGAGCGTCGCAACCTCGGGCGGCGGCAACTCGCTCGTCGGATACAACTCCGACGACGTGCGCAGGGCGATGGAGTCGCTCGGCTGCCGCGTCATCGGCGTCGTCGAGAAGTAGCACACGGCCCGCGCCCTTCAACCGAAAGTCATCCGAGAGGCGCGCGCCGCCTTCCTTCAGAGGGAAGCGGCGCGCGCCTCTCCCCTTCCGCGCCCGCCGCGCCGACGCCCGCCCGCGGCCCTCTTGCTTGACACGCCCCCACGGCGTCGCTACCATCCGCCACGAATAAAGTGATAAGTGATGAGTGATAAGTGATAAGAAAGAACGGCGGCCCGCGTCCTCTTCTCTTATCGCCTATCACTCATCACTTATCACTTAACTTTTATGCCTGACGTTCTGCTCGTCGAAGACAAGGAGAGTCTGCGGCGCGTGCTGCGCCTGACCTTGGAGAGCGCCGGTTACACGGTGGCCGAGGCCGAGGACGCGCGCGCCGCCGCGCAGTCGGTCGCGCGCGAACCCTTCCGGCTCGTCCTCACAGACCTGCGGATGCCGCACGGCTCTGGGCTCGACGTGCTGCGCGCCTCGAAGGCGGCCGACGCCGACGTGCCCGTCATCCTGATGACCGCCTACGGCTCGATTGACGAGGCCGTGCAGGCGATGAAGGAGGGCGCGCACGACTTCCTGCAAAAGCCCGTGGACTCGAACCACCTTCTGCTCCTCGTCGAGCGCGCGCTTGAGCAGGCGCGGCTGCGAACGGAGAACGTTCTGCTGCGCGAGGAGTGGTCGCGCCGTTACGGCTTCCCGCGCATCGTCGGCGAGAGCGAGGCCATCAAGCGCGCCGTCGCCGAGACGCAGCGCGTTGCGACGACCGACACGACCGTCCTCCTGCTCGGCGAGTCGGGCACGGGCAAGGAACTCTTCGCGCGCGCCGTCCATCATCTTTCGCCGCGGCGCGACCGCGCCTTCGTCGCCATCAACTGCGCCGCCATTCCAGAAACGCTCATCGAGTCCGAGCTCTTCGGCCACGAGCGCGGCGCCTTCACGGGCGCGACCGAACGTCGCCCCGGCAAGTTTGAACTCGCTTCGGGCGGCACGATTTTCTTAGACGAGATAGGCGAACTGCCCCTCGCGGCGCAGGGGAAACTTTTGCGAGCCATTGAGGAGAAGGTCGTTGACCGCATCGGCGGGCGCGCGCCCGTACAGGTTGACGTGCGCGTCGTGGCCGCCACGAACCGCGACCTGCAAGCGGCGTCGGACGCGGGCGAGTTCAGGCGTGATTTATATTTTCGTCTCGCGGTCTTCCCCGTTCGCGTGCCGGCGCTGCGCGAGCGCGGCGACGACGTGGTGCTCTTGGCTCGCCACTTCGCCGCGCAACTCGGCCGCGAGCTTCGCAAGCGCGAGGCGGCGCTCACGGACGAGTCGGTCGCCGCCCTTCGCGCGCACGACTGGCCCGGCAACGTCCGCGAGCTTGAGAACGCAATCGAGCGCGCCTGCATCCTCGCCGACTCGGCCTCGCTCACGCCCGCAGACCTCGGGCTCGCGGGCGGAGCGCGCGGCGTTAAAGATGAAGGCCGCGCCGCCTTCGACCTTTCGGGCACGCTCGCAGAGGCCGCAGACCGCGCCGTCCGCGCCGTCGAGCGGCGCAAGATTTCGGAGGCGCTGCGCGCGCACGAAGGCAACAAGACGCGCGCGGCCGAAGCGCTCGGCGTCAGCTACAAGACTCTCTTGACGAAGATAAAGGAGTACGACCTGTAAGGCCGCCCCGCCTTTTGACGGTTCAGACTGTTGATGAGAAGAGACACCGAGGCCGACCCGAAAGAAGAGCGACGTGCGCCAGACCCGCGCGACGCCGAGCACGGCGAGGCCGAACTGCTGGCGGGGCAGACGGACGTGCCGGTCGGCGCGGCCGGCGGCGAGTTCCCCGAAGAGAAGGAGGTCGCGCGGCGCGAGCGCAGGACGCTGGCCACGGGGCGCGGCGCCTTTCTCGTCGGCGCGGGGATTCTGCTGAGCCGCATCGTCGGCGTCATACGCCAGCGCGTCTTCGCCTACTTCCTCGGCAACTCCGACGCGATGGACGCCTTCAACGCGGCGTTCCGCATCCCGAATTTTCTACAGAACGTCTTCGGCGAAGGCGCGCTCTCGGCCTCCTTCATCCCCGTCTACGCAAAGCTGCTCGCGCACAAGGACGACGAAGAGGCCGACCGCGTCGCTTGGTCTGTCTTCACGCTGCTCGCGCTCGTCGTCTCGATCTTCGTGCTCGCGGGCGTGCTCGCCTCGCCCATCCTCATCAACGTCATCGCGATGGGCTTCGAGGGCGAGAAGCGCGTGCTGACCGAACGCCTCGTCCGCATCTTCTTCCCCGGCGCGGGGCTGCTCGTGCTCTCGGCTTGGTGCCTCGGAGTCCTCAACAGCCACCGGCGTTTCTTTCTTTCCTACACGGCGCCGGTCGTCTGGAACTGCGCGCTCATCGCGGCGCTCGCGTGGGCGGGCTGGCCCGTGCGCCGGACTCCGAACGGCAACCTCGGCGTGTGGGGGAACGTGGCGGCCTACGCGGCGTGGGGCTCGGTCGTGGGGAGCGCCTTGCAGTTCGCGGTGCAGTTGCCGACGGTGCTCCTGCTCTTGAAGCGCGCGCGCGTCGCGCTCGGGCTGACGAACTCACACGTGCGGACTGTGATCAAGAACTTCGTGCCGGTCTTCTTCAGCCGCGGCGTGGTGCAGATCAGCGCGTTCGTGGACGCGTGGCTGGCGAGCTGGCTCGGCACGGGCGCGGTCGCCGCGCTCGGCTACGCGCAGAGTTTGTACACGCTGCCCGTCAGCCTCTTCGGCATCTCGGTCTCGGCGGCCGAGCTGCCCGAGATGTCGAGCGCCGTCGGCGAGCAGACGGTTGTGGCCGACACGCTCCGCGCGCGACTCGAAGCCGGCTTGCGGCAGATAGCGCTCTTCATCGTGCCCTCTTCGATGGGTTTCCTCGCGCTCGGCGACGTGATGGCGGGCGCGCTCTACCAGAACGGCAAGTTCGGGCGCGCGGACACCGTCTACGTCTGGGCCATCCTCGCCGGCTCGGCCGTGGGGCTGCTGGCCTCGACGCTCGGGCGCCTCTACGCCTCGACCTTCTACGCGCTGCACGACACGCGCACGCCGCTACGCTTCGCCGTCGTGCGCGTCTTCCTGACGACGGTGCTCGGCTACCTCTTCGCGCTGCCGCTGCCGGACGCGCTGGGGCTCCCGCGACAGTGGGGCGCGGTGGGCCTGACGGCTTCGGCTGGCCTCGCCGGCTGGGTCGAGTTCGCGCTGCTGCGGCGCGGCCTGAACCGGCGCATCGGCCGGACGGGGCTGCCGCTCTCGTACGTCTCGAAGCTCTGGGTCTCGGCCGGTTTGAGCGCGGGCGTGGCGTGGGGCTTGAGGCTGCTCGTCGGGCCGGTTCACCCCATCATCCTCGCGCTGCTGGTGCTGACGCCTTACGGGCTGCTCTACTTCGCGCTCACGTCCGCGTGGGGGCTACCGGAGTCGCGTGCCGTGGTCGGGCGCTTCACGCGGCTGCTCCTCCGGCGTCGGTCTTAAAGTGCACAGAGATTTAAGGTTAGAAATTATCGTTGACCTTTCGGCCGGTTGCTGTTAATAATCTCGCCCTCTCGCAAATTCTGGAAATAGCTCGGCATTACCTGTCTTACTCTGGCAGAACAAAGGGCCAAGAGTGTTTGAACAGGAAAGGCAACGGGGAACATTTAACCTCGACGCCGCGCTTTTGCCCCAACGCCCCTCGCGTCTACGGCGCAGGGGAACTCCGACACCAAGCCCCTTTTACGGGAGAATTGAGGTAAACAATGTTCCGAAAAGCTTTGCTCACAGTCGCGGCCGCCTTCGCCATGCTCGCCCTGAACTCGGTCGCGCGCGCCGACACCATCACGCTTACCAGCGGTGTCCCGACGACCGTGAACTTCAAGTCGTTCTCCGACCCGAACGGCAGCACCGCGACCGCCACGTTCCTCCTGAGCGGGAACCAACTGAAAGTTACGCTCACTAACACCTCCACCTCCGACACTTTCGTCACCGGCATCGGCTTCAACACCACACCGAACCTGACGCTGACTTCGGCGACGTCAGCCACAAACGGATGGTCGGCCGGCGCGGGGCCCGGCGGCGGGCTCGGCAACTTCGAGTTGATCGCCGACGGTAACGGCAACTCCATCAGGCTTTCGAGCGGACAATCCGCGACGGCCACCTTCGTCTTCTCGGCTCCGGCGAACCTTACGTCCTTGCAGATCGAAGACCTGATCGTCCACCTGACGAGCATCGCCAACACCGATAAGAGCGAGAAGGTGCCGGGCACGCCGAACAACCCCGTCCCCGAGCCGATGACGATGCTCCTCTTCGGCACGGGTCTGGCCGGCATCGCCGCACGCGCGCGCCGCCGTCGCAGCAGCAAGGCTTAAGCCTCCCAGATTTCGGGCCGCGGCGACGCGCCTGTCCGGCGCGAGAAAGCAAAGCGGGGCCGGGGACGAACGTTCGTCCCCGGCCTTTTCGTGTTTAGTCCTGCCCTCTTGTCCGTCACCGCACCTTCTGGAACCCCCGTGTGATTAACATTTTCCTCTAGTTAAGCGGGGACAAAAGTCGTGTCCCCGGCGGAACAGGCCAAACCCCCGGCCGCAGCAACAGGTTTTACGAAGCCCGGAGACGTTTCACTCAAAGTTCAAGGAGGCGGTAAATGACGAGAAATCTTTTCAGGAGCGCGCTGTTCGGTTGCGCGGCATTGCTCTTCGTGGCACTCACGGCCGGTCAGGCGCGCGCCGACATCATCCTTCTGCCGGGAGAGTCGGCCCCTGCGGGCGGCGTCGGCCACCAGCCGGAGTCAATCCTGTCCATCCAATCGCCCAAGAACACCGATAACGCTTACGGCTCGGTCGCTTGGAACGGCTCGAAGGACGTTATCACGGGCGAGATCGCTAAGCAGGGCGAGCACACCAAGACCCTCTCGTTCGCCGAGGCGGGCA
Organism: Pyrinomonadaceae bacterium; assembly: GCA_035248785.1. Classification (GTDB taxonomy): domain Bacteria; phylum Acidobacteriota; class Blastocatellia; order Pyrinomonadales; family Pyrinomonadaceae; genus QHXN01. Next base: position 6,250 of record DATFHD010000016.1, on the reverse strand, counting down.
TCACGAACGCCGGCCAACTCCGCATCTACATGGACGTGGAAGACCCGGACAACGACTTGATGCTCCACGAGTTGACGCTGACGGCCTACAACTCGACCACCGGCGCCGTCATGTTCCAAGGCTCGTTCACCGCCGCCCCGCAGTACTTCGTCGAGCTGGCCGGCGGGCAGGGGCACGGCGATTACGTCTTCGGGCTCGACGCCACGCAGGCCGCGCTGCTTCAGGCCGCCTTCCAGTCCGACCCGAACCTCCGCCTCGGGCTCTTCGCCCGGACGAGCGACGACACGGGCTCCTTCACCAACTTCAAGCTCGGTCAGGGGCCGGCCGCCGTCCCCGAGCCGACGACCATGTTCCTCTTCGGGACTGGGCTGGCCGGCATCGCCGCACGCGCGCGCAGGCGCAGACGGCAGGCCGCGTCGAAAAACGCCGGGACGGACTGAGCGCCGGCCTCCCGCGCTTCGTAAAAGTTAAGACGGCGGCGGCCGGTAAACGAGTAAAAGGCTCGTTTACCGGCCGCCGCCTGATATTTTTCTTTACAATTTTTCTGGAAGCCGTTAAAGTCACTTCCACTTTTCTGAAACGGCCGCAGAATTAAGCATTTACTGGGATTATCGCGTCCAGTAATTTTGAAATCTTTCCGGCGACTGCCACATGCCCCGGTCGTCTCCGGAAATCTTCGGCCTCGGGCCACTTTAAAGCGAAAGGCGACGGAAAGTGCGGTTTCCCCTCGCCCTCCGGCCCCGGCGCAGCGGCAGCCCCGCTCCTGCGCCACGGCCGTCCCAAAGGTTAGAGTGCAAACGAACAAGGTCTCGGAAGGACAGACGGAGGAACCATTAATGACTAACCGACTTCTCGCGATGGTCAAACCGCTCGCACTCGGCATCTGCGCCATCGCCTTCCTCGCTTTAGCGTCAGGGGAGGCTAAGGCCGACACCGTCACATTCACGACAGCCGGGCTGTTCAACAACAACAGCAACAGCATCACCTTCGGCGGCAGCGGGAACACGCTGACCTTAACGTTCACGGGCGTATCGTCGGCGACCGTGAACGCGAATCCCAGCACGTTCGCCAGCTTCGGCACGATCACGACCTCCACGACTGGGAGCGGGGGCACCATCGCCCCGGGCACCACGCTAACAATCGACATCACCCAGACCGTCCCGAGCGCGGGCTCGGGCTCCGTCTCCGGCTCGCTGACTGGGACGATCACACAGAACAGCAGCAACGGCCAGATTCTTTTCACCGTAACCTCAACGACCATCAACGGGGTCGTCTACAACATCGTCAATAACCCGCTGGCCCTCGTGCCTCCGAGCACGAATAACGGCGAGACCACGGTTCAGGGACAGGTCACAGCGGCCCCCGTCCCCGAACCCGCGACGATGATTCTGCTCGGGACGGGCTTGGCGGGCGTCGCCGCCGGGGCACGCCGCCGCCGTAAATCGGCCGCGAAGTAAGTCCGGGGCGCTCCAAAGTCTCGACAAACAACTTTCAGGAAAAGCGGGGCCGTGTGAAAACTCGGCCCCGCTTTTTATTCCAAAAAGCCCCTCGCCCCTCCGCCGATTTTTTTTTCACCGTGCCCGAAAATTTTTCTGGAGGACAAACTCCATTGAACATTTATGGGGGATACAACAAAACGGGAAGCTCGGCGAGGCGGCAGGCGTAGCGGCGGCGGAAGTGAGGCGGCGAGGCGCAGATGGCGCCTTTTTCTTTTTGGGTCTTTTTTGTCCCCTTCCCTTCGGCGCACCGCGCCGCGGACTCACAAACCCTCCCTGAGAATCCGCCGCGCCTCATTCTCTTCCGTTAACAGACTCCGTGCTATCATTCCCGCCGCGTGAGAAAGATCGTGACGGCAGCCGAGATGCGCGAGATTGACCGCCTGACGACGGAGCGGTACGCAGTCCCCTCTCTACTCCTGATGGAGTCGGCCGCCTCGGCCGCCGCGCGCGAAATCGCGGCGCAGTTCTCGCACGACCTCAAAGGCAAGACCTTCCAGATTCTCTGCGGCCCCGGCAACAACGGCGGCGACGGCGCGGCGCTCGCGCGCGTGCTCTGGATGTCGGGCGCGCGCGCCGACGTGCTCCTCTTCGGCCGCGTGGAGGAGACGAAGGGCGACGCGCGCGCGAACTTCGAGATCGTACGCCGCCTCGCAGGTTTCAACGCTGGCTCCGCACACCTCCCGCCGCCGCTCTCTTTCGTCGAGTGCCGAGACATCCCCGCGTGGGAGGCCGTCGCGAGCGCGCGCCACGGCTACGACGTGATTGTGGACGCGCTCTTCGGGACGGGCCTCACGCGCCCGCTCGAAGGCGTCTTCGCCAAAGCGGTCGCGCACCTCGAACTGCTCCGCGCGGCGCGCGAGCACGCCGGGCACGCCGCGCCGCTCTTCGTCTCGCTCGACCTCCCGTCGGGCCTGAACGCTGATTTACAGAACACCATCGGCCCGGCCGTACGCGCAGACCTGACCGTCACCTTCACGGCCGCGAAGCCGGCGAACGTGCTCCCGCCCGCCTCGCACTTCAACGGCCGGCTCGCCGTCGCCGACATCGGCTCGCCGCCCGCGCTCGTCGGCGCCGCGCCCTCGAAGCTCTTCCTGATTGAATCGGAAGACGCGCGCGCGTGGCTCGAAGCGACGCGCTACGCGCCCGACTCTTACAAGAACACGCACGGCCACGCGCTCGTCGTCGCGGGCTCGCGCGGGATGACGGGCGCGGCCGTGCTCTCGGCCGACGCCGCCATGTGCTCGGGCGCGGGGCTCGTCACGCTTGCGACGGCCGAGTCTGCGATGCCCGCGGTCGCCGCGCGCCTGATGCCGGAAGTGATGACGGCCGCGCTGAGTGAGACCGAAGATGGAAGCATCGCTGCGGAGGCTTCGGTTCAACTGAAGCGACTGACCGGGCGCGCGACGGTCGTCGCCGTCGGCCCCGGCCTCACGCGCGACTCCGACTCGACGCGCCGCTCCGTCCGTGAATTAATCGAACAACGCACGACGCCCGTCGTCATAGACGCGGACGGCCTCAACGCCCTCGCCCCGTGGCCCACGGAGTTAAGCGGGACGGGCGCGGCCCCCATCATCATCACACCGCACGAGGGCGAGATGCTGCGTCTGCTCGGCGCGACAGACCGGGGCGCGCTCGCCGAACGCACGCGTGCCGTCTCGGAGTTCGCGGCCGCGCACGGCCTCGTCGTCGTCCTAAAGGGCACGCGCACGCTCGTCGCTGCGCCCGACGGCGGCGTCTACGTCAACCCGACCGGCAACGCCGGCCTCGGCACGGCCGGCTCCGGCGACACACTGACGGGTATCATCACGGGCTTCCTCGCGCAGGAGTTCGCGACGAAGAAGACGGAGGCAGACGCCCCGTCGAAGAAGACGGAGGCAGACGCATTGTCGGCGGTCGTCGCTGCCGTCTACGTCGCGGGGCTCGCAGGCGACTCGGCCGCGCGCGAACTCGGGATGCGAACGATGGTCGCGTCCGACGTGCGCCGCCACCTCGGCGCCGCCGTGCGCGCGCTCGACGCGGAAGGCGAGACGCCTTTCAACGCAAAAGGAGAAATGCCTTGAGCACGTCCACGCCCGACGAGACTATTCAGGCGGGAGAGTTGATTTCGCGCGCGCCCGAGGAGACGTTCGAGGCGGGGCGGTGTGTCGGCGAACGCCTCGCGGGCGGCGAGATTCTGCTGCTGAGCGGCGTGCTCGGCGCGGGCAAGACGGTCTTCGTCAAGGGGCTCGCCGCGGGGCTCGGCCTCGACGCGGCGGAAGTCTCAAGCCCCTCTTTCACGCTCGTCAACCGCCATGGCGAAGGCCGCCTCGTCCTCTACCACCTCGACCTCTACCGCCTCGCCGAAGGCCCGGCCGCGGCGCACGCCGTCGAGCTGGACGAACTGCTCGCCGACGAACGCGCGGTCATCGTCATCGAGTGGGCCGAGCGTCTGGGCCAGTACCGCCTGCCCCCGTCGGTCTGGCGCGTCCGCATCGAAGGCGACGGCGAAGACCCGCGCCGCATCACCGTCACGCGCGGCGCCGACGTTTAGCACGGGCGGCTCCGTTGAGACTTGCCTCCGTCCGTCAACAGAGACTCGCCCTCGTTCATCAACGCCTGAACGTCGAGACGACATGAACCCTCCGACGCGCACGCCCGAAATGACTCCGCAGGAGACGGCCGACCTTGTGGCCAAGTCCTTCTTCGGCGTCACGGACGAGGCTTCGCGCCGCCGCGCGATATGGCAGTGCTTCGTCTCGGCGGCGTGGTCGGCCGTCGGCGTCCCCGCGCTCTTCTACCTGCGCTTCGGCGAGGTCGGGCCGCTCGGCTGGGGCACGACCGTCTTCTTCGTCGCCTACTTCCTGCTCGCCGCCGTCGGGCTCTTCTTCCGGCCGCTCACCGAGTACCACACGCCCGTACGCGCGCGCGGCGACTGGCTAGACCGCGTCGGAGCCTTCTGGCTCGTCGGCTGCGTCTTCGGCCCGCTCTTCGGCTGGGCTCTCACGGCCGGCGCCATCCCTATCACGCCCTCTTCGTGGCGTTGGCTCTACGCGCTGCGCGTCTTCTTCGCCGCCGTCATCCCCGCCATGCTCGCGCTGCCGCTGACACGCTACGTGCGCGGGAAGTCTGCGCTCGTGTCTCTGCCGCTGCTCGTGCTCGTGACGCTTCTGCCCGTCTCGTCCGCGATGTACGTGAGTTTAGACCTGTGGGAGGGGCCTTCGGCGCAAAAGTCTCGGACAGACCCGCCGGGGTTGTACCTGAAGCACACCGGCCGTGTGCTAAGTCCCTGACCGGCACGCTCCGCGGCCCAGCGCCCCGTGTGCTAAATTATCCGTCGAAGTCCAACAGTCAGGAGAAGAAGAAAGATGCCTTACTCAGAAATTCTCATTAAGCCGATGCGCGAAGACCTGACGCGCATCGGCGTCGAGGAGACGCGAAGCCCCGAGCAGGTCGAGGCGGCAATCAACGACACGAAGGGCACGCTGCTCGTCGTCGTCAACTCGGTCTGCGGCTGCGCCGCGGGCAAGGCGCGCCCCGGCGTCGCGCTGGCCTTGCAGAACGAAGCGCGACCCGACCGCTCCATCACCGTCTTCGCGGGCGCCGACATCGAGGCGACGGCCAAGGCCCGAGCTTACTTCGCGCCCTACCCGCCGTCGTCTCCGCAGATCGGCCTCTTCAAAGACGGCAAGCTCGTCTTCATGCTCGAACGCCAACAGATCGAGAACCGCTACGCCGAAGAGATCGCGCAGGAGTTGACCCAAGCCTTCGACCGCTTCTGCACGCCCGCCGGCGCGGCGACGGCATAAGAGCGTGAATCGTGAACCGCGAACCGTGACAAGAACGTGAACCGTGATGAGAAGGGGCGTTTGCTTCTTCTCATCACGGTTCACGGTTTACGGTTCACGGCTTTTCCCATGTCTCTCTCGCTCGACACGCCGGTCTTACATCTGCACGAGCACGGCATCGCGCGGCTCGGGGCGCAGACGGCGCGCCGTCTGGCGCTGGCGCTGGCGAACGTCGCGGGCAAGCGCGACGCGGGCGAGGTCGTCATCGAAGACCTCCTCAACTACCTGCCGATGCGCTACGAGGATCGCTCGAACATGGCGCGCATCGCAGACCTGACGAACGGCGTCGAGGCTTCGCTCGACCTCTACGTCCGCGTGGCCGGCGGCTTTCAGGTCGGCAAGCACCGCGGGCCGAAGGCGCCGCCGCTCTATATTTTTGAAGTGACTGCGAGCGACCCCGAACGCGCCGGCAAGCCCGTCGTCGTCAAGTGGTTCGTCTCCGGAAGGCAGGCCGGGCGCATCGTCGCTTATCACAAGCAGCGCTTCCAGCGCGGCGCGCGCTTCATCGCCTTCGGCAGGTGGGAGTGGGACTCGCGCAGCAACACCTACGCCCTGATGCTCTCGAAGCCCGACGAGCTTGAGATGCTGCCCGGCACCTTCACCCCGCCCGAGAACGCGCTGATACGCATCGCCGAGCAGTCCGGCGGGAGTCCGGACAGCACGTCTGTTAACTTTAACGGCAGCATGGACTCTGACGGCGCCGCTGTTGAAGATGAGGGCGGCGCGTCGGACGCGGATGAAGAGACGGCTGACGAGAATGTGGTTGACGAGGCGACAGACCCGTCGCTCGCGGCGATACACGTCGGGCGCCGGGTGCCGGTCTACCGCAAGCTCGGCGAGTTCCGCACGAAGCGCCTGCGAGAGATCGTCCACGCCGTCCTCTCCAAACTCGACGACGCGGCGTTCGAAGAGACGCTGCCTGCCGAA
>DATFHD010000015.1:0-5252 GCA_035248785.1 Pyrinomonadaceae bacterium | reverse complement strand
CAAATAACAGAACCGCGAGCGTTAAGCGAGCGGGTCGGAGTTACTTCATATGAGTCTATGAAGTAACTCCGACCCGCTCGCTTAACGCTCGCGGTTCTGTTTTCGACTACTTCACGACGAGGTCGGTAACGCCTTCGGTCGTGCGGCTGCCGTCTTGGAAATCAATCCTGTATCTGACGGAGTAGGCGCCGGGCGCGAGTTGTTTGTCTATGCGTAGCTTCTGGCTCAGCTCGGCGCCGCCGAGGACGGGGAGCGATTCGCCTTCGGGGAGTTCGGCGACCGTGCGGCCCGCCGCGTCCACGACCTTCGCCGAAGAGACGGGGCGGAGCACGCTGTTGCCGCCGTTCTTCAGAGTAGGGACGACCGTCACGCCGTCGGCGTCGGCCGCGGCCTGTAGGTTTTCGAGCGAGCCGCGGCGCGTGAGCTGCGGCACCTTGATGTAGAAGACGCAGGCCATGCGGTAGCGCACGACCATCTGGCGGCGGCTCTGGCTGTTGAACTTGATACTGTCGGGCCTCTGCTCGACGATGAGCGCGGCGAGGTGATCGCCCGCCGCGGCCTCCTTCGGGACGGTGACGGTGACGCGTATGGAGTGCGTCTTGCCGGGCTCGACGGTCGTCTCGGCCGGGCTGTAGATGAGCCAAGGGCTGGCGGAGTTCGCCTGCGTGCCCGCGCGGTAGAACTCAACCTGCCCTTCGCGCGTGATGTTCCAGTCGTTGAGGCTCGCCACGATGCGCGCGGGCTGCGCCGCGTCGTTCAACGCGCGGTAGTCGAGGTTGACGACCACCGTCGTCTCCGAGCCGGGCTGCATCTCCAACTCGACGCGCGCGGGCGCGAGCGCGATGCCGTCCGAGCCGGGCTGCGCGGTCGTCTGCGCCGAGGGCACGGTCGTCTGCGCCGTCGTCGTCTGCGCGGGCGAGGCCGTCGCCTGTCCCTGCGCCATCGCCGCGGAGGCCGAAGAGGCGGACAGGAGAAGGAGCAGCAGGAGCGTCGAAGTGTTTCTGCGTGCGTGTCTCATTTGCGTGTTCGTCAGCATTGGACGTTGGGGCCGGAGGAGATGTTGAAGGTGAGCGTGGCGCTCGCGTTGCCGGGGGCGAAGTACTGCGGGACGATGACTAAGACCGCGTCGAAGACCCAAGCGTCGTCGTCGCGGCGGCTGGTGCTCGTGCCCTGCGTCAGCTTCGGGCCGCTCAGGATGGTCGTCGCGCCCGAGATGTCCGCAAGGTCGGAAGTGTACGCGACGCGGCCGCTCGCGTTGAGCGTGAAAGAGGTGGACGGGTCGTTGCCGAAGGGCGTGTAGATGAGGTGGCTGCTGTTGCTGCAAATCTGCGCCTTGCCGCCGAGCGGGCGCATGTTGCTCACGCCGAAGCCGATGTCCGTCAGTTGAATCGCGCTCGGGTTGACGTTGGCCGAGCCCGTGACCGAGACCGTCACCATGTAGGGCTGGCGGCTGCGCACGGCGACGGGGACGACGACCTTCACGACGCCGTTGCCGTTCGCGGGCGAGACCTCGCCGAAGTTGATCGTGACGACGAGGTCGTTGAGCGCGCTCGCGCTGCCCGAGACCGAGCCGCCGAGCGCGCCCGTGATGGTCGGCTGGCCGCCGCTACTGATGTCGAAGGTTTGTGACTGCGCGTTCGTCCCGCGCGCCGCCGCGAGCACGAGCAGGCACGAGAAGATGACAAGGAAGATGGAGCGCGAGTTCGTCAACGTCGGCTTTGCTGGATGAGGGGAGGGCCGCCCAATGTCGTCGGCGGGTCAGGGGGCGGTGACCGTGAAGGTCACGTTGATGTTGGTGCTGCCGTTCTCGAAGAACTGCGGCTTGACGGCGAAGACGGCCGGGACGTTGAGGCCGTTGTTGTTGCTGCGCGGCACGGCGTTCATGATGTAGGAGCCGCTGAGCGCCGTCGTCGAGGTGGTGAAGGCGCCGAGGTTCGAGCGCGTCGCCGTGAACTCGTAGCGGCCCGTCGCGCCGTTGACCGAGCCGTTGGCGGCGAGCGTCGGGTCGCCCGAGGTCGCGTTGGTGTCGGTGCCCGAGGCGTTGACGCCCGTGCCAGAGCGCGTCACCGCGCCGAGTCCGAAGCCGATGTCGGCCGCCGTGATCTTGTTGGCGGTCGAGCCCGTGCTGCTCACGGTCGCGCTCACGGAGAGGACGTAGGCGGCGTTGCTCTTGAGCCTGAGCGGCACGGTCGCGGTCACGAAAGAGCTTGCGTTGCTCGGGCCGAGTTCGCCGAGGTTGATGGAGACGCCGAGGGGCTGGCCGGCCGAGCCGTCGGTGCCGACGCCGCCGCCCGAGTTGCCGGTTAAGGTGACGGCGCCGCCCGACTGTATCTCGACGAACTTCGAGACGGTCGCCGACATGGCGACGCTGCCGGTGTTCGTCTGCGCCGAGGCGGACGCGGCGGCGGCAATAAGGAGTGCGACGACGAAGCCGGCGCGCTTTAAGTTTGAGAGGGTTCTGTTCATCGCGTTTCTCTTCAGGGTCGTTAACTTCGCAGTCTTTAACTTCGGCCGGCCGGCGAGGCGCGTGTGCTTCCGTGTGAAGCGTGCGCGCCGCGCCGGCCGACCTGAACGTGCCCCCTTGTTCGTTAATCGCTGGCCGAAGGGTTACGGAGCGGAGATGGTGAAGTTGGCGGTGATGGTGACTGAGGCCGCCGGGTCGTAGAACTGCGGCTTGACGGCGAAGACGGCCGGGAGCGTCAGGCCGTTGTTGTCGGAGCGGGGGACGGCCTTGTTGATGCGCGGGCCGCTGAGGACTGTGGCGGCCGACGAGTAGGCGCCGAGGTTGGCGCCCGCGCCGCTGTAAGTCCAGCGGCCGTTGGCGTCGGTCGAGCCGCCCGTGGTCGGGTCGCCGTTGGCCGCGCTGGTGTCGGTGCCGCTGGCGAGGTTGGCCGCGCGCGCGCTCGTCACCAGCCCGAAGCCCACGTCCGAATCCTTGAGGCTGTAGGAGGTCGCGCCCGCGCCCGCCACGCTGCTGGTCATGTCGAGCTGGTAGGCGACGTTGCTGCGCATCTTGAGCGGCACGCTGAGCTTGACGAAGGAGTTGGTGTTGGCCGGGCCCAACTCCCCGAGGTCTACGACGACCGCGAGGGGGCTGTTGGCCGTGCCGTCCGTGGTGACGCCGCCGCCGGAGTTGCCGGTCAGGGTGACAGCGCCGCCGGAGCGGAGTTCGACGAAGTTGGAGACCGCGCCGGTCATCGTCACCGAGCCGGTGGTCTGCGCCGACGCGGCCGACGCAGCCGCCACAAGAAGGGCGACGGCGAACAGCACGCGTTTAGCACGTTCGACTGAATTGAGCATGAATTGTTTTCTCTTCCTTTCGGGGGGATTTAGCGACTGCGTGTGTTTTGGGCGGGCAGTCTCGCCGGAAAATGTGCCGGGGCGGAGGTTGCTCCGGGGCAGAAACTTCGGGGAGCCAATCAGCGGCCGTGCGGCAGTTCGTCAGGTTTTACGCCCACGAACGAATTCGGAGGGTTAAGGCGTTCGCGCGTCAAAGGCGGATGCAAACAGGTCTGCACGGCCGTCCAGACAGCCGTTTAGCCACAAGCATATTAGTCAATGCAAAACACTTTTGCAACAAAATTATCAAGAATGACATGTCGAGCGGCTTCAAACTGAAAATCTGCGGCCGAAATGTGTACTGAAATCACACGAATGTCATCTTTGCACCGCCGGAAATCATCTTTGCAGCGCCGGAAGCCTTCTCCAACACTCCGGAAGCCATCTGTAACACGCCGGAAGCCATCTCCAACGCTCCGGAAGTCATCTTTGCAGCGCCGGAAATCATCTGTAACACTCCGGAAGCCATCTTTGCAGCGCCGGAAGTCGTCTCCAACGCTCCGGAAGCCTTCTCCAACGTGCCGGAAGCCGTCTCTGACGCTCCGGAAATCATCTCCGACGCTCCGGAAGTCGTCTCTGACGGCCGGAATGTCGTCTCCGGCGCCGGGGAAGGGGCGTAGGCTCGGGTCTGCGGGGGGTCAGGCGCGCGGGTCGCGCGTCCAAGGCTTGCGGCGGAGTGTGAGGGGGTTGAAATGCGGGCTGCGCGTCTGTCGCAGGTCGGGCGGGGCGAGGGCGCGGCCGAGTTTCCAGATGAAGTCCATCTCGGCGTTCAGTGCGTACTGCGCGAGGCGCGACTCCTTTATAAGAAGGACGCTGCCGTAGAAGAGTCCGCAGGCGCCGCCGAGCCCGAGCACGACGGGGAACCACGCGTAGGAGGGGCGGCCGACGGCGGCGACTAAGCCGATGGCGACGCTCGTCGCGACGAAGACGCCGAGCGTGAAGTAGAAGACGCGCATGCTCCTTTGCAGGAGGCGCGTGCGCGTCGTCAGCCTGTCGAGCTGGTCGAAGTAGACCGCGCGGCGCTCCTCGAACAACTCGACTCCCTCGTCGTTCTGCGTGTTCATCATCTCCTCGAAGCGGTCTATGAGGAGGCGCACGCGGTCTACGACGCGGCCCAGACGCGTGGAGGTCGAGAGGATGAGCGCGCCGCAGGCCGAGATGAGCACGGCGGGCGTGATCATCGCCGTCAGGACGGCCACGGCTGAAGAGAGTGGTTCCATCTGTACTTCGTTCGGAGAACCGTGCGCCGCACATTATGGCGGCTCGCTGCGCGCGCGGGCAAACGTCGCGCGCCGCCTGTGTGCGTTCGAAGACGTTAAGGAGACTTTTTTCGACGCCCTTTGAAAGTATTGGTTCCGGCCGTCGAAAGTTGTGCTATCCTCCGCCGCAAAGCGACACAGGCTCTTTCGCGCTGCACTAATAACGCTAGGCACGACCTCGCCTGAGCGTGGGGTCACACTTCTCACCTAAAGGAGTAGATCGCAGATGTCCAGTGAAAGAGATGACAGAGACGACGCGACGGGCGGCGGCGCAGAGTCCGGCGGAGAGATAAGCACGGGCGGCGGCGGCGGGGACATAACGACCGGCGCGAGCGGGGACACGACTACGGGCGGCGGCGAAGGCTCCGGCGCGGGCGAAGGCGAAGGCGCGGGCACGCACGGCGGCGCCGCCATCGGCCGCACGACGGGCATGGGCGCGGGCATCAACGAAGGCGGCACGCCGGGCGCCGACGAAGCGGGCGGCGAAGGCGGCACGACCGGAGGCGGTGCTGCGGGCGGAGGAACTTCGGGCGGTGAAGGCAGCGGCGCGACCGGCGGCGGCACGGCCGGCGCGGGCGGCGGACTGACGGGCGGCGGCACTTCCAACCGCGGCGGTTCTTCGCGCGCGGGCGCGGGTGGCACATCGAAGGCCGG
>DATFHD010000014.1:0-5357 GCA_035248785.1 Pyrinomonadaceae bacterium | reverse complement strand
GGCGCCGTCTGCGCGGCGGCCGGGTTCGCGGGTGCGGGCGCGGGCGTGGGCGGGGCGCCGGACGGCGGGCGCGTGCCCGCGTCGCCTTCGGAGAGCGCGGCGGCCTTGCGGTCGAGCGCGGCGAGCGCTTCCGAGAGCGCGGGCGCTATACCTTGGCGCGCGCTCAGGTCTTTAATCTGCGCGCGGAGCTTCTTTATCTGTTCGAGCGCGTCGAAGGTCTGCGTCATGCCTTCGGCCGTCTGCGCCGAGAGCGTGAACTGCTGTTCGAGTCCGGCGCGCGGCGTCTTGACGCGCGGATCCATGACGACTGTGAGTGCGCGCGTGTAGGTCTTGCCCCCGGCCGTGAGCTTGACGGTGTATTCGCCGGGCAGCACGGCCGGGCCGAGCGGTTCGCGCGGCGTGTCGCGGTAGATGGCCGAGATCGGGTACTCGTGGCGCTGCGCCTTCGGCTCCGCGTAGTGCAAGTCCCAGACGAAGCGCTGCATGCCGGCCGACGCGGGCAGCACGCGCGGCGGGCGCACCCAGTAGGTCGGGACGTTCAGCTCTTTTTCGTTAAGCGGCTCGGGCTTGTCGTCGCTGCGGAAGCGACGTACGAGCTTGCCCGCGCGGTCGAAGATTTCGAGGACGACCGCGCCGCCCGAGTCCGTCTTCAAATAGTAATTGATGATGGCGCCGTCGGGCGGGTTCTGGCCGGCGGGCTCTTCGGGCGGGAGCGGCGTGTCGGTGTTGACGTTGCGGCGGACGCGGTAGGCGGTCTGCGGCGCGAAGAGGAAGGCGTCCGCGGACGCGACCGAAGCGTCAATCTGCCGGAGCGGCGTGATGTCGTCGAGAATCCAGAAGGAGCGGCCGTGCGTGCCGACGACGATGTCGTCTCTGTGGACGACGAGGTCGCGGATGGAGGTCGCGGGCATGTTGAGCCGGAGCGGCTGCCAACTGTCGCCGTCGTCGAACGAGACGTAGACGGCGCGCTCCGAGCCCGCGAACAGGAGCCCCTTGCGCAAGGGGTCTTCGCGGACGGTGTTGACGGGGTCGTTGGGAAGGCCGTTGACGATCTCAGTCCAAGTCTTCCCGCCGTCGTGCGTGCGGTAGATGTGCGGGCGCAGGTCGTCGAGGCGGAAGCGGTTGATTGCTGCGTACGCGGTGTTGTTATCGAAGTGGCCCGCGTCAATGATGGAGACCTTGCTCCACGAAGTCAGTTGGGACGGCGTGATGTTCGTCCAGTTCTTCCCGCCGTCGCGCGTGAGGTGTATGAGGCCGTCGTCGGTGCCCGCCCAGATGGTGTTCACGTCCTTGTTCGAGGGCGCGATGGTGTAGATGACTCCGCGGCGCGGCATCGTCGCCATCTCGGGCTTGCGGTAGACGCCGATGGACTCAGGCACGTCGTAGGTCTCGCGCGTCAGGTCGGGGCTGATGACCTGCCAAGAGTTGCCGCCGTCCGTCGTCTTAAACAGGACGTTGCCGGCGTAGTAGAGCACGTGCGGGTCAACGGGCGAGAACAGCACCGGCGCGGTTCTGAGGAAACGGTACTTGCCCGAGCGCACCGCCTCGGGCGCGATGTTGACGACTTGGCCGGTCGTCTTGTCGAAGCGCGAGAGCTTGCCGCCGTAGATGAGGTTCGGGTTCAGAGGGTCTGCGGCGACGTAGCCGTACTCTTCGGCGCCCACGGTGCGCCAGTCGCGGAAGGTGATGGCGCCGTTGTCGCCGCGGTTCGTCGTGCCGACAGAGCCGCTCTCCTGCTGGCCGCCGTAGACCCAGTACGGAAATTGATCGTCGGTCGAGACGTGGTAGAACTGCGCCGTCGGCTGGTTGTACCAACTGCTCCACGTCCGCCCGCCGTTGACGGTGATGATCGCGCCTTGGTCGGACGCGAGCAGGACGACCTGCGAGTTCTCAGGGTTTATCCAGATGGTGTGGTAGTCGTCGCCGCCGGGCGCGCCCTTCCAAGCGTTGAAGGTCTTCCCGCCGTCGGCGGACTTGTACGTCGAAGTGTTGGCGGCGTAGACCACGTCCGCGTCGCGCGGGTCAACCTTGAGTTCGGCAAAGTCGCTGCCGCGTCCCCAGACGCGCACCTCGTCGTTCGTGCGCACCCACGACTCGCCCGCGTCGTCCGAGCGGTAGACGCCGCCGAGCTGCGGCGCGTCCACGTTGGCGTACATGCGCTTCGGGTCTGACGGCGCGACGGCGATTCCGATGCGCCCGAGCCCTTGTTCAAACGTCGGCAGCCCCTTCGTCAACTGCCTCCAAGTCGTCCCGCCGTCCGTGGACTTGAAGAGGCCGCTGCCCGGCCCCTGCCACGCGCCGTTCTCCCAAGGCCCCTGCCGCGCGGCCCACAGCACTGCGTAGATGGTGCGCGCGTTCGTCGGGTCGAAGGCGAGCGCGATGGCGCCCGTGTTCTCGTCCTTGTAGAGAATCTTCTCGAAGGTCTTGCCGCCGTCGGTCGAACGGAAGACGCCGCGCTCCTCGTTCGGGCCGTATGGGTGGCCGAGCACGGCGACGTAGAGGCGCTCGGGGTCGCGCGGGTCAACGAGGATGGAGCCGATCTGCTGCCCGTCTCGGAGGCCGAGGTGTTCCCAAGTGTTGCCGCCGTCGGTTGACTTGTACATCCCGTCGCCGACGGAGAGGTCTGGACGCTGTAGCCCCTCGCCGCTGCCGACGTAGACGGTGTTCGGGCGCGAGGGCGCGACGGCGAGCGCGCCGATTGAGCCCGTGGGCTGCGGATCGAAGACGGGGTTCCAAGTGCGCCCGTAGTCGTCGGTCTTCCACACGCCTCCGTTGTTGACGCCGACGTAAAAGACGTTCGGCAGTCCCGGCACGCCCGCCGCGCCCACGGTGCGGCCAGCGCGGAACGGCCCGATCATGCGCCAGCGCATCCCCTGATAGAGCCTTTGGTCGAACTGCTGCGCGTTGGCAGAGATGATGAAGGCGACGATGACGAGAATGGCCGTTAGAAAGCGGCGGGTCAGAGTCACGAGTTGTCTCCTCAGTTCAGACGACGTGTACGCTTGTCTGCTCAAACGACGTGAGAGCGCGGCCTCACTCGAAGCCGCGCAGGGGCATGTCGGGCGCGCGGCGCAGCCAGTTGTCTTCGGGGTAGCGCGCGCCCGACTCGATGACGTGGAGCGTGTAGGCTTGGCGCGAGCGCGGGCTGCGGTTGGCGCGGCTCAGGTGCGGCAGAAGGCCGTGGAGGACGACGAGCGCGCCCTTCTTCACTTCCAGAGACACGAGCCCTTCCGTCGGCCAAGCGCTCTCGTCGAAAGTCTCGAAGCGCGTGCCGTGCCCTTCGGCGCGCAGGAAGCGCGACTTGAGCCCGCGCCGGTGGCCGCCGGGAAGCGCCCACAGACAGCCGTTCTCGACGGTCGCGTCTTCGAGCGCGAACCAGAGGCCCGTGACGGTCATCGGCTCGGTGTAGAGGAAGGTCGCGTCCTGATGACACGTCACCTCGCCGCCGATGCCGGGCTGCTTGAAGATGTACATGGACTGGACGAGCAAAGGACGTTCGTAAGCAAGAGACCTGACGAGCGCGGCGACCGCGGGCGCGCGTGAGAAGCTTTCAAAGACAGAGTCCAAGTCGTGGAGCGCGTGGCCGATCTTGTTAATCGCGCGCGCCTTCTCCTTCGTCAGCCGCCCTTCATTGTCGAAAGCGTCCTCCTCGAAGAAGAAGCGAACCTTGTCGCCCGAGTCGAGAAAGTACTCGTCGCTCCGCCGCGTCTGCTCGCGCGTCGTGAAGACCGACAGAATCTCGCCCGGCTCGAACTCCTCGACTAACTCTTCCGCACGCTCGCGCAGCCGGTCGCACTCTTCGGGCGCGGCGAAACCTTCCAGCACGAGGAAGCCGTCGCGCGCGTAAGCCGAGAGTTGTTCGGGCGTGAGCATCCGGTTCAGAATTTCAAATTTGAAATTTCAAATTAGTTCTCATCTCCCACGCGCGGCGGACGCGTTCTGGACGAAGGCGGCGGCGTCGCGCTTGAGCTGGGCGAGCGAGGTCTGGTCTATGTACATCATGTGACCGGCCTCGTAGAAGGTCGTCGTGACGCTCCCCTGCAAGCTTGGGTCGAGGCCCATGTGGCGCAGCGTGTACTGCGTGGCGAAGTAGGGCGTCGCGAGGTCGTAGTAGCCCGAGGCGACGAAGAGCCTCATGTAAGGGTTCTTGGCGAAGGCGGAGCGCAGCGCCTCGCTCACGTCGGCGTAGGAGTTGTCCGAGCCGAAGTCCCAGCGGCCGACGCCGCCGCCGAGGATGTAGTATTCGAGGTCTGACTTGAAGCCCAGCTCCGCGCGTACGTACTGGTTGAAGGTCGCCGTGTAGGGCGGGCGTATCGCGGCCATGCTCGGGTCGAAGTCGGGCGTCTCGGAGGCGTTGGACGCATCCATGCCCTTGAAGCGCCCGTCGAGACGCCCCACCGTGCGCCTCTGGTCGCGCAAGAGCTCCTTGTCGAACCGTTGAATCTCGATGCGCAGGTCGCTGTTGTCAATGAAGGTCTTGCTCAGTCCCGTGTAGCGGTTGAGCCGGTCAATCACCTCCTGACGCTCGGCCTGCGTGAGCCGGTCTCCCTTCGCGAGCGCGACGGTGTACTCGTTCGCCGCCCAGCGCTCGACCTCGTCAAGCGTCCTTCTCAAGTCCGACTGCAAGTCGGCCGGGAGCCGCTTGTGATACCAAGCGATGGCCGTGTAGGTCGGGAGAAAGAGTATGTAGGGCAGGTCGTTGCCTCGCGCGAATCGCGAGGTCTGGAAGTTCATGATGGTCGAGATGAGCATCACGCCGTTGAAGGCGATGCCGCGCTCGATGAGATAGCCGGAGAGCCCCGCGGCGCGCGTCGTCCCGTAGCTTTCGCCGACGAGGAAGAGTGGCGAAGTCCAGCGCGAGTTCTTGACGAGGTAGAGTCGTATGAACTCGCCGACCGACTGGATGTCGCCCTGCAACCCGAAGAAGCGGTTGGCGAGGTCGGGGCGCGCGGCGCGGCTGTAGCCCGTGCCGACCGGGTCTATGAAGACGATGTCTGTGAAGTCGAGCCACGTCTGCTCGTTGTCAACGAGCCGGAAGGGCGGCGCGGGCATCCCGCCGTCTTCGAGCATCTGCACGCGGCGCGGGCCCAAAGCGCCGAGGTGGAGCCAGACCGAGGACGAGCCGGGGCCGCCGTTGAAGGAGAACATCAGAGGGCGCTGCGCGGGGTTGCTCACGCCGTCGAGCGTGTAGGCCATGTAGAAGATGCGCGCCTCGGTCTCGCCCGCCGCCGACTTGAGCGGCATGACGCCGGTCGTCACCGTGTAGCGGAGCGTGCGCCCGCCGACTCTTATCTCGTGGCGCGTGACGGAGGGCGGGCCGTCAATCATCGCCGGGTCGCGCTCGCCGGGCGTGGGCG
>DATFHD010000013.1:0-95058 GCA_035248785.1 Pyrinomonadaceae bacterium | reverse complement strand
CGGGGCTCGCGGCAGGCGCCGCGGGGCTTGCCGCAGGGCTGGCGGCGGGCGTCGGCTTCGGCGCGACTCCGCCCTCCATCAGCGAGCGCTGGCCGCCGAGGCCGAAGCCGAGCAGCAGCGCGACGAGGAAGAAGGTCGCGGCCGCGCCGATGGTGATCTTCGCCAGAATGGTCTGCGTGCCGCGCGGGCCGAAGGCCGCCGAAGAGATAGAACTGGTGAAGAGCGAGCCGGCGTCGGCCTTGCCCGGCTGCAAGAGCACCGAGACGACCAGCACGATGCAGGCCAGAATGAAGAGTCCGTAGAGAAGATAGCTGAGCAAAACTTTCGTTGACCTCGATTCCGAACTTACCTGTCGTAGTTCACTATTTTCGCGAACGTCTCGGCTTCCAGACTCGCGCCGCCGACGAGCGCGCCGTCTACGTCCGGCTGTTTCATCAGTCCCGCGATGTTGTCGGGCTTGACCGAGCCGCCGTAGAGGATGCGCAGTCGCTCGGCCGCTTCCTGCGAGAACCTTGCCGCGAAAACGCGCCGGACAAACGCGTGCATCTCCTGCGCTTGCTCCGGCGTCGCGGTACGCCCCGTGCCGATGGCCCAGACGGGTTCGTAGGCGATAATGATACGTTCGAGGTCTGAGGCTGTCAAATCGCGTAAGCCCCCCTCCAACTGCCCGCGCACGACCGACTCGGCGCCCACGCCCTCGCGCTGCTCCAAGGTCTCGCCGACGCAGATGATGGCTGTCAGCCCCGCGCCAATCGCCGCCAGCGCCTTGCGGTTCACGAAGTCGTCCGACTCGTGGTAGTAGAGACGCCGCTCCGAGTGGCCGACGATGCAGTGGGTCGCGCCCGCGTCGCGCAGCATGTCGGCGCAGACCTCGCCCGTGTGCGCGCCGTGCTTCGTCTCGGTCGAACAGTCCTGCCCTGCGACCTTTATGTTCGAGCCTTCCAGACGGTCGGCCACGGTCTTAATCGAAGTGAACGGCGGCGCAATCACGACCTCGCAGTGGTTCGCGTTCGCTACCAAAGGTTTCAAGTCAACCGCCGTCTGCACTGCGTCGGCGATCAGCTTGTACATCTTCCAGTTTCCGGCGATGACGGGTCTTCGGCTCATTTGTCGTTCAGTGCTGCGACGCCGGGCAGTTCGTCCCCGGCGAGGAATTCGAGGGTGGCGCCGCCGCCCGTCGAGATGTGCGTAATCTTGTCCGCGACGCCGGCCTGATGAATCGCCGCGACCGAGTCGCCGCCGCCGACGATGACGGTCGCGCCGCGTTCGGCCGCCGCGGCGACGGCGCGCGCGACGCCGACCGTGCCCTCTTCAAAACCCTTCTCCTCGAAGACGCCCATCGGCCCGTTCCAGATGATGGTCTTCGCGTCCTCGATCTCGTGCGCGAAGAGCGCGACCGTCTCGCGGCCGATGTCGAGGCCGACGAGCCCCTGATTGGTGAACTCGACGGGGATGGTCTTGCGGCTGTTGAGCGGGTCGAAGCTGTCCACGACCTGATGGTCTGTCGGGAGGACGAGTTTGACGCCTTCGGCCTCGGCGCGTTTTTTGATTTCGCGCGCCGTCTCCATCATGTCGTCCTCGACGAGCGACTTGCCGGTGTTGAAGCCCTCGGCCTTGAAGAAGGTGTAGGCCATCGCGCCGCCGATGAGAATCTTGTCCACGCGTCGGCTGATGAGCGAGTTGATGACGGGAATCTTGTCCGAGACCTTCGCGCCGCCGAGGATGGCGACGAACGGCCGCTCCGGGTCGTTCAGCGCCCGCCCGAGGTACTCAAGCTCCTTCTCCATCAGCAGCCCGGCCGCAGACTTCTCGACGAACTTCGTGATGCCCGCGGTCGAAGCGTGCGCGCGGTGCGCCGTCCCGAACGCGTCGTTGACGTAGAGGTCGCAGAGCGACGCGAGTTGTTTCGAGAACCCGTCGTCGTTCTTCTCCTCCTCCTTGTGGAAGCGGAGGTTTTCCAAGAGCAGCACGTCGCCGTCCTTCAACTGCGCGACTGCGTCCTCCGCCTTCGGCCCGACGCAGTCCTCCGCGAAAGCCACGGGCTTGCCAAGCAGTTCGGACAGGTGTTCGGCGACGGGGCGCAGGGAATACTTCTCGACGCGCTCGCCCTTCGGGCGCCCGAGGTGCGACGCGAGAATGACGCGCGCGCCCTGCCCGACGGCGTACTCAATCGTCGGCAGCGCCGCGCGGATGCGCGTGTCGTCCGTGACTTTGCCGTCTTTCACCGGCACGTTGAAGTCAACGCGGACAAAGACGCGCTTGCCCTTCAGGTCGAGGTCTTTGATGGAAAGCTTTTTCATAGTAGACAGTAGTCAGTAGTCAGTAGTCAGTAGAATAGCAGCCAATTCGTAAACGAACGCGCGCGACGCGGAGCGCTACTGGCTACTGGCTACTGACTACTGTCTACTTCTTCACAGTCCCTTCCCGGCGATGTACTTGACGAGGTCGCGGACGCGGCAGGAGTAGCCCCACTCGTTGTCGTACCAAGAGAGCACCTTGACGAGGTTGCCGTTGATGACCTTGGTGTACTCGGCGTCCACGATGGAGGAGTTGTCGTTCTTGCGGAAGTCAACGGAGACGAGCGGTTCCTCGGAGAAGGCGAGGATGCCGCGCAGCTCTTCGTTCGCCGCGTTCTTCAGAGCCGTGTTGACCTCCTCGGCCGTCACCTCGCGCTCGACCTCCATCACCACGTCCACGAGCGAGACGTTCGGCGTCGGGACGCGGACGGAGATGCCGTCGAACTTGCCCTTCAGCTCCGGAAGCACCAGCGCGACGGCCTTCGCCGCGCCCGTCGAGGTCGGAATCATCGAGAGCGCGGCGGCGCGCGCGCGGCGCAGGTCTTTGTGCGGCAGGTCGAGAAGCTGCTGGTCGTTCGTGTACGAGTGGATCGTCGTCATCTGCGCCGACTTTATCCGGAAGTTCTGGTGGATGACCTTGGCGACGGGCGCGAGGCAGTTCGTCGTGCAGGACGCGTTCGAGATGACGTGGTGCGCGACCGGGTCGTAAGCGTCCTCGTTGACGCCGAGGACGATGGTGATGTCCTCGCCCTTGGCGGGCGCGCTGATGATGACCTTCTTGACGGGGCCGCGCAGGTGCTTGGCGGCGTCCTCTTTCTTGGTGAAGCGCCCCGTAGACTCGATGACGACTTCGGCGCCGACCTCTTCCCACGGAATCAGCGCGGGGTCTTTCTCGGAGAAGACGCGGAACTCGTCGGAGCCGACGCGGATGCCGCTGTCGGTCGCGGAAATCTCCTCTTCGAGGTTGCCGAGCACGGAGTCGTACTTCAGGAGGTGCGCGAGCGTCTTCGTGTCGGTGATGTCGTTGACGGCCACGAAATCAATCTCGGCGTCGCCGAGGCAGGTGCGCAGGATGTTGCGGCCGATGCGCCCGAAGCCGTTGATTCCAACTTTGATCGCCATGTTCAGAGAAGCCTCCTCGGAGCTTGTGTTGCGGGGCGCGCGCCCGTAGCCGCGGGGAGACACTCCCGCGCTTGCGGCAAGCGGCGCGACGCCTTCAAACGTGTGCGCTTGAACACAGTCAGTTTTCGAGGCTGACCCATAAAGAATGAAAGACTAAGCCCCGACGCACACGCTGTCAAGCGAGCGTTTCGCGGCCGACCGCGCGAGGGAGAATTCAAAACGCGGGCGACCTTCGGAGGCTTTATCGGCATCCAAAGCCGTCGGCCTAAATGTATGTTTTTGAAACCCCGTAGGCGCTCGGCGCGTAGTAGGGACAGGTCGGCCGCGTCGGTTCCGAGTTTCCGGTTGAGAAGGCCGCGGCTCGGCATTTGCAATCCTGATTCGGCGTCGGTGTGTTGGACTTCTTCCCCGCGCGCCGTTACAGCGCGCAGCCATTCAAGACAGTTTTTAAGGTAGAGAAAATGGTCAAACAGAGTCGGTCTATACAAACGAGGCGGAGGACGGCCGCGGTTCTCTCGTCCACATCCCTCTCCGCACTTCTCATTTTCGGGAACGCCGTGTCCGCTTTTGGGAATACCCCCGGCGTCCGTAAGGCGCGCGCGAAGTCGGTCGCCGTCTCCACCAAAGAGGCGACGCCCGCGACGGCCGAGTCCGCCCAGCCAACGCCCGCGGACAAACCGGTCTTCACGAAGGTCGGCGAGCCCTTCGTCGTCGAGACGGCCGCCGTCCCGCAGTCCACGCCGCCTGCCGCGCAGACGCCCGCGCAGCGCGACGCGACGCGGCCCCCGGGAACCGAGCAGCAGACGACCGTCCCGCCCGGCTCGCGCACGAGCCCGCAAGACCCGCGCACGCCCCCCGCGACGACGCGCCCCGCCCCGCAGGCGCCCCCGGGAACGGAGCAGCAGCCCGCGACGACGCAGCCCACGACGACGGCCTCGCCCGCGACGACGGGGACGACCACGACGCAGACGGGCACGACCACCGCGGGACAGGACACGACGACGACCGAGCCGAACTTCCCCTCTGTGCAGCCGCGCCCCGTCCCGCCTCTGCCTTCGCTGACGCGCGTCGGCATCGCGGGCGGCGACACGCTCTCGCTCACGCTGAACGAGGCGATACGCCGCGCTTTGGAGAATAACAACGACATCGAGATCGCGCGCGCCGACGTTCGGCTCGCAGAGCAGACGCTGTTCGCGCTCGAAGGCGTCTACGACCCGGTCTTTACCTACGCGCCCGAGTACAACACGAGCGTCCGCCCCGTCACCACCACCATCGCCGGCGCGGACACGTCGGGGACGGTCTCGACGACCGACTACAGCAACGATGTCTCCGTCAACAAGCAGTTCGGCAAGGGCGGCGGCAACTTCACATACTTCTTCAACAACACGCGCGAGAACACTTCGGCGACCAACTCGTTCCTGAACCCGTTCTACTCCGCGGCGCAGGGCGTGCAGTTCACGCAGCCGCTCTGGCGCAACCGCTCGATTGACCGCAACCGCCAGCAGATACGCATCCAGCGCAAGCGGCTCGAACAGTCGGACGCCGACTTCCGCCTGCGCACCATCGCCGTCATTTCGCAGGTGCAGAACGCATACTGGGACTTGGTCTTCGCCCTGCGCAACGAGCAGAACCAGATCGCGAACGTGAACCTCGCGCGCGAGAACTTCCGCCGCACCGAGGCGAGCGTCGCGGCGGGCGCCTCGGCCCCGCTCCAGCGCGCCGAGATCGAGACCGAGCTCGCGACGCGCGAGTCGTCTCTGCTCATCGCCAACCAGCAGGTGACGTTCGCCGAGAACACTCTGAAGAACCTGCTCATCAAAGACCCGCTCTCGGCCGACTGGTCGAAGGCGCTCGTGCCGACCGACGAGCCCTCTTTCGACGAGACGCCCGTCAACCTCGAAGCGTCGCTCAAGGAGGCGCGCGACAACCGCCCCGAGGTTCGCCGCCTGCGCCTTGAGCAGGACGTGAACGACGTGAACCTACAGTTCTACAAGAACCAGACGAAGCCGCGCGTTGACCTCGTCGGAACGTTCCAGACCAACGGCCTCGCGGGCACGCCCGCGGGCACGGCCCCCATCCGTCCCGAGTTCAACGGCGGCTACTTCCAGACGCTCCAGAACCTCGTCAGCTTCAACACGCGCCAGATCGTCGTCGGCGCGACGATTCAACTGCCGCTGAAGAACAAGACGGCGAAGGCCAACCTCGCCTTCGCGCAGATTCAGCGCGACCAGCTCGCCGCGCAGACGCGCTCGCAGGAGCAAGGCATCGAGGTCGAAGTGCGCAACGCCGCGCAGACCGTCGAGACGGCCCGCCGCCGCGTGCTGGCCGCGCGCGCCGCGCTCCGCTCCGCGGAAGAGCAGCTCGCGGGCGAGCGGCGTCTGTATCAGGTCGGCCGCTCGACGACGTTCCTCCTCTTCCAGCGCGAGAACGCGCTCGTCAACGCGCAGAATCAGGAGCTACAGGCCGAGACCGACTACAACAAGGCGCTCGCAGACCTTCAGCGCGCGACCTCGACGACGCTGCGCTCCAACAACGTCATCATTGACTCTCCGGTCTCGCCCGAGAAGTTCGGGCAGTAGCGCCGACGGTCTTCGTCAAAACAGCGGCCGGGGAGACTCTGGTTTCCCCGGCCGCTGTTTTGTTGATATGCTCCCACGCGCAAACGCGAGCGCCGCCGAACCGCCTTGAGAATCTCCGCCACCATCATCACCTTCAACGAGGCCGAGAACATCCGCGCGGCCTGCGAGTCCGTCGCTTGGGCCGACGAGGTTCTCGTCGTTGACTCGCGCTCGACCGACTCGACGCGCGAGATCGCCGCCGCGTGCGGCGCGCGCGTCATCGTCCGCGACTGGCCCGGCTTCGCCGCGCAGAAACAGTTCGCCGCCGAGTCCGCGACGCACGATTGGATTTTCAGTCTCGACGCAGACGAGCGCGTGACGGACGAGCTGCGCGCGAGCGTCGAACGCCTGCGCCGCGCAGACGCGTCGGAACTCGCCGACGGTTACCGCGTCGCACGCCGCTCCTTGTACATGGGGCGTTGGATTAAGGGCGGCGGCTGGTATCCCGACTACCAGTTACGTTTCTACAACCGCGGCCGCGGCCGTTGGGAGGGCAGACACATCCACGAGTCCGTCAAGATGCAGGCGGGCGCGCGCGTCGGGACGCTCGACGGCGACCTACAACACTTCAGCGTGCGCGACGCCGCGCACCACCACCGGATGATCGGCGAGCGTTACGCGCCGCTCGCCGCGCGGCAGATGTTCGAGGCCGGGAGGCGCACCACGCCGCTCCGCGTCGCCACGGCCGGCCCGGCAGCCTTCGCCCGCAGCTTCGTCCTCAAGGGCGGCTTCCGCGATGGCCTCGCCGGCCTCGCCATCGCGCGCTTCGCCGCCCACCACGCCTTCCTCAAACACCTCATGCTCTGGGAAATGCAAGGAGGCGTGAACCGTGAATCGTAACCCATGACAAGAAGAAGTCGGTTCTTCCCTTGTCACGGTTTACGGTTCACGCTTCACGCCTTATCACTCGGCGCTTATCACTTCGAGATCGGTACTCTCCAACTGATGTCGCGGCTTTTCGCCTCTGGGGATGGGCGCGGGGGCGTCCTGCGTGAGCGTGATTTCGGAGAGGAGTTGGTCTGTCTGCTGGCGCGCGTTGGCGACTTCGGAGCCCTGATTGAAGACGACGAAGCAGAGGCGGCCGTACTTCTGCGTGTAGATGACGCCGCCGAGGCTGGCCATGCCGCCGTCGTC
Source organism: Pyrinomonadaceae bacterium (assembly GCA_035248785.1). Taxonomy (GTDB): domain Bacteria; phylum Acidobacteriota; class Blastocatellia; order Pyrinomonadales; family Pyrinomonadaceae; genus QHXN01. The sequence continues at coordinate 87,887 of DATFHD010000013.1, read as the reverse complement.
GTGGACGAGCGTGCCGGTCTTGGCGACGACCGCGCCCTCCAAAGGCGTGCCGACCATTCGGCGCCGCAGCGTTCCGTAGTCGTCGCTGGCCACGGCCATGATGTCCGCGAGTTCGAGCCCCTGACGACGCGCCTCGGCGTCGAGCGCGCGTATGACCGCGACCAGCCCGCGCGCGGTCAGGCGGTTCACTTCAAGCCCGGAAGTGGTCGAGAGCTGCACCTGCTCGGGCGGCAGCTTCACCTGCTCGATGAGGAACGCGCGCACGCCTTCGGGGCCGCCGACCAACGCGCCCAGACGCTCGGCGACGAAGTTGCTCGAATGCGCGTTCTGATAGAGCAGTATGTCGCTCAGAGGGTAGGAGAGCACGGCGAAGGCCGGCTCGCCCGCGGGCGCGTCCGCGACCGCGTAGGTCTTCGGCGTGAGCTTGAGAACTTTGGCGAGGCGCTGCGCAGACTCTTCGGGCTTGTCGGTGAAGTTGAAGACGAAGTCCGGCGTGACGGCCAGTTCGCCTTCAAACTTCTTCACGCCGCGCTCGGCCAGCTTCTTCGCGGCGAGCGTCGCGTTGAAGTCGCCGAAGGTCGGGTCGTTGCCCGCGACGACGAGCCTGCCTTTCAACACCCCCGACTTGTCCACCGTGCCGTCTATGAAGAACTTCGTCTCGAAGCGGTAATTGCGGCCGAGCTTGTTGAGCGCGACCAGAGAGGTCGTCAGCTTGACGAGCGAGGCAGGGTTGTAGGGCACGTCGGCGTTGTACTCGGCGAACGTCACGCGGCCGTCGAACGACTGCACGAGCAGCGCGTGGCGCGCGGGGTCGTCGCCGCGCGACGTGTACCAGCCGGCCACGTCGAAGGCGGGCGCTGCCGCGGGCGTCGGCGCGGGGACGGCCGACGCGGGGACGGAGTTGACGGGGACGTGTATGTATGTCGTGACGGCCTTGCGCGCGTTCTGGACGAGCGCGTAGGGCGTAAACGTCAGCGCGATGATGACGGCCGCGCCGATGGTCATTAGAGCGTATATCGGTCTGCGAGGGTTCAAAACGTCGTCTCCCCTTTATAAACCACTGTATGATTCCGAGGCTTTAACAAAGCCCGACAAAGCTTTAATATGCAAATAGGGCGCCACGCGTCAAGCGCCGTTCGCCGAGACTCATTCTTTTTCTTCATCCACATCGAATGGACATTCTTCAAAGTTTCGTGACAACGGAGGCCGTGACGGGCCTGCCGAACTACTTCATCGTCGCGGGGACGGCCGCCGTCGGCGCCATCATCGGCAGCTTCCTCAACGTCGTCATCCACCGCGTCCCGCGCGAAGAGTCAATCGCCTTTCCCGCCTCGCACTGCCCCTCCTGCGGGACGGCGATACGCCCATACGACAACATCCCCGTCGTCAGTTGGGCGGTGCTGCGCGGGCGCTGTCGCTCGTGCCGCGCGCCTATTTCTGCGCGCTACCCGGCCGTGGAGCTTTTGACGGCCGTGCTCTTCGCTTTGACGTACGTGCTGCACTCGGGCTTCACGCTCTCGCTTCCGTTCGACCTCGCCTTCGTCGCCGCGCTCGTCGCGCTCGTCTTCATAGACGCCGAGCACATGATTCTGCCGAACGTCATCACGTATCCGGGCGCCGCGCTCGCCGTCGTCGCGCGCATCGCCGTCCCGAATCTCTACGGCGTCGGCTTCTTCGCGAACGCGCACCCGCAGTTGCCCGCGTGGCTGCTCTCGCTCGGCGGCGCGTTGCTCGGCGCGCTGGTCGGCGGAGGGTTCCTGTGGGCGGTCGGCTGGCTCTGGGAGAAGGCGCGCGGCGTGGAGGCGATGGGGCTCGGCGACGTGAAGATGATGTTCATGGTCGGCGCCTACCTCGGCTGGCCGCTGACGATGCTGACCATCTTCGTCGGCGTGCTGACCGGCTCGGTCGCGGGCGTCGCCGCCATGCTCGGCCGCGGCGAGCGCGACATGCAGATGCTCCTCCCCTTCGGCATCTTCCTCGGCATCGGCGCCCTTGTAAGCCTCCTCTTCGGCACGCAGATCATTGACTGGTACGTGGGAAAATTCTGATGAGTAGACAGTAGTCAGTAGACAGTAGGCTCCGCTCGTCGAGCGTTGACGGTAACTCGCGGACGGTTCGACTGCAAAGGCTTTTCTACTGACTACTGGCTACTGTCTACTGCCTACTGCCTTTTATGCCCCGATACGAAAACCGGATGCAGTTGGCGCTGGGGCTGGTCGTGGGGCTTCTGCTCGTGGCCAACCTGTTCACGCTGGCGCTGGTGGCGCTCTCGCCCGCCGCGCGAGCGGAGCGTGCGCCGGTGCTGTACACGGTCTTCGTCCTGACGCTCGTCGTCAGCGTCCCGAGCATCCTCCTGCTGCCGCGCTGGCTGCTGCGACCTTATCGTCAACTCGTGGACGAGGCCGAGCGCGCGCCCGTCGAAGGCTCTTCGCGCTCGCGCGACGAGTCGGAGTTCGTGCTCGAAACTTTTCAGGAGGTCGTCGCGCAGCTACGCACGAAGCAGCGCGAGCTTGAGCGCCTGAGCGCGCGCGCGACCGAGCGCGCCGCGACCGCAGAGCAGTTCGGCGAGCGCGTCGTGGCGAGCCTTCCGTCGGGCCTCGTCGCCTTCGACGCCGAGGGGCACGCGACAGTCCTCAATGCGCCCGCGCGCGCGATTCTCGGCCCCGACGGCGTCGAGGAGGGGCGCGACTTCCGACAGCTTCTGGCCGTCGCGCCGGGGCTGGCCGAGCTGGTCGCGCGCAGCCTTGAGACGGGCGAGCTTCACCGGCGCGAAGAGGTCTCGGCCGTCGTGCCCGGCGGGCGCGCGCGCCGGCTCGGCGTGACGGTCGCGCCGATTGACCCGAAGCCCGGCGGCGGCGCGCGCGGCGTGCTCTGCATGCTGACAGACATCACAGAGGTCGCAGAGCTGCGCGAAGCGCTCGCGCGACGGCGCAACCTCGAAAGCCTCGGCGAGATGTCGGCCGGACTCGCGCACGAGTTCAAGAACGCTCTGGCGACGCTGCACGGCTACGCGCAGCTCCTACAGAACGCGAGCCTCGACGATGGCGTGCGCGCGTCGGCAAACGCTTCCCTTCTTCAAGAGGTGCGCGGCCTCTCCGAGATGGTCACTTCCTTCCTCAACTTCGCGCGCCCGAAGCCGCCCGACCTCGGCGACGTGTCTTTGCGCGAACTGCTCGACACCTGCGCCGCAGACCTTCACACGCTGTTTGAAGAGCGTCGTGTCGCGCTCGCGCTCGAAGGCGAGTTCCCCGAAGTCCGCGCCGACGAGCGCATGCTGCGCCAGACTCTCGCCAACCTCCTGCGCAACGCCGCCGAAGCTATCCCTGACGAAGACACACGCCGCCGCGTCACAGTCCGCGGCAACGTCGAGCGCGACGAGGCGGGCCACAACTGGGCCCGCACCGAAGTCGAAGACACCGGCAACGGCATCGCCGAAGAAGACCTGCAACGCGTCTTCATCCCCTTCTTCACCACCAAGTCCAAAGGCCACGGCGTCGGCCTCGCCCTCGCGCACCGCGTCGCCACGGATCACGGCGGCACGCTCTCCGCCTCCAACTCATCGGCGGGCGGCGCCGTCTTCACCCTCCGCCTGCCGCTGTAAGAGGACGACCCGCTCCGCCCCCCGAACCTGCCCGCGCGCGACGGCGCCGAAAAATGTTGACCTCGCCGGATGAGGGTCTATACTTTCGCCTGTCACACAGCCTGCTCGCGTCGCGCGGCTCGCCTCCGCGCCCAACCGACCTGAACACGAGAGGACTTGCCCTCATGCCGGTATTGCCACCCATCACAGACTTGCTCAGGAAAAGGGGGGTTGACCCCGCCGACCTGTCTGACCCGGTCATGCGTCTGGCCATCGGCCTCTACGGGAGGAAGATAACGGCCTCCGATATTGCCAACGCGGTCTTCAAGCAGCATCCCTTGTATTTTTCGAGCTGGGGGCGCGGCGTCGTGCTCGACGACGTGGGGCCGAAGGCCGACATCGCCGAGTGGATAGCGCGTGTGCGCAAGCGTTTCCCGCGCGCCGAGGTCGCACACCTTGACATAGAGTTGCTGCTCTATGGGCTGTCGCTCGTTGACGACACCCTGCGACGACAGCTCATCGAGCGCGAACTTTTCGTCCCTCTCGAACACACGGTTCTTGAGCCGGGATTCGGCACTTCGCCCGGCCGGTTGGCGGTAACTGCGCAGGAACAGCCGGCAGTGGCTTCACCGGCACAAGCGACCGGGACTTCTTCGGCACAGCCGACAGAAACTCCGTCGGAACAGGCGGCGACTTCGCCGGGACAGCCCGCGCCGGACGACGCGCCGCCGCCGCAGCTCACCTTCGAGGAGGTGACGAGCCCTTACGGCGACCGGTTCTATAAGAACACAACCTACGTCTTCATCTACGCCGCGGAACTCGCGTATTTTTTCGGCCGCGAAGTGGATTGTGCCGTAGTGCTGGCAGCCTTGTTCGATCTGGCGCAGGATGATGCCAAGGACACCGGATACCACCTGTGCAAGCTTTTCCTTGATAAGATTCCCTCCCCTCCGGAAAACACGTCCACGCTCAGTAACGCGGCCGCGTCGTTAATGCTCGGTGTGGGGGTCTTTAACGTGGCCTACCCTCCGCGGCCCAACTCCGACTCGACCCGGTGGCTGAAAGCGACCGTCGCCGACGAGGTGAAGCAGTTGCTCTCGTATGCGGAGGGGCTACAGACCTCGTCCAACGAGCACTCTCAGATATACCCGCGGCACCTCATCGGAGCGCTGCTCAAACCGACCTTCGACAACACCGCCCTGCGGCGCCTCTACGTCCTCGGCTTCGGCTCCGAGTACCTGCGCAGGCGCCTCGTGCGGTTCATGGCCGAACAGCACCCCCAGAGCGAAGACCCGAAGGCGTGGGAGAGGTTCTTCGAGCCCTTCCCCGCCGAGCAGAAGCCTGAAGAAGAGTTGGACGGCGGCGCGGGCGCGGCGGGCGACGCCGCGGCGGCCGAGGTCGAGAGCGCGTCGGTGCTCCACGCCAGCGCCAGCGACCAGCCCGCGGCCAAAGACAGCATCGGCTTCAGCCCTTACGTCGCGGCGATGGCCGAGTTCCTGATGAACGAGGGGACGCGCCCGCCGCTCACGCTCTCCATCGAGGGCGAGTGGGGGAGCGGCAAGTCTTCGTTCATGCTGCAACTGGAAAGCCACCTCAACCTTATCGTCCGGCGCAAGCGCGTCGGGATGGCCGAGGCGGTGCGGGGCGAGATTCGGCGGCGCAGGAGATTTGTGCCCCGCGCCCTCCGGCCGCTCAAAATTTTTCGCCGCCTCATGCTGCCCAAGTCGGCGCGGGCCGAGGTTCTGAGCGCCGTCTGCCCCACCGTCCGCTACAACGCGTGGCGGTACGACAAGGACGAGGCGCTGTGGGCCTCCTTCGTGCTTGAGTTCATAAGCAGGCTCAAGCGCGAGCTGCCGTGGCCCGCGCGCGTGCGTGCCTACCTGCGCCTGCTCTGGCTCCGCTTCAACTGGGCGGACGGCTGGCTCGTCCTCCTACGCGCGGCGCTGCTCGGGGCCGTCTTCGTCACCCTCACCGGGCTCGTCGCTTTCCTGCTCTTCAGCGGTGGACTCGAAGGCGTGCTGGGGACGACCCCCGCGCCGCGCGTCGCCGCCCCCGGCCCCACGTCCGCCCCTGCGCCCGCCCCGGACGCGGGCAAAGACAAAGATAAAGATAAAGACGGCGAGGAGCTGAAGCCGGAGGCGATTCTGATACGGCTCATACGCGGCTCGGGCGTCGTCGGCTACCTCGTGCTCGTCATCCTCCTCGCCGTGAAGTTCAGCGAGCAGCTCGGCAACCCCCTCTCGACGAGCCTGCGCGAGTACGTGAACTCGCCGAACTACAAGAGCCGCGTCGCCTTCATTGATAACTTCCACGAAGACTTCAGGAAGGTCGTCGAGACCTACGCCGGCACGAGCAAGGTCTTCGTCTTCATTGACGACCTCGACCGCTGCGAGGTGCCCAAGGCCGCCGACCTGATGCAGGCTCTCAACCTGATGATCGCCGACTCGCCACAACTCATCTTCATCATCGGCATGGATCGTGAGAAGGTCGCCGCCGGCCTCGCGGTCAAGTACGAGAAGATGCTCCCGTACCTCGCGCCACCGCTGACGCCGGCCGCGTTCAGGAAGGCGGCCGGCGCCGACGCCGGCAGGCAGAACGGCGGCGGGCAGACGGCCCCCGCTTTCGACCCGACGGGCGGGCTCGAATACGGCTTCAGCTTCATCGAGAAGTTCATCCAACTCCCCTTCCGCATCCCTCAGCCGGGCGAGCCCGACGTGCGGCGGCTGCTCCGCTCCATCAACGAGGAGAAGCCGCCGCCTTTAAAAAAGAGGCCCGGCCGCCGGTGGGGAGCGCGCCACGCGCCGGCCGCGGTCGCCACACAGCCCGCGGCGAGCCCCTCCGCCGCGCAGACGACCGAGACGAACGCCGCCGCGGCGGGAGACGCGTCCGCGTCGCAGCCGCGACGGGCGGAGACAGAGGGCCGCACGCAGGAGACCGGAACGCAGGAAGAGCGGCAACAGGCCGACCCGCAAGGCGCGGCCCAACTCACGCCGGAGCAGAGGGCGGAGCAGGAGAGGAGAGAGCGACAGGCGGAGGATCGTCGCAAGTTCAAGCTAGATGCCTTCGAGGACTCGGAGCAGGTGCGCAAGATAGTGCTGTTCGTCTCGAAGGCGCTCGACAACAACCCGCGCCGCCTGAAACAGTTCGTCAACGCCTTCCGCCTCAACGCCTACATCGCCGCCGAGACGGGGCTCAACGAGCTAATCACGCTGCAACAGCTCGGCAAGTTCGTAGCGCTCGGGCTGCGCTGGCCCCACCTGCTCGTGCAGATGGAGGCCGACCCCGAACTCCTACGCGACCTTCACGACTACTCTTTGCAACCGGACTCGGAAGTGGACAGCAAAAAAGAGACCGTCAACCACTGGCGTCAGAGGCCGGAGCTGATGAGGCTCCTCAGCCACCGCTGCACGACGAACGGCGCAGGCGCGGGCAAGGTGCCTCCCGACGCACAACGGTACTCGCTCCGCGACGTTGACGTGAGTATCCTGCTCTCCATCTCGGCGAAGGCCGTCGCTCCGGCGGCGGTTCAAGCGGCCGACGCGCCCGCGTCGTCCCATGCCTGAGCCCGCCCTTTCAGTCTCGTTGGCGACCGCCTTCGACGTGCACACGCTTGAAGCCTAACCCGATGACGCGCGCGGGCAGGTCGCGAAGGCCCGGCAGGCTGAGGAGCAGGCGGAGGGCGAGCGGGATGCGGAAGGTGTTGTTGGGGTCGAGTGCGGCGGCGATGACGCGCTTCTGTATGCGCGTCTGGATTGACTGGATGAGGCGCGTGGGCCACTCGCGGCGGCGCTGCACTTCGCGCAGGCGGCTCTCGTCGAGCGTGCCTTCCAAGAGCGGCGCGGCGAGAACGTTCGCGGCCTCGGCGGCGTCCATGATGGCGTAGTTGATGCCGACGCCGCCGACCGGCGACATGACGTGCGCGGCGTCGCCGATGAGCAGCAGCCCCGGCCTGTGCCAGCGCTTGACGCGGCTCGACTCGACCGAGAGCGTCGCGACCTGCTTCCAGTCGCGCAAGCCGTCGAAGCGCCCGGCATACTGCGGCACGAGCTCGTCTAGGTTGCGACGCAGCGCTTCGAGCCCGGCGGCGCGCACCTGCGCGGAGCTTCCTTTGAGGACGACGTAGGCGGCCTGCCACTGCTCGCCGCGGTTGAGCATGACGAGCATGTGGCCGCCGCCGAAGTATGCGAGCGCGCCTTCGGGGTCTTCCGCTTTGCGCGGGACGCGGAACCAGAGGATGTCCATCGGCGGCGAGGTCTTGACCTGCTCGAACCCGCCGAGGTGCCGCAGACGCGAGCCGCGCCCGTCCGCCGCGACCGTCAAACGCGCGCGCAGCTCATGCCTGCCCTTGTCGTCTTCGTAGACGACGCCGCGCACGACGCCGCCCTCCTCAATCAACTCCTCGGCGCGCGCACCCATCAACAGGCGGAAGCTCGGGTAACGCTTCGCTTCCTCGGCGACGTAGGCGAGGAAGTCTTTCTGCGGGAGCATCATGATGTAGGGGAAGCGCGTCTTGAGGCGTCGGAAGTCGGCGAGCGTGACGGGGCCGCGCGCGGTCATGAGGGCGCCGGTGTGAATCTTAGCGTGCGGAAGTTTGTGCAGACCTTCGGCGAGCCCTATCTCGTCGAGCAGTTCGAGGACGGACGGGTGGATGGTGTCGCCGCGGAAGTCTCGGTCGAAGTTGTCGTGCGCTTCGAGGAGCGTGACGCCGACGCCCCTGCGCGCGAGCAGCAGCGAGAGGATGACGCCCGCGGGCCCGCCGCCCACGACGCAGCAGGTCGTCGTCTCGGCTTGGGCTACATTCACGCGGGCGCGGCTCTCATCAGTCATCGCGCGTTAAGCCTTCGGGGAAGTATTCGCGCCAGCGGCGCGTGACGAGTTCGGCGATGTCGGGGCGGACGACGAGCTCGTCCGGGTAGCCGGGCTTCATGCGCGCGTCAATGACGAGGGGCGCGGTGTAGGAGATGTGTTGGCGTCGGAGCGCGGTCGCGGCGGCGTGAATGTCTGCGGCCGGCTCGAAGCGCGTCCACGTCGCCCAGAGGAAGTCGGGCACGGAAGCCGCCACGCCCGCGTCGTCGTGCAGGACGACGAGCGGCCAGTCCGCGAACGCTCCCGAGCGCGCGAGCCGCGCGGCCTGCTCGGGTTCTTCTGCGTAGGGCGAGCCTTGCAGGACGAGGCAGCCGGGGCAGAAGACTTCGGCGCGTGTGACGCCCGCGGGGAGCGCGCCGCGGAACTCGCGCGGCAGTTCGCGCGCCGCCTCGCCGAGTCCGAGCAGGACGGCTTTGCTTCCGCGGTTGACGGTGCCCGAGGTGTAGTCGAGCGTGTCCATCGAGAGTTGGGAGAAGACGAAGAGGTCTGACTCGGGGCGGAAGCGCGCGAGGACGTGCGCGAGAAGCCCTCGGAAGTCGCGCAAGTCCTGCGGCGTGTCGGTGAGGATGAGGAACTTCGTGAGCGAGAGTTGTCCTTCGCCGAGTATGCGGAAGGCGGAGACGAGTGCCTCGCGCGCGTAGCGCTCGCGGACGACCGCGGCGGCGAGCGAGTGGAAGCCCGTCTCGCCGTACGTCCAGAGGTCGCGCACGCTCGGCATGACGAGCGGGAAGAGCGGCGAGAGGAGTTTTTGCAGGTAGTCGCCGATGAAGAAGTCTTCCTGACGCGGCTTGCCGACGACGGTCGCGGGGTAGATGGCGTCGCGGCGTCGGAAGACGGCTTCGACGTTGAAGACCGGGTAGTCGTGTTGCAGAGAGTAGTAGCCGTAGTGGTCGCCGAACGGGCCTTCGGGCCGGCGCACTCGCGGCGGGACGTTGCCGACGAGCGCGAACTCTGCCTCGGCGACGAGCCGGTGCGGGTGGCCTTCGAGCGGCGAGTCCGTCACGCGTACCTTCTCGCCCGCGAGGACTGAGGCCAAGACCAACTCGGGCACGTCTTCGGGCAGCGGCGCGATGGCCGAGAGAATCAGCGCGGGCGGGCCGCCGAGGAACATCGTGACGGGCAGCGATTGATTCGACGCCTCGGCCTCGTGGTAGTGAAAGCCGCCGCCCTTGTGTATCTGCCAGTGCATGCCGGTCGTCTTCGCGTCGAAGCGCTGCATGCGGTACATGCCGAGGTTGTGCTTTCGCGTCGAAGGGTGTTCGGTGTAGACGAGCGGCAGTGTGAAGAACGGCCCGCCGTCCTCCTGCCAAGTCGTCAGCACGGGCAGCTCGTCGAGCCGCGCGGGCCTGTCAACGACTTCCGTGACCGGCCCGCCCCTCACCTTCTTCGTGCCGAGCTTCAGCGCTTCGAGCGCGAGCGCGCGCTGGCGCCAGAGCGCGGCGGGCTTCGGCGGCAGGAGCGATTCGGCGACGTGTACGGCCCGGCGGACGAGCGCTTCGGGCTTGGGGCCGAAAGCCTGCCCGATGCGGCGCTCGGTGCCGAAGAGGTTTGTGACGACGGGGTAGCGGCTCCCCTTCACCCTCCTGAAGAGGAGCGCGGGGCCGCCGCGCCCGATGACGCGCCGGTGAACTTCCGCGAGTTCGAGGTATGGGTCAACTTCCGCCCCGACTTCGATGAGGTCATCCTCGCGCCGGAGCAGTTCGAGAAAGGAGCGCAGGTTGCGGTGCATCGGGCCGCAAGTTAAACACAAGGGGGACGGATGTCAAAGCGTGGATTTCTTCCGGAACGGCGCCGCGTTCGCCTGAACTAGTCGAGCACGATGGCGCAACTGTACGAAATCCGCGCGTGGCGAAGGCGCGTGACGGCGTAACGGCGCTAAATCCAGTGTTTTCAACGCCGCGCGCGGCCGTTCCAGTCCCAAGTAAGGCCGCACCAACACAACGCGCGCGTGCGCCAACACCGCGCGCAAGATTTCCGACGCCGCGCGCAAAGTTTTCGGAGGCGCGCGCAAGTTTTCCGGAGGCGCGCGCAGAGTTTCCGACGTGCCGCGCAGAGTTTCCGACGTGCCGCGCAGGATTTCCGACAAGGCGCGCAGATGTTCCGACGCGGCGCGCAGAGTTTCCGACAAGGCGCGCACGTGTTCCAACGCCACGCGCGCGTGTTCCAGCACGGCGCGGCGATGTTCTGACAAGGCGCGGCGGTGTTCTGACGAGGCGCGGCGTTGTTCTGACAAGGCGCGGCGGTGGGTTGGTGGCGCGCGGTGGGTTGGCGCGGGCGCGTGTGGACGCGCCGGCCGGGCCGTTTAACGCGGCGGCTCGGGGTCGTCGGCGCTGCTGACCTTGCGCTGGCGTTTGGGCTCGGCGGCGGGCTGTTCTTCGAGGCGGATGTTGATTTCTCGCTCGGCGAACTTGGCGGCGTCGGCGATGCCGGGGTCGAGCGATTCCGTGTAGGGTTTAATCTTTTCGAGCGTGCCGCGGTCGCCGACCGAGGCGAGCACTTCGAGCAGGCGTATGCGCGTGTTGCCGTTGACGCGCTCTAAGAAGACGTAGAGCGGCTCGGGCGTCTCCAACTGCTTGAGGTACGCGACCGTCTGCGCGGCGTACTTCTTCTCGCCGAGCGAGCGCACCAGCGGGAAGAGGCTCTCGTCCTTCCCCATCCGGTAGAGCGCCCAGTCGAGTGCGAGGCGCACGCGCTCGTCCTTCTCCTGCGCGCGGTAGCCCTCGGTCAGGCGGCGGTGCTCTGTGGCCGCGAGGCGCGCGAGTTCTTCGGCGGCCGTGCGGCGCTCGACGGGGTACTTGCTCGAAAGCTTCCGCGCGACCGCGGCCGAATCAATGCTTGAAGGGCTGGCCGCCTCGTCCTGCGCGTGCGCGTATCCCGAGAGCAGCAGGAGAAGAGTTAAAGTCAGAACGCTCTTATTTCTCATACGGCAATTAATACGGATGCGACTGCGATAGCGGTCAGTACCACCCGCGGTAGCGGGTGGGTGCGTGTGACTCCTTGAGAGTTGTTGGAGTGACACCGACCCACCCGCTACCGCGGGCGGTACTGACCTGCTTACTGCTTCGCCGAGCCCGAAGGGGTCTTGCGCAGCGTGGCCGAGTTCAGGTCTAGCTCGTCGCGCTTGATGACTTCCACGTCGGGGAACTGCTTGCGCAGCGGCTCGATGAAGTCCTTGGCGTCGCCGACGATGACGATGTTCGCGTCGCCGACCGCGAGGCGCGAGCCCGCGAACTTCTGTATCTGCGCGGGCGTCACCGCCTGCACGTTCGCGATGTAGCGGTTGATTTCATCCAAGCTCAGACCGTAGAGCGCCAAGCTTGCGATCTGCGCGACCAGCCCCTCGGTCGTCTCAAGCGTCCGCCCGAAGTTGCCGATGACGACCGCCTTGCGCGGCGTCAGCTCGGTCTCCGAAACCGCCTCGCCCGACAGCCGCGTCATCTCGCCCAACAGCAGCGACGCCACTTCGGCGCCCGACTGGTTCTTCGTCTGCGCCGAGGCGACGAACGGCCCCACCGCGCGCCGCGTGTCGAGCGAAGCGCGCGCGCCGTAGCTCAGCCCGCGCTTGATGCGTATCTCCTGATTCAGTCGGCCCGAGTAGCCCGAGAGCACAGAGTTCGCGACGACGCCCGTGTAGAAGTCCGGGTCTGTGCGCGCGATGCCGCGCCGCGCGAACAAGACCGCGGCCTGACCCGCGCCGGGCATGTCCACGACCACGACGCGCTGCTTCGTCTGCGGGGACGTGTTCGGGGAGAGCCCGAGGCTCCCGCCCATTATCTTTCTCTCCCCGGCGGGCGCGGCCCAATCGCCGAAAAGCTTCTCTGCGACGGCGAAGGCGGCGTCGGCCTTGATGTCGCCGCCGATGACGAGGACGGCGTTGTCGGGCCGGTAGTACTGCGTGTGGAGCGCCACCACGTCTTCGCGCTTGATGGCGGGGACGGATTCGAGCGTGCCCGAGACCGGGTGGCCGTAAGGGCTCGCGCCGAAGACGACGCGCGACGCGACCCACGACGCGAGTTGGCCGGGGCTGTTCATCCCGATGCTCAACGAGTCCATGTACTGCTGGCGCAGGCGCTCGATCTCCTCGTCCTTGAAGACGGGGTTGCGCACCACGTCGGCGAGGACGGCCATCGCCGGCTCTGTCTTCGACGCGAGCACGTTGACGGTCGCGCGCGAGGCGTCCCAGCCCGCGTTGGCCTCGATGACGCCGCCGAGCGCCTCTATCTCCTGCGCGATCTGCGGCGCCGTGCGCGTCTTCGTCCCCTTCGTCAGAAGCTCTGCCGTCATGTCGGCGAGCCCCGAAAGGTTCGCCGGGTCAACTTCGCCGCCGCTCTTGACGAGCACCTGCGCGGCGACGAGCGGCGTCGAGTGGTTCTCGATGACGACGACGCGCAGGCCGTTCTTGAGCGTGCGCTCGACGGGCTTCGGCACGTTGACCGAGCGCGGCGCGGCCGGCGGCGGCGGAGTCTCCTGCGGCGTGGCCGCGGCGGCGTCCGAACTGTTCTGAGCGCGCGCCGCGCCCGCGAACGTCACGGCGGCGAAGAGGAGGGCGGCGCACACGAGCGCCGCCGAGCGAATTCCTTTCAGCGTGTCTCTCATCGGCTTCCCTCCTTCTGCGCGCCCGCGTCCTGCTTCGGCGCGTCGCCCGTGTAGGTGATGACGACGCGGTTCGAGTCCGAGAAGTACTTCTTCATCACGCGCTGCACGTCGGCCGCGGTGACGGCCTGAAGGCGCTCGATGTCTGTGTTGACGCGCCGGGCGTCGCCGACGAGGACGGCGGCGTTGCCGATGGCGAAAGCCTTTCCGCTGTTCGTCTCGCGCTCGCGCAGCGCGTTGGCGACGAGCTGGTTGACGGCCTTGTCGAGCTCGGCCTTCGTCACCGGCTCACTCTGCATACGCTTCAGCTCGGCGAGCAGCGCGGCCTCGCCCTCGGCGGGCTTCTTGCCGCCCGCGAGTATCGCGCCGAGGACGAAGATGCCGGGGTCTTGCCGCAGGTTCGCGTTGGCGAAGGCTTCGGCCGCGACCTGCTGCGTGTAGACGAGCGACTGGTAGAGGCGCGAAGACTCGCCGTTGCCGAGGATGGACTCGGCGACGCGCAACGCGTCTGCGTCGGGGTCGGAGACGGGCGGCGCCAGATACGTAATTGCCACGGCCGGCAGAGGCACGTTCGGGCCGGTCTCGTCGAAGCGTCGCTCGCTCGTGCGCGCGGGCTCCTTCACCGTCACGCGCGGGATTGCGGCCGCGGGCTTCGGAATCTTGGCGAAGTACTTGTCCACCCAGCCGTCCACCTGCTGCTGGTCGAAGTCGCCGACGACGATGAGGACGGCGTTGTCCGGCCTGTAGAAAGTGCTGTGGAAGGCGCGCACGTCTTCGAGCGTGGCGGCGTCCAAGTCTTCCTTGCTGCCGATGGTCGGGCGGTGGTACGGGTGCGTCGTGAAAGAGTCCTTGTCAATCGCGTAGAAGAGGCGACCGTAGGGCGGCGCCAGCACACTCGTGTTGTACTCCTCCTTCACCACGTCGCGCTCGGACGGAAAGTTCTTTTCGTTGACGTTGAGCGAGCCCATGCGGTCGGCCTCGGCCCAGAGCAGCGTCTCAAGGTAGTTCGACGGCACGACCTCGTAGTAGTTGGTCACGTCGTCCGAGGTCGAGGCGTTGTTCCAGCCGCCCACGTCCTCCGTGAGCCTGTCCATCATCTCGTCCTTCATGTTCTTCGAGGACTTGAACATGAGGTGCTCGAAGAGGTGCGCGAAGCCGCTGCGCTTGTCGGGGTCGTCTTTCGAGCCGACCTTGTACCAGACCTGTATCGCGACGGTCGGGTTCGAGCGCTCCTGCGCGGTGATGACCGTCAGGCCGTTCGCGAGCGTGCGCTGTTTGAAGTTAATCGGGGGCACGCGCGTCTGCGCGGCCGCCTGCCGCGCGGCGCCCGAGAGGGCGAGCGCGCACAGAAGTAGAAGGGCTGCCGTTCGTCGAAACATCTCTGAAGCTCCTCTGATTTCCCGGGGCGAGCGCCCGCGCGCTCGGTGCGCGTGGGCTTCGGGTGTGCGTCTGCTTTGATGCCCGCCCGGCGAAAGTTTGTTGTACTCGTTGCGGTCGGTCGTCTCTGTTACGAACCCTCTCGACAACAGGTTTCCCTCAAAACCCCGGAAAACGCAACTAACCGCCGCGGCCGACGTATTTCATCCAGCAGACCGCAATCACGTACGTTTAGATGGATTTTAGCCCACGGCGCGTAACTTTGCCCGTGCATCGAATGTAATATAGAATCGGCCCCGGTGGCGAACCGCCGGGCCGTCGGCCGTTAGGAGGCGACGGCCGACAGGCAGCTCGCCACAGTTAGTCTAGAGGCGCCGGGGCGCCGGAAGTTTTTAAGTTGAAACAGATGGCAGGCGGTCTCGTCGTCCACATCATCGCCGGGCAGGAGCGGCACACGGAAGTGCTCTCGCAGGAGCGCGTCCTCATCGGGCCGGGCGAGGGCTGCCACATACGTCTCGGCTCCGACCTCCTCACCGGCTCGGACGTGATGCTGGAACTCGCCCGCCACAACGGCAACTTCCGCGTCGGCGAGTTCGACCCCGAGATAGGAATCACGCTCAACGGCCGCCCGCTCGCGCGCGGCGCGAGGATTGACGACGGCGCCGAGCTGCGCTTCGGGGCCTTCGACGTGAGCATGCAGTTCTTCCCCGTCGGGAACCTGCCCGCGGTCGTTGCGAGCCGGCGCGCGAGCGTCGCGCCCTTCATCGAGCAGGCCGCCATCGAGGCCGCCGCCACCACGCGGCGCGACGACGCCAAGGTCTTCCTGCGCGAGTTCACGCGCGAGCTGCTGCGCGAGATTAAGTGGAGCACGAAGATCGGCGCGTTCCTCTGCGTCGCCATCCTCATCAGCGGCGTGCTCTATCTCGGCAACGCCCTCTATCAGGAGGTGCGGCGCGGGCGCGAGCTCATCAACAAGCAGAACGAACAGCTCGCGCAGCTACAGGGCGAGATTAACCAGACGCAAGGGCAGTTCGAGGCCGTAGACCAGCGCAATCAGGAGATTATCCGCAGCCTCTCGCTCGCGCCGAGCCTGCGCAGCCAGTACGGCAACGGCGTCTGCCTCATCGCCGGCTCGTACATGCTCTTCGAGCCGGGCACGGGCCGCCCCTACCGCTACCCCGAGACGCAGACCAAGGAGGACGGCGAGGCTTTGCAGACCGAGGGCGAGCAGCCCTTGCTCACCGCCGAGGGCAACGGCCCGCCCTTCATACGCGACTTCGTCGGCACGGGCTTTCACGTCGGCGGCGGTTACGTTTTGACGAACCGCCACCTCGCCGTCGAGCCTTGGACGGCAGACGAGGGCGTGCAGGCGATGGGCCAGAGCGTGAAGGGCCAGTTCCGCGTGACGCGGCTCGTCGCCTTCTTCCCCGGCATACGCCAGCCCTTCGTCGTGCGCCTGCGGCAGACCTCGCGCGAAGACGTGGCCGTCGGCACGCTCGAAGGCCAAGACCTGCCCGCGAACCTGCCCGCGCTGCCGCTCGACCGCGACCCGGACACCGCAGCCATCGGCCGCACGGTCGTCATGATCGGCTACCCCTCCGGCGAAGACCGATTGATGGCGACCATCCCCGAGGCCGAGTCGCGCAACCTCCGCGAGCGCTGCGGCGCGTCGGTCGAGACGCTGCTCTCCTGCCTCTCCGAACGCAACTACATCAAGCCGCTCACGACGCAGGGGCACATCACAGACCTTGAGAGCCGCAGCATCATCTACGACGCGCGCAACGCGGTCGGCGGCTCGGGCTCGCCCCTCTTCGGCCAGACGGGGCGCGTCATCGGCGTCAACTTCGCTACCTTCACCGAGATGCCCGACCAGAATTACGCCGTGCCGGTCAAGTTCGCCTACCCGCTGCTCGAACGCGCCGGCTGGAAGCCCGCCGAGACGCCCGAAGACCCGAACAAAGACCCCAACGCCAACACCAACGCCAACGTCGCCCAGAACCCCGTCACCCCGCGCCCCAACTCCAACCAGTCGCGCTGACGACAGACAGCGCAGCCCCCGCGTACCTGCGGAACCGTTTTGCAGCCGCGCAGAATGGTTTTGCAGCCGTGCAAAACGATTTTGCAGGCGTGCAGAATCGTTTTGCAGCCTTGCAGAATGATTCTGCGAGGTTGCAGAACGGTTTTGCAGCCGTGCAGAACCGTTTTGCGGACGTGCAGAGCCGTTCTGCGGGCGTGCAGGAGCATTTTGCAGCCGTGCGGAACGGTTTTGCAGCCTCGCAGAATGATTTTGCAGGCGTGCAGAATGGTTTTGCAGCCGCGCAGAATCGTTCTGCGCGGCCGCAGAATAGTTTTGCAGGCGTGCAGAATGGTTCTGCAAGGCTGCAAAACGGCTCCGTTTGGGGGTCGCGGGCGGCCGGGAGGGCGTGGGTGTGAGGGGAAAGCTGTCAGACGTGGCGGGCGATGTGTTTGTGGCGCTTGGACTTCTGTCACAGGCGTTTTGACAGTGGCGGGGCGCGTCCGCTACTCTCCGAGCTTTGAGAAGGGCGCCGATTTCGCAACAGAGCGGCGCCCG
The DNA here is from genome assembly GCA_035248785.1 of Pyrinomonadaceae bacterium. GTDB lineage: Bacteria > Acidobacteriota > Blastocatellia > Pyrinomonadales > Pyrinomonadaceae > QHXN01. The sequence goes on along the minus strand of DATFHD010000013.1, from coordinate 70,899 downwards.
GCAATTTTTTAGGGGGAGTTCGCCGAAGCCTTGTCCGCGCCAGCCGCACACGCCACGACCGCGCACGCCGAGTCCGGAGCCTTTCCGGGCCGCGCGGCGCGCACGGCCGTCGGCGCCATCGTCGTCCCGGCGCTCGTCGTGCTGCTGCTCGCGGGACTCGGCCTTCGCGCGTACAGGCTTGGCGCCGAGAGCCTGAGCGAGGACGAGTTGAACAAAGTCCGCGCCGTCGCCGAGTACAGGGAGAAGGGGCTCTCGCCCGCCAACGGCGAGCACCCGTTCCTGATGAAGGCGCTGATGGCGGCGAGCATCATCGCCTCCGAAGAGTGGAACGCCGCGGCGCCCGCGCGCGACAACCCGCAGCTACGCGTCTCGACCGAGACGGCCGCGCGCCTGCCCGGCGCCATCTTGGGCGCGCTGACGACGCTCCTCATCTTCCTCGTCACAAGGGAAATCTTCGGCGTCGAAGTCGCGTTGATAGCCGCCGCGCTCTGGGCCTTCGACCCGGCCGCCGTCGGCTTCAACCGCATCGCGAAGGAGGACAGCTTCCTCCTCTTCTTCTTCCTGCTCGGCAACGTCTTCTGGCTGCGAGGGCAGAAGGTGGCCGAAGCGGGCGGCCGTCACGAGCCGTACGCGTGGGCGACGGCCGTCGCCTTCGGCGCGATGATGGCGTCGAAGTACGTGCCGCACTTCCTCGCCATCAGCGGCGCCTACTACTACGCCTTTCAGGGCGTGCCCGCGACGCGCTGGCGGATGGGGAAGAAGAAGTGGCTCGTCTGGTTCGCCGTGATGGGCGCGGCCTTCGTCGTCTTCAACCCGACGATTCTCCTGCCCGGCACTTGGGCCGAGATGCGAACCTTCGCGGGCGAGAAGCGCATCGGCCACGACGCATACGAGTTCATGGGCCACCTCTACCGCAACCAGATGACGCTCTGGCTGAAGGGCTCGCCGTGGTACTTCTACTACGTCTTCATGCTGGTGAAGCTGCCCCTGTGCGTCGTCGCCGCCTTCGTCGTCGGCCTGCCGCAACTCTTCCGCCGCCGCCTCGGTGACGGGCGCTACTTCCTTCTCTTCTGGCTCTTCTTCTGGTTCTTCCCCTTCACCTTCCTCGGCGGGAAGTTCACGCGCTATTTCACCTTCGCGCTGCCCGCGGTGCTGATGACGGCGGCCGTCGGCGTCCATTTCTTCGCCGGCCTCGTCGGCCGCTGGCTCCCGCGCCTGCGCGGCTCGGAAGCTTTAGGCAACTACGCGCACGCCGGGCTCGCGCTCGCCGTCGTCGCCCTTTCGCTCTACGCCTCCGCGACGGCCGCGCCGCACTACCGTCTCTACACCAACGCCCTCGGCGGCGGCCACGCGCGCGCGGGCGACTACTTCCCCCACGACGAGTTCTACGACGCGAGCACGCGCGACGTGGCCGAGTCCTTAGCGCGGCACGCCCCGAACGGCGCGAGGGTTGCGAGCGAGACGCCCGAACTGCTCGCCTACTACGCGCACCTCGCGGGCCGCTCAGACCTGCGCCCGGTCTCGCTCTCGGATCACGCGGCGCTCGGCGAGTTTCGGCCGGGGGACGTAATCGTCGTCGCGCGCGGCCGTCGCTACTTCAGCAACGACGAGTTAACGTCGCGCCTCGCCGCCGCGTCTCAACCCACGGACGCCGTCTCGCTCGGCGGCGTCCCCTCGGCGCGCATCTACGTGCTCGACGCGGCGACGTTCGGCGCTTTTGAAGAGGTCGTCAAACGCTAACCGGGTTCATTTCGAAGGCAACATGGCCGCGAAGTCGTGGCATCGCAAGTTTCGACGAACGAAAAAGGCGGGCGGGTTCGGCGGGCAAGCGTGGGAATTACGCCGCCGTTCGTGTAGATTGTAGGTGAAGCGGTACGGCCGTTGCTCTCCCGGTTCATGAGTTTTGATGCTCGCGCGGCGGCGCAGCAATTCGACTCCGTCCGGCACGCCCGGCGCAGTCTTCTCGCTCCGACAGGAGCCTTCTCGTTGGCGTACAAGGAATCGTTGAGGACAATGAAGGTCGTTCCACGGAAGCATCAGGCGAAGAAATCACTGACTCTCCTGCTGGCCCTCCTCGTCCTCACAGGGCTCGTGCCGTGCGGGGCCGCGCGCGCGCAGATCGCAAGCATCAGGGGCGACGACAGCGACGACACACTCCCGCGCAAAGCCCGCGGCGCCTCGCCCTTCCGCATCGAGACGCTGCCCGTCGGAGGCGAGGCGGAGTTGCTGACCGTCTTCGGCAGCCTCGACGGGCTCAAGCACGAAGGCGACAACACACAGGAAGTCCCGCTCGTCAGCATCCTCCGCGACACGCTCGGCGATAAAGACCCCGAGAACGACCGCCTGCGTCAGGTCTGGATGCTCACCTACACGCGCCCGACCGCCTTGCAGCGCTTCGCCTCGGCCGTCCCCTTCCTCTACGGCCGCGTCGGCGACAGGAAGCGCGCGAGCGCCGACAGCCTCCCGCCGCCCGTGCTCGACCTCGCCGACCCGAAGCGCGACGTGTGGCAGCGCTTCATGTGGCTCGCGCTTCAGAACGTCGTCTTCAACCCCTACGGCCGCGCCGTCAAAGCCTCGGCCGGCGCGCTCCGACACAATACAGAGCGCTACAGGCAGGCGCACATCCTTCGCGCGCTCGCCATCCTTTCGCTCTACGAGGCCGAGACGGGCGCCGAGTCGGCCTTCACGCCCGCCGAGTCGGCCGAGATACAGTCGCGGCTGATGCTGACGAGCAAGACCTTCGGCGGGCTCATCGCCGACTCATACCTCGACGAGGTTCTGCGCCGACAGTCCACGCAGCAGCTCGACCAGCGCGGGCACAACTGGGAACTCCTCCGCCAGCGCGCCGAAACGGAAGGGCTCTACTTCGAGCCGCTCACGATGCCCGACGGCGGCGCCACGCACGCGCTCCTCTGGGTCGCGCGCGAGGACTTGGAGAAGAACAGGAACAGGAAGTTCGGCAGCCGCTTCCTCAACATCGCGAGCCCTTGGAACGACTCGCGCCTCACGCGCTGGGACGGCCACGTCGAGACGCGCTACCTCGACGCCTCTGGGCGCCCCGTCGCCGAAGGCGCGGAGGGCGCGCGCAAGGTCGAGCTGATTCCGCTCGCGCTCTACGGGCTCGACTTCCCGAAGATTCCGGCGCTGCTGGTTGACTTCCGAAGCCGCCTCAACCCCAAGAGCCGAGAGGCTTCGCACCGCGTCATCGAAGACGTGGCGCGCAACGTCCTCTCGCTCTCGCGCTACGGCGACATACACTACTTCCTCGGCCGCACCGTCTTCGACTTCGTCACCAGCCGCCGCGGCATAGACGTGAACCAGCCGTCACGCCTGCGCGCCTACTCGCAGCTCAAGCTCCTGCTCTCGCTCGACGCCACGCTCGACCGAGACCTGCGCGAAGAGATAGCGCGCCGGCTCGAAAGCGTCTCGCTCAACCCGCTTGAGAACGACCTCGACGCCGAGGCGCGGCTCGCGCGCCAGCAGTACGCCGCACTCGTCAACGCGGCGAAAGCGCCCGACGGCTTGGCCGCGCGGCTCGACCGCGACCGCCGCGCCGAGATGGTGCCGCTCGAACACGGACGCGCGGGCCGCGTGATGCTGCGCTTCGCCAACGTCCTCAGCCTCGGCCTCTACAAGCACCGAGAGGCTGGCGAGCCCCAGCAGGTTCGCCTGACGCTCGACGCCGAGCGGCGCCTCGCCTTCCACAAGCGCTTCCTCCAACAGGTCGCGCGCTCGACGCCCGTCGTTGAAGTCGTCTGGAACATCGAGGACGTGCGGCGTAGTCTCCGTTACGTGGCCGAGGCGGGCGAGCGCGCCGACGCGGGCGCGGCCGAGGCCGCCGCGAAAATCTTCGCGCAGACCGAGGACGCAGAGACGCGCCGCCTCTGCCTCACGAGCCTCTACCGAATCAACAACGAGGTCGCCAAGAGCGCGCTGCTCCGTCTTTATCAATCGCCGGGGCTCGACGCCGAGCTTCGCACGCTGACGGCCCAGTACCTCCGCGACGCCCTACGCGAAGACCAGCGCATCGCCCCCGAAGACGCCAAGGCCATCATCTCCGTCGTCGGCCAGTGAAACGCCCGACTTGGGTTACAATGCGCGGAAGAGAAAACTAAGTCGGCAGGAATGAACGAGAGTGTCCGAAGGTCTGTCAGCATCCACACGTAGCTCCCGCGCGCGCCGCCTCCGGCAAGCCTTAATTCTTTTCGGCCTGCTCCTCTTCATTCATCCGTCGGCCCTCGCGGCTGCCGCGAAGCGGCTGGTCGTCATCAAAGTTGACGGCCTGCCCTTCGCCACCGTCGAACGCTTCGTCCGCCAGCGCGACCCGCGCACCGGAAAGAGCGTGCTGCCGTGGTTCGACCACGTCTTCTACGAGGGCGGCACGCGCCTCGAAAACTTCTACGTCCGCGGGATGAGCCTGTCGGGGCCTTCGTGGTCTCTGCTCGACACGGGCCAGCACTTGCAGATTAAGGGCAACGTCGAGTTCGACCGCTACACGCTGCACTCCTACGACTACCTGAACTTCATCCCCTTCTGGATAGCCAACGTCGGCGGCGTGCGCGTTGACATGCCCGGCTCGGAACTGCTCGACGAGGTCGGCGTCCCGCTCCTCGCCGACGCGTACCCTTACGACGAGCGCTTCCTAAGCTTTCAGCTCTACCAGCGCGGCACGCGTTGGACGACTCTGCAACGCGGCCTTCAGAACAAGTTCTCCAAGCCTCCGGGCGAGCTGTTCGACGAGTGGCAACTCGGCGTCGGCGGCCGCGACATCATCATGTCGCAGCAGGAGCGCGAGTTGATGGAGAAGCTGCAAGACCCGCGCGTGCGCTACCTCGACTTCTACTCGACCGACTTCGACCACGCCGCGCACCACAACCGCGACGCCGCGACGCAACTCGCCGCGCTCAAAGAACTCGACGCCTTCGTCGGCCGCGTCTGGACGGCGATACGCAGGACGCCCGAGGCCGCCGACACCGCGCTCGTACTCGTCTCAGACCACGGCACCAACACCGACGAGCGCGTCTACAGTCAGGGCTACAACCTCGTCAAGCTGCTCGCATCAAGCGCGGGCGGCGGCCACCACGTCGTCACCAAACGGCGGCTGCTGAACGACTACGCACTCAAGGGAATCTACCCGCTCATCCCGCTCATCTACACGACGACCGAGGACTCTTATTATCTGAAGGGCCAGTCAACGTCTTACCCGACGGCCCTCGTGGACTTCGACGGCAACGAGCGCGCCTCGATTCAGCTACGCGACAGCGACCTCAACCTCGTCCACATCCTCCTGCTCCAACTCAAGCGCGGCGACCTGCCCGCGCCCGTGCGCCGCGCCGCGACCGACGCGCTCTTCGCCACCATCGAGCGACGCCGCGCCGACTGGCAGAAGACGCTCACGGAGATGCGCGAGGAGTTGGGCGCGCTCCACCGTCTGATTGAGCGCCAGCGCGCCGTCGTCGAGGCGCAGCCGAAGAAGTGGACGAAGGAGGACGCGGACGCCGGCCGCGACAAGGAGGCGAAGCGGCAGTTCGCGCACCTCGACTCTTGGGAGGGTGACGAGCGCGACTACGCGGCTTATCTGCAATCGCTCGCAGACCTGCTCGCGCTCGACCGCGCGCGCTTCAACCCCGCGGGCGTCAACATCGAGTTCCTCATCCCGAAGGGCGCGATGGGCGAGCACAACAGCCTCTACGAGCTACAGAACTACGTCGCCGGCCCCGCGCCCGGCGGCTTCGTGCTCGCGCCCGACGGCTCGCTCGACATGGGGCGCAGCTTCGTCCGCGTCAACTACTTCTCTCTGCTCGGCGACATCAGTGTGCGCAACAACGTTCAGCCCGGCGTTGACGCTCACCCCGTTGACTTCGTCGCCGTCCGCCTGCCGGTTGACGCGCTCAACGCCGCGCTCGGCAATACGGACGCGGCGGACGAGGCCGTCTGGCTCTACGGCGGGCGCGACCGTCAGGCGCTCATCCTCGGGCGCGAAGAGGGCGGGCAGATAAGTCTGCGTTATCTCCCGGTCGCCAACCTTAAAGAGGACGCAAGAGGCCGCTTCTCATTTGACAAAGTCGGGTGGGGCGCCGGCCTCCCGCTCAAGCTCTGGGAGGACGCGCGTCTCAACCTTCCCGCCGGAGAGGAGCGCGGCCGCTGGCTCTCCGAATGGCACACAGACCTCGAATGGCTGCGCGCGACGCACCTGACGAACTACTCGAACGCCGTCGTCGGCCTGCACGAACAGTTCGCGCGCCACACGGTTCAAGGGACGGACTACAAAGCGTCCGGCATCTCCGCGGACGAGCGGCTCATCCGCCGCTTCCGCGAACGTCAGCGCGTACTCGTCGAGAGCGACCTGCTCATCCTCGCCAACGACCACTGGAACTTCGACGTGCGCGGCTTCAACCCCGGCGGCAACCACGGCTCTTTCTTCCGCGTCTCGACCCACTCAACTCTGATGTTCGCGGGCGGCGAGCGCACGGGCGTCCCGCGCGGCCTCGCCGTCGTGGAGCCCTACGACTCTCTGAGCCTGATGCCAACGCTGCTCGCGCTCACGGGCCAGATGGAGGACGGCGTGCGCCCCGTCCCAGTGCTCTGGCGACAGGGCTTCCGCGCCTTCCCCGGCCGCGTCGTCAAAGAACTGTTTGAAGCCGCGCCCGAGCCCGCGCCCGTCGCCGACACCACCAAGCCGGAGGCCAAGCCGTGACGGTCGCGCGCGAAGGGCAGACTCCGGGGCGAGACCCGCGCGACGAGCAGGACGTTGACCGCGCCGGACTCTTCGACGCCGAGATTCACATCACGGCCGACACGGGCGACGCCGACGCCGACGAAGCGGGCGAGCCGGGCAAGCGCAAACGGCGCGGCTGGCTCTTCTACCTGCACATCCTCGCCTTCGTCTTCGGCGCAGCGCTCCTCTTCTTCCTCGTCCGCGCCGTCGGGCTAGAGCCCATCTTTCAGGCGCTCGGCCAGATACAGTACGGCTTCCTGCTCCTGCTCTCGATAGCCGGACTGCGCCACGCGCTGCGCACCATCTCGATGCGTCTGGCCGTCGCGCGCGAGCACCGCCACTTCACCTTCTGGGAGGCTTTCACGACGCGGCTCGCGGGCGAGACCATCACCTTCTTCACCTTCACCGGCCCCGTGCTCGGCGAGGCGACGAAGGCGGCGCTGCTCCGCAAGCGCGTCCCGACGAAGGCCGCCGTGCAGGCGCTCGCCGTTGACAACCTGCTCTACAACCTCTCGGTCGCGCTCTACATCTCCTCGGGCGCGGTCGTCATGCTGCTCACCTACGACCTGCCCGTCGGCGCGCGGCTGCCGCTCTACGGCATCGCGGCCGGGATGGCGGCGATCATCATCCTGACGGCCGCGGCCGTCCTGAGCGACGTGATGCCGGTGACGGCGGCCGTTGACTTCTTCATCCGCCGCGGGATAAAGGCGCGTTGGTTCGCGTCGAGGCGCCGCCACTTCCACGAGGTCGAGGAGAACGTCTACGACTTCTACCACCAGCGCCCGCGCTCCTTCTTCATCATGTTCGCGTGCGACCTCCTCGCGCACGCGACGACCGTCGCGGAGGTGGCGGCCGTCCTCTGGATGCTCGGCTTTGAGCCCTCGGTCGGCGTGTCGTACATTATTGACTCGCTGACGAAGGTGATTAACCTCGTCTTCAGCTTCGTGCCCGCCACCATCGGCGTCTACGAGGGCGGCACCGGCTTCATCCTGCACACGCTCGGCTACGCCGTCGCCACGGGGCTGACCATCGGCATCGTGCGCAAGGCTTCGATGATCGTCTGGGCGCTGGTCGGGCTCGGGATGCTCGTCCGCCACACCGCGCCCGACGCGCTCAGGAAGGCGGCCGAGCGCAACCCGCGTTTGCGAGGAGTTATGGACAACCTCGTTCTCTCGAACATGACGCACCGCCCGGCGCGCACCTTCGTCAGCGTCTTAGGCGTCGCGGTCGGCGTGCTGCTCATCGCCTTCACCGTCGGACTGGCGCACGGCGTCCTGCGCGAGCGCGGGCGGCGCGAGTCGCAGGTCGGCGCCGAGATAATGCTCCGCGCCGCGGGCACGACCGGCTTCGGCGGCGCGCAGCGCCTACGTATGCCCGTCTCGCGCGCGGCCGAGGTGGAGCGCGTACCCGGCGTGCGCGTCGCCGCGCCCGTCGCGCAGAGCACCGACACGAGCGACACGGGCTTCGGCATGCGCGTCATTGACGGCATCACGTTCGACGCTTACGCGGAGCTTTCCGGTCTGCACGTCGTCGAGGGCCGCGCGCTGCAAACGGGCGACGAGGCCATCGTGGATTCCGTCTGGAAGGAGCAGCGGAAGGCGAAGGTCGGCGACCCTGTGAAACTCTTCGGCCGCGACTTCAAGATCGTCGGCGTCTACGAGCCGCCCGGCGGCGCGCGCATCAAAATCCCGCTCTCGACCGTGCAGGAGAACGCAGGCAACGACGTACACGACCTCTGCACGGGCATCCTCGTCTCGGTCGCCAACCCCGCGGAGCAGGACGCCGTGGCCGAGCGCATCCACGCCGCCTTCCCCGACGACCAGCTCATCTTCACGCGCGACCTGCCCGAGCTTTACGCCTCAAGCGTGCCCGCGCTCGACGTGTTCATTGACGTGGTCGTGGGCGTCGCGGCCGTCATCAGCATGCTCGTCATCCTGCTCGCGATGTACACGACCGTCACCGAGCGGACGAAGCAGATAGGCGTGCTGAAGTCATTGGGCATGTCGAACGCGGGCGTCGCGTGGGTCATCGAGCAGGAGGCTTTGGCCGTCAGCGTCCTCGGCGTCGTCTTCGGCCTGATTCTGACGCTGGCCGCGCGCTTCGTCGTCATGCGCGCCACCTCGCTCACCGTGGACATCGAGCCGCAGTGGCTCCTCGTCTCGCTCGGCATCGGCCTACTCGGCGGCACGCTCGGCGCGCTCTACCCTGCGCTCCGCGCCGCGCGGCAAGACCCGGTCGAAGCACTCAGCTACGAGTAGCGCGTGCCGAACCTTTCCTACATCTCGCCGAAGGCCGTGGTGCGCGAGAGCCCTATTCACGGCCGCGGCCTCTTCGCCGCCGAAGCCTTCGCCGCGGGCGAGGTCGTCTGCGTCAAGGGCGGTTACGTCTTCGACCGCGAAACCTTGCGCTCGATGCCCGAGTGGTACGCTTCCGCCGAGATACAGGTCGCGGAAGACCTCTTCATCGGGCCGCTCGCGCAAGAGGAGCGCGAGGGCTCGATGGTCTTCAGTAACCACTCGTGCGAGCCGAACGTGGGCGTGCGCGGCCAGATCGTCTTCGTGGCGATGCGTGCGATTGAAGCCGGCGAGGAGTTGACGCACGACTGGGCGACGACCGACGACGACGTTTACGAGTTGGAGTGCAACTGCGGCGCGCACGCCTGCCGCCGCCGCATCACCGGGCAGGACTGGCGCCGGAAGGACTTGCAGGAGAAGTACCGCGGCTTCTTCTCTTCGTACCTCGCCGAAAAGATAAGGCTCGCCGGAGGAGACTCGAAGTGAGCACAGAGACCGCCTACGCCGGGAAGGAGCTTGTGCTGAGTGCGTCAGACATACGACGCGCCGCCAATGAGGGCGTGCTCCCGCGCGGTGACGCCGAGCGCCTGATTGACTGGGGCTACGAGCAGCGCTTCAACCGGACGCTCCTCGCGGAGCCGGCGGCGGGGCCCGCGCCCGAGACGCGTAAAGGGCTGAACGCCGTCACGGTCGCCTACTACTTCGGCGCGATGCTGATGATCTCGGCCTGCGCTTGGTTCCTCGGCGACAAGTGGGAGGCGCTCGGCCCGCGCGGCGTGTTCGTCACCGTCCTCCTTTACGGGCTCGTCGCGCTGCGGCTCGGGCTCTGGCTGCGCCGCAAAGGTTACGCGGTCGGCGGCGGGCTGCTCGTAACGGTCGCGGTCTGCCTCACGCCGCTGCTCGTCTACACCGTCGAGGACATGCTCGGGCTCTGGCCGGGCGCGCGCCCCGGCGAGTACGGCGACTTCTACCCGCGCGTGCACGGCTCTTGGATCGTGATGGAACTGGCGACGATGGCGGCGGCGCTCGTCGCGCTGCGCTTCGTGAAGTTCGGGTTCCTGACGGCGCCGCTCGCCTACTCTTTCTGGTTCTTCTCGATGGACGTGGCCGAGTGGCTCTTCGGGCAGGAGCTTTCGCGCAACGGGCGTTGCTGGGTGAGCGTGCTGGTGGGAGTGCTGACGGTGCTCGTCGGCTACGGGCTTGAGCGCACGCACCGGCGGCCGGGCGTGCCGCGCACGGAGGACTTCGCCTTCTGGTGTTACCTCTTCGGCCTGCTCGCGTTCTGGTGCGGCATGACCTTCATGGACAGCGACTCAGAACTCGGGCGCGTCGTCTACGCGCTAATCAACGTCGGCCTCGTCGGCTTGGGCGTCAAACTGCGCCGCGCGGTCTTCGTCGTCTTCGGCGTGCTCGGCGTACACGTCTACCTCGGCCACCTCGCCTACGAAGTCTTCAAAGACTCGGTGCTCTTCCCCTTCGCGCTGGCGCTGCTCGGCCTCAGCGTCATCCTCGTGACGGTGCTGGCGCAGAAGTACATCAGGCGGCGTTTCTCGGAAGCGGCCTGACCCTTACTCGCCCGCCGCGTTCTGACGCCGCGGGATGTAGAGGCCGACGCGCACCTCCTTCTGCGCGCGGGCCATGAAGGCTTCGATCTCGGGAATCGTGCGGGCGAGGGCGGCCGAAAGGTTGCGGTAGCCGTCGGAAGTGACGACCACGTCGTCCTCGATGCGGACGCCGATGCCCTTGTACTTCTCGAACGCGGGGCGGACGGCCGCCGCGAACTTCTCGTTCTCGGGCGTCTTCGGCAGGTAGTCGAGCGCGTCGGGCCTGACGTAGATGCCGGGCTCGACCGTGAAGGTCATCCCCTCGTCGAGCTTCGCCCCGCGCGTGCTCACGTCGTGGACGTTCATGCCGATGTAGTGCGACGTGCCGTGCATGAACCAGACGCGGTACTGCTCGCTGTTCCTGTCGGTAATCAACCCGAGCTTCAGCAGCCCGTCCTTGATGACCTCGGCCGCGGCGTTGTGCACGTCCGAGAGGTAGACGCCGGGCTTGATGGCGCGGAAGGCCGCCTCCTGCGCCGCGAGCACGACGTTATAAATCTCTGCCTGCGGCTGCGTGAACTTGCCGCTCACGGGGAAGGTGCGCGTCACGTCCGCCGAGTAGTGATCGTACTCGGCCGCGGCGTCCATCAGCAGAAGGTCGCCCGGGCGGACGCGCCCCTGCGACTCCTCGTAGTGCAGCGTCGTCGCGTTCGGCCCGCAGCCGACGATGTTCGGGTAGCCCCAGTTGTCCGCGTTGCGCCGCTTGTATGTGTAGTCAAGCTCGGCCTCGACCTCGTACTCCCACTGCGCGCGGTTGGCCACGGCCTGCGCGCGCTGGTGTCCCTCGATGCTGATGTCCACGGCGTGCTGCAAGAGCTTCATTTCGTAGGGCGACTTTCTCATCCGCATCTCTGCGAAGACGGGCCACGCCGTCCGCACGTTGAGCCCGCCGCCCGACACCGCCCAAGTCGCCGCGAACGCCTGCTCCTGCCTGTACTCGCGGCTGTCGCTGCCGCCCGGCAGAAGCAAATAAAGCTCGCCCTCACCCTTCTCCATCGCGCCGAAGAGAGCTTCAAACCCCGCGGCTTGCGCCTGCGCCGGCTGCGACGAGAGCAGCACGCCGTCGGCCGCGGGCCTGTACGCGCGCCGCGTGCGCACGGCCTTCATGAACGGCTCGAACTCCTTCGCCTCCCAGATCTCTTCGACGCCCGAGACCTGCCGCGCCTCCTCCGGCGAGTACATGTGGCCCGTCCAAGTCTCGGCCGCGGGGTTGCGCCGCGGCAGGAACAGAATCTCGCGCGGCCCCGACGCGGTGTTGCCCGGCACCATGACGAAGGTCGCTCCCTGCTGCCTCAGCCCCGTCAGGTAGTAGAGGTTGTTCTCCTGCCGGAACTCGTAGTCCACGTCGTTCGTGTAGACGCGCGGCTCGCCGCTGAAGAGCACGAGCAGCGCGCTCGGCCCCAGCTTCGCCGCCACGCGCTCGCGCCGCCCGCGCAGCTCCGCCAAGCGCTCCTCGTCCTTAAACACAGGCGCGGCCGGCGCCTCCCTTATCACCGGCGGCTCCGCCGCCCACACGTCCCCTCGTCCGGGGATAAAGACGGCCGACGTGGCGGCGCAGGTCGAAAGTAGAGCCAGAGCAATCAGCGCCCTCGCGTAAAGTTTGTTTCTTATCAAGGTGAGTTAAAACCTCCGTGCAGCCTCCGACGCGGGAAGCTTCTTTTGTTAAAGGCGGGGTGGCGAAATGTTCAAGAGGCGACGGGCTCAAAGCGCTCCTCGTTCCGCACGATGACGGTCGGGCTAGGGCTCGGCGCCGGGACGGGCAAGTCCTGCTCGACGAGCAGTGCGACGTGCTCCTCCATCCCCCAGCGTGCTTTGTAGAGACAGTCTTCGATTGAATGACCGACGCCCGTGAACCCTTCGAGGTCGGGCGAGTAGAAGCCGAAGAAGTTCGGGTCGTCGGTCGCCTCGATGACGAGCGAGTATTTCAGTTCCAGCATCGTTCTCAGCCCTTGATGCCCGCGGCCTTGAGAATCGCGCGGCAGGTTCCCGTCGGAATCTCCTTCGAGCCGTGGTAGTCCACGCGTATCAGCCTGTCGTGCCCCTGCTTCCCATAATAGCGTATCGAGCCCTTCTCCTTCACCAGACGAAAGCCGTTCTTCTCAAGCAGGCGTACGAGTTCGTTGAACTTCATCCACGTACACCCTCAATACCCGACCGGCTCGCCGAAGTTGCGCGGGTCTGAGGCGCCGAGGCGGACGCCCGTGCCCTCCTCAATCATGATGCCCTGCGCGTCGCCCATGTAGCGCGGCTTCGCGGTGAGCCGGTGGCCGCGAGATTCCAGCGCGCGGAAGGTGTCGGCGCTCATGCCGTAGGGCTCGTAGACGATCTCGTCGGGCAGCCATTGGTGGTGTATGCGCGGCGCGTCAATCGCCTGCTGGATGTTCATGTCGAAGTCTATGACGTTGACGATCGTCTGCAAGACCGTGTTGATGATGGTCGGGCCGCCGGGGCTGCCGACGGCGAACCAGAGCGTGCCGTCCTTCCTTAAGACGAACGTCGGCGTCATGGCCGAGAGCGGGCGCTTGCGCGGCGCGACGGCGTTGCGCTCGCCCTGAATCAATCCGAACATGTTCGGCGTGCCGGGCTTGGCGGCGAAGTCGTCCATCTCGTCGTTCATCAGGACGCCCGTGCCCTTGATGACGACCTTCGAGCCGAAGCTGTCGTTCAAGGTGTAGGTGTTCGAGACGGCGTTGCCCTCGGCGTCAACCACGGTGAAGTGCGTCGTCTCTTCCGACTCGGCGCCCGCGGGGCGCCCGGCCTTCACCTCTGCGGAGGTCGAGGCGCGGTCGGTGCGTATGCTCTTGCGCTGGCGCTCGGCGTAAGCTTTATCAATCAGGCCAGCTACGGGGACGTTGACGAAGTCCGAGTCGCCCATGTACTCGGCGCGGTCTGCAAACGCCCGGCGCATCGCCTCGGCCTGCAAGTGATAGCGTTCGGAAGACGAAGCGCCCGCGTCGCGCAGGTCGAAGCCTTCGAGGATGTTGAGCATCTCAATTAGCACCGCGCCGCCCGAAGACGGCGGCGGCATCGAGATGACTTCGAAGCCGCGGTAGGTCGTGCGCAGCGGCTCGCGCTCCTTCGCCACGTAGCCCTTCATGTCTTCGAGCGTGATGAGGCCGTCGTGCGCGCGCATGTCTTCGGCGATGAGCCGCGCCGTGCGCCCCTCGTAGAACTCGCGGGGGCCGAGGCGCTGCATGCGCGCGAAGGTCGCGGCCAACTCGGGCTGGCGCCAGACTTCGCCCTCCCCGAAGAAGCGGCCGCCGTTGTTGTAGACCTTCGACGATTCCGCGTAGGGCGCGAAGTCCTTCGCGTTGGCCTTCAAAGAGCGCGCGAGGTTGTAAGGCAGCGGGAAGCCCTCGGCGGCGAGGCGGCGCGCGGGCTCAACGAGCTGCGCCCAAGTCAACCTGCCCGAGCCGTACTTCTTCAGCGCCAGCTCCATCCCCGCGACCGTGCCGGGCACGCCCGAGGCTCGGTAGCCGACGAGCGAGCCGCCTTCGCCCTTCTTAAGTTCACCGCGCTCGTCGAGGTAAACATTTCGGTGGGCGGCGGCCGGGGCCATCTCTCGGTAGTCAATCGCGGTCGTGCGCCCGTCACGCAGGCGAATCATCATGAAGCCGCCGCCGCCGAGGTTGCCGGCCGCGGGGTACGTGACGGCCAGCGCGAAGGCGACCGCGATGGCGGCGTCTACGGCGTTGCCGCCGCGCTTCATCACGTCCACGCCGACCTGCGACGCGAGCCTGCTCGTCGAGGCGACCATCCCGTGCCGTGCGCGCACGGGCTCGCGCGACGCGGCGACGGCGACGCCGCCCGCCCCAACCTTCAACAGCGGCGCGGCGGGCGAGACGAAGAAGAGGACGACGAGAAGAAGACGGACGAAGATGTGTCTCGATGACATCGGCTTACACCTCAAGGCAATTCAGCGCAGGTTCAACTCCATGTAAAGGCTGCCGCCGACGGGGTTGAACCGATAGGGTTCTATCTCCCGAAAGCCGAGCGAGCGGTAGAGCGCGATGGCGCCCTGCATCGTGGGGAGCGTGTCGAGGCGCATCCGCTCGTAGCCGGCGGCGCGCGCCTCCGCGATGATTCTCTCCGCGAGCGTGCGGCCGAGGCCGGTGCCGCGGAAGGCCGGGCGGACGTAGAGCCGCTTCATCTCGCACGTCGCCTCGTCAATCCTGCGCAGCGCGACGCAGCCGGCGGGCGCGTCTTCGTCGCGCGCGAGTATCAAACGACCGGAGGGCGGCGCGTAGTCGCCGGGCAGCGACGCAAGCTCCTCGGCGAAGTTCTGGAAGCAGAGGTCAACGCCGGTCGCGTCGGCGTACTCTTTAAAAAGTCCGCGCGCCTCTTCGACCTCTTCCGGCGTCTCGGCGAACAGGAGCCTCACGTGTGTCCCTTACAAACTGGCGACGAGCGCGGTCAGGAACGCGGCGCGTGGTGCGGGCGCGTCCTGTTGGATGTGCTCGTGCGCGGCGTGCGCGCCGTCACCCTCACAGCCCAAGCCGTCGAGCACGGCCGCACACGCGGCCGCGGCGAAGTTGCCGTCCGAAGCGCCGCCCACGCTCGCCTCGCCCAAGTCTCTGCCGAAGGCTGCGGCCACGCGGCGCACTCGCTCGAAGAGTTCGGCGACCGCGGGGGTGCGCTCAAGTGGCGGGCGGTTGATGCCGCCCGAGACTTTGAGGCGCGCGCGTTCGTCCGAAGGCGTCAGGCCGCGAATCGCTTCGTCGAGGCGCCGCGCTTCGTCCGACGTGCTGAAGCGCACGTCAATCTCGGCGTGCGCCTCGGCGGCGACGACGTTGGAGGTCGTCCCGCCGCGAATCGTCCCGACGTTGAGGGTCGTGCCCAACTCCGGCCGCGCGAGCTCGACGACGCGCCCGACCTGCCGGGCGATTTCGTGGACGGCGCTCACGCCCTTCTCCGGTTCGAGGCCGGCGTGCGCCGCGCGCCCTTCGACGCTCAGCGTGAAGATGCCAGTCCCCTTGCGCGCGGTCTTCGCGCGGCCGCCGGACGCGGGCGGCTCAAGCACGAGCACGTACTCGGCTCGCGCGGCCTCGCGCTCGACCAGCTCGCGTCCGCTGAAGCTGCCCGACTCCTCGTCGCACGTGAGCAGCAGCACGACGGGGCGCCGCGGCTCGACGCCTAACGCGCCGCACGCCGCGAGGGCTTCGAGCGCGACGGCGCAGTTCGCCTTCATGTCGTAGACGCCGGGCGCGTAGATGCGCCCTTCAGATTCGCGCCAAGGGCGTTCGGCCAGAGTGCCGCGCGGGTGGACTGTGTCGGTGTGGCCGAGCAGGAGGAGCGTACGCTCGTCGCCCGCGCCGCGGCCGAAGGCGCGCAGCGTGAAGTGTTCGCCGTAGCCGCCGGGCGCGGGCGTGCGTTCGACGGAGCCGAGGCCGAGCTTCGTCGCGGTATCCTGAAGCAAATTTACGACGGCCGCGCTCCCCTCGCCGTCGCCCGAAGGCGACTCGACCTCGCAAAGCGCGCGCACGAGCGACAGGATTTCGTCCTGCCTCTTCTCAAAATGGCGGAGCAGTTGCTCCGCGTTTGAACTGTTGGGCTCGAAGGGCATGTGAACTGTTCGCGGGCGACGTTGTTATCCGGCGGTCAAAGTCTCGGAGCGCACGGTCAGTTTGTCTATCAGGCCGCGTTTGATTTCAAAGCCGAGGCCGGGCGCGTTAGGCGCGACGATTGTCCCCTGCGGCGTGACGGTGACGGGCGGCTCGATGATGTCCTCGGCCCAGTAGCGCGCGCTGGCCGACACGTCGCCCGGCAGCGTGAAGCCGCCGAGCGTCGCCATCGCGATGTTATGCGCGCGGCCGATGCCCGACTCCAACATGCCGCCGCACCAGACGGGGACGTTCGCCCCGCGGCAGACCGCCTCGACGCGCGCGGCCTCCGTGTAACCGCCGACGCGCCCGAGCTTGACGTTGACGATGCGGCACGCGCCCAACTCAATCGCCTTGCGCGCGTCCTCGGCCGAGCGGACTGACTCGTCGAGGCAGACGGGCGTTTTGAGTTGACGTTGCAGCTTCGCGTGGTCTTCGCGGTCGTCGTAGGCGAGCGGCTGCTCGATCATCATCAAGTCGTACTCGTCGAGCGCGCGAAGCAGCGGAGCGTCGGAGAGCGTGTAGGCCGAGTTGGCGTCCACCATCAGACGTATGTCTGGGAAGCGCGCGCGGACACGCTCGACCACTTCCCTGTCCCAGCCCGGCTTAATCTTAATCTTGATGCGCTGGTAGCCCGCGGCCAACTCCTTCTCGATCTTTTCGAGGAGCTGTTCGGGCGTGTCCTGTATGCCGATGGAGACGCCGCAGGGAATTTCCGTTTGTACGCCGCCGAGGTGTCGCCAGAGGGGGACGGCAGCGCGCTTCGCCTCCAAGTCCCAGCAGGCGGTCTCGACGGAAGCCTTCGCCATGCGGTTGCCGCGCGCGCGACGCATTAACTGATGAACTCCCGCCGCGCTTTCAACTTCTTTACCCAAGACCATCGGCGCGAGGAAGAGGCGCGCCACCTCCCACGCAGAATCAATCCACTCCTCGCTGTAGAAGGGGCCTTCGCCCGCGGTGCATTCGCCCCAGCCTTCGGCGCCGTCCTTATCCTCGACGCGCGCGAGCATGATGCGGCGCTCGATGGTGCGCCCGAAGCTCGTCTCGAAAAAGTGTACGAGGCGCAGGCGTATCTCGCGCAGTTCTATCAGGCGGATGTTCATTCAGAGATTAGCTTAGCAAAACAGTACGGCGGGCGGTAGCGGGCGGGTCGTGTGACGGTGAAAAGAATTAACAGGGATGGACAGGATGGATAGGATAAGAGTTTAAATCCTTATCCTGAACATCCTGTCCATCCCTGTTAATTTCCTTATTCGACTCCGGCGGCCTGCGTGATGTCGGGGCCGAGGTTTTCCGTCGTGGCCATCTCCTCGCCTTCGAGCGCGGCGTGCATGGTGTGCCAAGGGAGGCTGGCGCACTTGACGCGCGCGGGATAGTCGCGCACGCCCGCGAAGATTTTCAGCCGGCCGAGTTGGTTCGGCTCCGACTCCTCGTCCAACTCGCCCGTCACCATGCGATGGAACTCGTCGAAGAGCACGTTCGCCTCCTCGCGCGTCTTGCCCTTCACGGCCTGCGTCATCATCGAGGCCGCCGCCTTCGAGATGGCGCAGCCCGTCCCGACGAAGCTCAGTTCGCGCACCACGCCCTCGTCCATCAGCATGTAGACGGTGAGCTGGTCGCCGCACAAAGGGTTGAAGCCCTCCGAGACGCGGTTCGCGCCTTCGAGCTTCTGGAAGTTCCGCGGCTTCTTGTTGTGGTCGAGGATGACCTGCTGGTAAAGCTCGCTCAGTTCCGACATCTACGCGAACACCTCAATCACTTTCTGGACGGCGGCGACGAGGCGCTCGACCTCCTCCTTCGTGTTGTAGAAGGCGAAGGAGGCGCGCGCCGTCGCGGGCACGCCGAAGTGCTGCATGACGGGCTGCGCGCAGTGGTGGCCGGCGCGGATGGCGATGCCCTCCTGATCGAGGATGGTGCCTACGTCGTGCGGGTGAACCTCGTCCATGACGAAGCCGAGCACGCTCGCCTTCTCGCGGGCCGTCCCGATGATGCGGACGCCCTCGACGGCCGAGAGTTTTTCGGTCGCGTAAGCGAGAAGCCCCTGCTCGTGCGCGTGCGCGGCCTCGCGGTCGAGCGAGTTCAGATAGTCAATCGCGGCGCCGAGCCCGATGGCCGAGGCGATGGCGGGCGTGCCCGCCTCGAACTTGTCGGGGATGGCGGCGTAGGTGCTACGCTCGAAGGTGACGGTGCGAATCATCGAGCCGCCGCCGAGGAACGGGTTCATCTTCTCCAACAGTTCGGCCTTGCCGTAGAGGACGCCGCTGCCCGTCGGCGCGAACATCTTGTGGCCCGAGATGGCGTAGAAGTCGCAGTCCAAGTCCTGCACGTCCACCTTCAAGTGCGGCGCCCCCTGCGCGCCGTCCACGAGCACGGGCACGCCCGCCCTGTGCGCGCGCGCGACGATCTCCTTGACCGGGTTGACGGTGCCGAGCGAGTTCGAGACGTGGCCGACGCAGACGAGCTTCGTTCTTTCATTCAAGAGCGCGTCGAACTCGTCGAGTATCAGCTCGCCGCGGTCGTTCATCGGGATGACGCGCAGGCGCGCGCCCTTCTCCTCGCAGAGCATCTGCCACGGCACGAGGTTCGAGTGGTGCTCCATCTCGGAGACGACTATCTCGTCGCCCTCTCGGACGAACTTCCGCCCGTAGCCGTGCATGACGAGGTTGACGCCCTCCGTCACGCCGCGGACGAAGACGCACTCGCGCGCCTCGCGGGCGTTGATGAAGCGGCGCACCTTCTCGCGCGCGCCCTCGTAGGCGCTCGTTGCCTTCTGACTCAGGTAGTGTACGCCGCGGTGTATGTTCGAGTGCTCTTCGCGCAGGTACTTCGCGCCGCGCTCGATGACGATGCGCGGCACCTGCGCCGACGCGGCGTTGTCGAGGTAGACGAGCGGCCGCCCGTTCACCGTCTGCCCGAGCACGGGGAAGTCCTCGCGCACGCGCGCCACGTCCCAAACCACTTGCGCGCCCCCGGCCCGGAGGGCGTCTTCGGCTATTGCCATTCCACTTGCTCCCATAACTATTTCCTGACCTCCGGCCGCGCCTGTGCGTCGGGCGCCGGCACGCGCTTCCAAGTGATCGTGCAGTTGTCGCCGCGCACGACCGACTCGACGCGGAACAGGACGTAAAAGTCTTCCGCGTCGTCCACCACGCGCATGACGTACATGTGGCCCGGAATCGCCCTTGCGAAGACCGGGTCAACTTTCGCAACCCCGTTTTGCTTCGCCCGAGGCGCGGCCGGCGATGTAGGCGCGGGCCGTCTCGACGTGAGCAAGGGCGGTTGCACGTAGGTTTGTGTTGCCGGCTCGGCCCTTTCGTTCAACGGATTGGGCGGAAAGTAGCCGAACTCAATCGGCGACTCTCTCCGGCTGACATCGTAGTCGCCCGGAGGGCCGGCCAACGCCTTTGGGCCGGTTGTTCTTGCCGGCCTGCCGTTCGCGCCGTCTGCGCTCATCACGATCTGACGCGGCTCCCCTTCCTTGAGCTTGGGGAACGGCTCAACGACGGGGACTTTGAACTTGTCCGTCCAGCCGAACGCGCCGAGGTCGCGGAAGGCCGTGCGGGCGCCCTTCGCAGTCGAGACCTGAAGCCAGTCGCGCGCCTCGCTCACGTAGAGCGAGCCGTAGCCCAAGTCCCAAGACGGCCCGTACGCCCCGGTCTTGAAGCTGACGAACGCGCGGCTGTCGTCGTGCGCGCGCGCGAGCGGCCCGTACAGTGTCACGCTCTTCACTTCGGAGCCGGGCGCCGGCTGCGGCTGTTGCGCGCGCGTGGAAAGCGACAGGCCGATTAACAGAGCGAGCGACAAGACGCATCTCTCGAACATCGTGCCCCTCCCTTCGGGCTCATCCGTTAAGCCTCAAGCCGCGCGTGCAGGCGGTTGAGAATCGCCTCGTCCAACTGCGCGCGTATGGAGTCGAACTTAATCTTCTCGACGATCTCCTCGGCGAAGCCGTAGGTCAGAAGGTTACGCGCGAGCGTCGGGTGCAGGCCGCGGCTGAGGAGGTAGAACAGCTCCTCCTCTTCGAGTTGGCCGACCGTGGCGCCGTGCGCGCACTTCACGTCGTCGTTGTAGATTTCAAGCTGCGGCTTCGTGTCCACGCGCGCTTCGCCGGAGAGCAGAAGGTTCTTGTTGCTCTGCTCGGCGTCCGTCTGGTGCGCGCCCTCGTGGACGTAGACGCGGCCGTTAAAGACGGCGCGCGAGTCGCCGTCGAGGATGCCCTTGTAGTTCTGACGGCTGGTGCAGTTAGGCTTGCGGTGGTCAATCAGCGAGTGCGTGTCTGTGTGCTGCCCCGCGTTGACGAGGTAGAGCCCGTCCACGCGGCACTCGGCGCCCTCCGAGCCGAGCACGACCTCGATGTCGTGGCGTGAAAGGCGCGCGCCGAGCGTGACGGTCATCAGGTCGTATGCACCGCCGCGCGCAATCTCCGCCCGCGTCGAGGCGACGTGGAACGCGCGCCCGCCCTCGTCCTGCACCTTGTAGTGCGTGACGCGCGCGGCCTCGCCTACGAAGACCTCGACGACCGCGTCCGTAAAGTATTCCGCGTCGCCGAGGCTCGCGTAAGTCTCAATCAGGTCGAGACGGCTGTCGCGCTCTGCGACGACGAGCACGCGCGGGAAGACGGCCGCGCCCGACGCCGAAGACGTGGTCAGGAAGAGCAACTGCACGGGCGCTTTAACCTCGACGCCCACGGGGACGCGCAGGAACGCGCCGCCGCTGTAAAAGGCCGTGTTGAGCGCGTCGAAAGCCTCGCCGCCTTCTCCCGACAGGCGGGCGAGGTGTTCCCACAACACTCCGGCGTGCTCGCCCGCGAGCGCCGCGCCGAGGTCTTCGGCGACGACTCCGCCCGGTATCGCTTCGAGCGAAGAAAGCTCCGGACGATAGATTCCGTCCACAAAGACCAGACGACTGCGCCGCGCCTCCGCCGAGACGAACGGCTCGACAGCGGCACTCTCAACATCAACCGAAGTGCCCGCCGACGGCATGAAACCGGCGCGCGCGATTGGCGCGACGTTCGTATACTTCCAGTCCTCTTCGTCGGTCGTCGGGAAGCCCGACTCCTCGAACGACGCGAACGCGCCCTCGCGCAGGCGCTCGACCCAACTTGGCTCGCCCGCGCGCCCCTCTATGAACTCGCGGAACGCGTCGGCGTAGATGCTCTTTTCTTTGACTGCTGTTGACATCAACTTTGACTCTCGTCTCACGCGCCGGCCGCGGCTTCCTTAATCCAGTCGTAGCCCTTCTCTTCGAGTTCGAGCGCAAGCTCCTTGCCGCCCGTGCGCACGATGCGGCCCTTGTAGAGGACGTGCACGTGGTCGGGGACGATGTAGTTGAGGAGGCGCTGGTAGTGCGTGACGAGGACGACCGCGTTCTCGGGCGTGCGCAGCTTGTTGACGCCCTCGGAGACGATGCGCAGCGCGTCTATGTCGAGCCCCGAGTCGGTCTCGTCGAGCACGGCGAGCTTCGGCTCAAGCACGGCCATCTGCAAAATCTCGTTGCGCTTCTTCTCGCCGCCCGAAAAGCCCTCGTTGACCGAACGCGACATCAGGCCCGCGTCCATCTCGACGACCTTCGCGCGTTCCGTCAGAAGGTCTTTGAACTCCAAAGGGTCGAGCTCCTCCTCGCCGCGGTGCTTGCGCTTCTCGTTGTAGGCGAGGCGGAGGAACTGCGCGTTCGACACGCCCGGCACTTCTACGGGGTACTGGAACGCGAGGAAGACGCCCTCGCGCGCTCGTTCGTCGGGCTCAAGTTCGAGCAGGTTGCGCCCCTCGAACAGAACCTCGCCCTTCGTCACCTCGTAGGCCGGGTGGCCGGCGAGAATCTTCGCCAGCGTGGACTTCCCCGAGCCGTTCGGCCCCATGATGGCGTGAATCTCGCCCTTCTTTATCGTCAGGTTGATGCCGCGGAGGATTTCCTTGCCGTCCACGGTCGCATGTAAGTTTTTTATCTCAAGCATCGTCACTTATTTTCTGCGCCCGCCGCTGCCTTCGGCGCAGGCGCGGAAGGCAGGGAGAGCGAGTCGTACACCAACTGAATCCCCGAGTTAAGCTCGGCATGGTACGCCGCGGGCTCCTGCCTCATCAGCATCCATCTAAAGTCTCCGGCCTCTATCTCGTAGAACTCCGCGCTGAAGTGCGTCGAGTCGCTCGGAGTGCTTATGTCGAACGTCTTCGTCAGCCCTTCCCTCTCCCGCCCCACTATCGTCGCGCGGACGCTTCCCGTCTGCGCCCCCTCGGCATGCACGGCGGTGTCGCTTAACCTCCCGGTCGCCGCTTCCCTTTTCTCCTCCACCGACGCGGCGTATTGCGCGAGCGTGGCCGGGTGCGACGCGGGGAAGCGCGTCAGGCTTAGAAGCGCCCCGTGCGGCCCTTCGAGGATGAGCACCCGCGTGGCGGCCGTCTCCCTGTCCGACCTCACGCGCCACTCGGGCGTGTGCGATAGGCTGAGGCCGTCCTTCTCGTACCTCTCCTTCGAAGCCGCGACGCGCGAACACGAAACAGTCAGGGCAAGGAGCAGTAATACTGTAAGAACTCTTCTCATCGCGTAGCCGAATGCGGCTGCTACCCGACGCTGTTCTCAAGCTTCAGCCCGAGGAGGCGCTGCGCTTCGACGGCGAACTCCATCGGCAACTCTCTGAACACGTCTTTGCAGAAGCCGTTGATGATGAGCGAGACGGCATCCTCCTGCGAGATGCCGCGCTGCTGTAGGTAGAACAACTGCTCCTCGCTGATGCGCGAGGTCGTCGCCTCGTGCTCGACGCGTGCGGTGTTGTTCATCACCTCGATGTAGGGAAACGTGTTCGCGCCGCAACGACCTCCGATGAGCATCGAGTCGCACTGCGTGTAGTTGCGCGCGCCCTCGGCGCCCTTGAGCACCTTGACGAGGCCGCGGTAGGAGTTGTTCGACTTGCCCGCCGAGATGCCCTTCGAGACGATGGTCGAGCGCGTGTTCTTGCCGATGTGGATCATCTTCGTGCCGGTGTCGGCCTGCTGCGCGTGGTTCGTCAGCGCGACCGAGTAGAACTCGCCGATGGAGTTGTCGCCCTGAAGGATGCACGAAGGGTACTTCCAAGTAATCGCCGAGCCGGTCTCGACCTGCGTCCACGAAATCTTCGAGTTGCGGCCGCGGCACGCGCCGCGCTTGGTGACGAAGTTGTAAATGCCGCCCTTGCCCTCTTCGTCGCCCGCGTACCAGTTCTGCACCGTCGAGTACTTAATCTCGGCGTCGTCGAGCGCGACGAGTTCGACGACCGCCGCGTGAAGCTGGTTGCGGTCGAACTTCGGCGCGGTGCAGCCTTCGAGGTAGGAGACGTACGCGCCCTCTTCGGCGACGACGAGCGTGCGCTCGAACTGGCCCGACTCCTGATTGTTGATGCGGAAGTAGGTCGAAAGCTCCATCGGGCAGCGCACGCCCTTCGGCACGAAGACGAACGAGCCGTCGGAGAAGACCGCGCTGTTCAGCGCCGCGAAGTAGTTGTCGCCGACGGGCACGACTGAGCCGAGGTACTTCTTGACGAGTTCCGGATAGTCGCGTATGGCTTCCGTGAAAGAACAGAAGACGACGCCGTGCTTCTTCAGCTTCTCCTTGTAGGTCGTCGCGACCGAGACGGAGTCGAAGACCGCGTCCACGGCGACGCCCGCGAGCTGCTTCTGCTCGCTGAGCGGGATGCCGAGCTTCTCGAAGGTGCGCAGGAGCTCGGGGTCAACCTCGTCGAGGCTCTTCTTCTCCGCCTTCTGCTTCGGCGCCGAGTAATAAATGATGTCCTGATAGTCTACTTCCGGGTACTTGATGTTCGGCCAGTGCTTCGGCTCCGACATCTTGAGCCACTGGCGGTAAGCCTTCAGGCGGAATTCGAGCATCCAGTCCGGCTCGGCCTTCTTCTCGGAGATGAGGCGGACGGTCTCTTCGCTCAGCCCCTTCGGGATGACATCCGACTCGATGTCGGTGACGAAGCCGTACTTGTACTCCTTGTTGGTCAGCAGCTCGATTGTGCTCATCTTATCTACGCTTCCTGTAAACTCTCTTCAAGCTCGTTCGGAAAACTTAGTGCGCGCCCTCGCCCGTTGTCGTAGGCCGCGAGCCCTGTATCTGGTGGAGCGTCGCGCCGCTCGTCGTCTGTCCGGTGCCCGCCAGTTGCGCGAGCGTGATTCCGGAGAGCGCACGCTCGACGGCCTCGTGGACGTTGACGATGACGGAGCGTATGCCGCAGTCGCCCGTGTGCACGCACGAGTCGAGCACGCCCGGATAGGTCTTGCAGTGGCCGTCAACCTCGCCCTCGTCCAAGACCTTGATGATCTCGCTCAGGCGAATCTCCGCGGCCGGGCGCGCGAGCATGTAGCCGCCCTTCGTGCCGCGAATCGAGGTGACCAGCCCGGCCTTGTTCAAAAGCCAGAGCACCTTGCCGGCGTTGGCCTGCGACATCCCCTCGCGCTCGGCTATCTGCCCGAGCGTCAGGAACTCGCCCGAGGCGAGTCGCGCCAACTGCATCAGGCACCGCAGGCCGTACTCTTCCTGTGCCGAGACCTTCATAAAACACCCGTAAACTGGCCGTAAATCATTAGGCTGCGGCCATCTTAGACATACCTGACTTTTTTGTCAAGATTACTTAGACGTTCGGCCATAGGCCGAAGTTGTACAGCTAAACCTTTGAGAAACTGCGATTTAGTGCGGCGCCAGTAAAGCAGAAGCCCGACCGTGAGGGAGGGCGTATGTCTTACTCCACTTGAACGATAAAGGAAGACCGACGCCCTCCCTCACGGTCGGGCTTCTGCCTTGCTCACCTTCTCCACTCGTCAATGAGGGAGGCGACGAGGCCCGTCCAGCCGGTCTGGTGCGAGGCGCCGAGGCCCGCGCCCGTGTCGCCGTGGAAGTATTCGTAGAAGAGTAGGAGGTCGCGCCAGTGCGGGTCGCGCTGGAACTTTTCGTAGCGGCCGTGGACGGGACGACGGCCCGACGCGTCGCGCGTGAAGAGGCCGATGAGCCGTTCGGCGAAGCCGCGCGCCATGTCGTTGAGGGTGAGGTGCGGCTCGCCGGGGACGGGGCTCTCGACGGCGAACTGGCGGCCGTAGGCTTTGCCGAGCTTGCGCAAAGACTCAATCATCATGAAGGTCGTCGGGAACCAGACCGGCCCGCGCCAGTTGGAGTTGCCGCCCTTGAGCTTCTCGGGCGACTCGGCCGGCTCGTAGCCGACGCGCGCGCCGCCGAAGTCGAACGGGTTTCGTTCGTGCCACTTCGAGAGGCTGCGCAGGCCGTAGTCCGAGCGGAACTCCGACGGATCCCAGACGCGCTCCAACAGCCCGCGCATCTGTTCGGGGTTGACGATGGCGAGGACGTGTACGAGCTTGCCGTCGTGCTCCACGGTCGTCACGCAGCGCTGCACCACGTCCTGACGGTTCTCAAGGAACCAGTGAAGTTGCGAGCGGAACTCGTGGAAGGGCTCGATCCAGTCCTCCTCAAGGCGCTCGACCGAGTAGAGCGGGACGAGGCCGACCAGCGAGCGTACGCGGAACTTCTGGTAACTGCCGTCGGCGCGCACGAGCACGTCGTAGAAGAACTCGTCCTGCTCGTCCCAGACTTCGATGTCGTCGGCGCCCATCTGCTTCATCGCCGCGCCGATGTACGCGTAGTGCTGGAAGAACTTGGTCGCGAGCGCTTGGTAGGCTTTGTTCTCTTTCGCCAACTCCAAAGCGATGCGCATGAGGTTCAGGCAGAACATGCCCATCCAGCCCGTCGCGTCCGACTGCTCGATGTGCGCGCCCGCGGGCAGCGGACGGCTGCGGTCAACGACCGTGATGTTGTCCAAGCCCAGAAAGCCGCCCTCGAAGACGTTGTTGCCCTGCGCGTCAACCTTGTTCACCCACCAAGCGAAGTTGATGAGCAGCTTGTGGAAGCAGCGTTCGAGGAACAGGCGGTCGGCCACGCCCGTCCGAACCCTGTCCATGTTGTAGACGCGCCAGACGGCCCACGCGTGTACGGGCGGGTTGAGGTCTGAGAACTCCCACTCGTAAGCGGGGAGTTGTCCGTTCGGGTGCTGGAACTGCTCGAAGAGGAGCAGCCAGAGCTGGTCTTTGGCGAACTCCACGTCCACGAGCGCGAGCGGCACGCACTGGAACGCCAAGTCCCAAGCGGCGAACCAAGGGTACTCCCACTTGTCAGGCATCGAGAGGATGCGCATCGAGTTGAGGTGCAACCAGTGCTGGTTGCGTATCCCCCAGCGCGACTCGGGCGGCGGCATCGCGGGGTTGTCGCCGTCGAGCCACGCGTTCACGTCGAACAGGTAAACCTGCTTCGTCCAGAGCATCCCCGCGAGCGCCTGACGCTGCACGCGCCGCTCGTCCTCCGTCGCCTTCGGCGGATGAAGCTCGTCGTAAAACTCGTCGGCCTCGCGCCTCCTCACGGTGATTACTTCGTCAACGTCGCGCAGGGGCTCCGCCGACACCTCGTCCGTCAGGCGCAGACGCACGACGACCGACCCGCCCGCTGGGACGTTCAAATCGGCGTAATGGAAGCAAGCCTTCGTCCCTTCGCGCGCGGGGTTTACCGCGCCGCGCTCGCCGCCGACGACGTAGCGGTGGAAGGCGTCCTTGACGTAAGGCTTGCGGCTCTGCGCGTGCGGCCCCCACACGCGCGGGTTGTTCGTCTCGTTGAAGGTGAAGAGTGGAGACGCGCCCGCTTCGGCGTAGAGGTAGCGCGCGCCGAGTTGATACTCGTAGGCGAGGCCGGGGACGGGGCCGATCCGCTCGTCCGAAGCTTTAAGACTGATGAAGTCAGCGCCCGCGGGGCCGAGCGTAATCGAAGGCTCGGGGCGCGCTTCCGTCGGCCACCACGCCCAAGTGTTGCGGAACCAGAGGTGCGGGAGTATGTGGAGCGGCGCGTCTTCGGGGCCGCGGTTGAAGGCTTCGACGCGGACGCAGATGTCCTCGGGGCCGGCCTTCGCGTACTCGACGAACACGTCGAAGTAGCGGTCTTCGTCGAAGACGCCCGTGTCCAAAAGCTCGTACTCCGGCTCGTCGGCGCTCCGCGCCTGATTCCCGCGTATCAACTGCTCGTAAGGGTAGGCCGCCTGCGGGTACTTGTACAGGTATTTCATGTACGAGTGCGTCGGCGTCGAGTCGAGGTAGAAGTAGTACTCCTTCACGTCCTCGCCGTGGTTCGCCTCGCCCTGCACGCAGCCGAACATGCGCTCTTTAAGAATCGGGTCGCGCCCGTTCCAGAGCGCGAGGGCGAAGCAGAGCACCTGATAGCGGTCGCAGACGGCGGCCATGCCGTCCTCGCCCCAGCGGTATGCGCGCGAGCGCGCGTGGTCGTGCGGGAAGTAGGCCCACGCGTTGCCGTCGGCCGAGTAGTCTTCGCGCACAGTGCCCCACGCGCGCTCCGCGACGTACGGCCCCCACCTGCGCCAAGGGTGGACGTGCGAGGTGTACGGCGCGCGTAGACGTTCCTGTTCTTTGCTCGGCATCCGGAAGTCAGGCCGAAAGGCGGGATGTTAGAGCGACATTCGGCGCGAGGAGCGGCGGCGGCTCACTCGCTTTCAAGTTCGGAGGCGGCCGCGCGGTCAACGAACCATTCGAGCGTGCCTTCGCGCGGGGCTATAAGTTGAGAAGGAAGGCGCGCGGGGTCGCGTTCGCCCTTCAGGACTTCGCGGAGCCGTTCGGCCTTGCCCGCGCCGGTGACGAGGAAGAGGACGCGGCGCGCGGCGTTTATCGCTGGCGCCGTGAGCGTGATGCGCCACGTCTGAAACTTCTCGACCCAGTTGGCGACGACCCACGCGCGCTGTTCTGAAAGAGCGACCGTGCCGGGAAAGAGCGAGGCCGTGTGGCCGTCGTCGCCCATGCCGAGCATGACGAGGTCGAAGCGCGGCCAGTCGGCGTCGCCGAAGAAGCCGCGCATCACCGACTCGTAGGCGCTCGCGTTCGCCGCGGCGTCGCCCAAGCCCTCGATGCGGTGGACGTTCTCAGGCGGTAAGCCGACGCGCGAGAGCAGAGCCTCGTTCGCCATGCGGTAATTGCTCTCGGCGTGGTCGGCCGGGACTGTGCGCTCGTCGCCGAAGAAGACGTGGACGCTTTTCCAGTCAACCTGCCCGCGGAACTCGTCGCCCGCCAGCAGCTCGTAAACCCTGCGCGGCGTCGAGCCGCCCGACAGCGCGATGCTGAAAGCGCCCCTTTCATCAATTGCCCCGCGAGCGAGTTCGACGATGCGGCGCGCGGCCGCGTCGGCGACCGCCTCGGGGTCTGCGAAGACTCGCACACTCGGCTCGCGTCTGTCGGGCTGCATCACAGTTGCTTATTCAGTCTTCAGGGCGCTCACTCGGTCATCAGCGCTCGGCGCGCGGCGCCGTAGAGCGCGGCCTTGTCGTCGAGGATGACGCGCACGGGGAACGACATGACGAGTTCGGACATGCGCCCCTTGTCGCCGTAGTTGCGCATGAAGGAGCCTTCGGTCATCTTCGCCATAATCTTCGGCGCGATGCCGCCGCCGACGTAGAGCCCGCCGACCGACTTCAAGAGCAGCGCGAGGTTGCCGGCCATCGCGCCGTAAATCTCGACGAAGATTTGCAGCGTCGTCTCGGCCAACTCAGACTTGCCCGCGAGCGCCGCGTGAGAGATGGCCGCGCTCGCGTCGCCCGTGCGTATCTCCTCGGCCAGCCAAGCGGGCTCCTCGAAGTGGCCGCGGTCGCGCAGGAACGAGTAGATGTTGTGAATCCCCATCCCCGACAGCACGCGCTCGTAGGAGACGCGGCCGCCGACCTGCTCCTGCAAGTACTGAAGCAGCTCGAACTCGCGCTCGCTGCGCGGGGCGAAGTCTATGTGGCCGCCTTCGGACGGCATCGGGTGGTAGCTGCTTCCGTCGAAGTAGATGGAGGCCATGCCCAGCCCCGTCCCGGCGGCGATGAGGCCGCGGTGGCCCGGCTGCGCGCCGTCGCCCTCGTTGAGCGTCTGGAACTGCTCGGGCTTCAGCTCGTCAATGCCGTAGGCCGTCGCCACGAGGTCGTTTATGAGGTGTACGCGCGGGACGTGCAGCGTCTCTGACAACTTGTCTTCGCTGACTGTCCACGCGAGGTTGGTCGCCTCGACGCGCCCGCCCACTACGGGGCCGGCGACCCCGAAGCAGGCGTGCGTGACCTCAAGCGGCCTGCGCGCCTCGACGAACTCCGTGAGGATGGCTTCGAGCGAAGGGTAGCGCCCGCTCGGGAAGCTCTGCTCCACGACGGGGCGGCCGATCTCGCCCTCCCCCGAATCGAACAGCGCGACGTTGGTCTTCGTCCCCCCTATATCTCCCGCGATGATCATCTGTGTAAGCGAAACTCTCCCCCCATGAATTTGTTTTGACGGCTGCAAGCGCCGAGCTTCAATTTCAACCCGCGCCGCCCGCGAGCATCCGCGCCGCGAAAAGGGCGGCGCGCTCGTATACCTCGTCCCTCGAAAGGATGTCCAACTCGGCGCTCAGGCGTTGCCCTTCCGTGTGCGCCTGATAGTTTAGAACACGGCCGACGGCGTGGCCGCCGCCGCCGAGCCGCGCGCCCGTACGGAGCTTGTGCTCTTCGTACAACAGCTCGACGTAGAACTCGTCGCCGCTCGCCGTCGAGATGGTGAGCGACGTGAGCCAGCCGTCGCGGCCCGCCACGTCGTCGGTCGCCGCGAGCAACGCCTCGATGTCGCGCCCGCCGCCGCGAAGGCGGAAGGTCGAGCGTCCGCCCTCGAAGCTCGGCGCGACTCCCGACGGCTCCCACCCCAAGCACGACGCGATCCAGCCGAGCGCGAGCAGAGCCTTCGGCGCGATCTCTTCGTGCGAGCGGTCGGGCGGGTCGTACCCGATGACGACCTTTTCGACCTGCGCCAGAGACTCCCGGTAGTCGGCCACGTCCCAGAAGCCCGCGACGAGCGAGCGCCAAGAGGTCAGGCGCCCCCAGTTGAGGTCGCTCAGACGCAGCCCGCCGCCTTCGAGCAGACGCGCCAGACGCCGCAGGTCTTCGTGCGGCCGGTCGAACGAGGCCGAGTCAATCACGACGCGGTCGGCCATCTCGGCGAGCCGCGCGAAGAGCCTGTCTTCGTAGTGCGGGATGTCCTTCCACCAGAGGAAGACCGGCACGTCCGGCACGAGCAGCGGCGCGACCGCCGTCGAGGCCGTGTCAGCGGCCGAGCCCGCGGCCTCGATTGTAATCTGCTCGCCGCAGATGCGCTTCGCCCCGCGCGAAGAGAGCTGGCAGCGCGTCGAGATGAAAGCCTCAAGCCGCGGCTCACCTGCGGCGCGGTCGGCCGCAAGCACGATGGCGCGGCACGGATGACGCTCGACGATGTCGCCGAGCAGCTCGTCCACCTCCGCGCGCTCCTCCGGCCCTCCCGCGTAGACGACGAGGTTGAGGACGCACGCGCGCACGACGCCCGCCTGCTGCGCGGCCGCGTTTTCAGTCTCTCCCGTCGGCGCAGACATCTCGGCCCACATCGCGTTCAGCTCGCGTTCGAGCTTCGCGGGGTCAATGCCCTGCGCCAGAGAGACCTGCGTCGTTGTGGCCTGCGTCTCCATCGTCGTTCAAGGGCGTCGCCAGTGGCGGCCCTGCTCTTCGAGAAACTTGAAGGAGGCTTCCGGCCCCCAGCTTCCGGCTTCGTAGTTGGGGAAGTCTGCTTCTGCCTTGTGCGCGCCCCACTCTTCTAGAATCGGGGTGACGAGCTGCCAGCCGCGTTCGGTCATGTCCTTGCGCGCGTACAGAGTAGAGTCGCCGAGGATGCAGTCGAGTATCAGGCGCTCGTAGGCTTCGGCCAACTGGACGCCAAAACTCGCGCCGTAGCGGAAGTCCATGTTCACGTCGCGTATGCGCGTGACTTGGCCGGGCGCCTTGGCGGCGACGCGGAGCGTGATGCCTTCGTCGGGCTGGATGCGTATGACGAGCTGGTTGGGCGCGAGGTCGTCCTGCGCCTTGCCGAAGAGCGCGTGCGGGGCGGCGCGGAACTGGATGGCGATCTCCGTGACGCGCTTGGCGAGCCGCTTGCCCGAGCGTATGTAGAAGGGCACGCCCGACCAGCGCCAGTTGTCGAACCACATCGTGACGGCGGCGAAGGTCTCGGTGTTCGAGTCCTGCGCCACGTCCTTCTCTTCGCGGTAGCCGGGCACGGGCTTGCCGCCGATACTGCCCGCGCCGTACTGCCCGCGCACGCACTCCGCTCGGACGCGCTCGCTTGTGAACTCGCGCGCCGAGTTCATCGCCTTAATCTTCTCGTCGCGCACGGCCTCGTCCGAGAGCGAGCCGGGCGGCTCCATCGCGACGAGCGAGAGCACTTGGAAGACGTGGTTCTGAATCATGTCGCGCACGACGCCCGACTTCTCGTAGTAGCCGCCGCGCCCCTCGACGCCCACGGTCTCGGCGTTGGTAATCTGGACGTGGTCTATGTACTGCCGGTTCCACATCGGCTCGAAGATGCCGTTGGCGAAGCGGAAGACGAGCAGGTTCTGGACGGTCTCTTTGCCGAGGTAATGGTCAATGCGGTAAATCTGCCGCTCGTCGAGGTGGCGGAGTATCTGCCGGTTCAACTCGCGCGCGCTTTCGAGGCTCGTGCCGAAGGGCTTCTCGATGATGACGCGCACCCAGCCCTTCTCCTGTCTGGTGAGACCGGCGTCGCCCAGATGCTCGACGGCCTTCGCGTAGAACTCGGGCGCGACGGAGAGGTAGAAGAGGCGGTTACCTTGGGTTCCGCGTTCGCGGTCAACCTCTTCGAGCCGCGCGGCGAGTTCCGCGTACGACTCCGCCTTGTCTATGTTCGACGGCAGGTAGGTGAGCCCCGCCGCGAACGAGCGCCAGACCTCCTCGTCAACGGTTTTCGACTCGGAGAATTCGAGGACGGCGTCCTTCATCTTCGCGCGGAACTCGTCGTCGGTCATCGGCGTGCGGCCGAGGCCCACGATGCCGAACTCGGCCGGCAGCACGCGCTCCTGCACGAGCCGGTAGAGCGCGGGGATGAGCTTCCGCTTGGCGAGGTCGCCCGACGCGCCGAAGATGACGACCGCGCACGGCTCGGCCGCGCGCTCCAGCCTCATCCCGGCGCGGAGGGGGTTTTCGACGGCTGCGGCTGCGTTCATAGTAGTCAGTAGTCAGTAGTCAGCAGTCAGTAGAAATACCTTCATTGGCGAACCGCCCAAGTTTCATCGTCAGCGGACGCGGCGCGGAGCGCTACCGTCTACTGACTACTGTCTACTGACTACCTGCTGTTCCAGCAACTCCTCCCACTCGGTGTGGACGAAGCCGGCGTCGGGGCGGTCGGTGCGCTGGTACGTGTGCGAGCCGAAGAAGTCGCGCTGCGCCTGCGTGAGGTTGAGCGGGAGGTCTGCGGTGCGGTACGTGTCGAAGTAGGCGAGCGAGGCCGAGAAGGCCGGGGCGGGGATGCCCGCCTGCACGGCCGCCGCGACGACCCGCCGCCAGTTCGACTGCGCGCCCTGTATGTAGGCGTTGAAGTCGGGGTCGAGCAGGAGGTTCGGCAAGTCCGCGCGCCGTTCGTAGGCGTCCTTGATCTTGCCGAGGAAGCGTGCGCGGATGATGCAGCCGCCCTTCCAGATGCGCGCCGTCTCGCCGAGGTTGATGCCCCAGTCCCAGTTCTCCGAGCCGGCGCGGATGAGGTTCATGCCCTGCGCGTAACTGCAAATCTTCGACGCGTAGAGCGCGTCGCGCACGGCCTGAATCATCTCCTTGCGGTCGCCCTTGAAGCCGCCGCCCGAAGGGCCGGCGATCTGCTTGCTCGCCTCGACGCGCTCGTCCTTGCGCGAGGACATGGTGCGGCCGTCAACGGCGGCGTTGATGGTCGGGATGGGGACGCCTAGCTCTAACGCGACCTCGCTCGTCCACTTGCCAGTCCCCTTCTGCCCGGCCTTGTCGAGCACGAGGTCAACGAGCGGCTTGCCCGTCTCGGGGTCTTTGACCTGTAGGATTTGCGAAGTGATTTCGATGAGGAACGATTCGAGGTCGCCGCGGTTCCACTCGGCGAAGACCTCGGCCATCTCGCCGGCCGACATGCCGAGCACGCGACGCATGATGTCGTAGGATTCGGCGATGAGCTGCATGTCGCCGTACTCGATGCCGTTGTGCACCATCTTGACGAAGTGGCCGGCGCCGCCCGGCCCGATGTAGGTGACGCAAGGGCCGTCGTCCACCTTCGCCGCGATGGCCTCCCAGATGGGACGTATGTGCTCGTAAGCCGCACGGTCGCCGCCCGGCATGAGCGACGGCCCCCACAGCGCGCCCTTCTCGCCGCCCGAGACGCCCGAGCCGATGAAGTTGAAGCCTTCGGCCTTCAGAGCCTTCTCGCGCCGCTCGGTGTCTTTGAAGTAGGAGTTGCCGCCGTCAATGATGATGTCGCCCGCGTCGAGGTAGGGCTTAATCTGTTCAATCGTCCAGTCAACGGGGTCGCCGGCCTTGACGAGCAGGATGACCTTGCGCGGCCGCTCCAAAGACTTCACGAACTCCTCGGGCGTGTGCGTGCCGACGAACTTGCCGCCCGCGTTCTCCTGCATGAAGACGTTGACGCGGTTGGGCTCGTCCTTCGACGGCGGTCGGTTGTAGACGGCGACGGTGTAGCCGTTGCGCTCGATGTTGCGCGCTAGATTCTCGCCCATCACGGCGAGGCCGATCATGCCTATCTGCGCGATCTTCGGTGTCTGTTCCGGAGTGGCCATGTTGTCCCTCAAGTAGTCAGTAGACGGTAGTCAGTAGTCAGTAGAAATACCTTCGGAGTCGAAACGTCAGCGTGTCAGCGTCAACGTCAGTAGGCGGAGCCCTACTGTCTACTGTCTACTGTCTACTGACTACTGCTTTCACCGGCACGGCCTCGCGTACGAGGTCGTAGAGGCGCCGGAGGCCCGCCGTCACGTCCGAGCCTATCTCGACGCGTATCGCGCGGCGGCCGCGCGTCGAGAGCGAGCGGAAGTCGCCGAGCGCCTGCGCCTGCTTGAGCGTCGAGAAGGTGAAGGGCTCGCCGGGAATCTCCACGTCGCGCGCGTCCCGTGCGGTGATCTGCATGAAGACGCCGCTGTCGGGGCCGCCCTTGTGAAGCTGGCCCGTCGAGTGCAGGAAGCGCGGGCCGTAGCCGGTCGTCGTCGCGCAGCGCGTCGCGTCGCGCAGGTGCGTGCGTATCTGCTGGACGATGCCTTCGACATCCTCCGACTCCTCGAAGTAGTCGAGCAAAGCAATGTAGTCGCCGGGCTTGACGCGCGCCAGATGGGCTTTGAAGAGGCCGGGCACGCCGTCGGCGGCGAGCGCCGCGCGCGTGGCCTCGTCTCCGTAGACGGTCAGCCCGTCGCCTTCGGCGAGGACGGGCTGCTCTTGCAGCTTGCCGTTCTGCTTGAAGGCTTCGAGCAACTCCTTCGTCGCGTCTTTCGACTCCTGCACGTTCGGCTGGTCGAAGGGGTTGATGCCGAGTCGCCAGCCCGCGAAGGCCGTCGCAATCTCCCACAGGAAGAACTCTTCGCCGAGGTCGTAAAGGTCTGTCAGCGTGCGGTAGACGACCGGGTGGCCCGCGGCCTCCAAGGCTTTGAGCTTCGACTCGACCTCGCTGTCCAGCCGTCCGACGGCGATGGAGACGAACAGGCGGTCGTCGCCGTAGACGGAAGGCGGCCCGAGCGGTTCGCCCGCGACGGGGATGACGCCCTTGCCTTCCTTGCCCGTTGACTCGGCGATGAGCTGTTCGACCCAGAGGCCGAAAGATTCAACCTTCGAGTCGGCGACGATGGTCAGCTTGTCGCGGCCGGCCTTCGCGCACTCGCCGATGATTGCGCCGAGCCGCGCGCCGGGGTTCTCACCCGCGGGCACGACCTGCGAGCAGGCGTGCATGACGCGCTCGGCGCGGTCGAGCAGTTTCTTGATGTCAACGCCCATCAGCGCGGCCGGCACCATGCCGAAGTAGGAGAGCGCCGAGTAGCGCCCGCCGATGTCGGAAGGGTTGAGGAAGATTCTCTTGAAGCGATCGCGCGTGGCGTCCTGCTCCATCTTCGTGCCGGGGTCTGTGACGGCGACGAAGTTCTCGCCCGGGTTCTCCTTGACCTTCGAGACCTCGCCCCACCAGTAGCGGTAGAACATCAGAGGCTCGGTCGTCGTGCCCGACTTCGAAGAGACGACGAAAAGCGTGTGCTCGGGGTCAACGCGGGCGCGGAAGTCGGCGACGGTGTCGGGGTCGGTCGAATCCAACACGAGCAGTTCCGGGTAGCCCTCCTGCCGGCCGAAAGTCCTGCGCAGGACTTCGGGCGCGAGCGACGAGCCGCCCATGCCGTTCAGGACGACCTGCTTGAAGCCGCGCTCGTTGCGCAGGCGGTCGGCGAACTGTATGAGGTCGTCCTCGACGCCGATCATCTGCTCGGCCACGTTGAGCCAGCCGAGCGAGTTCTTGATTATCTTCTGGTGCTCCTCTTCGGACTTCCAGAGTGCGGCATCCTTACGCCAGACGCGGCGCATCACGTCGCCCTTTTCGGCTTCCTTGATGGCCGCACTCACCGCGTCAGCGTATTTTCCCAACGATGCAGTCAACCTTTCGTTGATACCGGAGAGCATAGCGTCACGCTTCGCCTCGATGGACTCGAAGAGCGTGTCTAAGGAGTTGACGAAGGCCGAGAGGCCGTCGCGCTGTAGCTTCTCGGTCACTTCCTTCAGGTCAATGCCGATTTCGGCGAGCTGCCCGATGAGCGCGCGGCACTCGTCCAGCCCTTCTTCCAGAGTTGGCTCGACGCGGCCGTGGTCGCGTATCGCCGTGTAGGTCGCGGGCGGGACGGTGTTGACGGTCTCGGGGCCGATGAGGTTGTCAACGTAGAGCACGTCGGAGTATTTCGGGTTCTTCGTCCCCGTCGAGGCCCAGAGGCAGCGCTGCACCTGCGCGCCCTTCGCCTTCAAATCGGCGAAGCGCGGGCCGTGGAAAATCTCCCTGTACTTCTGGTAGGCGAGCTTCGCGTTGGCGACGGCCGCCCGGCCCAGAAGCGATTCGAGCCGCTGCTTCTCTTCCGGCGACTCGGCGTGGCGGGCCTTGTATTCGAGGTCTGTGTCAATCGCCGTGTCCACGCGCGAGACGAAGAAGCTGGCGACCGACGCGATGTGGTCAACGTTCTTCCCCTCGGCGGCGCGGCGTTCGAGCCCCTTGATGAAGGCTTCGGCGACCTGCTCGTAGTTCTCAATCGAGAAGATCATCGTGATGTTGATGTTGACGCCGCGGTAGATTGATTCTTCGATGGCGGGCAGTCCCTCCTGCGCCGCCGGAATCTTAATCATCACGTTCTTCCGGCCGAGCCGGTTGAAGAGCCGCGTCGCCTCGTCAATCGTCCCTTGCGTGTCGTAGGCGAGCTTCGGGTTGACTTCGAGGCTGATGTAGCCGTCGAGCCCGTCCGTCTTGTCGTAGACGGGCCTCAAAGTGTCGGCCGCGTCGGCGATGTCCTGAACGACCAGCTCCTCGTAAATCTCGCCGACGTTCTTGCCCGACTGTACGAGCTGGCGCAACTGCTCGTCGTAGTCGGTCGAGCCGGTGATGGCCTTCTCGAAGATGGTCGGGTTCGAGGTGACGCCGCGCAGGTCGTCCTCCTCGATCTTCTTGCGCAGGTCGCCGGTCGTGAGCATCGCCCGGCGTATGTTGTCGTACCAGATTGACTGGCCGAGCTTCATGATTTCGACGAGTCTATTTGTCATAAACGCTCTCCTCGGACGGGGTGAAAACGGGGGGAACGGAAGTCATCAACAAGATATTTCCGTCGGGGCGAGGGGCCACACTTCGGCTGCCTCCGCGCCGGGCGGAAGGCCCGGCTGTATCCCTTTCAAACGACGCTTTGACGAGTTGGCGGGATACTATCACATGAATTATTTCGCCGCCAACAGACAGTCAGAACCGCCCGCGGTGTCTGACCGCCATAACGGGAAACGCCCGCCGGCGCTCGTGTGCGCGGGCGGGCGGACGTTCGGAAGCGTGCGGCCGTTTAGCTTACTGCTCGGCGGCGGCGGCCTCGGAGGTGAACACGGCGTCCTCCATCTTGACGCCGTAGGTCACTGTGAGCACCTGCGACTCTTCGACCTGCCGGTCGCCCGCGTAGAGGACTGTCCGGTACGGCACGAGCGTCTGCTGCACGACGCGGTAGTCGTGGAACGTGCGCTTGTACTTGACCGCGTCGCGCCCCGCGCCCTCCTCGTATTCGAGCCAGAGGACGCGCCCCGTCTTCGAGCTGATGTAGTAGCGGGTCGCGCGGCTCTCCTTGTCGGTGAGTTCCAGCACCCAGAGGTCGAGCCCCTTCTGGCTCTCCTTGCCGTTGTACTTGACGGTGGCGCCGCTCTCCTTGTAGCGGAGCAGCGCGTCGAGGCCGTGGACGCGCTCGGTGAGGAGCGTCGTCACGTCCTCCTCCTTCGGCGTGAACGGCGTCCCGCGCAAAACGCCCGTCACGTGCCCGTCGCTGTAGATGAGCGCGTACTGGATGGACGAAATCTTCTGGTCGAGCCGTATCTTGTCCTTGTCCAGAGTGTCGCCGCGCTTGAAGGCGCGCTCGTAGCTTATCTCCTGCGGGGCGCCGTCGCTGCCCGTGCGTGTGATGCGCCCGCGCTCGACGCCCGTCCGGCGAATCTGTTGGAGCATGGGGCGCGTGCCGTAGACGAGGATGACCGTCTCGGCGACCTGCTCGGCCGTGATGTTCTGGTTGCCCTTCTGGACGCGCTTGGGCGCCTCCTCCTTCTTCGGCTTCTCGGCCTTCTGCGCGTCGGCGGCCGGCTGCTGCGCCTGCGCGACAACGGCCGGGACGCGGCCCGCGCCGGCCAGAAAGGCGGCCGTCAGGGCGCACAAAAACAAGCGTCGTGACACTCTAGTTGTTCTCCGTTCCTGAGCTGATACCCTGCGAACCCCGCCGGGGCCGAGTGCCCCACTAGAGGAGAGGTCGGGCGGCGAATCTTGCCGGGATTGTAACACAGACGCCGCGCCCGAAGCCCGAGCGGCGGGCGGGCTCGCCGAGTCCAAAACAATTGATGCCAACGCACTTGCGGCGGATGCCCGCACGGCGCTTTGACAGGGGCGGAGGCCAGCCTGTAAAGTCCTGTGTTTTCATAAAAGGCTACACTTCCAGCGAAAGGACAAGAGTGACAGTGAAAAGAGTAGGACTTCTGGTCGGCCGCGAGAAAACCTTCCCCGTCTCGCTCATCGAGAGCATCAACGAGCGCGGGCGGGGCGAGGTCGTCGCCGAGTTCGTCAAGATCGGCGGCGTGCGCCACGAAGGCCCCATTCCGTATGACCTCATCATAGACCGCATCTCGCACGAGGTGCCCTTCTACCGCGCCTTCCTCAAGCGCGCGGCGCTTGAAGGCGCGGTCGTCATCAACAACCCCTTCTGGTGGTCGGCCGACGACAAGTTCTTCAACTTCTCGCTCGCGACGAAGCTCGGCGTCGCCATCCCGCGCACGGTGCTGCTGCCGCAGAAGAACTACATGGAGGGCATCACGGGCGAGTCTCTGCGCAACCTCGAATTCCCGCTCGACTGGCATGCCGTCGCAGACTACGTCGGCTTCCCCGCCATCCTCAAGCCCTTCGACGGCGGCGGCTGGAAGAACGTCTCGCGCATCAACAGTCTGGACGAGCTCTGGAAGGTCTACGACACGACCGACACGCTCTGCATGACCTTGCAGGAGATGATTGACTGGGATCAGTTCGTGCGCTGCTACTGCATCGGGCAGCAGGACGTGATGATCATGCCCTACGACCCGCGCAAGGGCTACCTCTCCGGCGAGCAGTACGTCCACGACCCGACGTATCTTTCGACCGACACGGCCGCGCGCGTCGCGCAGGACGTTCTGACGCTGAACCGCGCGCTCGGCTACGACATCAACACCGTCGAGTTCGCCATCAAGGACGGCATCCCGTACGCGATTGACTTCATGAACCCGGCGCCGGACGCCGAGCTGGCCTCGGTCGGCGAGTTCTACCACAACTGGCTGACGAAGGCCGTCACAGACCTCGTCTTCCGCCGCCTCGCCGAGCCGCAAACGCAGGGCCGCTACCGCTGGGACGCGATGCTCAACCCGCCGCCCGCCGCCCCGACGTTCGCGCAGCCGCTCGCCGCCGCCGCCGCCGCCGCCGACGCGATTCTGCCGCAGTCCGTGCGCGAACTGCCTTCGGGCGTGGCCGGCACCGTCACGGACTTCCTCGGCCAAGCGGCCGGCGTCGTCTCGGGCCTCGTCGGCTCGGTCAGGGGCGCGTCCACACACGACGACCCGCAGCCCGACCCGCAGGCCACGATTCAGCCGGGGCCGGACATGGTGACCGAGTCGGCGCCCGCGCCGAAGGCCGCGGCCAAGCGTCCGCGCGCTTCCTCCTCGACGAAGGGTTCGACTAAGGGCACGACGAAGAGCACGACCAAGCGCGCCGCCTCTAAGAAGAAGTCCACAGCCGACGACACTTCGACCGAAGGCTGAGGCGGCGTCAGAAAGACATTCAGTCAACTAAACGTGAAAGGGGCGACCGGCGCCGGTCGCCCCTTTCTCTTTCGGTTCGGTCTGGTGTCAGCGCCCGAAGCCCTGCGCGCGCAGCCACTCGTCCATCTGGCGCCAGCCCTCGTGATTGCGGAAGTGCGTGTTGAAGTCGTGCCCGACGCCCGGCAGCGCCTGCACGGTCACGCCCGACGCGCTCGTGAAGTAGGCCGCCTCGCCGCCGGCCAGCGAAGCCGGGAACAGCCCGTCGAACTCGCCCAACTGCACGAGCACGGGGCCGGTCACCTGACCGACACGCATCGCGGTCTGGTCGAAGCTGAACGAGACCATGATGCCCGTCGTGAGCTGCCCGCGCGCGAGGTTGTCCGAGAGGTTGTTAACGTCGTACTGAATCACGTCCGGGTCTGCGCCGGGCGCGTAGTAGAACATCACTGGGCGCAGCTCGCCGGGGACTGCGAAATACTCGAACTGGCTCAGGAAATCAATCAACTCCTGCGGCACGGGCAGCGTGTGCGGGACATGGCCCATGCCCGTCGTGACGACGGCGTCGGCGTCGTGGTAAGTCCCCTGCTCGTAGACGGCGTTGATGCTGCCGAGCGAGTGGCTGACCGTCACCACCTTCTCGAACGCTTGGCCGACGCCGTTCGAGCCCGAGCGCAACTGCGCTATGACCTGATGAATCGCCGAGGCGGTCTGGTCGAGCGTCACGCTGTCGCCGTCAGCCGGCTTGGTGCTCTCGCCCGCGCCGAGCTGGTCTATGGCGAGCACGGCGTACTTCCGCTCGGCCATGTAGCGCGCGAAAGAGTATTCGTGACCGTTGATGACGGGCACGTCCCAGTACTTCTTGTTGTAGTTCGCGCCGTGGATGGCGAGCAGCAGCGTGCGGTTCTGGAAGCTGCCCTTGTAGTAGAGATTGCCCACGACCTCTGCGGCGCTGCCGTCGGCGAGCGTCACGGGGAACGTCAGGCGCTCGACCTTGATGTCGTTCGGCGTCTCGTCGGCGAAGGCCGCGCCGGCGAAGGAGAAGAGCAGGACTGCGAAAGCGAGGAGGCGAATAGTAGCTTTAACGAGAGTACCGCTGTTGCGATGAGTGCTCATTAGAAAAGCCTTTCTTGTGGAAGGGCTGCGCGCCGAAGGGCGTGGGCGGCGCGCGGCTGTGAGTGTCCGGCGAAACACGGCGTTTCGCGTCCCGACTGAGAACGCGTAAAAGCCCGACGTAAGGGATCAGGCGGGAACTAAAAAAATGAGAGGAGGGCTGAACGCCGTTCAGCCCTCCTCTCGTCCTCAACCTTTCCTGACTCTCAGCGCTTCCCCGCCGTGCGAATCATCGCTTCGAGGCTGCGCTCCACGTCCGCCTCGGTCGTCGCCCACGAAGAGACGCTGATGCGCATCGCCGTCCGCCCCTGCCACACAGTCCCGCCGCACCAGCAAGTCCCGTCCGTCTGGATTTCGGAGATGACGCGGTTGGTCGTCTCCGCGTCGCCGAACGCGACGAGCACCTGATTGAGCACCACTTCGTTGAGCACCTCGAACCCGGCCGCGCTCAGCCCTTCGGCGAAGCGTCGCGCGTGACGACAGTCGCGCTCGACCAACTCCGCCACGCCACTGCGCCCGAGCGAGCGCAGCGCGGCCCAGACCTCCACGCCGCGCGCGCGACGCGAAAGCTCCGGCGTGTAGTCCGAAGGGTTCCTGTACGGACTCTCAGTTGGAAGGTATTCGGCCGTAATTGCCATCGCCGAGCGCAGCGCGTTGGCGTCGCGCACGAACGCGATGCCGCTGTCATAAGGTACGTTCAGCCACTTGTGAAAGTCGGTCGCGCACGAGTCGGCGTCGGCCAGCCCTTCGGCCAGATGTTTGAGCGAAGGCGCGGCCGCCGCCCACAATCCGAACGCCGCGTCCACGTGCACCCACGCGCCGGACGCGTGCGCGCGCCGGCAGATTTCCGGCAGAGGGTCGAACGCGCCCGTGTTGACGTTGCCCGCCTGCGCGCACACAATCGTCGGCCCTTTGATTTCGGGCAGAGCCTCCGCACGCATCCTGCCCTGCCCA
Organism: Pyrinomonadaceae bacterium; assembly: GCA_035248785.1. Taxonomy (GTDB): domain Bacteria; phylum Acidobacteriota; class Blastocatellia; order Pyrinomonadales; family Pyrinomonadaceae; genus QHXN01. The sequence goes on along the minus strand of DATFHD010000013.1, from coordinate 29,224 downwards.
TCCACGGGCACCCTCACGACCCTGTTCCGTCCGAGTCCGAGCAGCCCCAGCGACTTGAAGAGCGTCGGGTGCGCCTCTTCGCCGACGACGACCGTTATCAACGGCGCGCCGAAGAGCCCTTCGGCCTCCACGTCCCAGCCCACGCGCCTGAGTTGCGCGTGGCGCGCCGCCGCGAGCGCCGTGAAGTTAGCCATCGTCGCGCCGGTGACGAAGCCCCCGCCCCACGAACGGGGCAGCCCGAAGAGTTCGAGCAGCCACTTCAACGCGACCTGTTCTAGCGTGGACGTGGCGGGCGTCGGCGCGTACAGCCCCGTGTTCTGATCCCACGCGCCCGCGAGCCAGTTGGCCGCGAGCGCCGCCGGCAAAGACCCGCCGATGACGAACCCGAAGAAGCGCGGCCCCGCCATAGCCATCGTCGCGGGCGAACAGGTCTCGTCCAACTGCGCGAGCACTTCCGACGCCGCCGACGGCCCCTCGGGCAGAGGCACGTCGAGTCTGGCGAGCCCCGCCACCGCCTCCGGCGACGGCGCCACGCGACGCTCCCCGAGCCCTTCCAGATACAAAACGGCCCGCCGTGCCGCCTCCTCCAACAGTTCTCTCACGTCTGCCTCCCACACGTCCTAATCAAAGCCCAAAGCAGAAGGGGGAGCCCTAAAGCTCCCCCTCCGCTTGTTCTAAATGATGGCCAGGGACGGAATCGAACCGCCGACACGCAAATTTTCAGTCTGCTGCTCTACCAACTGAGCTACCTGGCCGGAAACCTCCTCAAAAAAACAGAAGGCAGAGTATAGGCGGTCGTTATTTGACTGTCAAACGCGCGGGGGAGCGCTCTTTTTTGTCAAATGGGTCACAAAAAATCGTTGACATTTTTTCGGTTGGGCGTATAATCCGGGGCGTCTGAGGGTGGTGCCGGTTGCCAAACAGCCGGTGCGTTCCGCGAGGGACAACCAGCCGAAGCCCGAACATCGACAGTGCCCGCCAGTGGCAGCTCGAACGCCGATTGTGCCCCCCACAGCCGCTACCTTCGAGCTGCCACCTCTATTTTCAGCCGAAGACGGCCTCCGCCTATTAATCCAACCCCAACCTTCGTTAACTGGCGCCGGAACGGGCCGCAAGTAATGCGTACTGCCGCGACGCCTCGGCGACCGTCTCGCGCTCGTCGAGCGTCGTGAGTTGTCCGTCGCGGAGTACGGCGCGGCCGTCAACGAGCACGTCACGCACGTCGCGCGCCTCGGCCGCGTAGACGATTGTGGAGACGATTTCGGGCCGAGGCGTCGTGTGTAGGCGTTCGAGCTCGACGATCGTGATGTCGGCGAGCTTGCCCGCCTCTATGCTACCGATTTCGTCTCCGAGCCCGAGCGCGCGGGCGCCTTCGCGCGTCGCCATCCGCAGGACGCGCGCGGCGGGTAGCGCGTCCGCGCCCCGGCTCACCTTCTGTAGGAGCGCGGCCGTGCGCATCTCGGTGAACATGTCGAGGCGGTTGTTGCAGGGCGCTCCGTCTGCGCCGAGCGAGACCGAGACGCCGCGCCCGAGCATCTCCGAGACGGGCGCGACGCCGGAGCCGAGCTTCATGTTGGAGGACGGGCAGTGCGCGACGTGCGTCCCCGAAGACGCGAGAAGCCCCGTCTCCTCCTCGTTCAGGTGTACGCAGTGCGCGAGCAGTACGTGCGGGCCGGAGACGCCGAGCGAGTCGAGGTACAGGACGTTCCTCATCCCCGTCTCGCGCTCGACCAGCTCGCACTCCGACACGTTCTCCGAAGCGTGCGTGTGAATCATCACGCCGCGCTCGCGCGCGAGTCCGGCGACGCGTTCCAGAAGCTCGCGCGTGCAGCTCACCGCGAAGCGCGGGGCGAAGCAGTAACGCACGCGGCCGTCTGCCCGGCCGTGCCACTTCTCAAGGAGCGCGAGGGATTCGCGTATGGAATCCTCCGTCTCTTCCGAAAGGGCCGGCGGCACCTCGTCGCCCTTGTCCATCATGCACTTGCCGACCGTGGCGCGGAAGCCCGACTCCTCTACGACGCGGAAGACCTCATCCGTGTGGTTCACAGTCTCCATCGTCAGCGCGCAGGTCGTGCCGCCGCGAATCAACTCGGCCACGCCGAGCCGCGCCGAGGCGCGCAACGAGGCGGCGTCGTGCGCGGCCTCCATCGGCCAGACGCGTTTCTTGAGCCAGTCGAGAAGCTGTAGGTCGTCGGCCGCGCCGCGGAAGAGCGTCTGGCAGAGATGCACGTGCGTCTGCACGAAGCCGGGCAGGACTGCGCAGCCGCGCGCGTCAATCGTCAGGTCGGCCCCGGCCGCGGACAGGTCGAAGCCGACGGCCTCGATGCGCCGGCCGCGCACGAGCACGTCGCCGGTCACGACTCTGTCCGCGGCGTCCATCGTCACGACGGCGCCGCCCCTGATGAGGACTGTCTGCTCCATCTGAAAAGGCGAAGAGAGTTTTCGGTTAAAGCGGCGTCTCTTGCCGCGCGATTATCCACGCACGGCGGGCAGACTGTAAAGCGGAAGCCCGACCGTGAGGGAGGGCGTTTAGGTTGACACAGGCAGGCGGGAGGATGAGAGACGGCGCGTCCTTCATCCTCCCGCCTTCTTTTGTCTGACCTGAGCCCTCCCTCACGGTCGGGCTTCCGCAGATCTTTACTTCTTGCCGTCGGCCTTCGCCGCGGCGGCCTCCTCGGCCTCGTCGCCGTGGACGGGGAAGCCGAGCGCCTTCTTCACGTCGTTCTGAATGCGGCCGAGCAGTTCCGCATTCTCGCGAAGCGTGGTCTTGGAGTTCTCGCGCCCCTGACCCAGACGCTCGCCGCCGTAGGAGAACCACGCGCCCGACTTCTCGACGACGCGGTTCGCCACGGCGAGGTCGAGCACGTCGCCCTCGCGCGAGATGCCTTCGCCGTACATGATGTCGAACTCGCACTCGCGGAAGGGCGGCGCCACCTTGTTCTTGACGATCTTGACCTTCGTGCGGTTGCCGACGACGCGGTCGCCGTCCTTGATCGCGCCGATGCGGCGGATGTCGAGGCGCACGGAGGAGTAGAACTTGAGAGCCCTGCCGCCGGTCGTCGTCTCGGGGCTCCCGAACATGACGCCGATCTTCTCGCGAATCTGGTTGATGAAGATGAGGCAGGTGTTCGTCTGCCCGACGATGGCCGTCAGCTTCCTGAGCGCCTGCGACATCAGGCGAGCCTGAAGGCCCGGGAGGCTGTCGCCCATCTCGCCGTCCAGCTCCGCGCGCGGCACGAGCGCCGCCACAGAGTCAATGACGATGACGCCGACGCCGTTCGAGCGCACGAGCGCCTCGGCGATTTCGAGCGCCTGCTCGCCCGAGTCTGGCTGCGAGATGAGCAGCTCGTCCACGTTGACGCCGAGCTTGGCGGCGTACTCCGCGTCCATCGCGTGCTCGGCGTCAATGTAGGCCGCCACGTCGCCCGTCTTCTGCGCCTCGGCGACGATGTGCAGCGCGAGCGTCGTCTTGCCCGAAGACTCGGGGCCGTAGATTTCCACGATGCGACCGCGCGGGATGCCGCCGACGCCGACCGCGGCGTCGAGCGAGAGCGAAGTCGTCGAGATGGCGGGAACCTCGACCACCTCGCGCTCGCCGAGGCGCATGATCGAGCCCTTGCCGAATTTCTTTTCGATGTTCGCGAGCGCCGCCTCGACCGCCTTGCCGCGGTCGGCGCCCTGCCTGTCAGCCATGTTTGCTACCACTCTTTCTCGTCCCCTTTTCTCACGCTGTTAAATTTGTGTCCTAAAGCTTAAGACCGGGACAGTCTACCACAAACGGCGCGAGAATGGAACAGTGTTTCACGCTTGCAACAAGATTTTTTTTCACCCTGGCGGGGATGAAGCCGGAGACTCGCGTTGGAGCCGGGACAATATACGACAGCCGCCCTTTCAAGTCGAGCGCCTTCTTTAAGCCCGTCCTTAGATGCGCGAAAACCCGAATCAGTGGGGCAGGAGCCGACGCGCGAAGGCGCCGACGCGTGCGACGAGGTCGGGTTGGCCGGCGTGCTTTTCGATTTCGGAGACGAGGGCGGAGCCGACGACCGCGGCGTCAGCGTAGCGCCAGACTTCGGCGACGTGCTCGGGGCTTGAGATGCCGAAGCCGACGGCGACGGGCAGGTTCGTCACGGCGCGGACGCGTTCGACGAGCCGCGCGGCTTCGGCGGAGAGGTCTGTGCGCGCGCCCGTGACGCCCGCGCGCGAGACGGCGTAGACGAAGCCGCTGGCGCGCTCTGCGATCATCTGTAGGCGCGCGTCGGAGGTCGTCGGGGCGACGAGGAAAATCTGGTCGAGGCCGTGGCCGGCGAGCGCGGCGTTGAAGTCGGCAGACTCTTCGGGGACGAGGTCTGTGGCGAGGATGCCGTCGGCGCCCGCGCGCGCGGCGTCTGACGCGAGCCGTTCGACGCCGTACTGCAAGAGCGGGTTGAAGTAGCTGAAGAGGATGACGGGCACGTCCGTCTCGCGTCGCGCGTCGGCGAGGAGTTCGAGCACGTCGGAGAGTCCGGCGCCGCGGCGCAGGGCGCGCTCGGAGGCGCGTTGAATCGTCGGGCCGTCGGCGACGGGGTCGCTGAAGGGGACGCCCAACTCAATCAGTGTCGCGCCCGCGCGCGAGAGCTCGGGGATGAGTGCGCGCGTCGTCTCTAAATCGGGGTCGCCGGCGGTGATGTACGGGATGAAGCCGCGTCGGCCTTCGGCGCGGAGGTTCTTGAAGGCGTCGCTGATTCGACTCGCGCCCGCACTGCCGCCTGAGTCCGTCACGCCGCCGGAGTCCGCGGCGCGCGCGCCGGTCACAGAGCCTCCGTGCGCGTCGCTCACAGAGCCTCCTCGCCCGACGCTTCGGCGACGGTGTGCACGTCCTTGTCGCCTCGGCCAGAGAGGTTGACGATGACGGACTGCGCGTTCGTCATCTCGCGCGCGAGCTTGAGCGCGTGCGCGACGGCGTGTGCGGATTCGAGGGCGGGGATGATGCCTTCGAGACGCGAGATGAGCCCGAAGGCTTCGAGCGCTTCGGCGTCGGAGGCAGAGACGTACTCGACGCGGCCGGCGTCGTGGAGGAAGGCGTGCTCGGGGCCGATGGAAGGGTAGTCGAGCCCGGCCGAGACCGAGTGCGTGGAAGCTATCTGTCCCTGCTCGTCCTGCAAGACATAACTCATCGTGCCCTGAAGGACGCCGGGGCGGCCGCCGCCCGCGGAGTTGAAGCGCGCGGCGTGGAGGCCGAGTTCCGCGCCGGTGCCTCCGGCCTCGACGCCGACCATGCGGACGCCTTCGTCATTGAGGAACGGGTGGAAGAGGCCGATGGAGTTCGAGCCGCCGCCGACGCAGGCCACGAGCGCGTCGGGCAGCCGCCCTTCCCTTTCGAGAAACTGCGCGCGCGCCTCGCGCCCGATGACGCTCTGGAACTCGCGCACCATGAGCGGGTACGGGTGCGGGCCGAGCGCGCTGCCGAGCAGGTAATAAGTGTCGGCGACGTTCGTCACCCAGTCGCGCAGCGCCTCGTTGATGGCGTCTTTGAGCGTGCGCTGGCCTGCGTCAACTTCCCTCACCTCTGCGCCGAGCAGGCGCATGCGGAAGACGTTCAGGCGTTGCCGCCGCACGTCCTCCGTCCCCATGTAGACGACGCAACGTAGGCCGAAGAGCGCGCAGACCGTGGCGGTCGCGACGCCGTGCTGGCCCGCGCCCGTCTCCGCGATGACGCGCCGCTTGCCCATGCGACGCGCGAGCAGGACTTGCCCGAGCGCGTTGTTAATCTTGTGCGAGCCTGTGTGCGAGAGGTCTTCGCGCTTGAGGAAGAGACGCGCGCCGCCCGCGTGTTCGGTCAGACGTGCGGCGTAGAAGAGCGGCGTCGGGCGGCCCGAGTAGTCGCGCAGGAGCGACGCGAACTCCTGTTGAAACTCGGCGTCGTCGCGCGCCGCGTCGAAGGCTTCGGTCAGTTCTTCGAGCGGCGCCATCAACGTCTCGGGCACGTAGCGCCCGCCGTAACGCCCCCAGTGCCCGCCCGCGTCCGGTTCTACTCTCTGCTCGCTCATCTAAAGCCGCGCCGCCCGTCGTGTCCGTGAAATTCCGAGCGGCGGCGGGCGCTTGAATTAACACCCGCCGCCGCGATTTTGATTCGGTGTCGTCAGTCTAACCCGACCCCGTCGGATTTGAAAACACGGAGCGCGGCCGGCCGCGTACGCGCCGCACATGTCTACGTGCGCAGGACGGACGCGGGGCCGGACGCGCTGGCGAGCACGGCGCGGTTGCGCCCTTCCTGTTTGGCGCGGTAGAGGGCGGCGTCGCTGGTGCCGAACAGTTCGCGCTCGCTCCGGGCGTTCTCGGGGCAGGCGGCGACGCCGATGCTGACGGTCACCGCGCCGACCTCTTCGAGCGTGCGCGCGGCGACGGCGAGGCGCACGCGCTCGGCCGCGGCGAAAGCCTTGTCGGCCCGGACGCCCGCGAGCAGCAGCGCGAACTCCTCGCCGCCGAGCCGCGCGGCCGTGTCGTTGTTGCGCGAGAACTCGCCGAGCACTTCCGCGACGGCGCGAATCACGCGGTCACCCGCAGGGTGGCCGTACGTGTCGTTGATGCGCTTCATGTGGTCTATGTCTAGCAGCAGGAGCGCGCACGAAATGTCGTAGCGACGCCATCGCTCGACCTCGTTCCCCAGAGCCTTGCGGAAGCGCCGACGGTTGGCGAGCCCGGTCAGGTAGTCGCGGTCGGCCTCTGCGCGCAGGCGGTCAACGACGAGCGTGTGCGCGACGAGCTGGTGCGCGCGCGCCGTCAGCAGAGAAAGCTCTTCGGGGAGTCGGAAGTAGTCCGAGGCGCCGGCCGCCATCGCCTCTGCGCGCCGCTCGATTGTGGACTCCGCGCCGCCCGCGAGGATGACGGGCACGGCGTCCTGCGCTTCGGAGAGCATGCGCGCCATCTCTGTCGCGCGTATGCCTTTCAGGTTCACGTCGGCGACGACGACGTGCGGGCGCGTGCGTTGGAGCGCGACGAGCGCGCGAGCGCCGCCCGCGACGCCGACGACGGCGAAGCCCGCGGCCTCCAAGCCCGCGGCGTGGCGGCTCACGCTCGGGTCGTCCGAGACGAGCAGGATGCGGCCCTGGTCGCGCGTCGTCGGCGTGCGGCCGTCGTTGATGCGTGCTGTTGCTGTCATCCGTTGGAACTCGGGCGAAAAACTTCGCAGGATGAAAATGTCAGACGGCGGGAGGTAAAAGTCGGGGCACAGCCATCGGAGAAGTTCCGAAACCCCTTGCTCGTTCGCAGCCAGAATAACCGAAGAGGTGGGAGAGGAGTCAAGGGGAAAGTAGGCAGTAGGCAGACGGCAGCAGATAGTTCAAATATCCCCGAAGGGGATAGAGACAATAGCCGGGGGTAAGATAGGGCGCGTAGCGTCGGCGCAGCAACCGAAGCGCCACCCCCGGTAGCAGCCGTGAAATAATTCCGACCCTGAAGGGGTCGCACCGCGTGACGCATGTGCGACCCCTTCAGGGTCGGAACATTTTATCGCCATCTTCCGGGGGCGGCGCTCGCTTCGCCCGCTCTGCACCAGCTGTTATCTGCATCCCCTTCGGGGATGTACCGCCTACTGCCTAATGCCCTTCGCCTGTTCGACGAAGCGGCGCATGAGTTGAGAACTCTTGCGGCCGGGCGAGGTTTCGACGCCGCTGCACACGTCCACGGCGTAGGGGCGGACGGCGCGGACGGCTTCGGCGACGTTGTCGGGCGTGAGGCCGCCCGCGAGGAAGAGGCGCGCGACCCTTTCGCGCGCCTGACGCGCGAGCGTCCAGTCGAAGGTGTGGCCGGTGCCGCCGAAGGCGCCTGCCGTGTAGGCGTCGAGCAGAACGGCGTCGGTCGTGTAGAGCGCGCACGCGTCGGCGTCGAAACCCGCGCGGACGCGCAGCGCCTTGATGGTCTTCAGGCCGCGCAAGGAACGGCAGAACTCCGGCGTCTCGTCGCCGTGAAGCTGAACCGCGCCGAGCCCGGCCTCGCGCGCGACGCGTTCGACTTCGTCCGCGGGCTCGTTGACGAAGACGCCGACGCACGTCACGGATTCGGGCAGACGCTCCACGATGCGGCGCGCGTCCTCGGGCGAGACGTAGCGAGGGCTGCGCGGGTAGAAGTTGAAGCCGAGCATACCAGCGCCGGCCTCGACCGCCGCGAGCGCGTCTTCGAGATTAGTGACCCCACAAACTTTTATCAGAGTCATCAGAGCTTAACTCGCAGCGCTTCCGGCCTCGGACGCGCCGGTCAGTCGGCGGAGCGCGGCCTCTGGGTCTTCGGCGCGCATCAGCGTCTCGCCGACGAGGAAGGCTCGGAAGCCGCACGCGCGCAGGCGCGCGATCTCTTCCGGCCCGCTGATGCCGCTCTCGCTGACGAGCAGCGTGCCGGGCGGCGTACGCTTCGCCAGTTCGACCGAAGTCTCAAGCGACACGTTGAAGGTGCGCAGGTCGCGGTTGTTGACGCCGACGAGGCGCGCGCCCGCACTGAGCGCGCGTTCCAACTCCTCGGCCGTGTGGACTTCGACGAGCGCGTCCATCCCGAGTTCGTCTTCCGTCGTGCGGAGCAACGCCGAAAGCGTCTCGTCGTCGAGCGCGGCGACGATGAGGAGCAGCGCGTCCGCGCCCGCCGCGGCCGACTCGTAGACCTGATACTCGTCGAAGACGAAATCCTTACGCAGCACCGGCAGCGCGGCCGCCGCCTTCGCCTCCGCGAGGTCGCGCAGAGAGCCGCGGAAGAAGTCCTCCTCGGTCAGCACCGAGAGCGCCGCCGCGCCGCCGCGCGCGTACGCACGCGCGACCTCGACGGCGGACGCGCCGCCGCGTATCTCGCCTTTCGACGGAGACGCGCGCTTGAACTCCGCGATGACGTTGACGCGCGACGCGTCTTCCAGCGCAGCGCGCAACGCGTGTGGCCGCGCCGTCTCCCTCAACGCGAGCGCTTCGCGCCGCACGTCCTCGAAGCCGCGCGCGGCGCGCGCCTCGTCCAGACGCACGCGCCTCTTCTCGATGATCTTCGATAAAAAGTCGCCCGACCCCATTCGACCTTCGCCCCCGCGTGTTGCCCCTTTGACTTTAACGACCGTTGGACGCGCGTGCTAGCTGCTCAAGCTTATCGAGCGCGGCGCCCGTGTCAATGCTCCGTTCGGCGAGCCGCGCGGCCTCTCTCAAATCTTCGGCCGCGCCGCCGACGTAGAGCGCGGCGGCGGTGTTGACGACGACGAGCGAGCGGCCCGCGTCGCGCCGCTCGCCCGAGAGTATCGAGCGGATGACGCGCGCGTTGGCTTCGGCGTCGCCGCCGCGCAGTTCTTCGAGCGGCGCGCGTTCGAGTCCGAAGTCTTCGGGCGCAACCTCAAAGACGCGAACTGTTTTGTCGGCGACCTCCGCCACCTTCGTCGGCGCGGCGAGCGTCACCTCGTCCAAGCCGTCCAGACCGTGCACAACCCACGCGCGTTCGGCGCCGAGCGCGAGCAGCGTGTGCGCGAGCGGTTCGACCAGCGCCTCGTGCCAGACGCCGATGACCTGCCGCGGCGCGCCCGCGGGGTTCGTCAGAGGCCCGAGCAGGTTGAAGGTCGTGTGGACGCCGAGTTCGCGACGCACGCCCGCGACGCGCGCAGTCGCGCCGTGGTAGAGCGGCGCGAACATGAAGCAGACGCCGAGTTCATTCAAACAGCTTTCGGAGACTTCGGGCGCGGCGGCGACGTTGACGCCGAGCGCCGTGAGCACGTCCGCGCTCCCCGAGCGGCTGGTGGCGGCGCGGCTGCCGTGCTTTGCGACGGGCAGGCCCGCGCCCGCGATGACGAAGGCCGCGGCGGTCGAGACGTTGAAGGTCTTGGCGCGGCTCGAACCCGTGCCGGCCGTGTCTATGAAGCGCACGTGGCGCGCGCTGATGCGCACGGCGCGCTGGCGCATCGCGGTGGCGAGTCCGGCCAGCTCTTCGACCGTCTCGCCCTTGACGGCGAGCGCGACGAGGGCGGCTCCGAGCTGCGCGTCCGTCGCGGTGCCGTCGAGCAAGGCGTCCAAGAGCGCGGCGGCCTCCTCGCGCCGAAGGTCTTCGCCGCGCATCAGACGCAACGTGAACTCGCGCAGAGGCGGCCCCGCCGGCTCGTCCCTCCGCGCGGGCGTCGGCAGGAGCCACGAAGGCAGCGTCCTCTGTCTTTGCGTCTCGTCGGCCATCGGTCTTACAGCTTCAGGAAGTTTGCGAGGAGGCGCTTGCCCTCGGTCGTGAGGATGGATTCGGGGTGGAACTGTACGCCCTCGACTTTGAGCGTGCGGTGGCGCAGGGCCATGATGATGCCGTCGGGCGTCGTGGCCGAGACTTCGAGGCAGGCGGGTAGGCTTTCGCGCTGGACGACGAGCGAGTGATAACGCGCCGCCGGGAAGCGGTATTCGAGACCGTCAAAGATCGTCCGGCCGTCGTGGCAAATCTCGGCCGGCTTGCCGTGGACGGGCGAAGGGCCGCGCACGACGCGCCCGCCGAAGATTTGTCCAATCGCCTGATGGCCGAGGCAGACGCCTAGAATCGGAACGTGCCCCGAGAGTGCCGCGATGAGTTCCAGAGAGACGCCTGCCTCGTCGGGCGTGCCCGGCCCCGGCGAGACGACGACGCGGTCTGGGCGTAGCTGCTCTTCGATCTCGCGTACGGTCACCTCGTCGTTGCGGCGCACAGAGACCTCCGCACTCAGCTCGCCGAGGTACTGGACGAGGTTGTAGGTGAACGAGTCGTAGTTATCTATTAATAGAACTTTCTCGCCCATCGGGACGCTCCGCACTCCCCTACTATGTCTTCTTCTTCGACTCGGCCACTTCCTTGAACGCCTTCGCCATCTCTGCGCGGCGTTCGGACGCGGCCCACTGTAGCGCGGTCTTGCCCGTCTTGTCCTTCAGCGCGGGGTCTGCGCCGCGCTCAAGCAGGAGCCGGACGATGCGCGTGCTGCCTTTCGAGGCGGCCGTCATCAGCGCCGTGCCGCCGCCCGCGTTGGCGACGTTCGGGTCGGCGCCGCGCTCCAACAGGCGCGTGACCAACTCTTCGTGGTCGTAGTAGACGGCCCACGTCAGTGCCGTGCCGACCTGCGTGTCCACCTGATTCACGTCGGCGCCCGCGTCGAGCAGGAGTTCGACCATCTCGGGCCGGTTCTTCGCCACGGCGTACATGAGCGCGGTCGAGCCGAATGTCTCGGGGTCTGTGGTCTGCGCGTTCAGGTCGGGCTTGAATTCGAGAATCGTCTTGACCGTCGCTTCGGAGGCGTTGAGCACGGCGCGCATCAGCGGCGTGAAGCCGCGGCGGTCGCGCCCGTTCACGTCGGCGCCCTTCTGCAAGAGGACGCGCACGACCTTCTCGCGGTCGAAGCGCGCGGCCAGAAGCAGCGGCGTCTCGCCCTCCTGATTCTTCACCTCCGGGCTCATCCCTGAGATGAGGAAGAGCTTGACGCCGACGGCCTCGCCCTCCTTCGCCGCGCTCAGGAACACGTCTTCGCGGTACGAGTACCCGCGCAGGAACAGCTCGCGCCGCGCCGTGTCCGGACTAATCTCCGGCTCGCCCGCCGGCCCGGCGCCGCAGGCGGAAAGCAGTAGACAGTAGACAGTAGTCAGTAGACAGTAGAAGGCTGCGCGCCCTAGCGCGCCCGTGAGTTGTTTGAGGATGAGATTGCTGCTGCCCGTCATCGAAGTTGAACCCGCCTTGCTCTCCCCTCTTTCGATTATCTTCCGCCTACAGTCTACTGACTACTGTCTACTGTCTACTTCCCTCACAAGCCTTTTTCCGCCATCTCGATTGCGTTGAGGACGGCGCGCGCCTTGTTGACCGTCTCTTCGAACTCGCGCTCGGGGACGGAGTCGGCGACGATGCCGGCGCCGGCCTGCACGTGCGCGAAGCCTTCGCGCAGGACGACCGTGCGGATGGCGATGCACGAGTCGAGGTTGTCGGCGTAGTCTGCGTAGAGCACCGCGCCCGCGTAGACTCCGCGGGGGTCAGACTCAAGCCCGCCGACGATCTGCATCGCGCGCACCTTCGGCGCGCCCGTCACCGTCCCCGCGGGAAAGCAGGCGGCCAGCGCGTCGAAGCGGTCGCGGTCGTCGCGCAGACGCGCGCGCAAGGAAGTCACGAGGTGCTGCACGTGCGAGTAACGTTCAATCGTCATCAACTCGCCCACCTCGACCGAGCCGTAGTCGGCGACGCGCCCTAAATCATTCCGCCCGAGGTCAACCAGCATCGTGTGCTCGGCCACCTCCTTCTCGTCGGCGCGCATCTCCTCGCCGAGCAGCCAGTCTTCTGTCTCGGTCGCGCCCCGCTTGCGCGTCCCCGCAATCGGCCTGTAGTCGAGCCGCTGCCCGCGGCAGCGCACCAGCATCTCGGGCGAAGCGCCGACGACCGACTCGCCGCCGAGCCGAAGGAAGTACATGTACGGCGAAGGGTTCGTCGCGCGTAGCGCGCGGTATATCTGAACCGGGTCAACGCCGACCCTCTTCGAGAAGCGCTGCGAGAGCACGGCCTGATAACAGTCGCCCGCCGCGATGTGCTCCTTGATTTGAACGACCGCCGCCTCGAACTCCTCCTGCGTCCAGTTCGAGCGGAAGCCGTCAGACTCCGCATCGTCGGCGCCATTTTCGACACCGCGACTCTCATCCACGTTCCACGCCGCCGCCGCGCCGTCCGACAGAAGCCCCTCGACGCGCGCAGTCTCTTCGACCGCCGCCTCGTAGAGTCCGCGCAGACGCTCGGGACGGCCGCCGGCCTCGTCCGTGAGGACGACCGAAGTTATCTCTATGTGCTGGCGCACGCGGTCGAAGGCGAGCACGGTGCGGAAGAGCATGAAGACCGCGTCGTCCCGGCCCTCGGCCGGCTTCAGGTCGGGCGCGAGCACCGGCTCGAACCAGCGCGCCGCGTCGTACGCGAGGTAGCCGACCGCGCCGCCCGCCATCGGCGCCAGCCCCGGCCGCCGCGCCAGACGCCGCGCACGGAAATAGTCGCGCAGGAAATCGGTCGCGCACGTGCCGCGCAACTCCTCCACCTCGCCGCGCCGTTCGTCCGCCTCGCCGCCGCGCTCGACGAACGTCGTGTCGCCGCGACCGCGCACAATCAACTCGGGCCGCGCGCCGATGAAGGAGTAACGCGCGATGCGCTCGCCGCCCTCGACCGACTCAAGCAGGAACGCGTGGCTCGCGCCCGCCGACACGCGCAGGAACGCGCCCACCGGCGTCTGCAAGTCGGCGAGCACGCTCCGCACCACGGGCACGACGTTGCCGCGCGACGCCTCGCGCTCGAACTCCTCGAATGTGCTCGGCTGTAGGCTTATCACGCTCCGACCATCTTGTTGCTGCCGAGCCAGTGGCCGCCGTCCACGACGATGACGGCGCCGTTGATGAACGACGCGGCGTCGGAGCAGAGGAAGACCGCCGCCTGCTCTATGTCGCGTATGCGTCCGAAGCGGCCGAGCGGGATGTTGCGCCGCAGACGCTCTTTAATCGGCTCGGGGACGAGGCGCGACATGCCTTCGGTGTCCTCGATGGGGCCGGGCGCGATGGCGTTGACGCGTATGCCGTGCGCGCCCCACTCGACGGCGAGGTTGCGCGTCAGTGCGTCAATGCCCGCCTTCGCCGCCGAGACGTGGAGTTGCATCGGCGTGCCGAGATAGTGGAGCGTCGCGCTGATGTTGAGAATCTGCCCGCGCTGTTTTTTAAGCTCCTCGAACGCGGCGCGGCAGACGTTGAAGGTGCCCTTGAGGTCTATGTCAACGACGGTGCCGAAGCCGTTGGGCGAAAGCTCTTCAGCCTTGCAGAGGAAGTTGCCGGCCGCGCCGTTAACGACGATATCAATCTGTCCGAAGCGCTCGACTGTGGCGGCGACGGCGCGCTCGACGGCCGCATAGTCGCGCACGTCCGCGGGCACGGCCAGAGCCTCGCCGCCCGCGTCCGTTATCTTCTGCGCGGCCGGCTCAAGGTGCTCGGCCTTGCGGCTGACGAGCGCCACGCGCGCGCCGGCTTCCGACAGGGCGCGCGCGACGCCGCCCGTTATCCCCGTGCCGCCGCCCGTGACGAGGGCGACGCGGCCTTTGAGAATGCCTTCGGCGAAGATGCTCTGGTTGTCGCTCTGGCTCATGCGGCCTTCAGCGCCTCCTTCAAAGTGAAACGTCCCTCGTAGAGCGCCTTGCCGACGATACAACTGTCAACGCCGCACCCGCTGATGGTCTTCAACCCGCGTATGTCTTCGAGCGAAGAGACGCCGCCCGAAGCCGTCACGCGCAAGCCGGACTCGCGCGCGATGGCGCAGGTCTGTTCGAGGTTGACGCCCGAGAGCATCCCGTCGCGCGCGACATCGGTGTAGACGATGCGGTCAACGCCCGCGTCGGCGACGCGGCGCGCGAGTGCGACGGCCGTCATGCGCCCCTCCTTCTCCCAGCCGTGCGTGAGGACGACGCCCGCCCGCGCGTCAATCCCGACGCAGACGCGGAAGCCGAAGAGTTGTACGAACTTTTCCAGCGTCTCGGGCGACTCGGCCGCGAGCGTGCCGACGACGACCTGCGCCGCGCCGTACTCGATCAACTGCTGCACGTCCGTCACGCTCCGCAGCCCGCCGCCGAACTGCACCGGAATCTTCACCGCGCGGATGATGCGCCTGACGACCTTCCGGTTCAAAGCGTTCTTGTCGGCGAACGCGCCGTCCAAATCAACGACGTGAATCATGCGCGCGCCCGCCTCCTCGAACCCGCGCGCGATCTCGACGGGGTCGCCGTCGTAGACCTTCACGTCCTCGCGCCGCCCCTGCGTCAGACGCACGCACTTCCCGTCCCTCAGGTCTATCGCCGGAATGATGAGCATAAGAGCTGTTGGCTGTTAGCTGTTGGCTGTTAGCTTCTGGTCATTTAACGGAGGGCGTCATGTTGTTTTAGCTAAAAGCCAGAAGCTAACAGCTAACAGCCGTCATTGTTTTTTCGGTGTCGGCGTCGCCGCCGGCTTGCCGTCCTCGTCGGTGACGTTGGGCGTGATCGGGAGCGGGGCGGGCTCGCCGTTCTCGCCGTGCTGCTCGCCGCCGAGCTGTTCTTTGACGGCGGCAGCGTCGTTCTGTGCGTCGCCGTTGTCGGGGTCGAGGCGGAGCGCGCGCTGGTAGTCGGCGAGCGCCTCCTGCAACTGTCCCGAGGCCCGACGCGCCTCGCCGCGGCGGACGTAGACGCGCGCCAGCTCGTCGCGCGTGTCCTCGTCGCCGGGGTTGCGCTCGGCCTGACGTTCGAGCCGTTCGATCTCCGCGTCGAGCTTCGCAACGTCTACCGGCGCGGACGCCGCGTTCGCCGAAGTGTCCGACTGCGCCGCCGACGGTTGCGGCGTGGCGCTGCCCTTGTCGCCCTGCGCGCCGCGCCCGCAGCCCGTGAGGAGCAGTGCGAGCGCGACTAACACTAAGGGCGCGGCCGGAGCGTGCGCGGACGGCGTGCCGCGTGTGTGTGAGTTCGGTTTCATTCGGGGTTTCAGCTTCCCTGCACGTAGGGCCGCGACTGCACGATGTAAATCTGGCCGCGCATGTAGACCCATTCGATGTCCTGCTCGCGCCCGCCGAAGACGCCTTTGATGAGCGAGGCGGCGCGCGCCAGCTTCCTCACGACCTCGTCGGTCAGCACGGCGCGCTCGCCCGAGATGGGCACCTCCTTGACGCCGCCCTGCTCGTCGAAGGTGAGCAGGCTGTCCTCCTGCGAGCGCGTCAGGACTTTGACCGAGTTTGCGCGCGGGATGAAGAGCAACTGCTCGGCAATCTTCTGCCCCTCGACGACCTTGATGCCGAGGCCGCGTTTGGCGCTGATGTAGATGGCGCTGCGGTTGCGCGCGTCGAACGGGTCGGTCGTAATCATCACCCCCGCGCTGTCGGCGTTGACGCCCTCCTGCACGAGCACGCCCATGAAGGCTTTCGAGTGGTCTATGTTGGCGCGCTCGCGCGCCTCGTACGCCTCGAAGTTCCAGAGCGAAGCCCAGACCGTCTTGACCGCTTCAATTAACTTCTCGTCCTCCTTCACGTTCGGCACGGTGTCGTAGAGGCCGGCGCCGTTGAAGTTCGGCAGGTCTTCGACGTTCGAGGAGCTGCGGACGAAGAGACCCTTGCCCGCGTACTCGGCGTGAACCTTCTTGAGAAGAAGCTCGCGCAGTTCGTCACTCACCTTCCCCTGCTTGAACTGCTCGCGCAGCGCCGTCAAACGCTCGCGCCGGTAGGCGGGGTCGTGTACGAACTTCTGGTCGTTCAGGAGCGTGTAGACGGCGTCGTCCAGTTTGTTCTCTTTGACGAACTGGTCGTAGTAGTAAATCGGAATCCCGAAGCCGGGCGGGACGGTGACGCCCGCGAGGCGCGAGCGCGCCACCTCGCCGAGGTTCGCCGATTTCGAGCCGTAGGCGTCGGCCATCACGGCGCGCTGGCGCGGGAGGTCGAGCAGGCGCCGCTCGTCGAGGTTGAAGCGCGGCGTCATCACCTTCTTGTATTCGGCGAGGCGCTTCTGGTACTCGTCGAGTTGCTTCAGGTCGGCGCGCTTAATCGTGTACTTGTCGGGCGCCGTCTCGAACGAGACCCACCAGCCGTCGTACTGCTTCAGAATCTCGTTGGCGTTGCGGATGTAGGCGTTCGGCACGCCCCAGCCCTTCACGAGCAGGTTGATGTGCGAGAGCGGCGTCGAGGGCTTCGAGACGATGACGCCTGCGACCGGCGGCAGTGATATCGGCACCTCGTTGAGGACGAGGATTTCGTTGAAGCCTATCTCGACGTGGTCGTCCAGCTTGTCAATGATGTGTATGCGGCCGAGCCCCTTCGCCAAGTTTAGCGGCTGGTACTCCTGCTCGCGCGCGATGTCGCCCTGCGTGACCACGTCGAAGCCGTTGATGGTCGCGGCGGCCTGTTCCTGCCGCAGAGAGTTGGGCTTGAAGGCGACCTTGTCGAAGAAGCTCTTGTTGAGAAGGTCGCTCGTCAGCTTTATCAGCTCGGCCGGGATGAGGTCGCCCTCCCAGAACTCGAAGGTGTAGCGCTTGACGGGCGCCTGCCACGCGAGCGTGCCGAGGATGAAGCGGCGGTTCGGGTTGAGGTAGTTGTTCTTGAAGAACTCGACGCCGCGCTCCAAAGATAAATAAGTGCCGTTGACGAAGTCCTTGTGGAAGATGAAGCGGCGCGAGTTGACGTAGTAGACGCGGTTGCCGTCCTTTCGGTCTATGACGAAGATGATGTGCGGCAGCGCGTACGGCTGGTCGTTGTAGACGCGCGCCAGCGAATCGAACTCTGCGCGCGAGCGCAGCGCCGACATAGAGGGCGGGGCCGAAGTCCTCCCGCCCAGAGTCTTCTCCGCCTCGGCGGCGGCCGCCTGTTTACGCGCGCGCGAGGCCGCACGCGCCTCCGCGCGCGTCTGCCCCTGCGCCACGAGGGCGAACGCGGGGACGGCGAGCAGTGCGGCGAGTGTGAGCAACAGTGCGCGTGTCTTCAGGGGCTTCATACGCTCATTCTCCGTTGACGAGCTTCGCGGATTCGGTGCGCAGCAATTCTACCAGATCGTTGATGTGTCGGCGTTCGGTGAGGAAGCTGTTGACGTTGATGCGTAGCGCGCGGCGGCCGTGCAAAACGGTCGTCGCAAACCACGCGCGGCCGCTCTGCTCGACACGTTGTTGAAGGGCGCGCTGCAACTCGTCCTGCTCGGCCGGCGACTTCTCGCGCGCGAACGCGGGCAGGAAGCGCGCGCAGCAGAGCGCCGTCTCGACCTCGCCCACGCGCTCGAAGTCTTCCAGTTCATCAATGCGCGAGGCGAGATAGTTCGTCAGCTCAATCTGTCGTTCGACAATTTCCGCATAGCCGCGGACGCCCAGAGTCTTCAAGGCCGCCCAGACCTTGAGCGCCATCGCGCGCCGCGTGCCGAGCTGGCCGTAGCGGAAGAAGTCGTATTCCACGTCGGCGCCGCCGCGCTCTTCGCTCAGATACTCGGGCGTGATGTCGAAGGCGTCGCGCAGCACGCGCGGGCCGCCGCGTACGAGCAGCGCGCCGCACTCGAAGGGGACGAACATCCACTTGTGCGGGTCGAAGGCGACCGAGTCGGCGCGCTCGATGCCGCGCAGGCGCGTGCGGTGCTTCTCGGAGAACGCGAGCCCGCCGCCGTAGGCCGCGTCCACGTGGAACCAGAGCTTGAACTCGCGCGCGATGTCGGCCAGCCCGTCCAGAGGGTCAACGACTCCGGTCGAGGTCGCGCCCGCCGCGCCCGCGACGCAGACGGGCTTGTGCCCTTCGCTCAAGTCTTGCTCGATGGCTTCGCGCAAAAGGTCTGTGCGGATGTGATATCGCGTGTCCGTGTCAATCTTGCGCAGGTTCTCGCGGCCGAGGCCGAGGATGTCAACGCTCTTGACGAAGGAGTAGTGGCACTGCTCGGAGGCGTAGACGACGAGGCGGCCGCCCGCGCCCGTCGTTCCTAAACCTCCGCCCGCCGTTCTCAACCCGCGGTCGCGCGCCCCGGCGATGGCGCGGTCGCGCGCGCACTTGAGGCCGACGAGGTTCGCCTCAGACCCGCCGCTCGTCAGCGTGCCGAAGGCGCCCGCGGGGTAGCCGACGAGTTCACAGAGCCAGTGCAGTACGCGCGCCTCGATGACGGACGCCGAGGGCGAGTTGCGCCACGCCGCGCCGTTCTGGTTGATGGCGGAGGCAACGGCGTCGGCCCAGACGGCGACGGCCAGAGGCGTCGGGTTGAAGAGTCCGAAGTAGCGCGGGCTCGGGATGTTCATCACGTGCGGGAGCACGTCGCGGCCGAGCCGCGCGAGAACTTCGGCGGCGTCCGAGCCCTCGACTGGCAGCGGCTCGTCGAAAAGCTCTTCCAGCTCGGCGGGCGTGGTCGTGGAGCAGACGGGCGCGGCGTCGAGCCCTCGCGCGTAATCCGTGATGAGCCGGACGGCCGCGGGGCCGAGGCGCTCGTGCTCGGCGGCGAGGGCTTGCGCGTCTTGGGCGTGGCTGTTTTTTGTTTCGGACATCCGCTAAGCTTCGTCTCGAACTTCTGGGGAGATGATGGACGGAAAACTATCACCGCGCGGTGAGTTTGACAAAGCGCTGGCGCGACACGCGGCCGCGTTCGGCGCGGAGTTGGACGACGACGCGCGCGCGCGGCTCGGCGACTACTTCGAGCTGGTTTCGAGTTGGAACACGCGCCTGCACCTCGTCGCGCCCTGCTCGCCCGAAGAGTTCGCCGTGCGCCACGTACTCGAATCGCTCCTCGCACTCACGCACATTCCCGAGGGCGCGAATCTCATTGACATCGGCTCGGGCGCGGGGCTACCCGCCGTTCCCTGCCTCGTCGCGCGGCCGGGTTTGAAGGCCGTGCTGGTCGAGTCTTCGCAGAAGAAGGCGGTCTTCCTGCGCGAGGCGCTGTCGAGACTGACTTTGAGCGACCGCGCGCGCGTCGTCGCCGAGAGGTTCGAGCGCGTCGAGCCGCCCGCGGCCGACTGCCTGACGTGCCGCGCCATCGAGCGCTTCACGGAGATCCTGCCCGCGCTCGACGCATGGGCCGCGCGCGTCCCGAAGCTACTGCTCTTCGGCGGCGAGGGCTTGGGCGAGAAGCTTGAGGATGAAGGACTGCGCTTCCAGACTGTCCGCGTGCCCAAGTCGGAGCGGAGGTTTCTGTTCGTCGTGCGGCGTTGAGAGAAAGACGGGATTTGAGATTTGAAATTTCAAATTGAGTAAAAAAAAGAGGCGGGACAAAGTCAGTCCCGCCTCTTCTCTTGACGTGTAAAACTCTTCAGCGGAGGACGGTGATGCCGATGAGTTGCTGGCCGTTGACGACGTAGTCGGCGGGCGGCAGTTCCTTCTCGCTGAGGGGCGAGAGGACAGTCGGCGTGTAGCCGCCGGAGGCGCGGTCGCTGTTGAGCGTGGCGACGAAGGAGGGCGGGAGGTTCGGCATCTCGTCCGTGCCGATGACCGCGCCCGTCGTGATGCGGAAGAGCTTGACGTAGAGGCGGTCGTTCTTCTTCATCTTGTTGATGGCGCCGACGAGCTGGCCCAAGTCCTGCGGGACGAAGCTCTGCGAGGCCGAAGCCTGCTGCAAGGTGCCGCCGTCGCCGACGAAGAGGACGAGCTGCCCCGGAGGCACGTCCGCCGGAATCTCGACGGGGATGCGCTGGACGAACTGCTTGCCCGACTCGGTGCGGACGTAAGCCTGAACTTCGACCGTCTCGCCGCGGCGGACTTCGCTGCGGTCGAGCGAGATGCGGTCGAGCGAGGCCATGCGGCGCGTGTCGGTGGCGGCGATGTCGAGCGTGATGGGGCCGAGCTCGACGCCCTCGAAGCCGCTCGAAAGCAGCGCTTGCACGGGCGCCGCGACCGAGCCGGCGGCGGCGATGCCGGCGCCCTGCTGCGAGAAGCGGCGTTCGAGCGTGATGGGCTCCTGCCCCTTGACCTCGATTTTGCCGCGCACGCTGACGGTCGAGTCGCCCAAGCTGCGCTCGCTCGAAGTGAGCGTGCTGTAGATGGTCATGTTCAGCAAGAGCGGCGTCAGGAACTCGTCGTTGGCGACCTCGTACTTGTAGGTCTCGACGTGGTCGCGGCTCGTGTGCAGGTTAATCTGGACGGGAATCATCTTCGGCGCGTGGCCGAGCTGGCCGTAGATGCCGGTCGAGCGATCCTGCGAGATGGTGCCGACCATCTGGCCGGGCACCGTGAGCTTGAAGGAGTTGAGCGTGTTCGGGATGACGGTGACGACCGTGGACTCAGACATCGGCATGTCCGAAGAGCCGAGGCTCAGGAACGGATGGCCGAAGGCGTAGACGCGCTCGCCGTCGCGGTGCGTGACGGTGCCCGAGGCCGCGACCGAGTAGTCGCCGCGCACAAGCTCGACGCTAATCGAAGTGCCGGGCGCGAGCGTCTGCTCCGTAATCTTGCCGAGCGGCGTGACCGGCGCCGCGCCGCCGACGCCCGAGACGGGCAGCAGCCCTTGAGACTGTAGCTGCGGCGTGAACTGCGCGACGGCCTGCGGCGAGAAGCCGTTGAAGACGAGCGGCGTCGCAATCGGCGCGAACTGCTGCCCGAGCAGCGCGGCGAGCGGCGAGCCCGTCGCCACGGGCGCGACGAAGGTGATGCCGTTCGAGTCCGCTCCGGGCAGTTTCGACTTCCAGTCAGTCCCGTTAAGCTGCGAGTAAGAGACGGCGCGCGGTTCGCGCAGGAAGCCCAACTGGTCGCGCCCCTCGCTCGACTGCCGGCCCTGCTCGAACATGTCCACCATCTGCTTAATCGGGGTGATGCCGGCGATGGGCTCTTTGGCGAAGGGGAAGGCGTAGGCGATGGCGCCGACGAGCTTGCCGTCTATGTAGACGGGCGAGCCGGACATGCCCGCGAAGACGCTGGTGCGCTCGACCTGCGCGCCCGAGAGCCGCGCGATGATGACCGACTTGCGCGGCGCGGGGAAGCCGGGCAGGACGCCGAGGACTTCGAGCCCGAACTCCTGCGGCTCTGCGCCCGCGAAGACCGTGCGCGCGACGCCCTTCTGCCCCGTGCGGACTTCTTCGAGCGGGTAGTACTCGACCTTGCTGCCCGCTGCGTTCTGCGCCACGGCGACGACTTGCGCGGCGAGGAGGAGGGCGAACAGGACGACGGCATTTCTTCTCATCGAATTAACCTCGGACGGGGCTTCTAGAAAGGGAACGAGAAAGGGGCACCACCCTTGCGGACTATAACTGCGCCTTTCTCGCACGGTCAAGCTACATTGCGCGCAAACAAGGATGTGTCCGGAACGCTTCGGGTTGCTTGAGTTAAAGGCTTAATCGCCCCGCGCTTCCCGCGCCCGCGCTTGAAAGTCGGCGCCGCCCGCACGTACATTTTCCGCGATGGAAGACATCGAGGGCTTCATCCTCGTCGGCGGGGTTTCGAGCCGGATGGGCTCGGACAAGGCGCTGCTGCGGCTGGGCGGGCGGACGTTCGTCGAGCTGGCGGCCGAAGCGCTCGGGGCCGTGGCGGGCGTGGTGCGCGTCGTCGGCTCGCGGCCGGGGGCGGAGGGGCACGGGCTGGCGGTCGTCCGCGACGTTTACGAGAATCTGGGCGCGCTCGGCGGGCTGCACGCGGCGCTCGCGGCCTGCGGGGCGCGCTGGGCCGCGGTCGTCTCCTGCGACCTGCCCTTCGTCACGGCCGAGTTGCTCGCGCGGCTCGCTTCGTTCAGGGGCGAAGACTGCGACGCCGTCGCGCCGCTTCAGGAGGACGGACGACCGCAGCCGCTCTGCGCGCTCTACGCGGCCGCCGCGTGCCGTGCGGTCGCGGAGGAATTGATACGCGAAGGCGAACGACGGCCGCGCGCTCTTCTCAAACGCGTCCGCACGCGCTGGGTCGCCTTCGAAGAACTCGCAGACCTGCCCGGCTCCGCAGACTTCTTCCGCAACGTCAACACGCCTTCGGACTACGAAGAGGCGAAGAGACAGAGGTTAGAGGTTGGAGGTTAGAGGTTAGTTGGTGGTCAGCTTTTCACTAACCTCTAACCTCCAACCTCTAACCTCTACTTCTCCCCGCCGCGCTTTGCCTTTACAATAGCGGCCGTCATGTCTCCTCGTCGCCGAACCGGACGGAAAGCCCTCGCGGCCCTGCTCCCCATCGTCCTGATTGTCGCGGCCGCAGTCGTCGCCATGACCGTGTGGCTCGTCTACAGCGTGACGCGCCCGCCGCGCCGCGCCTACCTCGTCACGCCCGAGAAGTTCGCGCGCCTCAGCGACCGCGGGCTCAAGGCCACCGAAGAGACTTGGCAGAACCGCGACGGCACGCACGCGCGCGGCTGGCTCGTCCGCGGGACTGAGGGCGCGCCGGCCGTGCTGCTCCTGCACCCTTACGGCGCAGACCGCTCTTGGCTCCTCAACCTCGGCGTGAAGATCAACGAGACGACGAACATGACGGTGCTGCTGCCCGACCTGCGCGGGCACGGCGAGAACCCGCCCGTCGCCACGACCGGCTTCGGCACCGACGAGGCCGAAGACGTGCGCGCCGCGCTCTCGTACCTGCGCGGGCTCAAAGGCCCGCAGGGGCACTCGCTCGTCGGCGGCCCCTTGGGCATCTACGGCGTGGAGCTGGGCGCCTACGCGGCGCTCGCGGCTGCCTCGCAGGAAAGTGACGTGCGCGCGCTCGTGCTCGACTCCGTTCCCGACAACTCGGACGAGGTCTTGAACCGTGCCGTCAACGACCGGGCGGGGATAGACAACGGCGCGCTGCGTTTCTTAGCGCGGCTCGGCTCGCGCTTCTACTTCGCCGGCCGCTACAAGAACGACGCGGCCTGCACGCTCGCCGAAAGCCTCGGCGACCGGCAGGTACTTCTACTCTCGGGCGAAGGCGCCGGCCGCCTGCGCCAGACGACCGAGACGCTCGCCAACTGCTTCCCGACCCGCACGAACGTCGAGACGCACACAGACCTCCCGCTCACCGGCCTCAAACTCGCCTCCGCCTCGCCCGAACAGGACGAAGCCTACGACCGCCTCCTCATAGACTTCTTCGCCCGCACGCTGCGTTGAGATGAAAACGCCTAAAGCGTCCTGACGTAAACGACCGACTCGCGGCCGTTGTCCGAGACGCGTTTGGCTTCGAGTCCCGGCGATTCGAAGAGTTGGTGCTCCTCCTTCAAAGGCACGATGACGAGCGCCTGCCCGCCTTTGCCCTTCAGATATTCTTCGACCTGTCCCGCGCCCTCGAACTTAAGGGGCTCGCCCGCCTCGTCGTAGGCGACGCGGCCGGCGGCGTAGAACTCGGACGAGCGCTCGACGGTGTGCAGGTTGAGCACGGGCAGACTGCCGAAGCCTTGCGCGCTGGCGGCGCGGAGCGCGTCCGCCAACGTCTCCCTGCGCGCGACGCGTTCGACCGCGCCGCCGGAGAGCAGCGCGATTGTCAACAGCGTCGCGCCGACGACCGAGACGGCCGCCAGCGTCCGACGCGTCGCGTAGAAGGTCGCGGCCACGCCCGCCAAGAGCGCCGGCAGCAGGAATGACGCCGCGTAGACCGGCGACACCCCGCGCATTGCAGCCCCGAGTTCACCCCTCCCCAGAAACACGTAGACCGCGCCCGCGCCGAACGCGACGAGCGCGAGCGCGCCCGTCAGCCTCATCAAAACCACGCCGCCCACACCACGCAAGTACCTGTGTACGCAGTCGCCCGCCAGCAGCGCCGCGCCCGGTATCGCCGGCAGCACGTAACCGGGCAGCTTCGACCCCGACGCAGAGAAGAAGAGCACCGGCAGCACCAGCCAAGCCAGCGCCAGCACACGCAGCTTGCTCGCCGCGTCCTCCGCGCGCGCGTTGACGCCCGCCGCCCCCGCCAGTCCGCCCAGCAGGAAGAACGTCCACGGCAACGCCAGCGCCAGAACGATTGGGATGTAAAAGTAGAAAGGCTGCGGGTGGTGATAACGGTTCGAGACGTAGCGCGCGAAGTGGTGCTGGATGAAGAACTCGTCAACGAACACGTGACCGTGGCGCGCGATGACAGGCCCGTACCAGACGGCCGCCAACAGCAGTGCCAGCGGCACGCCCCACAACAACCCCAGACGCAGAACGCCCGACAGCCTGCGTCTCAACAGGAAGTAGACGGCCACGACGCCCGCAGGGATGACGACGCCGACCAGCCCCTTCGCCAGCAGCGAAGCGCCGACGAAGAGGTAGAACCCCACGAGCCACGGGCGCCGCCCCGGCTCGCGCTCGACCTCCGAGCCGTAGAAGCAGACGAGCGCGCCCGTTACCGTCATCGTCAGAAGGATGTCGAAGCTCGACGCGCGCGAGAAGACCAGCAGCCCGAGCGTCGAGGCCGCCACGCCCGCGCACGTCACCCCGAAGCCGCGCAAGCCTTCGCCCGACTCAAACTCAGCGCGCCGCGCCGCCAGCCCCACCAGAAGAACCGTCAGCACGCCCGACAGCGCCGAGCCCAGACGCGCCGCCAGTTCCGTCACGCCGAGCACGCGGTACGCCGCGATCATCAGCCAGTAGAGCAGCGCGGGCTTCTCAAACCAAGTGTGCCCGCCGAGCGTCGGCGTCACCCAGTCGCCGCGCAGAAACATCTCGCGCGCGACCTCGGCGTAACGCGGCTCGTCCGGCCCCAAGAGCGGCACGCCGCCGAGCCCGTAGAAGCTGACCACGCACAGGCCCACGAACAGCACGACCCACGCGCGCTTTGCAAGCAGGAAACGTTGCAAGTATATTCACCCGGAAAAGTAGTCAGTAGACAGTAGTCAGTAGTCAGCAGGTTTGGCAAGCGACGTTGCCGTTTTTAATACCGCACTCCGCCGCAGTCCAACCTTCTGACTAAAGCTCCGACTGCTCGCGTGCTGACTGCTCACTACTGTCTACTGACTACTATCTACTGACTACCCATGAATCTTCTCCGCACAGCCGTCGTCGGCGTCGGGCACCTCGGGCGGCAACACGCGCGCGTCCACGCGGCGCTCGCGGCCGAGGGCAAGTCAACCTTCGTCGCCGCCTGCGACACAAACTCGGCCACGGCGCGCGCCGTGGCCGAAGAGCGCGGCGCGCGCTGGACGACCGACTGGCGCACGCTCCTGGGCGAAGTTGACGCCGTCAGCCTCGCCACGCCGACCGAGTCGCACGCCGAGATCGCCTGCGCGCTGTTGGAACGGGGCGTCCACGTCCTCGTCGAGAAGCCCATCTCGCGCACGCTCGAAGAGGCCGACCGGATGATCGAGGCGGCAGAGCGCGGCCGCGCGACGCTGATGGTCGGCCACCTCGAACGCTTCAACCCGGCGCTCGTCGCGCTCCGCCCGCACGTGCGCGTGCCCCTCTACTTCGAGATACACCGCGTCGGCCAGTTCACCGCGCGCTCGCTCGACATAGACGTGGTGCTCGACCTGATGATTCACGACCTCGACGTGGTGCTCTGGCTCGTCGGCGGCGACGTGGAGGTGACGGACGTGCGCGCCGTCGGCCTGCCCGTGCTGACGAACCGCGTTGACGCCGCCAACGCGCGCATCGAGTTCGCCACGGGCGCGGTCGCCAACATCACGGCCTCGCGCGTCGGCACCGAGAAGATTCGCAAGATGCGCTTCTTCCAGCCGCACGACTATATCGCCGTTGACTACGCGACGCGCTACGCCTCCATCAGCAGCCTCGCGGCGCCGAGCGCCACAGGCTCTTGGCCCGGCGTGCAGGTGCGCAACCTCGACATCGTTGACGTGGAGCCGCTGCGCACCGAGATTGAGCTCTTCCTCGAAGCCGCGCGCGACGGAAGCCCCGCGCCGGTCACGGGCGCCGAAGGGCGCCGCGCGCTCGCGCTCGCCGAACGCCTCCTCGAACGCATTCACGAGCACCCGATGATTGCAGGCATGAAGATGCAGTTCTAAACTCTCGCCAGATGACTCAGCCCCAGCCACGCGAAGAAGCAATCTCGACAATGCTCGCCGAACGCATCGAGGCGGGCGACTTCCCTTCGGCCGTCTACCTCGTCGCGGAGCGCGGCGAGGTTCGCTTCTCCGGCGCTCTGGGCGACGCCGTGCGCGACCCCGAAAGGCACGCGGCGACGTTCGAGACCATCTACGACCTCGCCTCTCTGACGAAGCCTTTGGTGACGGGGATGCTTTTGGCCCGACTCGTCGAGCGCGGCGTCGTGGGCCTTGACGCGCCGGTCGCGGAATACCTCTCGCAGTTCGGCGCTGGCGAAAAGCGCGGCGTCACGGTCAGGCACCTTCTGACGCACACTTCGGGGCTGCCCGCGTGGCTGCCGCTCTACCTCGCCTCCGCGGGCGGGCGCGCACGCGTGCTCGACGCAATCGCCGCGCGTCCGCTCGAACAGCAGCCGGGCGCGCGCGTCGTCTACAGCGACCTCGGCTTCATCACGCTCGGGCTGCTCGCCGAGAGTGTCGGCGGCGCGCCGCTGGCCGAGCTCGCCGGCCGCGAAATCTTCCGACCGCTCGAACTCGCGCGCACGTTCTTCAACCCGTCGGCGGCGCTGCGGACTGAAGTGGCCGCGTGCGAGTCGGGCGGCAACGCTTACGAGCGCGGGATGTGCGAGGCCGGGGCGCAGTTTGAGAAGGCTGCGGAACAGGCCGACTGGCGCGGGGCGACTATCTGGGGCGAGGTTCACGACGGCAACGCCTTCTTCCTCGGCGGCGCGGCGGGCCACGCCGGACTCTTCTCGACGGCGGGCGAGACGCTGCGGCTGGCCGTGCAGTTCCTCCCGCGCACGACGCAGTTGTTAAAGCCGGAGACCTGCGCGCTCTTCCGGACGAACATGACGGAAGGGCTGAACGAAGCGCGCTCGTTCGCGTGGCAGTTGGCGGCGACGCCCGAGTCCACGGCCGGCCCGCGCCTGCCGCCCGAAGCCTTCGGCCACCTCGGCTTCACGGGCACGAGTTGTTGGATTGACCCGACGCGCGAGCGTGTCTTCATTCTCCTCACCAACCGCACGCACGCGCGCACGCTCCCCTTCGTCAACATCAACAGCGTCCGCCGCCGCTTCCACACGCTCGCCGTCGAAGCGTTGGAGAGAGCGCCGGTTGAAGACGGGACGATTGTTGACCCCGAGCCCCGCGAAGTGTTGTAGAATCCTCCCGGCGTGCTCCCCTCCCTTTGAAGGCCCGCCGCGCGTGAACTGAAAGAGCCCGATGCGTTCCTCCTTCCAGAGATTACTGGCCGCGGCCCTGCTCTCGTGCGCCCTCTTCACGCCCGCACTCAACCTTCGCGCGCAGCAGACACGACAACAGCAGGACGACCCGCAGGACGGTCAGCAGCAACAGGACAATCAGCAACAGCCCGCGACGCGCCCGCGACGCGCGACGACTTCCACTTGGCCGACGACGACCACGAGCGAGCCCCCGCCCGTCGCCGACATCGAGCCGCAGACGGTCACGATAGACAGAGAGCCGGTCGTGCGCATCGGCCTCGTCACCAACGCGCGCGCCGTCAACGTCTCGACCGACGGCCCCGTCCTGAAGGCGACCGACTCGGCCGAACAGCCCTTGCCGCTTGAGGTCGCGCGCGTGCGCGTAGAGCCGCGCTCATACTCCGCGCTGCCTGTTCAGAGTGACGACGCCGACGCGATTCCGGGCGAGACTTCCGGCGGGACGGAAGCCGCGTCTTCATCTACGAACGGGCCGAGGTCTGCGAAGGAGTCGAAGCCCGCGGTGGCGGCTGCCTCTTCGCAAAGACCTGTCGTTCCTTCGAGGCCGGGCGTGCAGTTGACCTCGCGCGCGAGCGCGCCGACGCGCGGCGAGGCTTTGTACGCGCCGGGCACTGCGAGGCCCTTGCTCGACCTGCGCGCGCCCGTCGTCTTCGCTCCCGAAGACCCGGAGTTGCACCCCGTACGCTACAACGAGAAGCCGTACCGCGGCCGCCTCGAAGTCTTCGCCAACTCGCGCGGCTCGCTGACGGTCGTCAACGTCATCTCGCTCGAAGACTACGTGCGCGGCGTCGTGCCGAACGAGCTCTCGCCCGGCGGCTGGCCCGAACTCGAAGCCCTGAAGGCGCAGGCCGTCGCCGCGCGCACCTACGCCGTCAGCAACCTCGGGCGCTTCGCCGCCGAGGGCTTCGACCTCACGCCCGACACGCGCTCGCAGGTCTACGGCGGGCGCTCGACCGAACACCCTTTGACCGACCGCGCCGTGCTTGAGACACGCGGACGCATCGCCACATACAAGGGCGTGCCCATCAACGCGCTCTACACCTCTACCTGCGGCGGGCGCACCGAGGACGGCGAGAACATCTTCGGCGGCAACCTCGTCCCGTACCTGCGCGGACGCGAGTGCGCGCTCGAAGCGGGGAGCCACTTCGCGCCGCTCACAGTCCGCACGACGCGCGAGCCGCCCAACGTCAAGGCGGCCGAGCACGCTTCGAGCGCGCGCGACGCGGCGCTGCTCGCCGTCCAAGGCTTTAACATCCCCGCGCGCATCGGCGACGAGTGGCTCGCGGCCAGCGTGACGAACGAGGAGGTGCGCGACATGCTGAGTCGCGTCGCCATCCTCGCGCACCAGCCCGCGCCCCTCGTGTCGGCGGAGGCTTTGCGGCCGGGCGGCTTCGCCACGGCGCTGGCCGCCGCGCTCGACGGCGAGAGCCGCGGGGCGGCGCTTTTGAACAGCGCGGACGTGGAATACCTGCTCGCCTTCCGCGACGCGTCGGACGTGCCGCAGCAGAATCGCGCCGACGTGGCCGCGATGCTGAAGGAAGGCCACCTCGCGCTCTTCCCCGACGGGACGCTGCGCCCGCGCCTGCCGCTGAGCCGCGCGCGCGTGCTTCAAACGCTCGCGCACGCGCTCGAAGGACGCGGGCTGATTCGCTTGCAGAAGGCGACGGCGCGGATGGGG
>DATFHD010000012.1:0-70364 GCA_035248785.1 Pyrinomonadaceae bacterium | reverse complement strand
AACTCCGACCCGCTCGCTTAACGCTCGCGGTTCTGTTATTTGCTTGAGAAGCGTTTGACCTCGGGCGGGAGGGCGATGACGGCGAACTTGAGGCCGCCCGTCTCCGTGCCTGCGACGACCTTGACGGTGAGCGAGCCGGCGGCCGACTTGGTTCTTTCGGGCAGGGTCTTCTCGTCGAGCAGCAGCGCGTACTCGCCGGGCGGCAGGTCGCCGACGATGAAGGCGCCGTTGGCGTCCGTCAGAGTGTCGCGCCCGCTCCCAGTCACGACGCGCACGTCCGCGAGCGGCTGCTCGCCCTCGTCCATCAACCCGTTCTCGTTCTGGTCGAACCAGACGACGCCCGCGACGCGCCCCGTACGCACGAGCCGGAAGTCAACGACCGTGTCGCGCCCCGGAAGCAGCGTCGCCGCCTGCTGCGGGCCGTCGAGCAGAGTCAGGTCTGCGCGCACCGAGAGCAGGTCTATGTAGACGTTGTGCTCGCCGCTTCTCACCTCGTCAATGCGGAAGCGCCCGCCCTCGTCGGTCACGACGTAGCGGCTGCCGTCCACGCGCACCTGCACGCCCGCCTGCGCGCGGTCAACTTTCGGGTCGAAGTGCCCGTCGCCGTCCACGTCCTGATAGACGCGGCCGGAGAAGGCTCCATAGCGGCTCAACTCTTTGACCGAAGCGACCGCCGCGCGCTCGGCGCTCCGACGCTTCAGGAGCGAGCCGCGCAGGCTCAGGAGCAGCGTCGGCCCCGACTGCGTTTGCAGGTAAGAGAGTTGGAGTGAGCTGTCACGCGGCAGGCGCAGCGTGCCCGAGACGCGTTCCGAGACGCTCGTCGCCTGCGCGCCCGCGCCGCGGTAGTAGCTGAGGCCCGCGCCCATCGAGAGGCGACGTTCGAAGAGCGCGGGCGACTGCCAGTCTGCGCTGCCGCCGAGCGCGCCGCGGCTGCCGAAGGACTGGCTCAACTGAAGCGAGCCCGTCTCCCCCAGACGAATCGAAGCGCCGGTCTGCGCGTTGAGGTCTGCCGGGCCGTTGGTCTTCACGCGCGTCGCGTTGAAGAAGAGGCGCCAGCGCGAGAAGTCTCTCGACGCGTTGAGTAGCGTGAACGCGGCGGCGCGCACCTGCGGCGTGCTGCTCTGCGTGTGCGAGAAGAAGAACGAAGGCAAGCCGCGTCGCGGCGGCGTGAAGCTGAAAGTCGAAGTGACGAAGCGCTCCCTCTGCCCCGCGACGCCGGGGCGCGAGGCCGTGCTGCCGTTCAGGGATGCCGTGACCCACTTGCTCGCGCGCCACGTCACGCCGCCCGCGGCCAAGTTAACGGGGTCGTGGAAGCCGGACTGCGGGTTGAGGAAGTTCGCGCCCGTGTAGGCGTAGCGCCCTTGCAGCGTCAGCTCGTCGGTTAAGTTGAACGAGCCCGAAAGGTCTGCCGCGAGCGCAGAGCCTTCGACCTGCGCGCCCTCGCGCTGCGTCCCCTTGAAGCGGCCGAACCCGAAGTCGCCTTGCAGGCGGCTGCGCTGAGAGCTGTAGCGCACGGCGCCCGCGACCATGTCGCCGCCGCGACGCGGCCCGCCGAAGTGCATCAGGCCCGACGAGAAGCTGAACATACTCCCGCGCGCTCGCCCGTCCGCCGGAGGCCCGAAGGTCGCGTACGCGCCGAAGACGCTCGTGTCGTAAGTAAGCCTGCTCAGCCCCTCCTTCAAGCTCTGCGAAGACAAACCCAAAGCGCCGGGCTGCGACAACAACAGCAAGTCCGAAGGCTGCGAAGGCAGCACGCCCGACATGGTTCGCCCGCCGAAGGCCGTCACGCGCGCGCGGCCCGCGGGCAGCTCGAACTGCGCGCCGCGCACCGCCGCCGAGATGAATTCGAGGTCTGTGCCCGTGCCGAAGTCGCCGCCCGTGAAGCGCTGCCCGTTCGGCCGCTCGAACGTGAGAGTCGCGTTGCGCAGAAGGCTCGGCCGAGTACCCACGCCCGCGACCGAGTTCGTCGAGAGGTCGAAGCGTCCGTCCGCCACGCGCCCGCTGGCGCGCAGGCCGAGGCTCTGGTTGAAGGCCGCGCCGTAGCGGTTGAAGTCGTACTCGTAATCTAACTGGTAAAGCTCCCAAGGAGCGTGGCGCGCGCCGTCGCGCACGGTCTCTGCGCGCGCACCGCTGCGCGTGATTCTGATCGTGCGCGACGCCTCGTCCACGACCACCGCGGCGTCCAGAAGCGCCGAGACGATCTCGACCGGCAGCATCAACGCTTCCGGCTCGGGCGCGAAGACGATGTCGGCCGCGCCGCCGACGGCCAGCACCACCGAGCCGTTCTCACGAACCTGCCTGAGCTGCACGCTGAAGTCGGCCGCGACGCCCGTCTGACGCTGAACCGTGACCGTGCCCGACGCCGCGTCCACCGCGACGCGGTCGCCGAGCGCGCGCGCGATGGTGACGACCGGCAGAAAGAGTCGCCCGCCGCGGTACTGTGCCGCAGAGTTCGGCCCCGTCAGAGTCCGCCCGCCGACCGTTATCGTCGTTATACGCCCCGGCTCGCCCGCAGTCGCGCCCGCGCTGTTTGACTCGGCCGACTCGACCGGCTCGGCCGACACGCACACGCGCAGCGGAGCCATCACGTACAGTACGCACGCGAGGCTCGCGGTCAGGAAGATTCTGATGAATCCGGGGCTGCGCATAGCAGTGTGAAGGTTTATGTGTGCCGGTCTGGAAGTTTCGCGGCGGGATCGGCTGCGGGCCGTGTGCGGAGGGGTTTTAAGGGACTTCTACCCGCGCTGCTTCAAAGGACGCCCGGAGGCTTTGGGCGTGCTGCTCTTGCTTCAAAAGCAGCGTCAGTATTGTACATTTCGAGGCAGCTTTTGTCCACGTTTAAACCCGCTATTTGCCGCGTCGGGCCGCGGGCGTGGTTTTTAAAAACGGTCTCGGATTGGCCGTTTCTCTGGGGTGCAACTTCAAGGCAGACGCTTCCGCGGAGCGACGGACGCACGCCCCGCTCTACGCGCGCCCGAGTACGCCTTCGACCCCGTTCGCCGTTACGAAAAACAAGCCGATGGCCGCCCTTCGCTTACGCCGATTCAGCCTCTTTGTGACGTTGACGCTCTGCCTGACGTGCGTCGCGCGGGCGCAGGCGGGCGGCGGCTCAATCAGGATGACGGGCATCGTGAGCGAGTTGGTCGCGCTCTCGATTCCGCAGACGACGGAAGCGCCGGGCGTGCTCGTCAACACTAGCCGGGGCGCCGACAACTCTGTGACCGTCACCCTCAACGGCAACACGCGCGGGCTGACGGAGGTGAGAATCCCCGTCCAGATTCGCTCCAACACCGCGTACAGGCTCTCCGCCGCGGCCACGTCCTCCGGCTCGGACTTAAAGAGCCTGTTCGTCGTCGGCGCGCGCACGACGGGCACGCTGGCCACGCCGGACGCCGCCGAAGCCTTGAGCGTCGCGGCCGCGTTCGACGGCCGTAACGGCGACGGCTTTAACCTACCGAATCTTTCCAATCTCTCCGAACTCCTGAGCGGCCCGCGCGCCACGCTCGGCGGCACGTTACAGTCGCCGCAGAACGCGGTCGAAGTGACGCTCTCCGTCGCCGTCGCGCCTCAGTCAGACGCACAAAGCTGGACTGTCGAACTGCTGCTCTCGGCCGCGCCCGCCGCGCAACTTCCCTAGCGCCCGAATCTTTCCCGACAACCCGC
Organism: Pyrinomonadaceae bacterium; assembly: GCA_035248785.1. GTDB lineage: Bacteria > Acidobacteriota > Blastocatellia > Pyrinomonadales > Pyrinomonadaceae > QHXN01. Next base: position 66,701 of record DATFHD010000012.1, on the reverse strand, counting down.
GCGCGCATTTCCGCCATCTGCAAATCGCCCCGCGCACGCGGCCACGCTTTACGACCCGCGCCCGCGTACTGTATGACAGTAGCCGAACGTCACGCTCTGAAAGTGTGCTTAACGAAACGACACACAAAGCCCCTTATTCCCTAACGGAGGAAACCCTGTGAGAGGCAGTTCTCTGACCGGTCTTACAATCGGACTCATTTCCCTTTCTCTCGTCGCCCCGTGCGCGGGCGCGATGAACGCACAGCGGCCGTCGCGCGCCAACGCTTTACACGGCGCGGCAGCCACTCGGCTCTACACGCCGACGCAGGACGAGCCGCAGGAAGGCTCGTTCGACAGTCTGGAACAGGCTTTACGCGAACCCGAAAAGGCGAAGCGCCTCGCCCTCAGCCCTAAAGAAGGGGACGAGGCGTCGCTCAAGATGAAGCACCTGCCGCCCGGCCTCGGGAGGCTGGTCAACCTTGAGGCTTTGGAGCTCGCCTGCCTCGAAAGCCTCGAAGACCTGCCCGAAGAGATCGGGAATCTGACGAAGCTCGAATCAATCGTCATAGACAACGGCAACGGCTGCTCGATGAACGTGAGGCTGCCGCGCTCGATAGGGCAGTTGGGGAACCTGAAAGTCTTGAGACTGTACGGCGCGCTCGACGGCCGCGACATCGGCGAGCCCGCGCGCTCGGGCAAAAGTAAAGTTCTGCCCGACACGCTCGGGCAGCTTCAGAGTCTCGAAGAGCTAGACCTCGGCCGCAACGGCATACGCACCCTTCCGCCGCAGGTCGCCTCGCTCCAAAACTTGAAGAAGCTGAGCCTCGACTACAACGACATACACGACCTGCCGGCCTTCGTCGGCGAGCTGAAGAGCCTCGAAGAGCTCTCGCTCAACGCGAACGGCGGAGTCCGCCTGCCGCAGTCTCTCGCCGCCGTCAAGGGCTTGAAGATATACATGGGCAACAACCGCCTCACGCTGGCCGCGCAGAAGGCGTTGCGCGCGCGCTTCCCCGGCGCGACTTTCTCCTTCGAGAACGAGTACGACGACGACGCTGCTAATCAGGAAGCGCCCAAGCCGAGGACGCGGCGCGGGCGCAGATGACGAGGAGACGTTCTTAAAATGATAAGCGGATGTTCTTAAATTGAGCAGGAAGCCGCACGCGCTCAGTGCGTATGCGTGTGCGTGTGCGGCTTCCCCTCGTAAGGCGCGTGCGCGTCAACGAGGTGGCGTCGCTCGTCGTGCGGCGCGGCGAGTTGGGATTTGAGCCAGCGCACGACCTCGTGTGCGCCCTCGCCGTTCTTGAGGTCTGTGAAGAGGAAGGGGCGCGCGCCCCGCATCCGGCGCGCGTCGCGCTCCATCACTTCGAGCGAGGCGCCGACGTGCGGGGCGAGGTCAATCTTGTTGATGACGAGCAAGTCCGAGCGCGTGATGCCGGGGCCGCCCTTGCGCGGAATCTTGTCGCCGCCCGCCACGTCTATCACGTAGACGTACACGTCAACCAGCTCGGGGCTGAACGCGGCCGCGAGGTTGTCGCCGCCGCTCTCGATGAAGACGAGTTCGAGGCCCGGCAACTCGCGCTCGAAGTCGGCGATGGCTTCGAGGTTCATCGAGGCGTCCTCGCGTATCGCGGCGTGCGGGCAGCCTCCGGTCTCCACTCCGCGCACGCGCTCTTTCGGCAGCGTGCCCTGACGAAGAAGGAACTCGGCGTCCTCCTTCGTGTAGATGTCGTTCGTCACGACCGCGAGGTTGCAGCCCGGCCACAACTGTTTGCTCAGATAGTCAACCAAAGCAGTCTTCCCGCTGCCCACAGGCCCCGCCACCCCGACGCGGAAAGCCCTGTGTTGATGCTCGTGTCCCATCCTTTTTTAGTCCTCAGAATAAGAAGTAACGCTGCGCGAGCGGCAGCACGGCCGCGGGCTCGCACGTCAACAGTTCGCCGTCGGCCCTGACCTCGTACGTCTCCGGGTCAACTTCGATCTCGGGCGTCGCGTCGTTGTGAATCATGTCGGCCTTGCCGACGCGACGGCAGTTCTCGACCGCCGCGGCCTTCTTCGACAAACCAAGCTTCGCGGGCACGCCCGCTTCCATCGCCGCGCGCGAGACGAACGTGAGCGAGGTCTGCGCCGTCGCGCGGCCGTGCGCGCCGAACATGGGTCGGTAGAGAACAGGCTGCGGCGTAGGGATGGAGGCGTTGGCGTCGCCCATCACGCTCCAAGCGATAAAGCCGCCCTTAATCACCATCTCGGGCTTGACGCCGAAGAAGGCCGGGCGCCACAGCACGAGGTCTGCGAGCTTGCCCGGCTCTACCGAGCCGACGTGAGCCGCGACGCCGTGCGCGACAGCGGGGTTGATCGTGTACTTCGCCACGTAGCGCTTCACGCGGAAGTTGTCGTTGCGTTCTGAATCCTGAGGCAGAGGCCCGCGCTGCGTCTTCATCTTGTGCGCCGTCTGCCAAGTGCGCGTCACCACCTCGCCGACGCGCCCCATCGCCTGCGAGTCGCTACTAATCATGCTGAAGACGCCGAGGTCGTGCAGAACGTCTTCGGCCGCGATGGTCTCGGGGCGTATGCGGCTCTCTGCGAAGGCCACGTCCTCGGGCACCTGCGGGTTGAGGTGGTGGCAGACCATCAGCATGTCGAGGTGTTCCGCGATGGTGTTGACGGTGAAGGGGCGCGTCGGGTTGGTCGAAGACGGCAGCACGTTCGGCTGCGCGGCGACGCGTATGATGTCGGGCGCGTGGCCGCCGCCCGCGCCTTCGGTGTGGTAGGTGTGAATCGTCCGGCCCGCGATGGCGGCGATGGTGTCTTCGACGAAGCCCGCCTCGTTGATGGTGTCGGTGTGGATTGCGACCTGCACGTCGTACTCGTCCGCGGCCCTGAGCGCCGCGTCAATCGCCGCGGGCGTCGTGCCCCAGTCCTCGTGAAGCTTCAGCCCGCAGGCGCCCGCGACTATCTGCTCGACGAGCGGCTCCGTCCGCGCCGCGTTGCCTTTGCCGAGGAAGCCAAAGTTGACGGGCCAGTGCTCTGCGGCTTCGAGCATGCGCGCGAGGTTCCACGCGCCGGGCGTGCAGGTCGTTGCGTTCGTGCCCGTCGCCGGGCCCGTGCCGCCGCCGAGCATGGTCGTCGTGCCGTTCGAGAGCGCTTCGTAGATTTGCTGCGGCGAGATGAAGTGGATGTGGCTGTCCACGGCGCCCGCGGTGACAATCAGATTCTCGCCCGCGACGACCTCGGTCGAAGCGCCGATGACGAGCTCGGGGTCAACGCCGTCCATCGTGTCGGGGTTCCCGGCCTTGCCGACTTTAACTATCCGGCCGTCCCTCACGCCGATGTCGCCCTTCACGATGCCCCAGTGGTCTACGACGAGCGCGTTGGTGATGACCAAGTCGAGCGCGCCCGGCGAGCCCTCGCGCACGGCGACGCTCGACTGACCCATGCCGTCGCGTATGACCTTCCCGCCGCCGAACGTCACCTCGTCGCCGTACGTCGTGAAGTCGCGCTCCACCTCGACAATCAACTCCGTGTCGGCCAGCCTCACGCGGTCGCCCACGGTCGGCCCGTACAGGTCTGCGTAAGTGCGACGCGGGATGTTAAGGGTCATCAGCTTTGCGGCCCTCCGATACGAGATCGCGGGCTATGAATAGATGGGGGTGACCTGCTCGAACTTCATGATGAACTCGCTGTTCCGCGCGATGAACGCGGTGATCGGCGAAGAGCGGTGCCCCAAGTGAATCTCGAACCCGAGGCTCTCGAACCTTTCGGTGTATCTCTTCATCTCGTCTTGCGTACACCCGACACAGAACGCCACCGGATTCTTCCGATAAAACTCATCCCACTTCAATTCAGAATCCAAGACGAAGTGACACCTCCCGACTTCAATCTCGCAGTCTATTTTGTCCGCAGTGAGGAAAATCATGAGCGGGACTTTAGTCTCATAGATAAACCTCTTGAAGACCTTGTTGTGGTAGCTGCCGACGTGCGGCCCGAAACACCCGCCCACCTGCGAACTCAACTCCTCTTCGCCTTCCGGACTCAGTTCGCCCGACAGTTTCAACTTGTGGCGCTCACCGATTTGCAGCCCCGAAGCGGCACCCAAGATTAGCGAGGGGCGCTTCATGGCGGTCAACGTGTAGGGCATCTCCTTTAATCTTTTTATCTCCTCCTTGGCGATGTCGTCCGGGGGGCGCAGGTCGTAGTCCGGCTCTATCGCCTCGATCTGCTCAAGCGTCCCGAAGGTGGCCCCGTAATTCTCTTCCTTCGGGGGGCTCCACGGGAAAGTGGTGCAGGCCACGCCGGCCTTCAGCCAGAGTTGCAGGTAGACGAGGATGTTATTCGTACTAATCTGCATGTTCGGCCGGCCCGCCTCGTCGAGCCGGACGACTTTGGACAAGGTCTCGGCCAGCTCGCGCGCCACGAAGGCGACCGTCGAGCCCGACTCGAAGAAGAGGCTGGCCTTATGCCTCGCGATTCTGTCCAGATACTGCTCGCGGAAAAAACGCGCCAGCTCCCGCTTCTTCTCGGGCTGATGCAGGCACCTGTCGTAAAGCTTCTTGAACTGTTTTAACTGGCCCACGATGTCGACCACGAACTCGTTCTCCGAAGCCGAGGCCAGCAGCGCAGCCGTCGGCTCCTCCGGCTCCCTGACGAAGCCCGGCTTCTCGCACTTGTCCAAATTGTCTGAGAGGGCCGTCGCCACCAAGTACTTGAACTGGTCGTCCCGCCCCCAGAGCTTGCGGAAGCGGCGGATTCGCTGATGGAACTTCTCAAGCCTTTCGTAGTTGGCAAGCTCGGCCCTCTCCTTATCCGCCTTCGGGTTCAGCTTACTCCTCAGTTCCGTCACCTCTTCCTGCTTTAACACGAAGGGCAGGATCAAGAGGCCGTTGGCCTCCGCGAGTTCGTACTCCAATTCGGTGAAGCTGATGTTTCGTTCCGGCACCATCTCGCCGTACCGATGCCCGAGGATCAGCAGGTACACCTGACAATCCGCGATGACCCTCTTGATGACTTCGAGGTCGCTGTCGTTAGCCGGCGAGAAGCGTTCGAGCGCGATGGGGATGTGGCCCCGCTCAAAGATGACCTCGATGGCCTGTTTACGCTGATCCCTCAAGTCTTCAAACGTGGAGCTGATGAATATCTGATACCGCTTGTCACCCCTCATAGTCTCACCTCCCCGCGGCGGCGGGCGCCGAAATTCTCAGGCGACGATTCTAACTCAGAGTTCGTCCGGAGCGCCCTCGGCGAGCCCGCGGTGGCCGTAGACGCGGCGGGCGCCGCCGAAGGCGACGAGTGAGACCTCTTTCTCCTCGCCGGGCTCGAAGCGTACGGCGGTGCCGGCGGCGATGTTGAGCCGACAGCCGTAAGCTTCGGCGCGGTCGAAGTCGAGCGCGCGGTTGACCTCGAAGAAGTGGAAGTGGCTGCCGACCTGCACGGGGCGGTCGCCCGTGTGGCGTACGAGGACGGTCGTCGTACGCCGCCCTTCGTTAGCGCGGATGTCGCCGGCCGCGTCGTCCAAGAAGTATTCGCCGGGGTGCATCGCTTTCGTTTACCTCACGGGGTCGTGGACGGTGACGAGCTTCGTGCCGTCGGGGAAGGTGGCCTCGACCTGCACCTCGTGCAGCATCTCGGCGACGCCGTCCATCAGGTCTTCGCGCTTGAGGACGGTGGCGCCGAAGGTCATGATCTCGGCGACGCTCAGGCCGTCGCGCGCGGCCTCCATGATCTCGGCTGTGAGGACGGCCAGAGCCTCCGGGTAGTTGAGCTTCAGCCCGCGCGCCTGCCGCCTGCGCGCGAGGTCTGCGGCGACGACTATCAGCAACTTCTCCTGCTCCCTCGGCATCAGGTGCATCTCGAAAGCCTCTCAATAAATTTTCCGCGGCGGGACTGCCGCCCGCCCGTAGAGTTCCCGTTTGGCCGCTCGCCAGAAGGCGTGCAAGCCCTGCGTTACGTCGCGCCCTTTAACGGCCAGCGCGCGCACGACTAGCCCGTGGCGAGGGAGCGCGCTCACGCCCCAGATGATTTCGGACGTGCGCGAGAGTTCTTGTGCGAGCGCCGCAAGACTCTCTTCCAAATCAACCCAACGCCGTTCGGGCAGGCCGACGCGGCAGACGTAGAAGTTTGCGAAGTAGAGGTACGGCCCGAGCCGCGCCGCCGACTGAAGCGGGCGCCGTTCAGGGTCGAGCGCGACGCGCTCCTGCGCGACGGGCAGGCCGCGCGCCGTCAGGTCGAGCCTGAACTGAAGAGAGTCGTACGCGAAGACCTCGCCGCGCGCTGCCCTTCCCGGCGCGACCATCTCCCACCAGAAGAGGCCCGCGTCGTCGGCGAGCTCGACGGTCGTCTCCTGCCTGTAGCGTGCGCACGCGAACGGGATCAGCTCGTCGGGCAGGTATTCGAGCAGCGCGCCCTCTCCGACCTCGAAACGCTGACGCTGCACGGCCGCCGAAGCGCCTCTGCGGCTGCGGTAGAGCCGCGTCGCGCCCGTCGAAGTCAACTGCGCGCGTGCGCCCGCGCAGACCTCGACGGACAACTCCAAGAGGTCGCCGCCGAGCACGCCGCCCGAAAGGTTGTGCAGGTGCACGAGTGCCGCGCCGTCCTCCGTCCGAAACGCGCGCACGACCCGAAGCGGCGGCCTCTGTTCGAGCACGACCAGACAGGTCTCTCCCGCGCCGCGCGCACACTCTTCGGCCGACACGTCGGGCGCGCACTCGAAACGCAGGCTCAGACGCCCGTGCGTCGGCGGGACGTGCGGCGGCGCGCTCCCGACGTGCGCGGGTTGAAGCGCCGCGCCGACGGCTTCGTTCCGCACAGCGACTTCTTCATGCACGACTTCTGTGTCCGCCGTCGCCATCTCAACTGATGAAGAGTCGCGTCGTCAGAGACGTGTGACGCATCGAGCCGAGGTCGAGTAGAGGGGTGAAACAGAAAACATCGTCGCAGTCCGTTTCAACGGCGCCGTCGCGCGCGCCGACGCCGGCGAGGCCCGACTCCGACGCCGCGACGAGCGCGGGCTTGAGGCGCCAGAGGATTTGTTGCGCGCGCGTCTGGCCGAGCGGCATCAGGCGTTGGCAGGCGGAGACGAGGCCGGCGAGCGTCTGATGTAGATAAGCCTCGGCGGTCGCCCCTTCGTCGAGCGCGAGGGCGCCGCCGACGAGGCCGAAGGCGGCGCAGTGGTGCGTCTCGACGCCGGACTCGCGCGCCGCCTCGGAAGCAAAGGTCAGCAGTTCTCCGCAGTCCAGCGCGCGGGCCAGTTGAAGCAGGCGGCGGCCGAGTGTCGCGCTCGCCGCGCGGCTCTCGCGCGCCTGCCTGCGCGCGCTCAGGCGGCGGTTGAGTTCGAGCCACGCTTCAAGATGAAAGTCGTGCTCTCCAAAATTAACGCGCGCGGCGAGGCGGTGTGCGGCGCGGCAGAAGGCTGACTCCTGCGCGCCGGCTTCGCTCAGATAGTCGGCGAGAAAAGCTTCGAGAGTCGAGACGTCCAGCGCGCCTTCTTCGACGAGCGTTTCGAGGCCGAAGGAGTGCGCCGCCGCGCCGACGGGCAGGGCGCTGTCGGCCAGTTGCATGAGCCTCAAGAGTTTCAGGCGCTCGTCGTCCAATGCGTTGTCCTTAACGACCGACTGCTGTTGCGTCTTCGGCTACTGCTGTTGCTGCTGCTGCTGCGCGGAGTGCTCGGCCTCGGGCGTCTGCGAGATGGCGGCGATGAGGCGGAGGGCCTCTTCGGAGTCGGGCTCGCCGGCCGGCTTGACCTGCACGGCGACGCTCAGCTCGCTCTCGGCCGCGCCCTTGAAGACGCCGCGCGTCGGGGGCACGTCCGCGTAGTCGCGCCCCACCGCGGCGCGTATGTGTCGCTCGCCCGCGAGCAGGTTGTTCGTCGGGTCGAAGCCGACCCAGCCGAGGCCGGGCAAAAGCGCTTCGACCCACGCGTGCGTCGCGTCCTGCGCCGAGCGGTCGTTGTACTCGACGCGGTGGAAGAGGTAGCCGCTGACGTAGCGGCAGGGAACGCGGAGCGAGCGCGCCAGCGCGATCAAGATGTGCGAGTAGTCCTGACAGACGCCCTTGCGGGCGCCGAGCGCCACGTCAATCGGCGAGTCGGCGCTGGTGCTCTGCGGGACGTAGTCGAAGGCGTTGTAGATGGCCGTGTTCAGCTCGCGCAAAACGGTCAGAGGGTCTTCGCGCCGCCGCACGTCCAGCTCGCGCGCGAACACGTCGAGCGCTTCGGTCGGCCGCGCGAAGTGGCTCGGCATCAGCATGTCCCAGTAGTCGCCCTCGGCGACGAGCGCGTCCAGCTCGTCCCACGCTTCGGCTCCCAAAGCCTCTGGCGTCTCCTCGCGCGGGAGCGATTCGACGAGCGACTTGGCCGTGATGACGAGCTGCGTGTGGCGCCCCGGGATGTCGAAGTGTTGGACGGAGTTTCCGAGGTGGTCTCGGTAAGACGAGACGCGCGCCGAGGGGCGTAAGGAAACGTCGAACTTCAGACAGCGCTGCGGGCCTTCGCTCAGTGGCTGCATACGCAGCTCCATCACACTCTCGGTAATCGGCGCGCTGTAGCGAAACTTGGTGACGTGGCTGATGGAAAGGTGCATCGGCTTGGTTGAAACTTCCCCCTTGAACTTCATGCTTCAGGACGCGAGCGCGGTCTCGACAGAGTATGCGACGTAGGTCTGCAAGATGGCCTCGTGTATCTGCGCGCACTGCCGCCGCACGTCGTTCAGATAAGGGCGCAGGCCCGCCTCCATGATCTCGTCTATCTGGCCGAAGCCGAGCGACGCGCGCAGGCGCCCGGCGAGGCGGTTGACGCGGCCCGACTTTCGCGCGCCCGTCGCCTCCGCGATTGACTGGAACGAAGCCTGCACCGCGTCCGCCGCGAAGCGTACGGAGCGCGGGCACTCGGCGTTCAAAAGTAGAAACTCCACGACACGCTCGGCACGCAGGTCGGCCGTGTAGACTTTACAGTACGCCTCAAACGCCGTACACGCCTTGAGCAGCCCGACCCAGTCGAGGTAGTTGCGCGGGGCGGCGTCCGGATTCTCGGCCGCCAGCAGCTCGCCCGCGTAGACGCCGAGTAGCGTGGAGGTGGCGCCCGCGCGCTCGATGTAGCGGCCGACCTGTATGAACTGCCAGCCCTCGCCGTGGTTCATCGTCGCGTCGGTGATGCCCTGAAAGAGGTGCGCGCCCTCCTTCACCGAGCGGAAGAACTCGTGCGTGCTCGCGCCCCAGATGCGTTCGAGCCGAGTCTCTCTCACTTGCAGGTAGAGCGTGTTGAGCTGCTCCCACATCTCCGAGCTTATCTGCTCGCGCACCTGCCGCAGATTCTCGCGCGCCGCCGCGACGCACGACACAATCGAGACCTCGTTCGACGGGTCGAACGTCATGGCCTCCGTAATCCGGTGCGCGTCGCTCGAACCCGTCAACGCGGGCGGCGCGTGCAGACTGTCGAGCAGACGCCCCCAACGCCGCTCGACCGCCGACGCCGACTGGTCGAGCATCAGATTCAAGCCCACGTCAATCAGCCGCGCCGTGTGCTCGGCGCGCTCAAGGTAACGGCTCGTCCAGTAGAGGCTGTCTGCGACTCTCGAAAGCATCGCTCACTCACTCGTTCAGAACCCAAGTGTCCTTGCTGCCGCCGCCCTGCGAGGAGTTGACGACGAGGGAGCCGCGGCGGAGCGCGACGCGCGTGAGGCCGCCGGGCGCGATCGTCACACGCTCGCCGTAGAGGATGTAGGGGCGCAGGTCTACGTGGCGCGACTCGACCTTGCCCTCTATCAGACAGGGCGCCTGCGAGAGCGAGATGACGGGCTGCGCGATGTAGTTGCGCGGCTCGGCTTCGATACGCCGCTTGAACTCCTCGCGCTCGGCGGCGGTCGAGTGTGTCCCGATGAGCATCCCGTAGCCGCCAGACTCGCCGACGGCCTTGACGACCATCCTGTCCAGATTGTCGAGCACGTGTCGGCGCTGCGCGTCGTCCGTCATCAGGTAAGTCTCGACGTTCTCGATGACCGGCTCTTCGCTCAGGTAGTAACGAATAATCGCGGGCACGTAGGCGTAGACGGCCTTGTCGTCGGCGACGCCCGTCCCCACTGCGTTGGCGAGCGCGACGTTGCCGGCGCGGTAGGCGTTGAAGATGCCTGCGACGCCGAGCGAGGAGTCTGCGCGGAAGGCGAGCGGGTCGAGGAAGTCGTCGTCAATGCGCCTGTAAATCACGTCCACGCGGCGCGGCCCGGCGGTCGTGCGCATGTAGACGACGTTGTCGTGGACGAGCAGGTCGCGCCCCTCGACGAGTTCAATTCCCATCTGCCGCGCGAGGAAGGCGTGCTCGTAGTAGGCCGAGTTGTAGACGCCGGGCGTGAGCAGAACGATGGTCGGGTCGGGCCGGCTCGCGGGCGCGAGCGCGCGCAGGGTCGAGAGCAGCGCCGTCCCGTAGTGGTCAATGGGCCTGACGCCGTAGTTGCCGAACAGCCGCGGGAAGACGCGCTTCATCACCTGCCTGTTGGCGAGCATGTAGCTGACGCCCGAGGGCACGCGCAGGTTGTCTTCGAGCACGACGAAGCGTCCGTCGGGCAGACGGATGAGGTCTGTGCCGACGACAGAGATGTAGATGCCGCGCGGCACGTCCACGCCGCGCATCTCGCGGCGGAAGTGGCGGCAGGTGTAGACGAGCTCGGCCGGGACGACGCCGTCCTTCAGTATGCGCCCCTCGTGGTAGATGTCTTTGAGGAAGAGGTTGAGGGCCGTGATGCGTTGCGTTAGTCCGCGCTCAAGCGTCTCCCACTCGGCGCCCGTGATGATGCGCGGCAGGAGGTCGTAGGGGAAGATTTTCTCCGTGCCCTCTTCGCGGCCGTAGACGGTGAAGGTGATGCCCTGATGCAGGAACGAGAGGTCTGCGGCGTGCTGTCGGCGGCTCAACTCTTCGTGCGGTATCTCGTCGAGCCGACGGTAGAGCGCGCGGTAGTGCGGGCGGCACTGTCCGTCGGCGCCGAACATCTCGTCGTAGACGGCGGCGCCCGGGAGAGTCGCGTTCAGTGTCTCGCCTGCTGACATGAGCGGCCGTATTTATAACTTACGCCGCCCCGGAAAAGCGATGCCCGGCGACACCTCCGCGCGATTTATTTTTTTTAGAAGTCCATAAAGGAATAGAATGTGCGCCGGCCCGAACTGAAGAGGGGAGGCTCCGACGATTACCTCATCCTTAACGGGAGGATTGAACAATGAAAGACTCGCACGAATGGCACCCGGCCGCGCGCGTCGGCTTCCGTTTCGCCTTCGCGTATCTAGTCATCTACATCCTGCCGTTCCCGCTGGGCAGCCTCCCGCTCACGGACGCGCTCGACGTGCCGTACACGAGGTTCTGGGATGCGCTCGTGCCGTGGGTCGGCCGGCACGTACTCAAGCTCGGCTACGAGATTAACGTCGCCGACAACGGAAGCGGCGACCGGACTTACGACTACGTGCAGGTCTTGTGCTGCTTCGTGCTCGCCGTCGCGGCGACGCTTGCGTGGTCTGTGCTCGACCGAAGGCGGAAGGCTTACCCGCGCCTGTATCAGTGGCTGCGCGTCTACGTGCGGCTGTACCTCGGCACGATGATGATCGGCTACGGCGCGGCGAAGGTCATCGCCACGCAGTTCTCCAGCCCGCCGCTCGACCGACTCTTGCAGACCTACGGCGACTCTTCGCCGATGGGACTGCTCTGGACGTTCATGGGCTCGTCCGAGCCTTACACAGTCTTCACCGGCGCGGCCGAGATGCTCGGCGGCGTGCTGCTCTTCGCGCGGCGCACGGCGGCGCTCGGGGCGCTGGTCTGCGCGGGCGTGCTGGTCAACGTCGTGATGCTCAACTTCAGTTACGACGTGCCTGTGAAGCTCTTCTCGTCGCACCTGCTGGCGATGGCGTTCTTTCTGGCGGCGCCCGAGTTCCGGCGGCTGGCGAACGTCTTCATCCTCAACCGCACGGCCGAGCCGGCGGTCATCCGCCCTCTGTTCGAGCGCGCACGCCTGAATCGCGCGGCGCTCATCCTTCGCATGCTCTTTCTGGTGACGGTCGTCGGGCTGTCGCTGTACCAGTCCTACACGTTCCGTCGGACGATCTCGCAGCGCTCGCCGCTCCACGGCGTATGGGAGGTCGAGGAGTTCGTCTCCGACGGAGAACTGCGGCCGCCGCTCGTGACAGACCAGACGCGCTGGCGGCGCGTCGTCTTCGACCGCCCCGGCGTGCTCGCCGTCTTCACGATGACGGACGTGCGCCAGCGCTTCCCCGTAGAACTGGACGAGGAGAAGAGGACGCTCTCTCTGAAGAAACGCGACGACCCGAACTGGAAGACCGTCCTCACGTACGAGCAGCCCGAGCCGGAACGTCTCACGCTCGCGGGCGACTTCGACGGCCACCCCGTTCAGGCCAGACTCCGACGCGCAGACCCGTCGCGCTTCCTGCTCACGAGCCGCGGCTTCCACTGGATTAACGAGGCGCCCTTCAACCGCTGAACGTGCGTGGGGTCATTTCGGCAGCGCGTATGCGACGACCGTGTCGGAGAGCACGGGGCTGAGAGCGCGCAGGAAGCCGCCGCCGCCCGCTGCGACGACGACGTACTGACGACCGCCGCGGCCCGCGTAGGTCATCGGCGTGGCGTGGCCGCCTGCTTCGAGCCGCGCGCGCCAGAGTTCGCGGCCCGTCCTTGCGTCGAAGGCGCGGATGAGTCTGTCGGTCGTGGCCGCGATGAAGACCAGCCCGCCCGCCGTCACGATTGAGCCGCCGAGGTTCTGCGTCCCCGTGTTGTGTACTCCGCGTGCTTCAAGCTCCTCGACTGAACCGAGCGGGACTTGCCAGACGACTCGGCCGCGGTTCAGGTCAACGGCCGCCAGCGTCCCCCAAGGCGGTTGCTGGCACGGCCAGCCGTGCGGGTCGCGGAACCAAGCGTACTCTTCAAAACGGCCCTGCCGCGTGTAGGGCGCGGGCGTGCCCGTCGGCTGCGGCGTCATCTGGCCCATCGCGCCGTCCTCGTTCATGTTCACGAAGAGTAGGCCCGTCGCCGGGTCGAAGGAGCCGCCCGACCAGTTGCCGCCGCCGTGAAAGCCCGGGAAGGTCACGGCGGGCTCAAGCCCGACCGGCGTGTACATTCCCTTGTTGGTGAGCCTGTCGAAAAGCTCCGAGCAGTAGCGCTCCGACTCGGGCGTGACGCGGCTGAGCTCGCCGCGCGTGATGGACTGTCGCGCGAGCGCGCGGGGTTTCAATGGAAACGGCTGAGTCGGCCAAGTCTCTTCGCCGGGCACGTTCGACTGCGGCACGCCTCGCTCCTCGACGGGGAAGAGCGGCCTGCCCGTCGCGCGTTCGAGCACGAAGACGAAGCCCATCTTCGTTATCAACGCCACGGCCGGGACGCTGCGGCCCGCGCCGCGCCAGTCGAACAGCACGGGCTGCGCCGGCAGGTCGTAGTCCCAGAGGTCGTGGTGGACGGCCTGAAAGTACCAGACGAGTTTGCCTGTCTCGGCCTTCAGAGCGACGAGCGAGTTGCCGAAGAGGTTCTGCCCCTTTCGGTCGCCGCCGTAGAAGTCGTAGGTCGGCGAGCCCACGGGGAGAAAGACCAGCCCGCGCTCCTCGTCCACGCTCATCATTGACCAGACATTCGCGCCCGAGCGACCCTTCCAAGATTCGCCCGCCCACGTCTCGTTGCCGAACTCGCCGGGGCGCGGGACGGTGTGGAACGTCCACTTGAGCGCGCCTGTGCGAACGTCGTAAGCCCGCACGTCGCCGCTCGGCCCCGTCGCGGGAGCTTCGGGCAGGCCCCAGCCGACGATGACGAGGTCTCTGTAGACGGCGGGCGGCGAGGTCACGCGCGCGCCCCACGTCGGGTCATCAGCGCCGCCGCCCGCGCCGTTCGCGCGCAGGTCTACGGCGCCGCCGTTGCCGAAGTCGGCGCGGGGCTTGCCGGTCTCGGCGTCGAGCGCGATGAGCCGGCCGTCAACCGTGCCGAAGAGGATGCGCCTGTCTCTGCCCTTCCCTCCGGCCGCCGGCCCTTCCCAGTAAGCGACGCCGCGGTGAGAGTTGAACCCGCGCGTCTTACTCTCCGCCTGCGGGTCGAACTTCCAGAGTTCCCTTCCCGTCTCGGCGTCGAGCGCGATGACTCGGCTCGAAGGCGTCGTCAGGTACATCACGCCCGCGACGACGAGCGGCGTCGTGGAGAACGACGCCTGAAACGGCGCGGTCTTGAGCCCAAGCTCAAGCTCGCCCGTGTGGTAGACCCAAGCCCTCTGCAAGCGCGCGACGTTGCGCCGGTTTATCTGCCTGAGCGGCGAGTCGCGCGCGCCGCCCGCGTCGCCGCCGTAGAAGCGCCACTCCGACGCGCGCGCCTGCGCGCGACACGGGAGAGAGTTTAAGAGCAGGACAACAAGGCACAGGGCCGCGGCGCGCTTGAGTCGAAGTTGATGTCTGGACATGTCGGAGTTGATTTCTGGACGTTCGCAGTCGCCGACACAATATAACGTATTGAATGATTTTATGGTTGGGTTTACTGTGTCCCGCACGGCTTTCATCACAGGGAAGGGCTACAAGGCAGGATGAGACCTGTTCGCAGAGGCGTGGGGCGGCCGCTCGCCGTCCTCCTCTTCACCGCGGCGCTCGCGTCGGCGGCCTTCGTCAGTTTCACGAAGGCGCAGGAGCGGCGCCCTTTGTATCTAGACCCGGGCCAGCCGATAGAGGCGCGCATCGCCGACCTGCTCTCGCGCATGACGCTCGAAGAGAAGGTCGCGATCGTCCACGCCGACAACCGCTTCAGCACGGCCGGCGTCCCGCGACTCGGCATCCCGCCGCGCCAACTCTCCGACGGCCCGCACGGCGTACGCGAGGAGACGGTCGGGCGCGACGTGTCGCAGGCCGTCGGGCGCACGGACGACTTCGCCACGTACATGCCCGCGCTCCTCGGCTTGGCGGCGACGTGGAACACGGAGCTCGCGCGCGCCTACGGCACCACGCTCGGCGAGGAGGCGCGGCAGCGCGGCAAGCAGATCATGCTCGCGCCCGGCATGAACATCATGCGGACGCCCCTGAACGGCCGCAACTTCGAGTACCTCGGCGAAGACCCTTACCTCGCCTCGCGCATGGCCGTCGAGTACATACGCGGCGAGCAGGCGGAAGGCGTCGCCTCGTGCGCCAAGCACTTTGCCGGCAACGAACAGGAGTTCGAGCGCAACACCATTAACGTCGAGATGGACGAGCGGACGCTCCGAGAGATTTACCTGCCGCCGTTCCGCGCGGCCGTGCAAGAGGCGGGCGTGCTCTCGGTCATGTCGGCTTACAACAAGTTCCGCGGCACGTACTGCTCCGAGAACGACTACCTGCTCAACAAAATCCTGAAGGACGAGTGGGGCTTCAAAGGGCTCGTCGTCTCCGACTGGAATGCCGTCCACTCGACGCGCGGCTCCGTGCTCGGCGGGCTCGACCTTGAGATGGGAACCGTGGGCAAGCCCTTCGACGAGTTCTACCTCGCGCGCCCCTTTCTCGAAGGCGTGCGCGGGGGCGAGTTTCCAATGTCCGTCCCCGACGACAAGGTTCGGCGCAACCTGCGCGTGATGTTCGCGACGCACGCGTTCGACGGCAACCCGCCCGGCGCAATCAACACGAAGGCGCATCAGGAGACGGCGCGCCGCGTCGCCGAGGAGAGTTTCGTCCTGCTCAAGAACGAGGCAAACGCGCTGCCGCTCGACGCGGACAAGCTCACGTCCTTGGCGGTCGTCGGCGAGAACGCGGTGCGCTTGCAGGCTTACGGCGGCGGCAGCTCGCGCATTAAAGCCTTCTACGAAATCCCGCCGCTCGAAGGGATACTCCGCCGCGTGGGCGAGCGCGTCAACGTCACTTACTCGGCCGGCTACGGCGAGAAGGCCACGACCGACGCGGTCGAGCGCGCCGTCCGCGCCGCGAGTCAGGCCGACGCGGTCATCTACGTCGGCGGCCTCAACCACGCGCGCGGGCTCGACTCCGAAGGCGAAGACCGAAAGGACTTGAAGCTGCCCTACGGTCAGGACGAGCTCATCAGGAAGATTGTCGAAGTGAACCCGCGCACAATCGTCGTCCTGCTCGGCGGCGGCCCCGTCGAGATGGGAACGTGGCTCGCGCGTGTGCCCGCAGTTTTGTACGCGTGGTATCCCGGCATGGAGGGCGGAAGCGCGCTGGCGCGCGTCCTCTTCGGCGACGTGAGCCCTTCGGGGAAACTGCCCTGCACGTTCCCCGTCCGTCTGGAAGACTCGCCCGCGCACGCCCTCAGCGCATACCCCGGCCGCAGCGGCATGGTGCGCTACGAAGAGGGCCTGCTCGTCGGCTACCGCTGGTTCGACACGAAGCAGGTCGCGCCGCTCTTCCCCTTCGGTTACGGGCTGTCGTACACGCGCTTCGAGTATTCCAACCTCAAGCTCGTCGCGGGGCAGAGCCCGAAGGGGCCTGTGCTCGCCGTCACGTTCGACCTGAAGAACACGGGCGACGCGGCGGGCGCCGAGGTGGCGCAGGTCTACGTGCGCGACGCGCAGTCCTCGCTGCCGCGTCCGCTCAAGGAGTTGAAGGGTTTCGGCAAAGTCTTCCTCAAACCCGGCGAGAGTCAGACCGTCCGAGTCGTGCTCGACCGAAACGCCTTCTCCTTCTACGACCCCGACAAGCGCGCATGGGTGGCGGAGCGCGGCGACTTCCGCATCATGGTCGGCGGCTCGTCGCGCGACATAAAGCTCGAAGGCAACTTCTCGCTCGCGCAGACGGTTGTTGAGAAGTAGACGTGAAGACAATGGCGACGAAGACTGCGGAACTCTCGGCGTCGGGCGAGGCTGTCGCTGAGAGCGCGCGGCGGCGCATCACGCGGCGGCTGATGCCGTTTCTCATCTGCCTGTTCGTCGTCGCCTTCCTCGACCGCGTCAACGTCGGCTACGCGGCGCTTGAGATGTCGAAGGAGATGGGCTTCGACGCCGCAGTCCTCGGCTTCGGCGCGGGCGTCTTCTTCCTCGGCTACTTCCTGCTTGAGATACCGGGCACGCTGCTGGTCGAGAATTGGAGCGCGCGGCTGTGGCTGGCGCGCATCATCATCTCTTGGGGGTTGCTGGCCGCACTCACGGGCTTCATCAGGAACGCTACGCACTTCTACGCCGCGCGCTTCCTGCTGGGGATGGCCGAGGCCGGCTTCTTCCCCGGCGTCATCGTCTACCTGAGCCACTGGTTCCGGCCGCGCGACCGCGCGAAGGCCGTCGCGATGTTCATGGCCGCCATCCCTGTCTCGAACATCTTCGGCGCGCCGGTCTCGGGTTTGATACTCGGCGTGAACTGGCTCGGGCTCGCGGGCTGGCGCTGGGTCTTCATACTCGAAGGCGTGCCTGCGATGCTGCTCGGCGTCGTCACAATCTTCTACCTGACCGACCGCCCGCGCGACGCGCGCTGGCTCGGCGAGGACGAGCGCGAATGGATAACCGGCGAGTTAGAGCGTGAGAAGGAAGTCCGACGCGCCGAGCGGCGCTACGGCGTGTGGGAGGCGCTGAGGCACAGGAACGTCGCGCTGCTGGCGCTCGCGTACTTCTGCTCGGTGACGAGCGCGTACGGGTTCAACTTCTGGCTGCCGACGATTGTGAAGGGGCTCTCGGGCTTCTCGAACCTGCTCGTGACAGGCGTGGCCGCGCTGCCCTATTGCGCGGGACTTCTGGCGATGCTCGCTGTCGGGTGGAGTTCCGACCGGACGGGCGAGCGGCGCTGGCACACGGCGGTCGCGCTGCTCGCGGTCTGTGCGGGGCTCGCGGCGAGCGCCGCCGCGAATCAGCGCGTGGGCTTGGCCGTCGCGATGTTCTGCGTCGCGGGCGCGGGGCTCTACAGCTACCTGCCGGGCTTCTGGGCGCTGCCGACCGCGTTCCTCACGGAGTCGGCGGCGGCCGCGGCCGTCGGGCTCATCAACTCGGTCGGCAACCTCGGCGGCTTCGTCGGCCCCTACGTCGTCGGCTACCTGACGCAGAAGACCGGCTCGTTCTACGCGGGCATCATCTACCTCTCGTGCTCCGCGCTCGTCTCCGCCTGCCTCATCCTCTGCGTCAGACATTCCGCGCGGGCCGTCGAGAGTTGATTTGAAATTCTTTCAGACCGGCTCCCAACGCCGCGAGGCGGACGAGCGTTCTATCGCGTCGAGCACGCGCTGGTTGCGTACGCCGTCCTCGAAGTCGGGCGAGGGCTGGCGTCCTTCGGCGACGGCGCGGAGCAGGTCGAGGACGGTGTGCGTGAAGGTGTGCTCGTAGCCGATGATGTGGCCGGGCGGCCACCAGCCGTTCATGTACGGGTGCGCGGGGTCTGTGACGAGGATTTTGCGAAAGCCGCCGTCCGGCCCTTCTTCCGTGTAAACTTCGAGCTCGTTCATCCGTTCGAGGTCGAAGGCGAGGCTACCCTTGCTCCCGTTAATCTCGAAGCGGTTGTAGTTCCTGCGCCCCGTGGCGAAGCGCGTCCCCTCTATCGTGCCGACGGCGCCGCCCTCGAACCTGACGAGCGCGAGCGCCGCGTCGTCAACGTCAACGGGGAGCATCTCGCCGCCTCCGTCCGGCGCGGGCCGCCCGGCGATGAAGGTCTTGAGCATGCCGGAGACTTCCGCGATCTCGCCGACGAGGTAGCGCGCGAGGTCTATCGAGTGCGAGGCGATGTCGCCGAGCGCGCCCGAGCCCGCCTTCGACTTCTCCAAGCGCCACACGCGCGGAAACGTTGGGTCAACAATCCAGTCCTGTAGGTACGTCCCGCGGTAGTGGTAAATCTCGCCGACGCGCCCCTCCTCGATAATCCGCTTCGCGAGCGCGACGGCCGGCGCGCGCCGGTAGTTGTGGCAGAGCATGTGCGGGACGCCGCTCGCGCGCACGGCCGCGAGCATCGCCTCGGCCTCGGCGAGCGTGTTCGCGAGCGGCTTCTCGCAGAAGACGATCTTCCCCGCGCGCGCGGCCGCCGCGGCGATTGAGGCGTGCGTATCGCCGGGCGTGCAGATGTCCACGAGGTCAACGTCCGCGCGCGCGACTGTCTGCTCCCAGTCGGTGGCGTACTCCTCCCAGCCCAGACTGTCGGCCGCGCGCCTCACGCCCTCCGCGTCGCGCCCGCAGACGACCTTCAGTACGGGCTCGAACGGCACGTCGAAGAAGCGCGCGACCTGCCGCCAAGCGTTGCTGTGCGCGCGCCCCATGAAGCGGTAGCCGATCAACGCGACGTTAATCTTCTTCATAAGCTTCAGCGCTCACTTCATCTCCGTGTTGCTGACGAACGCAATTCGCTTGCCGTCGGGCGACCAAGAGGGCACGTTGATGGTGCCCTGACCGCCGTAGACGTACGCGATGACCTTCGGCTTCCCGCCAGCCACAGGCATCAGGCGCAGGTAGACGTGTTTGTAGAAAGGGTGGTCGCCAGAATTAACGTCTTGGCCGAAGGAGAGGAAGACGATCCACCTGCCGTCCGGCGAGACGTGCGGGAACCAGTTGTTGAACTCGTCGTCAGTCAACTGCTCCTGCGCGCTCCCGTCCGGCCGCATGCGCCAGAGCTGCATGCGCCCCGTGCGGTTCGAGTTGAAGTAGACGTGGCGGCCGTCGGGCGCGTACTCGGGGCCGTCGTCGAGGCCCTTCGCGTCGGTCAGGCGCGTCTCCTCGCCGCCGTCCGAGGGGATGCGGTAGATGTCGAACTCGCCGCCGCGCTCGCCCGTGAAGACTAGAAAGCGGCCGTCGGGCGACCAGCCGTGCAGGTAAGAGGGCGCGCGCGCGGTGACTCTGCGCGGCGTCCCTCCGCCGAGCGGCAGAGTGTAGACGAGCGACTGTCGGCGGGCGTCCTCTGTGTGGTCGCTGATGCCGAGCGCGCGGCCGTCGAAGGAGATGACGTGGTCGTTGTTGTTGTTGACCGCGAAACCTGTCTCGACGGGCGCGGGCGTCTTCGTCTTTAAGTCGAAGCGGTAGAGTCTGCCGTTGCGGTTGTAGACGAGCGCGCGTGCGTCGCGCGTCCAGTTCGGCGCCTGCAAAGAGTCGGGCACGGTGTAGACGATTTTTCTGCGCCCGCTCTCAACGTCTAACACTTCAAGGTTGCTCCCGATGAAGTCCCTGTACGGGACGAAGCTCGCGGCGGCCGGGACTGTGACGCGCACGTCGCGGAACGTGGCGTGATCGGTCACTTCACGGTTGTGCGAGCAGATGAAGAGCCCGACGTAGACCTCTTCGCCGAGCGAGAGGCCCGACACCTCTTCGGTCTTGAACGGCTCGCCGAAGCGCGCGACCGACATCAGGTACTTGTCGCCGCGCCTCTCAAGCTGAATCACGTCCGGCGCCTTGACCGACGACTTCACTTCCTCGGTGTCTGCGCCCCTGCTCTTTCGGAACTGTAGCGACGCCAGCCCGTCGCCGTGTACGACGGCGCTCGCGTGCGGTGAGTCGGCGTCGAGGTTGGCGCGCACCTGCCACCCCGTCTTTCTGTGCGGCTCGACGCCGCGCCCCTCGAACTGCGCGCGCGCCGTCAGGATGAAGTCGCCCCGCATGCGCCGCCAGACGAAGTGGAACTCGTCGGCGCCCGCCCACATGTTCGCGCCCGAGCCGCTGACGGTGTACTCGTCCCGCGCGGCGTCGTAAGAGACGGAGCCGGGGTGCAGAACCTTGCCCACGTCCGCCTCGCCGTCGAACGCGCCCAGAGATTTCCGCTGCGCACGCGACTGTGCGGTGACTGAAACCGAGAGGGCGAGCAACAGACTGAACGCGCGCAGGAGGGGAGAGTGTGTCGGTCTCATGGCCGTTCAGAACTCAAGCTGCTTGAGGTAGTCAATGCTCACCTTCAGGCTGTCGAAGGGCGAGCCGGGCGTCTCGTCCTGCTCGACGAAGTAGTGGCGGACGCCCGCGAGTTTGGCGTTGGCGAAGGCGGTCTTGAAGTCCACCACGCCGCGCCCGACCTCTGTGAAGTAGCGTCGCGGCGTCGCGTCCATGTCCTTGACGTGTAGGAGGTGGAAGCGCCCCGGGTACTTCTCGAAATAGCCGAGCGGCTTCGCCCCGGCCTTCGTTATCCAGTACAAGTCCAGCTCAAGCTTCACCAGCCGCGGGTCTGTCTGTTCGAGCAGAAGGTCGTAGGGAACCTTCCCTTCGATGGGCGCGAACTCGAAGTCGTGGTTGTGGTATGCGAACTGTAGGCCCGCCTTCTGTAACTGCTCGCCAGCGCGGTTGCAGTAATCGGCGATACGTTTGTAGTCGTCGAGCGTCCTGCGCTGCTCGGGCGGAGTCCACGCGAGCAGGAGGTACTTCTGGCCGATGACGTGCGCCGCGTCAATCATCGTCTGAAGGTCGCCGCGCCCGTCGGCGAACTGGAAGTGCGCCGCGGGCGAGACGAGGCCGTGGCGCACGAGCAGCGACTTGACCTCCTTCGGCGTGTGGTTGAAGTAGCCGGCGAACTCGACTTCGCGGTAGCCCAAAGCGGCGACGCGCGCCAGTGTCCCCTCGAAGTCCTTCTCCAACTCCCTTCGAACGGTGTAGAGCTGCATGCCGATGGTCTTGAGCCGCGTCGGGCCGAAGCCGAAGGCGGTCAGGTTTGCACCCTTCAGGCACAGCGCGCCGGCCGCGCCTTGCGACAGGCGATTCAGAAAGAGGCGACGATTCATCGTGTAAGCCAATTTTCCTCCCGCGCCGAGATGTGTTTGACGAGATAGCAAAAATACAGCCGGCCGCGCCTAGCGCGCAACGGCTCACTCAAAAATCTTGACGACGGGCGCGGCGCGGTTTAAAAATCCTTCACCCCCGAGAAACCTTCACGCGAACCGTTCCTTTGCGTCCTGACTCGCCGCGTCCGTGGCGAGGGCTTTGTCTCGAAACTTCTTCAAACGCTTCAGGGAGGGTCAAATGATTTCAGCGAGATTTCATGCGCGGCGCACTGCCGCGAGGCGTTTCGTCAGCCGCTTTCTGATTCTGACGCTCGCGCTCGGCTCCTACGCGGCCGCGCCCGCACCTTCAAAAGCAGCGAACGTGACTGTCAACGTGAACTACGGCAGCCCGCGGCAGACGGTCGAAGGCTTCGGGGCCGCGGTGACTTGGATCGCAAACGACCTCGACAAGTTCTCGGCCGCGAGGCAGACGCAGATACTCGACCTGCTCTACAAGACCTCGCAGCCCGGCGCCGGCCTGAGCTGGGTTCGTGTCGGCTCGTTCCTATGCGACTACAACCCCTCGCCCGGCGTCTACGACTGGAACCACTGGGGCATACAGAGCGGGATGCGCTGGCTTCAGAGGGTCAACGCGTCGTACGGCGTCAATCGCTACATGGTCTCGACTTGGAGCCCGCCCGCGTGGATGAAGGACAACAACTCCTGCACGAACGGCGGCCACGTCCTGCCGCAGTACTACCCAGACCTCGCCGCGCTCAAAGTCCAGTGGCTACAGAACGCGAAGGCGCAGCTCGGCTTTGAGGCGCAGGTCGAGAGCGTGCAGAACGAGCCGAACATGCGTACGACCTACGACAGTTGCGAGTGGACGACTTCGGAGATGAGCAATTTCATCGCGAACAACTTCCAGCCGGCGCTCGCCGCCAGCGGCCTAACGGCTAAGATTATGGCGCCCGAGGCTTCTTACTATTCGAGCTTCGACAGCAGTTGGGGCACGCCGCTCCTCAGCAACGCGAACACGCGCGCGGCCATCAGCATCGTCGCCACTCACGGCTACGGCCGCACGGACGACTTCAGCAAGCCCTGCGCGAGCTGCGCGCAGTACAACAAACCCATCTGGCAGACCGAGGACTCGAACCTCGACGGGAAGTACATCGGCACGATTGACGACGGGATGACGTGGGCGGGCGAGATTTACAAGGCGCTCAACGGCGGGCGCTTCAGCGCTTGGTTCTACTGGTGGGCGATGGACTTGAACGGCGGCAACGAGGGGCTCATCAGCGCAGACCCGACGACCGACTCGATTCAGGTGCCGAAGCGCCTGTACGTCATGGGGCAGTTCAGCCGCTTCATACGCCCCGGCTCGGTCGTGCTCGCCTCGACCTCCACCGACTCGACGCTACAGGTGACGGCCGTCCGGCCTGCGACGGGCAGCGTCACAATCGTCCTCGCCAACACGGGCCGCAACTCGCACACGGTGACGGTCAGCCTGCCCGGCCTCGCGAGCCCGCCCGCGAGCCTGACGCCCTACCGCACCTCGGCCACGGAGAACCAGACGCAGCTCGCGCCCGTCCCCGTCTCCGCTGGCGCCTTCACGATAACGGTTCCCTCGAAGTCGGTCGTGACCGTCGTCGGCTAGAGGCGCTCACGCTAATCTTCAACGAGTCCCGTTCAGACGCTGAGGCGGGGAGTCAGGCTTCGCAGCCGGCTCCCCGCCGGCCTCTTTCTCTTCGGCCTTCCTGTAGACGTAGCTGTCGCGCGACTGCACGACGAGGTTGGGCTGTGTGACCTGCACCTTTATCTGCCGACGCTCGCCGTTCTTCCCGGCCGACTTCGGGTAGTAGCCGAGGCTGTACTGCCGCCGCAATTCTTCAGCCACCCACGCGAACGCCTGCGAGATGTTGACGACGGAGTTGCCGCGGTACATGCGCCCGCCCGTACGCATCGCTAACTGGTTAAGGTACGCGTCGCCGCGCTCGTAGTCTCCGGCCGTCGCGCCGCCCATGCCGCCCGTCGTGCGCGGGTTGCCGAGGATGATGCCGCCGGGAAGCCGAATGCCCGTCTGCGGCGGCTGGCCGAGCACGCCCGGGTTGCCGCGGAAGCCGCCGTACGAGACGGGGTAGATGAGCGCGTCCGACTCTTCGGCCAGACGGAGCGAGCTGTTGTAAGAGGCGTGGTAGCTCGTCGTGTCCACGCCGTCGGTGAGCAGGACGACGGCCTTGCGGCCGGGTATCGGGGCGAGCGTCTTTTTGAGCACCGACTCGACCGCGTCGTAAAGCCGCGTGCCGCCTCCGCCGCGCGCGCGGCGTATGGCGCGGTCGAGTTCCGCGCGGTCGCTCGTCGGCTGGCACAGCACGTCTATCCGGTCGTCGAACGAGATGACGGTCACGCGGTCGGCCGGCTTCAACTGCTCGACGAAGGCCGAGGCGGCGCGCTGCATGTCTCCGATGCTGAACTCGGTCGAGCCCGAGGTGTCGAGCACGAGCGCGACTGTGAACGGCTGGTCAACGGTCGCGAAGTACGCGACGCGCTGCTCGACGCCGTCCTCGAAGACGCGGAAGTCTTCGCGCCGAAGGTCTGGGGCGTAGCGCCCCTGCCGGTCGCGCACGCTGACGGGGATGGTGACGAGCGACGTGTCCACGCGCACGACCTCGCCCTCGACCACCTCCGGCTCCCCGCCGGAAGAGGGCTCGCCCTCGTCCTTCGCTTCGTCGGGCGAAGGTTTCGCCGCGTCGCCGCTGCTCCTGTCCGCGCTCGGGACGCTACGGTTGCGGCCCGACTGCGCCGCGAAGGCGCCCGCGCCCGGCGCCAACATCAACAGGCCGAAAATGACGGCCGCCAGTTTCTTCATCTTCCTCAAGCCTCTCGGAAAGGTATAGCTCGGGAAGTTTTGATGTGAGCTTCGGGCCGGGGCGTTTACAGAGGCTTACGTAAAGTTGTGTAAACGCGCTCTCAATCCGCGTCCGGCTCGCGCAAGTGTTTGAAGAGCAGCACGCCGAGCAGGGCGGCGGCGACGAGGCCGACGACGGCCCACGTCAGATCGCCGAGCACGTCGTTCAAAGCCTGCACGCGGTCGCTGAAGAACTTCCCCAGCAGCACGTAGAGCGCGACCCACAGCGCCTCGCCGAGCACGTCGTAGAGCAGGAAGCGCGGCCACGCATATCGGGTCGCGCCCGCGGTGAGGTTGACGACGGGGCCGAGCGGCGTCAGCAGCCAGCGGCTCAGGAAGACGCCCACTCCCTCGCGGCGCTTCAGCCACGCTTCGGCCGCCTCTATCTTCTTCTCGCCGCCGACGAGTCTGCCGAGCCGCCGCGTCACGCGCCGCCCTCCCCAGCGCCCTACCGCGTAGCCGATGTTGTCTCCCGCTATCGCGCCCGCGGCCGAGAGCGCGAGCACGGGCCACAAGTCAAGCTCGCCCTGCTCGACGAACGAGCCGGCCGCCACCAGCAGAAGGCTCGCCGGCAGCGGCACGCCCGCCGAGCCCACGAGCAGCGCCACGAAGAGCACCGGCACCCCGTAGACGCCGAGCGTCGCGAGAAGGTAGTCGCTCATGCTCACGGCGTACGGCGCCCTTCGGACTGATGCGGCGGGGGCGGCGGCGGGAAGCGCTCGGGGTGCGCTCGGAACTCGCCGATGACTTTCTCTAAATCCGCGGCGAGCGCTTCGACCGGGCGGTTCTGTTCGAGCGCGATCTCGCGCAGCGGCCTTCGGTCGCGCGGCACGGGCTCAAGGTTGATGGCGCGGTAGAGCACGGGCGGCGGGACGCGGTAAGAGCGCGCGACGTAAGGCACACTCATCCACGGCCGTATCGCCTCGTCCCTGTGGCGGCTCCAGTAGAGCGCGTGGCGGACTGTGCGCACGGCGAAGAGGCCGGCGAACGAAGCCGCCAGCAGGAACGCGATCAGGATGAGCCAGCGCCGCCGGCCGAGTCTCTTCATCTGACGTGTTACAAAAGCGGAAATTTTAATATGCTAATAACACAAAAGAAGGCGCGAGGCAGAACGGAGAAGGACGCATGGGAGAGAAGCGACCCGGACGGCGCGGTTTCATCAAAGGCTCGGCGGCACTCGCGGCCGGCGTGTTGGTCTCGTCGGCGCTGACGGAAGACAAAGCGCACGGGCGGAGTGCGCCGGGCGCTTCCGCCGTCGGCGAACAGGAGGGCAGTCCGGCTACTTCAAAGACGCCGCGCATACGCTTCTCCGTCATCGGCATCAACCACTCGCACATCAACGGCCAGATAAACGCCGTGCGGAGGGGCGGCGGCCAACTCGTCGCCTTCTACGCCAGAGAGCCCGACCTCGCCTCCGACTTCGCCAAGCGCTACCCGCGGGCCGTGCAGGCGCGCGACGAGAAGGAGATTCTCGAAGACAATTCTATCCAGCTCGTCCTGAGCGCCGCGATACCCGCCGACCGCGCGCCGCTCGGCATCGCCGTCATGCGCCACGGCAAAGACTTCATGTCCGACAAGCCGGGCATCACTTCGCTCGAACAGCTTGCGGAAGTGCGTCGCGTGCAGAAGGAGACGCGACGCATCTACTCCATCATGTACAGCGAGCGCTTCGAGAACCCCGCGACCGTCCGCGCCGGCGAGTTGGTCAGGGCCGGCGCCGTCGGCCGCGTCATACAGACCGTGGGCCTCGGCCCGCACCGCATCAACAACGGCCGTCGCGACCCTTGGTTCTACGACCGCAGACGCTTCGGCGGCATCATCTGCGACATCGGCTCGCATCAGGCAGACCAGTTCCTCTTCTTCACCGGCTCGACGCGCGCGGAGGTCGTCGCCTCGCAGGTCGGGAACGTCAACCACCCGCAGTGGCCCGACTTCGAGGACTTCGGCGACGTGATGTGGCGCGGCGACGGCGGGACGGGCTACATACGCGTTGACTGGTTCACGCCCGACGGCCTGAGCACTTGGGGCGACGGGCGTTTGACGATTCTCGGCACCGACGGCTTCATCGAAATCCGCAAGAACGTGGACATCGCCGGGCGGCCCGGCGGCAACCACCTCTTCCTCGTGGACAAGAAGGAGACGCGTTACCTCGACTGCTCGAAAGGCCCGCTGCCCTACGGCGAACAGCTCGTCAACGACATCCTCGAACGCACCGAGACGGCGATGACGCAGGAGCACTGCTTCCTCGCCACCGAACTGGCGCTCCGCGCGCAGAAGCAGGCGCAGCGAATCCAGACCGGCAGGAACGAACAGACATTCAATCTCGGCGAGGCCGAACGCACATGAGAGCGCTCTTCATCGGCGGCACGGGCTTCATCAGCGCGGCGGTCAGCCGTCAGGCCGTCGCCGCGGGGGTAGAGCTATACCTGCTCAACCGAGGCACGCGCGGCGCGGCGCCGCCCGGCGCCCACGCGTTGACCGCCGACATACACAGGCCCGATGAAGTCCGCGCGGCGCTCGGCGGCCTGCGCTTCGACGCGGTCGTGGACTGGGTCGCCTTCACGCCCGAAGACATCGAGCGCGACATATCTCTTTTCAAAGAGGCAGGACAGTACATCTTCATCAGTTCGGCGGCCGCCTACCAGAAGCCGCCCGCGCACTACGTCATCACGGAGGAGACGCCGCTCGAAAATCCTTTCTGGGACTACGCGCGCGGCAAGATCGCCTGTGAAGAACGTTTGACGCGCGCGCACGCCGAGGAGGGCTTCCCCGCGACAATCGTCCGGCCGTCGCACACGTACGAGACGAACTTTCCGGTCGCGGTCGGAGGCGGCGGCACCTACACGCTCGCGACGCGGATGAAGAAGGGGCTGCCCGTCGTCGTCCACGGCGACGGCACTTCGCTCTGGACTGTGACGCACGCGGAAGACTTCGCGCGCGGGTTTCTGGGTCTGCTCGGAAACGCGGAGGCAGTCGGCCAAGCCTTCCACATCACCTCGGACGAGGTGCTGACGTGGGACGAGATTTACCTGAGCATCGCCGAAGGCTTAGGCGTCGAGGCGAGAATCGTTCACGTCCCGTCCGACTTCATCTCGCGCGTGGTGCCGAGGCTCGCGGGCACGCTGCACGGCGACAAGAAGTGGAGCGCGGTCTTCGACAACGGCAAGGTAAAGAGGTTCGTGCCGGGCTTTCAGGCGACGATTCCCTTCCGCGAAGGGATACGTCGGACAATCGAGTGGTTCGAGTCGGACGAGCGGCGCGGGCGTGTGGACGAGTCTTTGAACGGGGAGACGGAACGGATTCTCGACGCTTACGAAGGACGCGGCGGTTAAATTTCAGTTTGAAGGCGCGGCCTGCTTTCAGTGAGACTTCTGCGCGGCCCTGTGCAGTTGTTCGCTGCTCTTCTTGAGGCGGCCGCTCAGCTCGATGATGCCTTCGAGGTCGTTGCGCGCGCGGGCCGACCACTCGGCGTCAACCACCTTCACGCTCTGGAAGCCGGGGTTGTGTACGAAGCTGTAGACGAGCCTGTCGAGCTCGGCGAGCGCGGCCTTCAACTGCCCCGCCTCGATCCCCGGAGGAACCTTCGGGCGCTCTTCGACCTCACCGGGAAGAATCAGGTTATCCTTCAGCCGGCCGGCGCGCTTCTTTATCTCCGCCGTCGAGTCGGCGACCATCTTGAAGTCGAGCTCGCCGCCCGCCGCCACCGCCCTCGCTAAATCGTGGTTGACTATCTGTAGGCGCGTGAAGTCTTCGCTGATCTGCGCGAAGCTCAGGTCGCGCGTGGGGCGCGGGGGCGCGGGCCGCGACATCGCGTTCTCCATCTGCTTGAAGAGGAGTTCGCGCTCAAGCGTGCGCTGAAGCTCGCGCTGCGTGGAGTCGGGCCGCGGCGTGCGCGCCGTGCCGCCCTGCCGGGCCGCACACGTCGGGGCGAACGCGGCCGCGAGCGCGAGCGCCGCCGCAAACTGTAGCGCAGGCCCAAACCTAAACCTCATGGCTCGCCGCCCTCCGCCTCTTCGGGTTGCTGATGCGGCGGAAGCTTACTGCCGCGGGGCGGCTTTATCAAGGGAAATTCTTCGCGGCTCGGTGGGGCGGCGGTTGACTCGGCCATGCTCTTGCCTTCACTCGCGGGCGGCGCCGACCTCTTCCCGTCGCGCTTCGCTTCCCTCGCCCTTCGCGCCGAGTCCGACCCACGCGCGGAAGTTGCCGTAGAACATGCGCGCCACGTCGCGCTCGACTTCGGCGCGCGTGACGGCGCGGCCGCTCTCAAGCAGTTGCGCGTAAGAGCGTGCCAGCACCTCGGCGATGACGCGCCGCGAGTGTCGCCACTTGTAGACGAGCTGTTCGAGGACGCGCGCGTCCGAGTGCTGCGGGATGAAGGAGGTGCCGAGCAGTTCGAGTCTTTCGGCCGTTATCTCGGAGATGATGGAAGGGTTGTTGAGGAACCACCAGCAGCCGAACGGCAGGAGGTTCGGGAACTTCCGCGACGAGACGCACAGCTCGTGCTGATTCTCGCGCGACAGAAACGTGGCGAGAAAGCGCACGTCCGGGTTCTCTGCGCAGAGACGTTCGACCGCGCCCACGTCCGCGCGCCCGAGCCCGTCGCCCGCCATACGAAGCTGTGGGTTCACGCCGCGCCGGACGCCGACCATCACCGCGAAAGGCAGATTGTGTTCGCGCGAAGTCGGCAGGACGACTTCGCGTATCACGCGCCCGCGCGCGTCGTCTGCCGGATAATGAAAATCGTCGGGAAGCGACACGGCCATGTAGAGCGGCCGCATCCGCTCAATCCATTTGTCTAGGAAGCGGCGCACCTCCGCACTCGTCCCGCCGCCGAAGTTCACGTCAACGCCGTAGCCCTGACCGGCGAGTTCCGCCGCAGACTTCTGCCAGTCGTTCAGAAGCCTGTCCATGCGGAGCGCCGCGTGAAAGCGTCCGTCGCGTTGTGTGTTGTTCGTCCAGACACGCGCCTCGCGCGAGTCGAAAGGGTCGTTGGTCATCACCACGTCGCTCACGCCCGCGAGTTTCAGCACGCGCGCGAGGTGTTCGGCTGGGTCTTGACTGCGGAAGAAGGCGCGCGCCTCCATCAGGTCTTCGGCCGCCGTGTCGAGGCCGAAGGCGTCGAGCACCGTGACGACGCCGCGCGTCGCCTCGGAGACGGGCGTGTTCTCGACGAAGAGCGTGCGCCAGACGAGGTCGGCCTGCTCCTGTTTCGTCATCCGCCAGAAGCGTTCGTAGGTAACGGCCGAGGAGCGGAACGTCTCGGCGATGAGGTAGTGGTAGGTCAGCAGCTCGTCAATGCCGGACAGGCCCAGCTCGCCGAACTCGGGCGCGTAGAGGTGCGTGTGCAGGTCTATGACCGGAGTGCGGCCCATGACCTCTTCCACCTGACGGCGCAGGTCGGCCGCGTCTCTCAGGCGCGCGCCCCGCGAGTCGCTAACGTCGGAACTGCTCGTCGTCATCTACTCTTCCCCCTTAATGACAATTCAATAACGCACGTCGCTCGGCACGCGTGCGTCCGAAGGGTCGGCCCAGCGGTTGTTCGGGATGGTCGGCGTCCAGCCCGGCCTCAGCGGGTCTTGGTCGTACGGGTATCCGCCGAGGCGTTTATAAGCTTCGGCATACTCGGCCAGCTTCTCGCGGTCGAGCCGCACGCCGAGCCCCGGCCCCGTCGGCACGGCGATGGAGCCGCCTTCGTACTTGAGAGGGCCGCCCTCAATGATGTCGTCCGTGAGGTGATGATAATGCGCGTCGGCCGCGAAAGACAGGTTCGGGATACAAGCGCCGAGGTGAAGCATCGTCGCCAGTTGAATCCCCAGCTCGCCCGAAGAGTGTACGGCGACGCCGAGCTGGAACGTCTCGCACACGCCCGCCGCCTTCACGCAAGGGCGTATGCCGCCCCAGAACGTGGTGTCGAGCAGTATCACGTCAACTGCCGTGTCGAGCACGTTCGCGGCGAGCTGCTCGAAGTTGACGACGACCGTATTCGTCGCAAGGGGCATGCGCACCTTCTCGCGCACGCGGCGCATCCCCGTCATGCCGTAGACGGGGTCTTCGAGGTAGTCGTTGCGCACGTCTTCTATCTGCTGCCCGAACCAGATGGCCTGCTCCGCAGACCAGACGCCGTTCGGGTCGAAGCGGAAGCGGTCGCCGCGCGCGGGGCCTTCGCCGATCTCTTCCGCCAGCGCGCGGTAGCATTCAAGCTCGTACTCGGGCGCGAAGACGCCGCCCTTCAGCTTGTGAGAGGTGAAGCCGTGCTTCGCCTTCAGCTCTCGCGCGAGCGCGACGAGTTGTTCGGCCGTGCGGACTTCGCCCGCGCCCGTCTTCGCGTTCGGATAACGGAAGAAGAGGTACGAGGCGAAGGGCACGCGCTCCTGCAAACGCCCGCCGAGGATGTCGCAAACCGGCACGCCCCACTTCTGGCCGAGCAGGTCGAGGCAGGCGAACTCAAGCGCGGCGAGCACCTGCGTACGGTTGTTGTAGAGCGAGGCCGTCGGGTTGGCGACGAGGAAGCGCATCTCCTCAAGCCGCGCCGGGTCGTGGCCGACCAGATAAGCCTTCATCGCGCGGAAGACCGACTCGGCCGACTCGCCGCCGCCGCCCATCTCGCCTAAACCCACCAGCCCCTCGTCCGTCTCGACCTCCACCACCGTCCGCACGAACCGCCCCCAGTGACACCCGTTCGCGTGCCTGAGCGGCGCCTCCAAAGGGACGGTGACTGTTGTTGCCCTGATGTCGGTAATCTTCATTTCGATGAGTCAATATCCAGAAGGCTCTTCGCCATGTACTCCGCGAGCGTCTTTTGCGGCTTCTCGACGCCGGGGGGCAGCGGCCGCTTCGAGAAAGTCTGGAAGTAGAGCAGGCATGCGTCGCGCCACCAGACGGCGTCGCGCTCCTGTATCTCAAGCTTCCGGGCGACGGCCGCGTGGCGCTCGGCGTCAATCACGCCCGCGAGTGAGTCCCAACTTTTGCGCGCCGCGCGCACCCAGTCCACGCCCCTCTGATAACGTAAAGCCAGTTCGTCCCACAGCGTCCGCCCCGAGCGCATACGCCTGTCCCAAGAGACGTGTTGAAACCAGAGCAGGTACTTCTCCGGCGTCTTGCTCGGGTCGCCGAAGACCGCGCGCACAGGAGGGCTGTACTGCGCGACGGCGTTGCTGCCCGACGGCGTGCGGTCGAAGCCTAGCCCTGCGGCGTCCGCCTTGTGGTAGTAGACGGGGTTCCAGTCGGCGCGCTCGAACTTGTTCTCCCAAGGCGCGGGGCCGTAGTGGTGGCCGCCCCACATGATGTGATGAAGGCCGAGCGGCGTCATGTAGTCAACGACCGCCTCGTGCGATTCGAGCATGAGGCGCGTGATGACGGCGACGGCCTTCGCGTCATGCGTGAACGTCATCTTCACCCACTCGTCGGCTATCTGCTTCGAGGGCGTGTCGGGATTCCAAGCCAGCCGGCCGAAGGCGTACCAGTTGGCCTGCCCGAAGTGTTGGCCCGTCCAGTTGCGTGCGTCGCCCGTGTTGGCGACACCGGCCATGCCCGTCAGCGCTTGTCCGAAGAGCGTGCCGTCTAAGACCTTCGTCACGGTCGAGCCGGGGCCGCGTGCGTACGTGTCCGAGTCGAGCACTTCGCGCCACATCGGCGCGAGAAAGACGAGATGGTTTGACTGGCCTAGATACTCCTGCGTGATCTGCGCTTCGAGCATCACTTGCGTCTTCGGCATCGCGCCGAAGAGCGGGTGGAAGGGCTCGCGCGGCTGGAAGTCTACGGGGCCGTTCTTGACTTGCAGCAGGACGTTCGGCGCGAACCTGCCGTCGAAGGGTTGAAGCTGGTCGTAGGCCGCGGCGGCGCGGTCGTAGCCGGGCTTCGCGTCGTAGACGAACGCGCGCCAGATGACGACGCCTTTGTGCGGGGCCAGCGCGGCGGCGAGCATGTTCGCGCCGTCAACGTGGTCGCGGCCGTAGGTGCGCGGGCCGGGCTGGCCTTCGCTGTTGGCCTTGACGAGGAAGCCGCCGAAGTCTGGGATGAGTTCGTAAATCTCGTCGGCCTTCCTCTTCCACCACTCGGCGACTTCGGGGTCGAGCGGGTCTGCGGTCTTCAAACCGCCGAGCTCCATCGGCGCCGAGAAGCGCGCAGAGAGGTAGACGCGCACGCCGTAAGGACGAAAGGCGTCGGCGACGGCCTTCGTCTTTTGCAGGTACTCGGCGCTCAGGCTCTTCGAGTTTGCGTTGACGTTGTTGAGGACGGAGCCGTTGATGCCTATGGACGCGTCGGCGCGCGCGTAGTCGCGCAGGCGCGGGTCAACCTGAAGGGGCAGCGCGTCCCAGTCCCACAAGGAGCGGCCCGCGTAGCCGCGCTCGATTGTGCGGTCGAGGTTGTCCCAGTGGTTTAGCAGGCGGAGTTGTAGGCGCGGCCTCTGACTTACATCCAGATTGCTTACCGGCTGCCCGGTCTGCAACAGCCGCAGGAAGTGGAAGGCGCCGTAGAGTGTGCCGACTTCACCTTGTGAAGCGATGGCTGTCACGCTGCGTCCGCCGAGCTTGACGGTGCGGATGCGGAAGCCTTCGGGGCCGAGCGCGGCGAGTTGGCGTCCCCAGTTGAGGCCGTCAATGAGTGGCGAGTTTGAAGGCGTGCCGACAACGACGGCGCCGTCGCGTTCGACCTTCTCTGCGAGCGGGACGGAACTGCCGAGCAGCCCCGCGCAGCCGTTGACGAGTTCCGCGCGGACGGCGTCGAGCGTCGGCGATTGTCCCTGAACGACGATTGACGTGAGGTGCGCGCGGTAGTCTTTAGCCATGCCCGCGGGCAGAGGGTCGTAGCGCAGCCAGAGACGGTAGCCGTCGTCGGCCTTCGCCGCGGACGCGAACGCGAACAACTGAAGCGCGAAGGCCGCGCAGACGAGCGCCCGCCGACCGGTGCGTTTGTCCCCTTGATGCGTCTTCCTCATCTCAGTCTCGCGGCCTTTAGCGATAACGGTAGAGCTTGACGCGCTGTATGTCGAACCTGCCGGAGGGCAGACGTATGTGCCGGCCCTGATGCGTCTGGTCGCCGTTGAGCCAGCGGCCGGGCGTCCAGCGGCCGTCAACGTACCTGCCCTCCTGCGCCGAGAGGATGCCGACGAGCGGCGCGCCCGGCGAGTCGGCGTCGAAGGTGATGACGAGCCCCGTGCCCGCGATGACGAACTCGTCCGGGCCGACGACGATGACGAGTCCGCCCGTGGGGGCGTCCGTCGTCTGCGCGTTCGGCGCGGCGCCCGGGTTCGCCTGCGCACCCTGCGTGGGAGATGACGGACATTCGTAAGTCACGTTCAGCCAGTAGCCGCCGAGCCTCACGCGCTGCGGCACGCGCTGCGGGTCGGCGGTCTCGGGAATCAGCCCGGCCATCTCGCCCTTGCCCTGATGTTCGAGGATGAGCGGCGTGAGTTGTTCGATTAAATCATAACCGTCGGCGAGCAGGTCGGCTGACCTTCCTTCGGCAGACTCGATGCTGAAGGGGCTGAAGCCTATGGCGTCGTGCTGGCCGAAGACGTAGAGCGCCTGCGCGGCGTTGAGCGGCGTGAGCTGCACTTCGGGGATGAAGAGAGGGTTGCCGGGCCGTTTATACTTGCGCGCCCACTCGACGAAGTTCGGAAAGTAGATGTCGGGCGAGAGGAAGTCTACGCGAGGCGCGGCCGCGCGCCACACGTCTATGAGGTGCGGCAGGGGGCCGGCGCTCGGGTACTGGCCGGGCAGGTAGCCGGGGCGTATGAGGGCCGCGTTGACATACATCGGGAGTTCGAGTTCGGCCTTGCCCGCCTCGGTCACGCGGTTGGTGTAGCGCGCGAAGTGCCACGCCATGAAAATCTCGTCCGTCGCGGGGCCGCGCCCGAAGACCTCTTCCCAAGTGCCGCGCGCCTTCGCGCCGCCCGCGAGCCACGCCGCGCGAAGCTCCGGCGTCAGCGTGTCTTTGTGCTGTTGGAGGTAAGACATCAACTCCGTCGGGACGGGGCCGTTGAAGAGTTTGTCGGCCTCGGGGCTTCGGTCGCGCGAGTCTGGAATCATGCCGATCTCGTTCTCGACCTGAACCATGATGACCGTGTGCTCGCGGCCGTCGGCCTCGCGCAGGTGGCGCATGAAGGCCGCGAAGGCGCGCGCGTCCGCCTCCATGTTCTCGCGGCTGAAGGTCGAGAGGATTTCCATGCCGCGCCCGGCAGCGTCCTGCGAACGCGGGAAGCGCCGCTGGTCGGTCTTCACCCACGCGGGCGCGTAGCAAGACATGCTGTTCTTCCAAGAGGCGAACCACAAAGGCACTAGCCGAAGGTTGTGCCGCCGCGCCTCTTGGAGTAAGCCGTCAACCAGCCCGAAGTCGAACCTGCCTTCCGACGGCTCGATCAGTTCCCAGTAGACGGGGATGACGACCGTGTTGAGCTTCATCGCGGCGAGCTTCGGCCAGACGGGGCGCATGTATTCGAGGCTCGAAGAGGAGGAGTTGCCGAGTTCGCCGCCGCGTATGAGGAAGGGGCGGCCGTCCACCAAGAGCTGCGTCGCGGTTCCCTGTTGACGAAGGTGCGGGAGTTCCGTCTGCCGCGCCGCCGAGACCGTCGGCGCGCAGAGCACTAGCAGCGAACACGCGAAGGCGGGCGCGAGTCTCCCTAGCCTCACCCGGCGAGTGAAGCGGCGATCTGATGGCGCGAGCCTCATAAGGCTTATTCTACCCGGAGTGTGTTCGTCGAAGCGAAAGGGCGGCGAAAGGCGGCGCGTCACGTTTCAATTAACGTGACGCGCCGCCTCTGCGGTTAGAAGGACAGGCGGGCCGCGAGACGCATCGTGCGCTGCGCGGTGCCGGTCGTCGCCGTGATGAAGCCGAACGTGCTCGGGTCGGAGATGTTCGCGTTCGGGTTGGCGAAGTTGGGGTGGTTGAACGCGTTCAGCGCCTCGATGCGGAGTTGGAGCTTGAGATACTCACTCAGCGCGAAGGTGCGGAACAGGCTCAGGTCGAGGTTCTTGAAGCCGGGGCCGCGCAGGTTGTTGCGGCCGACGCTGCCGAAGCGCGCGCCGTTCTCGGCGGCGAAGGCCGTCGTGTCGAAGTAAGGGTTACCCAGACCGATGCCGTTGAAGTATTCGACCGTCGGCTTGACCTGATTCGGCACCTGACCGCTGCCGCCCGCGTTCAGGTTCGGCGCAGTGTTCTGCACGACGTAGAAGGGCGTGCCGCTCATCACGCTCAACAGCCCCGTCAGCTCGAAACCGCCGAGGACTTTGCTGCCGATGCCGTCCGACAGCCAGCGGTGCGCCCTGCCGAACGGCAAGTCCCAGACGAAGTAGCCTTGCAGGTTGTGCGGGCGGTCGTAGCCCGCGGGGCCGCGGTTGCGCTCGGCCTCGGGCATGTACTGAATCCTCGGGTTCGCGTCGTTGTCGGCGTAGTTAATCGCCTTCGAGAACGTGTACGCGAGCCCGAAGAGCGAGCTCGTCCAGCGGCGGTTGAGCGTCGCCTGAAGCGAGTCGTAGGTGGTCGTCTTGTAGGGCTGAATCGAGTTGATGTCGGCGACGATGCGGACGGGGTTGCCGGCCGCGTCGGTCGTAAACAGCGGACGGCCCGCGTTGCCCGTGCCCGGCGCGCTGGCGTTGATGTTGATGAAGCCCATCTGGCCGACGGCGCGCGTGCCGACGTAGCCGACGGACGACGTTAAGCTCCAAGGCAGTTGCCGCTCGACGAGGAAGTTGAAGGAGTGAATCTCCTTCCGCATCGGCGTCTTCGGATAAGTGGTCGTGCCCGTGTTCGACGGAAGTCTCAGCACGCCCTGCGTCAGGTCGGGCGGCGGGTTGGGGTTGATGAGCCCCGCGCGCAGCGTCGTCACCGGCAGGAACGAGTTGGTCGCGCCGTTGAAGGTCGGCGTCGGCATGGCGAAGAGGTTGACGACCGGATAAGCGTTGCGGAAGTCTATGAACGGGCGCGGGTCGGCCGACTGCCCGTAGCCGCCGCGCAACACAGTCTTGTCGTTCCAGCGGTAGGCAACGCCGATGCGCGGTAGGAACTGGCCGGGGCCGGACTCGGCGCCTGTGTCTTCGGGCACGTCGCCGAGCCCGCCCGTGAAGACGAGGCCGGTCGCGGGGTCGAAGCGGTTGATGCCCGTGTTGTCCTTCGTCGGGAACGGGTAGCGCTCCCAGCGCAGGCCGTAGGTCAAAGTCAACTTCTGATTTATCTGCCAGTGGTCGCGCGCGTAGAGCGCGTACGACTTCATCCGCAGCGAGTTCGGGTTCCGCAACTGGTCAACCTTGCCCGCGCCGCTCGGCAGGCCCAGAAGGAAGTCGGCCCAACTGTTGAAACGGTTCGCGGCCGCGCCGCCTTGCAGCGCGGTGATGTTGCCGCTGAACTGGAAGGTGCCGCGCACGGTCTGGAACGTGCCGCCCTGCGGCTGGAAGTGGTTGAGCTGCTGGTTCTGGTAGTCGCCGCCGAAGCGAAACGAGTGCGAGCCCTTCAGCCACGAAAGATTCGACGAGCCGACGTACTGGTTGTCGCGGAAGAGGAACGGGTTGCCGGTGTTCGAGTTCCCCATGTTCGCCCAGTTCGAGACGTTGAAGAAGGGGATGCCGG
This sequence comes from Pyrinomonadaceae bacterium, assembly GCA_035248785.1. Classification (GTDB taxonomy): domain Bacteria; phylum Acidobacteriota; class Blastocatellia; order Pyrinomonadales; family Pyrinomonadaceae; genus QHXN01. The sequence goes on along the minus strand of DATFHD010000012.1, from coordinate 29,691 downwards.
CTTGAAGCGGGTCTGTGCCGTTGGTGCCGGGAATCTTCAAAACGTCGAGCCCGAAGTTCGTGCCCGAGACGACGTCGGGGCCGGCGGCGCCGAGGCGCTGGCGCGTGTAGCCGAAGTTGGCGTCGAGGAAGAGCGAGCCGCTGAAGGTATACGTGCCGCCCACGCCCGCGACCTGCACGCGGCCGGGCGCGCTCCCCAACTGCCCGCCGTTGATGGCGTCGCCGCCCGCGTCGCCCAAAATCGGCGGCTCGGTGATGAGCGTCGGCGAAAGGCTGTAGCGCCCGAAGAGCGTCATCTTGTCGGAAGGGTTCCAGTTGATCTTGCTGTCTATGTTGTTGCGGTTGAACTCGGCCGTGCCGTTCGTCAGGTAGTTGTTGACGAAGCCGGGCAGGTTCGGCTCAGGCAGACGCTTGATAAGTTCTATCGCCGCGAGGTCAATGCGGCCCGCCGGAATCGTGTTGTTCGGGAAGGGCGTGCGCAGCCGCGGGTCGGGGTTAGACGCCGGGTCGTAGATGGTCGCGCCGCCTTCGGCCGCGGTCGGGAAGTGGACGTTGCCGCTCGCGTCCGGGCGCAGGCTGAGCGGGGCGATGCTCACGCGGTTGTCGCGCGAGAGGTTGCGGCGCGTCGTGCGCTCGAAGTCCGTAAAGAAGAAGAGCTTGTCCTTAACAATCGGCCCGCCGACCGCGTAGCCGAACTGCGTCAGCAAGTCCTTCGGGTTCTGCGGCGAGGTCTGGAAGTGGTTGCGCGCCGCGAGCCGGCTGTTCGTATGGTAGACCCAGCCGACGCCGTGAAAGTCGTTCGCGCCCGACTTGATGATGACGTTGATGGCCGCGCCGCCCGCCAAGCCCTGCTCGGCGTCGAAGGCGTTGGTGACGATGTTGACGGTCTGTATGCCCTCGGCCGGCGGCACGTACGCCGTGTTCGTCGGCAGCCAAGGGTAAGTGATGCTCGACCCGTCAATCTTCGTGTTGTTCTGTAGGCGCGAGACGCCGTTGACGTTGAAGGAGATGGAACGCTGCGGGCTGCCGGCGGCCGAGTTCTGCTCGCCCGCGAGAACGGAGCCGGGCACGATCTGCATCAGGCTTTGATAGTTCCGGCCCGCGCTCCCGGCGAGCGGCAGGTCGTTGACCTGCTTGGCCGTCTGCGTCACGTTCACGTCGGCGCGGTCGGTCTGAAGGTCGTTCAGCGCGTCGGGGCTGACCGTGACGGTGTCGCTCACCCCGCCCGGCTGAAGGCTCACGTCAAGGCGCCGGACGTTGTTGACCGTGATGTTGACCGCCTCGGTCACCGCCTTACTGAAGCCCGTCGCCGTGATGGTGACCTTGTAGACGCCCGGCAGGAGGTCGCTGAACTGGTAGATGCCCTCGTCGTTGGTGAGGGTCTCTTTGGAGACGTTCGTGGAGACGTTGACGGCCGAGACGCTCGCGCCGAGCACCGCCGCGCCCGCCGAGTCCGTGACGTTGCCCGTCAGCGAGCCGTACAGGACTTGCGCGCGGGCCGCCCGCGGCGCCGCCAGAGACGCGACGGAGAGGACGAACGCCCACGCGAGGACGGCGAGCACCTTCAAACGTTTGTGTGACTCAGGCCCCCGACCCGCAAGCGGGCCGCCGATTTCTCGAACCGGCCGCCCCGCCTGATGGCTCTCTACGCGGCGTGTAAAGGCGCTGCTAAGCTGAAACATCTCTGTCCTCTCCTTTTGAAAGAACTGACGTTAAGACCCGCCTTCAGAGCCTCTACGGCCGGCGTGTCAGAACCGCAAACCCTTGTAACCTTATGAAATGACTGCCTTAATGACCGTGGGTGGGGGCAAATTAGGACTTTACTTTTAGCGCCCAAACTTCTAACATTGATTGGACGCGATTAAGTTCGAGGGCACAACAATACTTACGAAAGCTCTTTTTGTCAACAAAATGTTCACTTCCTGACCATGCGGAAAATCAACCTGTCCAATTTTCAGGTGGCGACCAGCGAGACGGCGCGCGACATAAACCGCCGAATACTCCTCAACCTCGTACGCACGCGCCAGCCCATCTCGCGCGCAGACCTCGCGCGCTACTCGGGGCTGCAACGCAGCACGGTCTCCTCCATCACCGAACAACTCATTTCAGAACAATGGATTACGGAGGGCGGGCTTGGCCACGCACCGCGCGGGCGCAAGCCACGTTTTCTGCACCTGAACAGCGAGCGCGCGGGCATCATCGGCGTGGACGTGCGCCCGCGCATCACGACTCTGGCGCTGACAGACATCAACGCGCGCATACTGACGCAGGACTCTCTGCCGACGCCCGAAGACCCGCAGAGCTTCCTCAGCGCGCTCTCGGAGCGCATCGAGAACATGCGCCGTTCCCAGCCGCAAATCTTCTGCGAGGGTATCGGCGTCGGCCTGCCCGGACGCGTTGACCCGAAGACGCAGCGCCTTATTTTCGCCCCGAATCTGGGCTGGCGCGACGTTGACATCAAGCAGGCGCGCACCGTGGACATCAAAAAACCGCTCGAAGAGGCCACGGGCATCTCCGTCGAAGTTGACAACGCCGCCAACGCCTGCGCGCTCTTCGAGACGTGGTACGGGAAGCACTCCGAGGGCGTACACGACCTGATCGCGCTGACCGTCTCCGAAGGAATCGGCGCGGGAATCATCGCGGACGGAGAGCTTCTGCGCGGCTCGACGGGGATGGCCGCCGAGTTCGGCCACGTCTCTCTGAGCGAGGACGGCCCGCGCTGCCGCTGCGGTAACTACGGCTGTTGGGAGGTTTACGCCTCGAACACGGCGGCCGTGGACTACTACACAAAAATTACAGGCAGCGCTCGCGGCGGCCAGCAGGAGGGCTCGGCCCCTACTTTCGACTCGCTGCTGCGCCTCTGCGAGCTGGGCGACGCGAAGGCGACCGAGGCCGTAGACCGGCAGGCACACTACCTCGGCGTCGGCATCGCGATGCTCATCACGAGTTTCGCGCCGAGTCTCATCGTCGTCGCCGCGGAGGTGACGCGCGTCTGGTCGAGAATCGAGCCGATTCTCGGCCGAATCGTCGCCGAAAAGTGCCAGCAGCCGTCCGCGACACGAATCACGCCGGTGGACGAACTGGCCCACCCGCGCCTGCGCGGCGCGATAGCGCTCATCCTCCAAAAGCACTTCGTCGCCCCGTCAGTCGCTTAAAACCCACGGATTTCAAGGTTTACGCGTGCGCTCCCGCTGATATTTTAAGGTTCGCTGATTTTCCTGAGATGTCGCGTATATTGTTTTTGGCGTGAACTAAATGGCCTAAGCAACATCCATATTGTTTGATTCCCTCTCCCACTACTTTTTGGCGCTCGGGTCGCCTGTGGGCGGCGGGGCGTGGTCTTCTTTGGCGGGCGGGCCGAGCAGTTCGGTGAGGATGGGTTTGAGCGCGTCGGCCCAGACCTGATAGCCCTTCAGGTCGAGGTGCAGGCCGTCCTTGACGGCCATGCCTTCGTATAGCTTCCCGTCCCTGTCGGCGAGGCGTTCGTTGATGTTGACGTAGCGTATCCTCTTCCCGTCGGCGAAGTTCGAGATGTTGGCGTTGATCTGGTTGATGACGGGCATGACGGCTATGTTGTCGTTGCGCGGGGTGATGCCCATCAGGATGATTTTGGCTCCGGGGGCCTTGCGACGGAAGGTTTCGAGGATGGCCTTGATGCCGCGCGTGACGTCGGCTGCGCGCGGGTCGTCTGGGCCTTCGGGAGATTTCCGGCCGATGTTGTTCGTGCCGGCCATGAGGACGATGACTTTCGGGTTGACGCCGTCGAGTTCGCCGTTCTGTAGACGCCAGAGGATGTTCTGCGTCGTGTCGCCGCCCCAGCCGAAGTCGGCCGCGTTCCAGCCGAAGAAGTTCTGCCGCCAGTTTTCAAGAAAAGATTTGTACTGCTCGTCGCTCGTGCCCCAGCGCCGCGTGATCGAGTCGCCTTCAAAGTAAACGTCAATCCGCCCCTTCTTACGCTTCTCCAACAACTGTTCGTGCGCGAGCATCGAGTTCTGGTCGGGACGCGGCACCGGCTGGTCTGCGGCTGGCGCGGGCGTCGGCTGCTGCGCGCGGGTCGTGCGCGCGCAGAGGCAGAAGAAGCTTAAGACGGCCGCCGTCAGGGCGAAGTATTTTTGTTCCCGCATGACTTCAAGATTAACACGCGCCGCGGCCGGACGGTTCAGTGAGGGTTGAGCCCATTCCGTCCGTTCATTGAGGGTTGAACCAGTTTGGGTTTCGTCCGAGCAGGATGTCGTTCATGCGCTGGCGCACGAGCGGCTTCCAGTCGTCGTGGGTGAGGACGTAGAAGCGCCCTTCGCGTACGGCGTCGAAGACCATGTCGGCGACCTGCGACGGCCGGATGCCAGCCTCGACGAGTTCGCGCAGCATCGCGTCGGCCTGCACGACTGCCGGGTGCGTTGACTCGCGCGTCGAGTCGTTTTGAAGTTCGGCCGGGCGGTTGCGCGCCGAGTCCAACATGCGAGTGTTCACGCCGCCCGGGCAGAGGACGGAGACGCCTATCTTCGCCTTGATTATCGCCAGCTCGCAGTAGAGCGTCTCGGACAGAGAGACGACGGCGTGCTTGCTGGCCTTGTAGACGCCGAGCGCGGGGCCGGAAATCAGCCCGGCCGCCGAGGACGTGTTGACGACGTGGCACTCGTCGCCCTGTTCGAGCATGAGTGGGATGAACGTCCGCACGCCGTGAATCACGCCCCAGAGGTTCACGCCCAGAACCCACTGCCAGTCGGCGAGCGTGCTCTCCCAGACGGTCGTGCCCGCGCCGACGCCCGCGTTGTTGAAGAGCAGGTGAACGGCGCCGAAGGCTTCGAGCGTCCTCTGCGCGAGGGCTTCAACGTCTTCAGCCTTCGACACGTCCGTCCGCACGGCGAGAACGTCCGCGCCCGCGTCCTTCAACTCGCGCCCGGTCTCGCCCAAGGCCGCCTCGTCAACGTCCGCGAGCACGATCTTCATCTCCTCGCGCGCGCAAGCGTCGGCGAGCCCGCGCCCGATGCCGCTCGCGGCGCCGGTGACGACGGCCACTTTGCCTTTGAACTCTTTCATGAGTTACGCGCCCTCGGTCGGCCCGTCAAAGCCCTCACTCAGAGAATAAAGATGTCTCGGAATTTCGGGTCGGCGCGCAGCGCGTCGAGGCGCGGGTCGGCTTTGAGCATGTTCGCAAGCTCGGGGTTCGTCCGCGCCTTGTCGCGCGCCTTCGAGAGCCACGCACGCGCCTGCTCCGTCTCGCCGAGCGAGGCGAAGACGAGCGCAAGGTCGGAGGGCGAGACATCTTCGCCTTCGGCCGTCAACTCGCCGAGCAGGCGACGCGCCTCGGCCTTACGGCCCGAGAGCGCGTAAGCCTGCCCGAGCGCCGCAGTGACGCGCGGGTCGCCGCCGCGCGCGAGTTCGCGCGCACGCTTCAACTCCGCGACCGCCGCCGCGCGCCGTCCCTGCTTGACGTAGACGACGCCGAGGACGAAGCGCGCGGGGATGAAGTCGGGGTCGAGTTCGAGCGTGCGGCGCAGCTGCTCTTCGGCACGATTGTAGTCGCGCGCGAAGTAGAGGCGCTCGCCGACGGTCGTCGAGATAATCGGCGAGAGCGGGTCGAGCTCGCCTGCGCGCTCGGCCTCCGAGAGCGCTTCGTCGCCGCGGCCGAGTGTGGCGAGGAAGTCCGAGTACCAGTGGTGCGCCGTCGCGTAGGAGGGGTCGAGCTCGATTGCGCGTCGGAACTCTGCGTCGGCGCCGTCGGGGTCGCGCTCGAAGTAAGCCTTGACGAGCGCGAGCGAGGCGTGGCCTTCGGCGAGCTCGTCGTCAACCTCGACGGCCTTGAGGGCGGCGGCGCGCGCGCGGCGCAGGCACTCGTCCGCCGGGAGCGAGCCGTAGCGGTAGTTGCCGAGCACGCTGTAGGCGTCGGCGAGTCCGGCGTAGGCCGCGCCGTAGGTCGGGTCGAGGTCTATGGCGCGTCGGAAGTGTTCGACGCTCTTCTCGACGCCCTCGGGGCTGCGCTTGTTCCAGAAGTAGCGGCCGCGCAGGTATGCGTCGCGCGCCTCAAGGACTTCCGAGGTGTGGCGGCGCGTGCGCCGCACTTCTACGGAACTCTGCGGCGCGTGTGCGGCGGAGTCGTCGCGCGCCGCGCGCCCGGCCCAGAGGTTGTAGCCCAGCACCGAGACGGCCGCCAGCACGCAGAGCGCGAAGACCTCGCGCCGACGCGACAGACGCGGGGCACGACCCGCGCCGTCATTCGTCCCGGCGGCGGGCGCCGCGCCGTTGCCTCCGACGGTGTGCGCCGTCTCGTTAACTGCGAAGGCGGCGGCCCCGCCGAGTCCGGCGGCCTTACCGTTAACGGCCGGCTCCTGACTTTCGAAGGCCACGGCCGCGCTCGACGCGTCGCGGCCGCTTAGCCCGGCCTTCAGTTCGGCGAGGAAACGCTCGCGCGGGCGCTCTTCGAAGAAGGGTTCCAGCTCGTCGGCCGCGACCTCGCGCACGGGCTCGACGAAGGTGTAGCCGCGGCCCGGCACCGTCACGACGTAGCGGTGCGCGCCCGCGCGCTCGCCGAGCGCCTTGCGCAGCATCGAGACGTGCTGCGTCAGGTTGTTCTCCTCGACGGTCGTGTCGGGCCAGAGCGCCGCCATCAGCTCGTCCTTCGCGAGCACGCGGCCGCGCCGCTCGACGAGGACGAGCAGCGTGTCGAAGACCTTTCCCGTGAGGGGAACCGTGCGGCCTTCGCGCACCAGCACGCGCCGCAGCGCGTGGAGGCGGAAGGGGCCGAATTCGTAGACGTGTTCGGTCGGCTGTTCCATGGCAAAAACTTCCTGCCGTAAGGCTGCTGCTCGCGGGGGCCGCGCCGAGGCGCGCGGGCGCACGGGGAAACAGGTCACTTCTAAGCGATTTCATAAACTTTTACAAGATTTCACAGCCCTTGAAAGACGCGGGCCGCCCGCGCGCGGTACTGACCTGTCAGGCACAGGGAGGTTGACGGAATGCGTTTGAAAAATCTCGGCCTCTTAATCTTGACGTTGACGCTCGCCCTTCTGCCCGCGGCCGCGCACGCGCAGGGGCCGTCGAAGGAGGACGGGCGGCTGGTCGAGCAGTCGCCGTTCGAGCTTCCGACTTACGAGCAGATTCCCGACCGTTTCAAGCGCCTCTACGCGCGCGAGGCGGTCGAGCGTATGCGTGCGTCGCAAGACCTCGAACTGCTCAAGATCAAGTACATGAGCGACGGGCTGAAGGTCGCGGGCTTCATCTACAAGCCGAAGGACGTTGGCGGGAAGAGACTGCCCGCAGTCATCTGGAACCGCGGCGGCGTGGGCGAAGACACGATCATCTCGGTCGCGAACTTCCTAGACCTGTACGAGATGCACCGCTATGCGTCGGAGGGCTTCGTCGTGCTCGCCTCGCAGTACCGCGGCTACGACGGCGGCGAGGGGCGCGACGAAGTCGGCGGCGCGGACACAGACGACGTGCTCAACCTCGTCGCGCTCGCGCGCAGCCTCGGCTACGTGGACGCGGAGCGCGTCTTCATGTTCGGCTTCTCGCGCGGGGCGCAGATGACCTTGCAGGCGATACGGCGCGGGGCGCCGCTGCGCGCGGCCGTCGTGGTCGGCGCTCCGACAGACATGGAGCTGAGCTTCCGCGAGAACCCCGGCATACGCGACCTCGCGCGCACCAACTGGGCCGGCGGCGAGGCGCGGCTCGCGGAGAACATGGAGTCGCGCTCGGCCGTGCGCTGGGCCGAGCAGATAAACGTGCCGCTCCTCATCTTTCAGGGCGGCGCAGACCCGGCCGTCTCGCCCGCGCACGCGTTAGAACTCGCGCGACGGATGGACGAAGCCGGCAACCTCTACGAGCTGGCCGTCTACGCGCGCGACGACCACTTCGTCACGCGCAACGCGGAAGAGCGCCTGAGCCGCACGGTCGAGTGGTTCAAGAACCCGCGCGTCAACTCAATCTCCTCGCCGCTGCGGCGGACGCTCCGCGCGCGCGGCGTCGAGGCGGCCGTCGGGCAGTACCGCGAGTTGAAGAAGAGCCAGCCCGGCCGCTACGACTTCGGCGAGCCGGAACTGAACGCGCTCGGCTACGAGTTGCTCTTCACGAACCGCGTCAAAGATGCGATTGAAATCTTCAAGCTCAACGTCGAGATGTACCCGCAGGCGGCCAACACCTACGACAGTCTCGGCGAAGCCTACCTCGCCGCGGGCGAGCGAGCGCTCGCGGCTCAGAACTACAGGCGGTCGCTCGAACTCAACCCGCAGAACACGAACGCGGCCGCCGCGCTCAAACGCATCGAGCAGCAACCATGAATTTGAAATCTCAAATTTGAGGTTTGAGATTGTCGAGGTGAAGAAGATGTCCACGGCATTAAGAAGCGACGCGACGGGCGCGGCGACGGCCACGCGTGAGGCGGAGGGGCATCCGCCGGGGCTGTACGTGCTGTTCGCGACGGAGATGTGGGAGCGTTTCAGCTTCTACTCGATGCTGGCGATGTTCACGCTTTACTTGCGCGACACGTCGGGGCAGGGCTTCGGGTGGTCTGTTGACAGTGCGACGGGTCTCTACTCGAACTATCTGATGTTCGTCTACGCGAGCCCGCTCGTGGGCGGGTGGCTGGCGGACAGGAAGATCGGCTACAGGCGGGCGGTGATGACGGGCGGGCTGTTCTTCATGGCCGGGCACCTGCTGCTGTCGTTCCGTTCGGTGCCGGTCGTGTACGCGGCGCTGGCGTGTCTGGTCGTCGGCAACGGGCTGTTCAAGCCGAACGTCTCGACGATGGTCGGCAACCTCTACCCCGAAGGCAGCCACCTCAAAGACCGCGCCTATAACATCTTCTACATGGGCATCAACGTCGGCGCGTTCCTCGCGCCGGTCGTGGCGGAGTTCGTGCAGGGGCGCTTCGGCTACCACCCCGCTTTCGCCGTCGCCGCGGGCGGGATGCTGATTTCGGTCTGGATACAGTGGCAGTTCCGACGGCACATCGCGGGCGTTGACCGCGCGCGCCCTTCCGGAAAAGAAGGGAAGGCTGAAACAGAAGGGACGGCCGACGCCGGACAACTCGCGGACGCGGAACAACTGGCCGACGCCGCAGCGGTCACGGTGGACAAGCCGCCGCACGGCGTCAGCCGCCAGAGCGCGCTGGAATCGGTGCCGGAGTGGAAGCGCGTGGGCGCGCTGCTCGTCATCTTCGGCATCGTCGTCGTCTTCTGGATGGCCTTCCAGCAGAGCGGCTCGACGATGACCTACTGGGGGAACGAGAACACAGACTGGCAGGTCTCGGGGATAATCTCGAACGCCATCGAGCCGGCGTGGGTGCTGCTCCTGACCTTCCCGCTCATCTGGTTCTGGAAGTGGCTCGACACACGCGGGCTCGAACCCTCGACGCCGACGAAGATGGCCTTCGGCATGATGCTCACGTCGGCCGCCTTCCTCGTCCTCTACTTCGCCGCGCGCGCCGGCGAGACATCGGCGGCCGGCGCGGGGCCGTACGACTACAAGGTCTCGCCCGCGTGGCTCGTCGGAGCCTACGGCGTGCTGACGCTCGGCGAGTTGATGCTCTCGCCGATGGGGCTGGCGCTGGTGTCGAAGGTCGCGCCGCGGCGTATGCGCGGGTTGATGATGGGCGGGTGGTTCGTGGCGACGGCCGTCGGCAACAAGCTGACGCAGGTCGGCGAGCTTTGGGACGACTGGCTGCACTCGTCCTTCTGGCTCTTCCTCAGCGCCAGCGCGCTCGTCATGGCCTTCGTGCTGCTCCTGCTGCTGCGCCCGCTCAAGAAGGCGATGCCCGGCGTTTGAGACGCGCCGCGTCTGAAACTGAGAAGGGTTCGATGACGGCAGAGTCGCGCCGTCATCGAACCCTTCTCTTTGTGTTGGACTTTGCTTAGCGGTTCCGGCGGTGGCGGCGGCGCCACTGGCGCTTCTTGTGGTAGTGGTAGGCGGTGCCGCCCGCCGCTCCCGCGCCCGCGCCGATGAGCGCGCCCTTCTTGCCGTTAATGAGCGCGCCCGCGCCGGCCCCGACCGCGGTGCCGATGCCGATGCGCTTGGCGGCCTTGCGTTTGCCCGCCTGCGGGTTGCGGCGACGCTGCGCCGAAGCGCCGCCGGCCATCATGGTCAGCAACATACAGGCGGCCAGCAGGAACGCGACCAGCCTGCAACTCTTCAACGAACGCATAATCCTCATCCCCCCCTTTGTGTTTAAGACTACTCGAATCGCGCCCCCGTGACAACGTTAGAAATAAACGGCCCCGGCGTTTATAATCTTTCCCTCAACAACTTTCCCTGTAGAGTCTCAGCCCCCACTGAGCAAGAGCGTCGGTCAGCGCGGCCATGCCCCAAGATAAGAACGGAAATTCCCTGCCCGCCGTCGGCGGCCCCATCACGCGGCCGCAGAGCCCGGACGTGGCGGCGCACTGGCTCAAGGCCGTCATAGACTCGGCCGACGACGCCGTCATCACAAAGACGCTCGAAGGCGTCATCACGAGTTGGAACCCGGGCGCCCAGCGCGTCTTCGGCTACACGGCCGACGAGGCCATCGGCAAGCCCGTCACCATGCTCATCCCCGAAGACCACATTGACGAGGAGCCCACCATCCTCTCGCGCATACGCGCGGGCGAGCGCATCGAGCACTACGAGACCGTGCGCCGCCGCAAGGACGGCACGCTGATAGACATCTCGCTCACCGTCTCGCCCATACGCGACTCCGAAGGGCACATCCTCGGCGCCTCGAAGATCGCGCGCGACATCAGCCCGCGCAAGCGCGCCGAGCGCGCGCTCGCACAGATCAGCGAAGAGTCGGGCCGCCTGCGCCGCCTCTACGACACGGCGCTCTCGAACACGCCCGACCTCGTCTACGTCTTCGACCGCGAGGGGCGCTTCATCTACGCCAACGAGGCGCTGCTCGCGACGTGGGGGAAGACTTGGGAGGAGGCCGCCGGGAAGCGTTGCCTCGAACTCGGCTACGAGCCTTGGCACGCCGCGATGCACGAGCGCGAGATACGCGAGGTCGTCGCGACGCGCAGTCCCCTCAGAGGCGAAGTCCCCTTCACCGGCACGCAGGGCCGGCGCGTCTACGAATACATCTTCGCCCCGGTCTTCGGCGCCGACGGCGAGGTCGAGGCCGTCGCAGGCACGACGCGCGACATCACCGACCGCAAGCGCATGGAGGAGGAGCGCGAGCGGCTCATCGGGCAGCTCGAATGGGAGCGCTCGCGCCTCTCCTACCTGTTCACCAAAGCGCCGGCCTTCATCGCCACGATGCGCGGCCCCGAGCACATCATCGAGATGACGAACCCGGCCTACCTGCGTCTCGTCGGGCGGCGCGAGGTCGTCGGCAAGCCGGCGCGCGAGGCGCTGCCGGAGGTCGCCGGTCAGGGCTTCTTCGAGCTGCTCGACGGCGTGTACGAGACTGGCGAGCCCTTCGAGGGGCGCGAGATGCTCCTCACGGTGCAGGGCGAGCGCGGCGCGCTCGAAGAGAGGTTCATTGACTTCGTCTACCAGCCCATCAAAGAAGCGGACGGGACTGTCTCGGGCGTCTTCGCACACGGCGTTGACATCACCGAGCAGGTCATGGCGCGCAGGCAGTCTGAGGAGGCCAACCGCCTCAAGGACGAGTTCCTCGCGACCGTCTCGCACGAGCTGCGCACGCCCTTGACGGCGATACTCGGCTGGGCGCACATGCTGCGCACGGGCCAGTACGCCTTCGACGCGAGGGCCGGCGCCGCGCTCGAAACCATCGAGCGCAACGCGCGGGCGCAGGCGCAGATCATCGAAGACCTGCTCGACGTGTCGCGCATCATCACGGGCAAGCTGCGTCTGGACGTGCGCGCGGTCGCGCCCGACTCTTTCATTGACGCGGCGGTCGAGGCCGTCCGCCCCGCGGCCGAGGCCAAGGGCGTGCGCGTGCAGAAGTTGATGGACGCGGGGCTGGTCTCGGTCTCGGGCGACCCCGTGCGTTTGCAGCAGGTCGTCTGGAACCTCCTCTCGAACGCCATCAAGTTCACGCCGAGCGGCGGCAGAGTTCAGATCAGGATGGAGCGCGCGGGCTCGCAGATAGAGATCGCCGTCGGCGACACGGGCGCAGGCATTGCGCCTGACTTCCTGCCGCACGTCTTCGACCGCTTCCGTCAGGCCGACGGCCGCACCACGCGCAGGCACGGCGGACTGGGTCTGGGGTTGGCAATCGTCCGCCACCTCGTAGAGCTTCACGGCGGGACTGTGCGCGCCGAGAGCGAGGGCGAGGGGCACGGCTCGACCTTCACGGTGACGCTGCCGGCGGCGCCCGTCTACCCTTCGGAACAAACGGGCCGCGTCCAACCGCCGGCGCGCGAGTCGCTGCCCTTCTTCGAGTGCCCCGACAGGCTCGACGGCCTGCGCGTGCTCGTCGTGGACGACGAGCCGGACGCGCGCGAGCTGCTGAAGGCGGGCCTCGGCCATTGCGGCGCGAGCGTGTCCGAGGCCGCGTCGGCGGCCGAAGCGCTCGCCTCGGTCGAAGGGGCACCGCCCGACCTGCTCATCAGCGACATCGGCATGCCCGGCGAAGACGGCTACAGCCTCATACGCAAGGTCAGGTCGCTGCCCGCCGAGCGCGGCGGGCGCGTGCCCGCCATCGCGCTCACCGCCTACGCGCGCGCCGAAGACCGCATGCAGGCTCTGCGCGCCGGCTACCAGATGCACGTCCCGAAGCCGGTCGAGCTGGTCGAGCTCGCGGCCGTCGCCGCCAGCCTCGTCCGCCGCGACGCCTGACGCCGGCCGGCGTCAGGGGCTTGCGCTCTGCGAGCGAGGTGCGGACAATGTGGCCGGAGGTTACGTATGAAGTACCGCGTGCTGATTGAGCAGGACGAGGACGGCGTCTTCGTCGCCGAAGTCCCGTCGCTGCCCGGCTGCATCTCCCAAGGCGAGACCAGAGAGCAGGCGGTCGAGAACATCAGAGAGGCCATCGCCTTATACCTCGAAAGCCTCGCGGCACACGACGAGCCAGTCCCGCCGCCGATCACGGAAGAGCTGGTGGAGGTCGAGGCTTGAGCGTTCTGCCCCGCGCGTCCGGGCGCGAAGTCGTTAAGGCGCTGGCGAAGGCGGGGTACGAGCAAGACCGCCAACGCGGCAGCCACATCATCCTCAGACAGGTCGTCGCCCCACACCGCCGCATCGTCGTCCCCGACCACGACGAAGTCGCCAAAGGAACATTAAGAGCCATCATCCGACAGGCCGGCCTCACCGTTGACGAGTTCAAGGCTTTGTTATAACGACAGATTTCATCTGAGGGTTGCCGATGATTCGAGTGGAGAATCTGGTCAAGCGTTTCGGCGAGGTGACGGCCGTGGACGACGTGTCGTTCGAGGTGCGGCGCGGCGAGGTCTTCGCGTTTCTCGGGCCGAACGGCGCGGGGAAGACGACGACCATCAAGATGCTGACGACGCTGCTCAGGCCGACGAGCGGCCGCCTTGAGTTCGACGGGCTCGACCCCGTGGCGCAGCGCGACGAGGTGCGGCGGCGCTTCGGCGTCGTCTTCCAAGACCCGAGCCTCGATCAGGAGTTGACGGCTTGGGAGAACATGGAGATTCACGGCGTGCTCTACGGCGTGCCGCGGCGCGAGCGGCGCGAGCGCGCAGAGGAGCTGCTGAAACTCTTCGAGCTTTGGGAGCGGCGCGACTCGCTCGTCAAGACCTTCTCGGGCGGGATGCGTCGGCGGCTTGAAATCGCGCGGGGCCTGCTCCACACGCCGAAGGTGCTCTTCCTAGACGAGCCGACTCTGGGCTTAGACCCGCAGAGCCGCAACCAGATGTGGGCGCACGTCAAGAAGCTCAACGAGACGGACGCCGTGACCGTCTTCCTGACGACGCACTACATGGACGAGGCCGAGCGCGTCGCAGACCGCATCGCCATCATAGACCACGGGCGCCTCGTCGCCACCGGCTCCTCGCAGGAGTTGAAGGAGCAGACCGGCGCCGACTCGCTCGAAGGCGCATTCCTCGCGCTGACGGGCACGACCATCCGCGACGAGGCGGCGGGCTCGGCCGACCAACTGCGCCAGATGGCGCGGATGTGGAGCAACAGACGGAGATGAGAGTCATCTACATCCTCTGGCTGCGCGAGGTGAAGAAGTACATGCGCTCGCGCACGCAGATAATCGCGTCGCTCGGCTCGCCGATAATGTACTTGGGCATTCTCGGCTTCGGGCTCGGCCCCGTTTTCCGCCGCGCGGGCGAGGGCGACTATTTGCAGTTCATGGCGCCGGGCGTCGTCGGGATGACGGTGCTCTTCACTTCGATGTTCTCGGGCATCGCGCTCCTGTGGGACAGGCAGTTCGGCTTTCTGAAGGAGACGCTGGTCGCGCCCGTGCCGCGCCTCTGGATCATGGCCGGCCGGACGCTCGGCGGCGCGACGGTGGCGACGATTCAGGGCTTGCTCATCTTCGCCGTGAGCCTGATTGCGGGGTTCCGCCCGCTCGCCTTCACGTCGCTGCCGGCGGCGCTCTTCGTGATGATTCTGACGGCGGTCGTCTTCTCTGCGCTCGGCACCGCGCTCGGCTCGTCTCTGAAGGACATGCAGGGCTTTCAGCTCGTGATGAACTTTCTGGTGATGCCGATCTACTTCCTCTCGGGCGCGCTCTACCCTTTGGCGAACCTGCCGAAGGTTTTGGCCGCGCTCACGCGCATTGACCCGCTGACCTACGGCGTGGACGGGATGCGCGGCGCGCTCATCGGCGTGACGCACTTCGGCGTCGGGCTCGATGTCATCGCCCTCGTGGGCGTGGCCGCCGTGCTGCTCTGCGCGGGCGCGTGGCGCTTCTCGAAGATAGAAATTTAGATTTAGACGCGTTGCGACCTGTTACTGCCCGAACCTCTTCCTGTACTCGTCCGAAGAGATGAAAGCCTTGACCATCTCCGCGGCGATGTAGTCGCCGTTGAACTGGTTGAGCTTGCCTGACCAGAAGTTGAAGCCCGCGAAGTCGAGCCCGGCCTCCGGCGCGTCGTTCGGGTTCCTTCTCAAGTAGCCGAAGTACTGCATCAGCACGAAAGCGCGGTTCTTCTCCCTCTGCACGAGGTCTGCGTCCTCGGCCACCTTCCTGAGCACCGCCGCGCGCAAGTTAGCGTCCGCGGGGCTCGGCGCCAACTCCGCGACCAGCGCCGCCTTCTCTTCCGGCGAGAGCACACCGCCCGCGAAGAAGTCGAGCTGGCCGACGAAGTCCGCCGCCGACATCGTCGCCGGGTAGCGCGACGTGAACGCCAGCCGCTGCACGAAGGCGAGGGCGAAGGCGTTCTTGTTCGCTTCGAGCTGTGGCTGCCAGTTGCCCCGCCCGACGACGATGCCCCGCTGTATCTCCTGCGCGTCGCTCAGGAACTCGTCAATCCTCAACGGCACGGGCACTGTCGGCGGGTTGATGTCGCCGAACGCGGCCTTGTCCATGCGGTAGACGAGGTAGCCGGTCTCCTGAAACTCGATGGAGAGGAAGAAGGCCGCGGAGACGTTGATGCGCTTGACCTCGCGGCACTGCAAGTCTGTGCCGCACTGCTCGATCTCGTTCGTCCAGAAGGCGAGGCCGGGCGCGTCCGCCTCGCGGTTGAGGAAGTCGCGGTAGTGCTGTCGGACGAAGGCCGCGGAGTCGTCCGAAGGGTTGCCGGCCGACTCGGTCGCGTCGTCCGTAATCTGTAGGACGGCGACCGCCTTCGGGCCGAAGCCCGCGCCGTCCGACGGGCTGTTGAAACGCAGCGCCAGCGTCTCAGTCCCTTCGGTGTACGAGTCGTCGTTGATAAGAACGTCGAAGGTCTTCTGCGTCTCGCCCGCGGCGAAGCGGAGCGTGCCGGCCGCGCGCTCGTAGTCGCAACGCTCCGAAGCCTGCCCCGTTGTGGCGGAGCAAGGAGTGAAGACCGTCGGCAGACTGTTGTCGTCAGTCACGTAGTTGACCGAGGCGGCCTGCGTGGTGACGCCCGTGCGGTTGACCGTGATGGTGGCGAAGCCCCCGCGCTCGGCCACGCTGTAGCTCGCCTGCGAGAACTCGAAGACGCTGCCCACCGACTGCCCGCCCGCGAGAGCGCCAGAAGAGGTCAGGAAGTTTGAGTCGCCGCCGTAGTCGGCCGTGACGCTGTGCGCGCCCGGCGCGAGCGTGTTGGTCGTGAAGGTCGCTTGACCGGAGGCGTTCAGTGTGGCGGGCGAGCCGAGGTTCGAGCCGTCCACCTTGAACTGCACGGAGCCTGTCGGCGTGCCGGCGGCCGAGGTGATCGTCGCCGTGAAGGTCACGCTCTGGCCCGGAGTCGGCGCGGCGGCCGAACTGCTCAGCGCCGTGGCGGTCGCAGCCTTCGCAATCTGGAACGTCTGCGAAACGTCCGAAGCGGCGTTGTATATGGAATCGCCGACCTGCGAAGCCTTGACCGTGCAGGAGCCCGCGCCCGTGATGTGGACAGCGCCGCCGTTCGTCAGAGTGCAGTTGCCCGAAGCCGCGAACGTCACGGTCAGGCCGGAGGTGGCGCCGGCGCTCAAGGGGATGTCGGCGTCGCCGTAGGTCTTGTCGGAGAGCGCGCCGAAGCTGATGGTCTGGTCGAGCTTGTTGACGGTCAGCGTGAGGCTCGCGTCCGTTGCCGTGCCGCAGTTGTCGGTGGCGCGGATGAGAATCGTGTGCGTGCCGGCCGGGGCGGCGTTGGTGAGGGTGACGGCGCCGGTCGTAGCGTTGACGCTGACGCCGCCCGTGTAGGTGCCGAGGGACTGCACGATGATGGAAGAGACGCTTCCGTTGTCGGACGGCGCTGCCGAAGGGTTGACGGTCTTCGACGCATTGACGTTGACGGAGTCGCTGTTGTAGGCGAGCGTCGGCGCCGTGTTCGCCGAGACGTTGACGGTCAGGGGCGTGGTCGCCGTCGTGCCGTCGCCGTTGGTGACCTTGAGCGTGAAGGTCGAGTTGGTCGCGGAGCAGTCGGCCGTAACGTCCGCCGTCACGTTGCCCGCGGCGTCAACGGCGATGTTGTTGACGCCGACGCCGCTGCCGGTCGAAGGCGTCGCGGTCACGCTCAGGGTGCCGGCGGCGAAGAAGGTGTCGCCGGCCGTCGCAATCTGCGAGTTGACGGACGCGGAGCCGCGCTGTCTGGAAATCGCCGCGCCGGCCGCGATGCTCGGCGCGGCGTCGGCGAAGCAGGCCGACACGGCGCCGAGCGTGGGCGTCGCCGTGCCGTAGCTCGTGCCGAGGTAAGCCTTGTACTTGAGGTAGCGCTTGCCGTTGAACTGCGAGAGCGAAGCGCCGCTCGTCGTGAAGTAGGTGGCCGGCGTGCCGTCGGGGCCGACGAAGTTGAACGGGCCGAGGGCGCTGTTGCTCGCGGCGGCCTGAAACTTGACGGACGTGTTCGCGGGCGTCGTCGCATTCCAAGAGAGCGTCGTCCAGTGCGTGACGGAGTTCGCCGCGGGGTTGGCGTCCTTCAGAGCGGAGGTGAGTTCGCCCGAGGCGGCGAAGCCCGAGTCCATGTAGGTGTGGAACGCGCAGTCCGCCGAGGAGCCGCCGAACGATGCGACCGACCAAGACGTGCCGCCGCCCGACCCGGCGACGTACGCGCCGCCGGAGTAGGTGTCGAAGCCCTGCCCGCCGTTGGAAACGCTGACGATGGCGGCGAAAGTTCCCGCGCTCGGGTTCGCGGCCGGGCGCACGAGCAGCGCGTACTGCGTGCCGGCCGTGAGCGTCGCCGGGGTGACGAAGGTCGCGGTGTAGAAGATTGCCGAGTCGCTGTTGAAGCCGTTGATGGTCGCCGCGGCGAGGTCTGCCCCCGTGGGCAGCCCGCCGCTCGTGGCTCTGACCGAGACGGTCAGGTTGGGCGTCGTGCCCGTGCAGCCCGAGCAGAAGAGTTGGAGGTCGGCGCTCTTGAGCTTGCCCGTGACCGAAGGCGTGAACGTCTGCCCGACCCAAGTCGTGGCGTCGAAGTTGATGCCGTTGTTGCTGACGTTGACGTTGAACTGGTCAAGACTCGGCTTGGCGAGAACGGCGTTGCCGGCGCTGGTCGCAACGTCCACGTTCGACGACGCGGCGGTCTGGAAGTCCGCGAGCGAGGTGTCCGTGGGGCAGGCGTTCGCCTGTGAGGAGGCGAGCGCGAAGTCCTTCGTCGTCGTCGCGGCGTCGGCGACGTTGACGCCCGACGCGGAGGACGAGCCGTACCCGGCGGCGGCGACATTGACGTTCGGGTAAGTGCCCGCCGGAAGCCCCGCGAAGGTGTAGACGCCTGACGCGTTGGTCGTCGTCGTGCGGCTCCCGAGCTTGACGGTCGCGCCGGAGACGGGGCCGTGCGTGGCGTTGTCGGTGACGGTGCCGGAGAGCGTGCCGCCCGCGCCGACCGGAGTACACTGCGGGAAGGCGAACGCGCCGATGCGCGTCAGGTCGTTCGAGCCGTCAACGGCGTAGTACTCAGAGGTGAACCAGAAAGTGCAGCCGTCCGGGTCGAGCGACATCGCGGCGTAGTCGCCCCAGCGGCTGAGCCCGACCTGCGTGCCCGCGCCCTGTATCAGAAGTTGCTCGCCCTGACTGAAGGTGTTCGCGGGGTCTGTCGCGAGGCGGCCGGCGTACTTGATGGCGGGCTTGGTCGTACTGCTCGAAGTGCTGTAGCCGAGCGCCATGTCGCCCGCTCGGTCAACCGCGAGGCTCGGGATGAAGCGGTGAAGAACGTCGGCCCCGTCGGGGTCGAAGGTCGCGGCCTGCGCGATGTCTTCGTTGACGACGCCGCCCGTCACATCCAACTGATACCAGCGCGGGGCCGCGAAACCGCCGACGGCCCTGCGGACGGTGTGCGTGTCCCAGAGCGACTCGACGCCGCCGAGGTTGGTGTACTGGTTCTGCATCATCGCGCGGATTTGCAGCACGTCGAGTGTGCTGCCGCCCTGCGACGGCGCGTTGGCGACCGCCTGATTCGGCCAGCCCGTCGCGGAGACGGGCGTGTCGGGGCCTGTGAGCGTGGAGAGCGCGGGCCTGTCCCAGTCAACGTGGAACTTGTAGACCGTGAGCGCGTTCGTGAAGTTCCACGTCGAGACGAAGTAGTTGGGCGTGCCTGCGGGCGGCGTGCCCGTCTGAAGGCGCGCGTTGCTCGGGAGGACGGTGAAGTCCTCCGCGGGGCCGTCGAAGGAGACGACCTGCACGGCCGACTCGCCCGCGTACATCTGCGCCTTGTTGAAGGCGTAGAAGCGCGGCGACTGGAAGGCGCCGCTGTTCATGTACGCGAACATGCTTGTGGTCATGTAGAGGCCGTCGGGCCAGATGCCGAACTTCGGGTAGTCGCCGAGGCCGTTCGCGGTGTTGATGGAATAAAAGTTCCAGCCGCCCGAGACGGGGTCGCCCGACTTCGAGACGGCGATGCATTGGAAGGTGCCGGGCGGGTTGACGACCGCGCCGCCGCTCAGCTTGAAGGCGAAGTCCGTGATGATCCAGCGGTCTTCGAACGTGTCGTAGAGGACGACGGGGTCGCCGAAGTTGTCCGTGTCGCAGAGGTTCCCGAACGCGCCCTGACTCATGAGCGTGTTCAAGGTGAAGGCGGCCACGCGCACGCCGTCCGACTTGCGGAAGATGCCGACCGAGGCGTTGACCGCCTGAACGTAGTAGGTCGGGCCCACGTCGCCGACGGTGTCGGGCGGGTGGCCCGAGCCCCAGTTGTTGAAGTCGAGTCCGTCGAAGCTCTTCGTGGGCGAAGGCGCGGGAGCGCTCGGCGCGGGCTGCACGCCCGGCTCGACGCGCTCGGGCAGGTCTGCCGAGATGGACGTGGCGGGGCGTATGCCGGGGTTGGGCCGCGGCCCTTCGCGCTCGGGGCGCTCAAGCTTCGAGGGTCTGCGAGAGGGGAGCGCGCGCAGGTCTCCGTCGAACGTGCGCGCCTTTTTGAGATGCTCCTCGCGCGGGCGCCTGTCGCCGAAACGCTCGGCGCGGTCGGGCGCGGGCAGCACGCCGCTCGACTGTAGCTGGCCGTCCTGCGCGGCGTCGGCGCGCGCGTCTCCGTCTTCGTCTTCAGGCCGTGCGCCGGGCGCGGCGGGAGAGGCTTCGGCCCGCGCGGTTCTCAACATCGGCGCGTGCGCATTCGGAAACCTGAGCGCGGGCGGCGAGAGTTTCGCTTCGAGACTCAAGCGGTACGCGCCCTCTTGCGTCGCGCGCGCGGCGGGCTTCGCGCGCTGTTCCTTCGAGACTTCCGACGTTACGTTACTCTGTTCGCCGCCGCCGCCCCGCGTGCGGGTCAAGACCGACGGGATGAGGGCCGCCGCCCCGAGGGCGATGAGCGCAAGGCAGACTGTAAGATTGCGGTAGATGAGACGGCGCGGACGGCGTTTGCCGTGCGGCTTCCGGGGGAACTGGCTCACGAAGATTCCTCTCGGGGTAAGAGAGCGTCTGGATGTTTATGAATTTTCAGGAAAGAGTTGGGCGATGTCCCGGCCGGCCGCCGGTCTGATTCGCAGTCTACTTGTTTGCTCGGACGAAAGTCAAAAACGTCCCCCGCGCCTGAGTTCGCCTTCGGGCACGTGCTTCACGCCGCGGAGAGTTTGCGACCTTATATCAGCTTGTGAGATGAAATAAGGCGTCTAAAGCTGGAGCGCGGGACACCCTACAGCCCGCCATGAGCGCGTCAGCGCGAAGACGGAGAGACGTTACGTCTCAAGGTTGAGGGTAAGAGGGAGACGGTCAGCGTGCTCACGCACGCTTGCGGGCAGGGATGCCCGCGCTCCCAGCGAAGAGCGGCCTTATTTAGATTTGCAAGTTCGTATTACAAAGGGGAGTTTAAGATGTTTCCGCTCTGGCTACAGGCAGGGTTCTGGGGGATGCTCGCGGGTTCGGCGCTGCTCTTGGGCGCGGCCGCCGGGTACTTCGCGCGCGTGCCGCGGCGTCTGATCGCGGCGGTGATGGCCTTCGGCGGCGGCGTGCTCATCTCGGCGCTCTCGTTCGACTTGATGGACGAGGCGTACCGGCAGGGCGGCTTCGACTCGACGGCCGCGGGCTTCCTCGGCGGCGCGGCCGTCTACACGGCGGCCAACTGGTATCTCGCGCGTCGCGGCGCCAAGCACCGCAAGCGCTCGGGCGAGCAGCAGCCTTCCGAGTCGGACGACGCGGGGAGCGGCTTAGCGATTGCCGTCGGCGCGCTGCTCGACGGCATCCCCGAGTCAATCGTCATCGGCGTGAGCCTCATCGGCGGCGGCGCTGTCAGTTGGGTGGCGGTCGTCGCGGTCTTCCTCTCGAACATCCCCGAGGGGCTTTCGAGCTCGGCCGGGATGAGGAAGGCGGGGCGGTCGGCCCGTTACGTCTTCGGCGTGTGGGGCGGCATCGCCGTCCTGTCGGGGCTGGCGGCGCTCGCCGGCTACGCCGTCTTCAGCCGCTTCAACGCCGAGGTCATCGCCGCGACGACGGCCGTCGCCGCGGGCGCCATCCTCGCCATGCTCGCCGACACGATGATGCCCGAGGCTTTCGAAGAGGCGCACGACCTCGCGGGCCTCATCACCGTCGCAGGCTTCCTCGCCGCCTTCGTCCTCACCAAACTCGGCGAGCGTTGAGACGAAGACGAGCCCGCACTACTTCACGGCCGCCGACGCGAGCGCGGGCGTCGGCTGGTAGCTGTCGAAGACGTTGGGCACCCAGAACTCGCCGTACGCGTTCATTATCTTCTTCAGCCCGCGCGAGGGCAGGCGCTCTTCACGAAGCCCGAGGTAGGTGAAGTGCGGCAGGTCGTTGCGCACAGTCCGGAACCAGCCGTGGCGCGCGAGGATGGCGCGCACACGCGCGTCGGCGTACTCGCTCACGTCGAAGGCCAGCATCGAGAGATGCTGCGAGGCGCCGGGCGCGGCGACCGAGTGCAGGATTGACTTCGAAAAATCCTTGCTGAAGAAGACGCCGCGGCGTTCGAGTTCCAAGACGGCGCCGACCTGCTCGCGCGCGGGGAGCCGACGCACGCGGACGGCCTCTTCTTCCGTCAGACGCCCCTGACTCTTCCAGTATTCGAGCGCGGGCAGCAGGCGCGAGTCCCAGAGGCGCACAGTGTCGGCGTAGTCGCGGCGCGCGGCCTCGGTGCCGTCGCGCGGCGTGATGTCGAGCCCCGCGGCCAGAGCCTCGGCGCGCGCGGCCAGAAGCGCGCGCATCGCCGCCGGCTGTAGCTCGACGTTGACGCCGCCGACGTTCGCGGCCGTCGCGCGCGCACGCGTCTGAAAAGACCTGACCTCCTCCGCGTTCGAGAAGACGCAGACGGGCGGCGGCAGGACGCCCGCGCCGGCCACGAAGACCGCGCCGTACTCCGTCAGGAGGCGCTGCGAGACGGCGTCGCCCGCGTCGCACGGCCGATTGCCCGCGTCGCCGCGGCGCGCGAGGGCGCGGCCGAGGGCTTCGTCGAAGTTCACGACAGTCATCAAGCTCTTCGCCTCTTCCGACGGGGCGGCGACGGCGCGGAGGCTGCTCACGCCGACGAGGTTCAGAATCAACAGGGCCAGCAAAGCCCTTTTTAAGATCGCTCTTTTCATCACACCGTGCGCCCGCTCGGGCGCTCACACAGAAACGCGTAGCGGCGGCTTCAAAAAGCTCACGCGCCGCGGAAACGTCACGCACGCATGAACGAAAGGGCGCGGGTGAACTTGCTCACCCGCGCCCTTTCTGGACTGCTGACCGATGAAGTTAAAGCCTTAAGGCCGTCCGTCGCCTCCGTTCGCCAGTTTCAACTGAAGAAGCGCGTAGACGGCTTCGAGCATCTCCCTCTGCCGCGCGCCGCCGCTCAGGGCGTCGGCTTCGAGGTTAACGTAAGGGACGTTTTGCAGCGCCGAGTAGATCGAGAGCGAGCCGTCGTCAACGTTGCAGCCCGTGCCGCGAAGCTCGGCGGGCGGGCGCTGCAAGACGACGTTGAAGCCGCGCTCGGCGAAGGGGCCGAGCAGGCGCGCGTCCGTGACGAGCGCGAAGTTGTCTGCGTCCGCCTCGCGGTTCGAGAGGAAGACGCCCGCGGCCGAGTCCTGAAAGGCGCTGTGCGCGGCAGCGTCGGCCGGGCCGGGGCGAGCGAAGGCGTCGGCCGTCAGGTCGTCTGCGCGCGCGCGCCCGACCTTGCTTTCAAAGTCCGTGTTGTTGTGGACGGCGACGAGGAAGCTCTCGCCCTCGCGCAGGCGTTTGCCGCCGGGCGCGTAGATGATTTCGAGCAGCGCTTCGGCGAAGCTCTGGACGGCCGGCTCCACGTCGGCCGAGAGGCCGGCGCACGTCCGGCCGTTCTCTGTGAAGATTCGGTTGGGGTCTACGCTGTAGCTCTTGCCGCGGAGCTTGAAGGCGACGCGGCGCGCGGGGCGGCCCGCGTCGTCGAAGGAGACGAGCTCGACGAGGCGGCCGCCGTGTTTGGCGATGGCCTCTTTCGCCGCCTCGGGCGCGCCCAGCTCGTCGTGGTGCGGCGCGAAGAACGTGACGCGCGCGCCCGCCTTCTCGTAGACGTTGACCTTCACGGCCGTCTCGCCGAGCGTCAGCGTCACAGTCTTCTTCTCGACGCCGTCCTGCGCCGCGGCCGTCGCCGCCGAGAGCAGACACCAGAGCGCGGCCGCGAGCGCGCACGTCGCGCGCCGGTTCATCTCCTTCACACACGCGGGGGCCGTCAGCGATTTCTTCATCATCATTCGTTCAACTCTCGTTGAGGATGGCGCAGAGCTTCGAGAGGTCTATGTTGCCGCCCGAGACGACGCAGACGACTTTGCCCGCGCCGGCCAAGCCCGCGAGCGCGCAGGCGACGGGGCAGGCGCCCGCGCCTTCGGCGACGACGCGGTTGCGCTCGGCCAGAAGACGGAGCGCCGCCGCGACCTGTTCCAGCCCGACGACGAGCGAGCCGTCGAGCAGACGACGCGCGCGCTCGAACATCTCGGGGAAGACGCCGCGGCCGCCGATGCCGTCAACGAACGAAGGTTGGTAGACGACCTGCCGCGGCTCGCCCGCCGCGAGCGAGACGGCGAGCGGCGCGGCCGTGTCCACCTCGGCCGCGTAGAGCTTGCACTCGGGCCTCAACTCGCGCATCGCCGACGCGATGCCGCACGCGAGCCCGCCGCCGCCCCAAGGGATGACGACCGCGTCCACTTCCGGCAAGTCTTCCAGTATCTCAAGCGCGATGGTGCCGTTGCCGGCCATCACGTCGGGGTCGTCGAAGGCGTGTATGAAGTGTGCGCTGACGCCCGGGTAGGCGCGTTGCTCGAAGCAGTTCCACCACTCCTCGAACGGCACCTTGATGACGCGCCCGCCGAGGCGCTCGACCGCGCGGACTTTCGTCTCGGGCGCGGTCTCGGGCGCGACGACCGTGCAGGGCACGCCGAGTTCGCGCGCGCGCCAAGCCACGCCCTGCGCCATGTTGCCGGCCGAGGCGGTGAGCACGCCTTCGGCCAGCGCCTCGCGGTTGATGCGCGCCATCGCGTTCGACGCGCCGCGTATCTTGAAGGAGCCGATGGGCTGAAGGTTTTCGAGCTTGAGGTAAATCTCGGCGGGCGCCTCGCGGTAGTTGAGCCGGACGAGCGGCGTTCGTATCGCCGCGCCGGCTATACGGCCTCGCGCCTCCTTCACGTCGGCGAGTGTTGGCAGCGTCATGTGAATTTCAGATTTGAAATTTCAGATTACTCTTTCAGAAGCGCGTCCAAGTGCCGGCGCCCGTCTCTTCGGCTTTGCGGTAAAGGTACTCGGCGGCGGCGAGGTCTTCGACGGCGAGGCCGAGGGACTTGAAGAGCGTTATCTCTCCGTCCGAAGTACGGCCCGGCTTGGTGCCGTCGAGGACTTCGCCCAGTTCGGCCCTCACGTGTTCGGGGCCGACGGCGCCCTCCTTCAAGGCGAGCAGGTAGTCGCCGGCTTCGTTGACGAGCGATTCGACGCTGTCCACGAAGAGGCTCGACGCGGCGACCGTGGCCGCGTCGAGCTCGCGCGTGTGCGGCGTGCAGGCGCCAACCGCGTTGACGTGCGCGCCGTCCGCGACCCACTCGCGGCGCAGGACGGGCTCGGCCGCGCTCGTCGCCGTCACGATCAAGTCGGCGCCGCGCAGAGCCTCCTCGACTGTCGCCACGGCCTCGACGGGGAATGAGTATTTCCCGTTCAACTCTTCGGCCAACTCGCGCGCGTTTTCGACCTTACGACTCGCCACGCGGCAACGTTTGACCGCGCGCGCGTGCGACATCGCCTCGACGTGCGAGCGCGCCTGCACGCCCGCGCCGATGACGGCGAGTTCGCACGCGTCCTCTTTCGCGAGCGCCTGCGTCGCCACGCCCGAGACCGCGGCTGTGCGCACGGCCGTCACGGCAGAAGCGTTGACGACCGCCAGCAGTTCGCCCGTCTCCGCGCTGAAGAGGAGGACTGCGCCCTGATGCGTGTCGAGCCCGCGCGCGGGATTGCCGGGGAAGATGCAGATGGCCTTCAGGCCGAAGGCTGCGTGCGCGCCCGCCCTGTAAGAAGGCATGAGCCCCATAAAGCCCGCGGCGCCCTGCGGGCGTACGATGGTGCGCAGCGGTTGGTGAGCCTGACCTCTGGCGAGCGAGACGAGCGCGTCGCGCATGAGCGCCATGCACTCGCCCATCGGCAGGAGCGCCGTGACCTCTTCGTGGCCGAGCAGCAGTACGTTCATCCCGCGCATAATGCCCCGCACGGCCTTAAGACTCAAGCACGGCGGCCCGGGCGTGTGTCTCGCCCGGGCCGCTCGGCAGTCGCGTTACTCATTGGCCGGTCGCGTTACTGGTTATCCACCACCGACTCGATAACGCTCTGGATGGAGGTCGGGACTTGGGAGAAAAAGTCGTAGCCGGTGAGCGACTCGACCTGATCCACGCTCACGCGGTACGACTGCCAAGTGTTCGAGCGTATGCCCTGCACGTTCGGCATGATGACGGCGATCGTGCGCGTCGAAGTCGTCACGCGCGAAACGTCGTTCGTCCCCTGCGGGATGACGATGACGACCTTCCAAGTCTGCGAGGGCACTGCGACGTGGCCGCCCGCGACCGTGGTCGTCGTCCCGCCGTTCGAGCCGGTGCCGCCCGAGCCCGAACCGCCCGCGATGATGTACAGCTCGTTGCCCGCGCTGACGAGGTTGCGGCAGTAGGTCTCGAACGCGGCCCACGGCCCCTGATTGTTGTCGGGCGACTGCGGCATCATGTTCGTCATCAGGAAGGTCGAGGAGTTGCTCGCGACCGTGTCCGTGCGGTCGGCCGAGGGGCAGTGGTGGCCTCGGTCGAAGCCCGAGCCGGAGTAGTCAGTCGCCTGCACCTGATACCAGCCGGCGGGCAGCGTCGTGTCGTTGCGGAAGTCGTCCTGCCGCGGCGTGCTCCCGAGCCAAGTCGGGTCGAGGTGCCAGCTAACCCAGTTCGGGCGCCCCTTGTCGCGGTTGTAAGAGACTGCGTACTGCGGCTTGTCGAGCAGGTAGTTGGCGGGCTGGTTCACGTCAACGACGGCGTTCGACGGATTGCCCATCGTCAGGTGTTCGCCGAGCGGGGGCGGCGCGCTGTAAGAACCGACGGCGACGTTGTCTATGTTGATGCGGTTCGCGCCGCCGCCCGTCTTGCGTATGGAGAGGCGTACGGGCGTGGCCGAGTTGACGGTGAAGCTCGCGGTCTGAAGCGTCGTCGAAGAGGTCGTCACCGTCGAGCCGACCTTCGAGAAGCTGACGCCCGCGTCGGTCGAAACCCAGAGCTCCCACGTCGAAGAGCCGTCGGTGCCGAAGACTGCGTGCTGGACGGTGACGGTGCCGGCCGAGGCGTAGTCGAACTGCGTGGTGAGCGCGCCGACGTTGCGTATGCGCGCCGACTGCGCGCCGGTCTTGCGGTCGGTCGAGAGGTTGCCGATGAGCGCGTCGTCGAAGTACCACCAGCCGGTGGTGAGGAAGACCGAGCCGGCGGCGTAGGCGGTCTTGGTGCCGCTCTCGAAGCCCTCGGTCGAAGACTGCGCGGCGGAGCGCGGGGTGTTAAGCGCCAGCGCCGCAACGAGCGCCAGCACGCAGGCGAGCGCGGCCGTTTTGCGGAAAGAGATCATCAAGGTTTCCTCCGGGTGTTCTGGACAGGTGAAGTGGTGGCGCGCGCGTCGGGCAGGGCGCGCGCGTTTTAAGCGTGCGGGTTCAGGGCGCGGGCGCAGGCGTCCGCGCACACTCGTGGCCGGTGAGATTAGGGATTAGAACTGGCGGGCGGGGCAGCCGCGGGCGAGACTGTAACCGCATCGCCCGGCGGTTGCAAGATAAATAATTCGTAACTAGCGGGCCGCGGAGCGAGCGAGCCAGACGGCGTGTTCGCCTTCGCCGCCCGCGATGTAGGCGACGAAGAGTCGGCCGCCCGCTTCGGCCGCGGCGGGGAGCGCGCCCGTGCCCTCCAATGTCGAAGGTAGTGTCGAAGGCTCGGAGGCGTTGCCTTCATCCTTCAACCCGACCGTCAGGGCGACGGGCGTCGTCCCTTCACTCCCTTCCCAGACGGCCTTAAAGCCGCCCGCGTCCCTCAGCAAAACGGGCGTGCCGCGCCCGCCGCCCGCGTCTGCGAGCGCGCGGCGCGGAGAGAAGGTGCGCCCGCCGTCGCGCGACTCAGACCAGTAGAGGCCGGGCCTTCCCGCCTCGCCCGCCGTGTACCAGAGCACGCGCAGCGCTCCGCCCGCGGCCGCGAGCGACGGGCCTGAGACGGGGCAGCCCTGCAACTCCCAACGGTCGTCGCTCACGACCGCTGGCGTAGAGAAGGCGTGCCCGCCGTCGTCCGACGAGGCGACCGCGATGTGCCGAAGGTTTCCGGGAAGCACCTGCCGCCAAGCGGCGTAGACGCGCCCGTCGTCGCCGACGGCGAGAGACGTTTTGCAGCAGGGGCAGGCTTCGCCCGCGACCTTCATGTTCGGAGTGAACGTGCGCCCGCCGTCTTCGGACGAGGCGAAGAAGACTTCGCGGTTGCTCTCCGAGTGCATGTGTGAGGGGCCGCCCTCGGCGGGCTTCGGCGCGGCGATGTTGCGCTCGTCGAGCCACGCAACGTAAACGCGCCCGCCTTCGCCGACCGCGAGCGAGTGCATCCCGTGGACGCAGTGCTTCGCGTCGTCGTTGACCTTCGCGGGCGTGCCGAAGCTGCGCCCGCCGTCGTGCGAGGCCGAGAGGTAGAGAGTGGTCGCGTGCGGCGCCGCTTCGTCGCGCGCAGTCCAGCCGACGTAGACCGTACCGTCCGGCGCGACCGCCAAGGTCGGCGGGTCGCCGCGCCAAGCGGTCGCCTCGCCCGCGTTCGGGTTGACGCGCGTGGGCGAAGCGAGCGGCTTCGCCTCCGCGTCGAAGTGCGCGAGCCAAACGTCCGCCTCCCTGCCTCGGTGCTCGACCCAAGCCGCGTAGACCGTCCCGTCACGCGCGCCCGCGACCGCCGGCTCGGCCGCCTCACTCTTCTCGGCGGAGACGCGCACGACGCGAGCCGCGACGGCAGTCCCGCTCGTGTCTGTTGAACCGTCGGTCGGCGCGAGATGTGTTTGATAAGAGGGCCGCGCGCAGCCCGACAGGAAAAGCAACAGGAGTAAGCAGCCGCCGACCGTTGTTCCAAGACTCTTCACGATGTTTCTTCAGAATAACCCGAGTGTATGTCAGTTGCTCTTGACCCATTCGCCCGTGGGGACGAACGTCTTGCGCTCTGCGTCTAAGGTGACGACGTAGGCGCCGGCCGCGCCGACGCGCCGGTTGGGGCCGAAGGTGAGGCGCGGCGTCACGCCCGTCTCGAAGTCGTAGAGACCTTCGAGCGCCGTGACGAGCTTCTCGCGGCTCAGGTCTTTCCCGCCGCGTTGCAGGCCCTCGACCAGAACCTTCGCGGCGGCGAGCGCCGAGAGCTGCGCCGCGACGTGGCTCGCGGGGAACTTGTACTTCTCCGCGAGCGCCGTCAACTCGGCCCTGCCCTCGGGCGTCAAGTCCGAAGGTATCGAGGGGAAGGCGAGGAAGACTTTGCCCGCGAAGCCCGCGGGGACGCTCGACGCCAACTCCCTGCCCGCGAGCACGCCGAGCAGAAGCACGTCCGGCCTCCAACCGGCGGCGTCGGCCTCGCGCATGAAGTCGGCCTCCTCTCCCGCGCCCGTGCCCAGAAAGAGGACAACGTCCACGCCCTTTGTGCTCTTCAACGCGGCCTGCGCGTCGAACTTCCCGCGCTCGTACAGGTGCTTCCGCACCGCTCCGCACGAGACGCGCCTGCACTGCTCTTCGACGGCAGCCGCGGCCGTCTCGTGAATCTCGCCGGACGCGTAGACGACCGCGACGCTCGACTCTTTAAGTTGACGCTTCTGCGACTCGAAGTTGACGAGCGCGCGCGCCTGCTCGCCCACGCCCGGCAGCAGGTAGAAGGTGTAGCGGTTGTCGGCCGCGGCCTGCGGCAGAAGCGTCGAGGGGCCGACGAGCGGGACTTCCAGCTCGCGCGTCAGCGCGGCGAGTTCTTTGTCGGCGCCCGCGCTCAGGCCGCCGACCAGCGCGAACGTCTGCTCGTCCGCGACGAGGCGGCGCGCGGCCGACGCGGCCGAGGCCGCGTCGCCCTGCGTATCGCCGACGCGCAGCTCGACCTTGCGGTTGTAGACCCCGCCCTTCGCGTTCAGCTCAGCGAAGAAGGCGGCGAGCACGTCGCGCATCGCCGCGCCCGTCTCGGCCAGAGAGCCTTTAGACGGCACGAGCGTCCCGACCTTGATTGCGTCTTCCGACAGGCCGGGGTCGCGGTCGTGCTCGATGGCCTTGAGGTAGGCGAGCAGGTCTGCCACGTCATCCGCAGACATCCGGAACCGAGGCATCGCCGTCAGCATCGTGTTCCCCGAAGGGTCTACGCCCTCCGACACGGCCCGCGCGAA